>CAJUAA010000013.1 GCA_910584205.1 uncultured Lachnospiraceae bacterium
GTGCGTTCTGTCCCATTGATAATGAGAACTTTCTTGATCATTCTTCAACCTCCTTAAAAAATGCTCCCTATTATGCATTTTTCCTCTGAGCCCTGCAAAAACTGCTGTTCAAATCCTCCGGATTCTGTTAAAATAGTCGCAGTTACAGCAGATATCGATCCATTTTGCTTTGGCACAGAACCGGGCGAAAACGCCCTGATAAAAACACCCTGAGTCTTCTCGTTAAAATGCACAATAATTTCATCGTTATAAGTCAAGTATAGTTGATTTCGACTAACAGGTCAATGGAAACAACTTTATTTTATTATTCTATTTTGAGAATAATATCAGCGGAATCAGGAGGAATTTTATGAAAATCATCTTATTCGGAAGCGGACAGGGCGGACAGATGGCAGCCAGATGGCTCCCCTCCGGCTGTGAGCTTCTGGCTTTTGCCGACAACAACACGCAGAAACAGGGCGCTTATCCGGATGGAATCCCGGTGGTGGACCCGGCCCGGATTCCGTCTCTGATGCCGGACCTGGTGTGGATCACGGTCCTGAACAGGGACGCCGCCCGTTCCATGGAACAGCAGCTGAGAGAACTTGGATATGCCGGGCCGGTGCGGACGCTGGATCCGTTCCGGGAACTGATGGACCTGCGGCTTGCCCACCTGCGGCTGCTGGCACAGGAGATCGAGGCGAGCAGGCTCCCGGGCGCCGTGGCGGAACTGGGGGTTTACAGGGGCGTATTCGCCGCTGAGATCAACCGCCTGTTTCCGGACCGGACCCTGTACCTGTTCGATACCTTCACGGGATTTTCCCAGACAGATGTGGACGCGGAAAAAAATGCCGTCTCCTTTACAAGAGCTTCCGCGGGAAACTTCAGCGATACCAGCGTGGAACAGGTTCGCGCATGTCTCCCGCATCCGGAACGGGCCGTCTTCTGTACCGGACATTTCCCGGATACGCTGCCCTGCGATCTGCCGCCCCTGGCCTTAGTAAGCCTGGACCCGGATCTCTACGAACCCACGCTGGCAGGGCTTTGTGCGTTCTGGCCGAAACTGGTTCCCGGCGGAATGATCCTGATCCACGACTACAACAGCGCCCAGTTTGAAGGCGCCGGAAAAGCCGTGCGGAGCTTCTGCCAGGAACGGCAGCTGACGGTACTGCCTCTGGCGGACCTGCACGGCAGCGCCGTATTGCTCAAACAGGGCTGACGCGCTGCTGTCCTGCGGACTGAAGCTCCTTCCGCCTTCTGTGCGTCTCCAGATCGGCAAGCCTGGTGGGTATGGGAATGTGGCTCTCCCGATCGACAAAACGGCATACCAGCTCCGTAGCCGTGTCAAGATCAATATAATTTCCCACAGATACATAAACCGGCTTTACGTCCTTGACCGTACGCAGGATCCGTCCGTATGTCTCGCCGCCCACCCGGATATCCGTGTACGCAAACGGCTCGTTTTCCGGCATGGAGCACTCTGCCCCGTCGATTTTATAATAGTGCTTTGCCACGCCTATGGTCGGCCTGTCCAGATAAAAGGATGCGTGGGTGGCGATCCCCATACGGCGCGGATGCAGGCAGCCGTTTCCGTCCAGCATATACAGGTCCGGAGGCGCCGTAAGCTGTTTTACCGTCTCCAGAATCAGCGGAAGCTCCCGGAAGGCAAGGCATCCCGGGATATAGGGAACCTCCACCTTTCCGAAAGAAGACCTGCTCTCCAGCACCTGCCTGGTCTTCTGCTCCAGAACCACGATGCAGCATACGGCATATTCCTGCTCTCCTTCTTTCCAGTAGGCCAGATCGACTCCTGCCACGGTTTCAAAATCCTCTGCCTTCCTGCTGCCGCTCTGAACCACTTTGGGCCACAGTTCTGTCTGGATCCGGACGGCATCCTCCAGAGAAAGCGTTTTCCGGATTCCATCCGGCTGCTCTGTGCTTTTCCCTTTTATTTTCATGGTCTGAATGTTTCCTTTTCTACTGCCTCGTAAATATCTTTTCCGATTTTCTTTTCAAAATAATCCTTCAGCTTTACATTGGAATCCCATTTTTCCTGCGGATAGCTGCCGTATCGTTTTTTCACATCCTCCATGCGTTCTTCCATGTCCAGCACCCCTTCGCTGCCCGCCAGAGCATCACACAGCTGAATCAGCCTGTCATAGTCATCCATCACAACATTCCCAAGCGCCGTATGAATCAGCTTCTGCTCTTCATCGGAGGTGTCCGATTTCCCAATATAGTCTTCCATGGACTGATTTTGAAAGGAATGTGTCAGGCAGATTTTTGCGGCTTCTTCATATCCCAATGACATCATATAGGTGTAACCGTCTGATACATGCCCCAGATGCCTGACGCCGAACTTCCTTCCAATATCGTGGAGCAGTCCCAATATGTATGCTTTTTCCGCATCCATCCCCTCACATAATTCCGCGATTTTTTCCGCACAATGCGCCGCAACCCGGCTGTGGTTTCCCCACGGTCCCGGATTGCATCGCTCGGCTTCTCTCAGCAGTCTTTCCGCTTCTGTTCTTGCAGGCAGCATACCCGCACCACCTCCTTAAATTCAGTCCGGCATGCGCTTTCCCGGATTTTCCACCGTCCCGCTCTTGCCGCCGGTCTTTTTGCACAGGCTGATCCCGCCGATCTCCATGGTCTTGTCCAACGCCTTGCACATGTCGTAGACGGTCAGAAGCGCCACGCTCACTCCCGTCAGCGCCTCCATCTCCACCCCGGTCTTCCCCGTCACCTTGACGGTGCACCAGCAGTAGACGGCCCGTTCTTCCGGGACCATCTCAAAGCGCACCCGGCAGTTGGTGATCGGCAGAATATGGCACATGGGGATCAGCTCCGCCGTCCGTTTGGCGCCCATGATCCCCGCCGTCGTGGCGACGCCCAGAACATCGCCCTTTCCGATCTTCCCCTGCTCCACCGCGTCATAGACCGCCTGGCTGACCGTGATCTTTCCCACAGCCGTCGCCTCCCGGACCGTGTCCCGCTTCTCTGTCACATCCACCATGACCGCTTTTCCATGTTCGTCAAAATGCGTAAGTCCCATCGTTCTTTCCCCCTTCTCTTACTGCATTTATCCTAACATGTACAGGGCCTTTTCGCAAGTGCCGAAACGCCCAAACGCCCCGGCGCCGTTTTCGCAGGCGCCGAAACGCCCAAACGGACATGGCGCCGTTTTCGCAGGTACCCAAACGCCAAACGGACATGGCGCCTTCTACGACAGCATTCCGCCCAGCATCCCGCCGCCCATGCAGAGTACAAAGGCCGTGACAAACCCGGCCGTACTGCTCTGAAGCTCCCGGTTCACCGCCAGGGACACCAGCATCATAATGAGAAAATACAGAAGCCCCAGAAGCACGCCCCACAGAAACTGTCTGCTCTTCATCATCTTTCCCGCCAGAAATCCCCCTGTAAAGCAGGACAGTATATAGGTAATTATGATCCCGATCTGTACCTTTCCCTCGTCCAGCTGAAACCGGTACAAAAGTCCGGCGATCAGCAGGAGCAGAAGGCCTGTCACCACATAGGAGACCATCAGCGCTTTCATGATCCGGACCACGGAAACGGTATATGCATTCATATTTGGCTGTTTCATCATGAGACTCCCCTCTTTTATTCCTGTTTTTATTGTATTCACCGGGCTTTCATTTATGTCTGGGTATTGCATTTTCTTCCAAAATACCGTATACTTAATAACTACCCCGTCAGCGCGGAAGCATCAGGACCGCCCTGCCCCGGGGCGCAGCACATATAAAACCGGCAGCCGCCCCTCACGATCCTTCGGGGGCTGCTGCAGAACTTCAAAAAGGAGTGAACTACTTTGGATCCGAGTGACGCCATACAGGTGCTGGTACTTCTGGCCCTGATTGGTCTCTCCGCATTCTTTTCTTCTGCGGAGACCGCACTGGTAACTGTTAACAGAATCCGAATCAGAAATCTGATCGAGGAAGGCGACCGGCGTGCGATCACGCTCTCAAAACTGATTGAAGACCAGGGAAAGATGCTCAGTGCCATCCTGATCGGCAATAACATTGTAAATATCTCCGCCTCTTCTCTCTCAACCATTCTGGTCACAAAATGGCTGGCCGGTACGGGGGCTGCCGCCTTCGCAGCAGGCATTTCCACCGGCGTTCTGACGCTGATTGTACTTGTTTTCGGAGAGATTACGCCGAAGACCTGCGCAACGATCCATTCGGAAAAGATCGCGCTCAGCTACGCGCCCATAATCTATGGCTGGATGGTGATCGCCACCCCGCTGATCTATATCATGAACCATCTCTCCATGGGAATCCTTTTCCTCATGCGTGTGAATCCGGAAGACAGGTCCGAAGCCTACACGGAGGAGGATATCCGCACGATCGTGGAGGTGAGCCATGAGGACGGAGTTATCGAGCCGGAAGAACGCAAGATGATCAACAATGTATTTGACTTCGGAGACGCCACCGCCCGGGACATCATGGTCCCCAAAGTGGATATGAGCTTTCTAAACGTAACCGCAAGCTACAACGACATGCTGGAGCTTTACAAGGAGAACAAATACACCCGCTATCCGGTCTACGAAGAGAGCACCGACAATGTCATCGGAATGATCAACGTCAAGGACCTGCTCATCTATGAAGACAAGGACCATTTTGACGCCCGCAACATCATGCGGGAAGTTCTTTATACTCATGAACACAAGAAAACTTCCGATATCATGCTGGAGATGAAGCAGAGCTCCACCAATCTGGCCATCGTGCTGGACGAATACGGAGTCACTTCCGGCATGGTCACCATGGAAGACCTTCTGGAGGAGATCATCGGCGATATCCGGGATGAATATGACGAGGATGAGGAAACCCTGGTCACGCAGATTTCCGAACGGGAGTTCGTCGTGGCGGGAGCCATGAGCCTGGACGACCTGAACGACTATCTGGAGCTGGAGGAGAAGGGGCTCCGCCTGGAATCCGAAGACTACAACTCCATCGGCGGCATCATCATCGGCCTTCTGGACCACCTTCCGGAGGTGGGCGAAGAGGCGGTTACGGAAAACGGGATCCAGCTGATCGCGGACTCTGTTGAGAAAAACCGCATCAACGAAGTCCACATCATCCTGCCGGAGCCGGAACAGGAAGAGACGCCGGAGGAAAACTGACCGGCCCTTGTCTTCACAACCGATCTTTCACGGGAGCTGCCATACCGGCTCCCGTTTTTATGCATTATACTATCAATTCAAGGAGGACCCTGTCAGATGGGACACATATTTAAATTCCATACAGACGTGGATACGGACCAGATCATCGCATCCCAGTATCTGCTTTTTCCAACTATTGACGAAATGAAAACACACGCTTTCGAATCTCTCGACCCCGATTTTGCATCCAGGGTGCAGCCGGGAGACTTTGTCGTCGCCGCCGAGAATTTCGGCTGCGGCTCTTCCAGAGAACAGGCGCCCAGCGTCCTGAAAGCCCTCGGCGTCAAAGCCGTCATCGCAAAATCCTTTGCGCGGATCTTCTACCGCAACGCCATCAACATCGGCCTTCCGGTCATCGTCTGCAAAGAACTCCATGACCGCGTCCAGAACGGCGATGAGATGGAGCTGTCTCTCACCGACGGCATCGTACGGACCGGCGGACAGGAATATGTCTGCACCAAGCTTCCGCCCTATATGCAGGGGATTCTGGATCAGGGCGGACTGATCGCATCATTAAATAAGGAGGCGGAATAAAATGGGAATGACAATCGCAGAGAAAATCATCGCCCGCGCAGCCGGCGTGGACACGGTAAAAGCCGGAGATATCCATACGGTGGAGGTGGACCAGCTTCTGAGCAATGACGGCACCACCCACCTGACCATCGACATGTACAACCACCAGCTGAAGCATCCCCGTATCGCCGATGTGAAAAAGCTTGTATGGGTCGTGGACCACAACGTTCCCTCGGACAGCCCCAAGACGGCGGCCTCCCAGAAGAAGATGCGGGACTTTGCAAAAGAACACGGCATCACATTCTACGAGGGACAGGGCGTCTGCCATCAGATCATGATGGAGCGCCATGTGCGTCCCGGAGAGCTGATCTTTGGAGCGGACAGCCACACATGCGCCTACGGCGCGCTGGGCGCCTTCGGGACGGGCGTCGGATGTACGGACTATCTCTATGCCATGGTAACCGGAAAATCCTGGGTACTGGTGCCGGAGACCCTGCGCTTCCACCTGACCGGCAGGCTTCCGGAGGACGTCTACGCCCGGGACCTGATCCTGACCATCATCGGGAAGATCGGCGCCAACGGCGCCAATTACAAAGCCATGGAATTCACAGGCGAGGGATTAAAGACGCTGACCATGAGCGACCGGATCTCCATCTGCAACCTCTGTGTGGAAGCCGGCGCCAAGACCGCCCTGATGGAAGTGGACCAGGTCGCCCTTGACTATCTGCACGCCCACGGCAGAGAACCGAAGGCATGCTTTACCAGCGACGAGGACGCGGTCTTTGCGGCTTCGTATGAGATCGACCTTTCAACGGTGGCGCCCATTGTGGCAAAGCCGCATTTCGTAGACAACGTATGTCCGGCAAAAGAAGCCGCCGGCATCCATATCGACGAAGCGTTCCTCGGCTCCTGCAACAACGGACGGATCGAAGACCTCCGGGTGGGCGCCGCGCTCATCAAGGGAAAGAAAGTCCATCCGCTGGTCCGTTTCCTCGTGGTCCCGGCAAGCCAGGCGGTCTACCGCCAGGCGCTGGATGAAGGAATCCTTCAGACCTTCATGGAAGCCGGAGCCATCGTCATGAATCCCAACTGCAGCGTCTGCTGGGGAAGCTGCCAGGGCGTCATCGGAGAAGGCGAGACGCTGATCAGCACGGGAACCCGGAATTTCAAAGGACGCGCGGGACATAAGGATTCCTTTGTCTATCTGGCCAGCGCGGCAACCGTGACGGCTTCCGCCATCAAAGGCGAGATCGCCACGGCGGATATGGTATGACAGAAAGCTGACAGCATATACGATTGATACAATAAAAGAAAGCAGGTAGCATATGAACGAAACATTCACCGGCAGGGTATGGACCCTCGGAGACGATATTGATACGGACATCATCATTCCCACCGAATACCTTGCCTTAAAGACGGTACAGGACATGGCTCCTTACGCCTTCTCTCCGCTCCGTCCCGGGCTGGCGGCGCAGATCCGCCCCGGAGATCTGATTGTGGCGGGCAAAAACTTCGGCTGCGGCTCCTCCAGAGAGCAGGCGCCGGAGATCATCAAGGCGCTGGGGATCAAATGCGTCATCGCCAGATCCTTTGCCCGCATCTTCTTCCGGAACGCCATCAACAACGGCCTGCTCCTGATCGAGAACGCCGATCTTCGGGATGCGGTATCCGAAGGCGATACCGTCGAGGTCCGGGTGAACGAGAAGATTACCCACAACGGAAACGACTACGCCATCGCGTCGCTTCCGCAGAACCTGGTGGACATCATCGACGCAGGCGGACTGGTAAAAGCCATGCGCCGTCTGAACGGACTGGAGGGTTAACGCAATTATGGGACTGACAATCATCGAAAAGATCATAAGCCGCAATGTGGGACACGATGTAAAGCCCGGAGACATTGTCACAGTCAATGTGGACCGGGTCATGATCCATGACATTTTCATTCCTTTTGTGGCGGAAAAATTTGAAGAAATGGGCTTTACCGGACTGTGGGACCCGGATAAAGTGGTGCTGATCTACGACCATCTGGTGCCCGCAAGCCAGGTGGACGATACGAGACATTTCCGGATCGGCAATGAATTTGCAGAAACATACGGCATGAAGCATATTCACCGCAGCGACGGCATCTGCCATCAGCTCATGACCGAAGCCCTTTATGTAAAACCCGGAGATATTGTCTTTGGAACGGACAGCCATACCACAACCTACGGATGCGTCGGCGCCTTTTCCTCCGGTATCGGATATACCGAGATGGCCAGCATTCTGGGCACCGGAACCATGTGGATCAAGGTGCCCGAAACCATCCGGGTCGTCATCGAAGGCGAACTTCCTTCCAATGTAGCCTCCAAAGACGTGATCCTGCGCCTGATCGGGGATCTGCGCGCGGACGGAGCCACCTACCAGGCGCTGGAATTCTGCGGGGATACCGTAGAACGCATGAGCATTGCCAGCCGCATGACCATGGCAAACATGGCCATCGAAGCAGGCGCAAAATGCGCGCTGTTCACGCCGGACAGGAAGACCGCAGAATACTGTCAGATCGAGCTGACGGAAAAAGAACGGACTCTGGTGGGAGATCCGGACGCCTCCTGTATCCGAACCATCCATTACCGGGCGGAAGAGCTGGTTCCGGTCCTTGCGTGTCCGTCCCAGGTGGACAACATCCATCCGGTCAGCGAATACGAAGGGACCCCCATCGACCAGGTGTTCCTCGGCTCCTGTACCAACGGACGGCTGGAAGACCTGCAAAGGGCCGCTTCCATCCTGAAAGGGAAAAAGGTCGCCCCGTTTGTAAAGCTGATCGTCACCCCGGCCAGCCGGAAAATCTACAGCCAGGCGCTCCTGGACGGAACGCTGGCGGTTCTGGCAGAAGCCGGCGCCATCATCACCCACCCCGGATGCGGACTCTGCTGCGGCAGAACCGGCGGCATCCTCTCGGACGGAGAACGGGTCGTCGCCACCAACAACCGGAATTTCCTCGGACGTATGGGAACTTCAAAGGTGGAAATCTTCCTGGCCTCTCCCGCAACCGCGGCGGCCTGCGCCGCGGCGGGAAAGATCGTCGTTCCGGACCCGACATAAATCCGGCCGTAAAAACAGACGGCTCCCACGGGCATCCGCAGATTTCCGCAGCAAACCATCCTCTCGTATAAAAACCTCCGCCGGAGGTTCCGGGCCGCATCCCAGGATGCCTGCCGGAATCTTCGGCGGAGGTTTGTTTTTTCGTTCTGCCCTATGGTTTTCCGACCTCAGGCTTCCGTCTTCATACGCTCCAGAATCGGAATGACCTCCAGCAGATTCTCCGCCGTTCCTTCCAGAAAAGCGGCCGTCTCCGGAAGCGGCTCCGCCAGATCCTTTACCATCACCACATGGCAGCCCGCGCGATGGGCGGACAGCGCTCCGTTATCCGAATCCTCCAGCGCCAGACAGTCCTCCGGCCGCTCTTTGATCTGCTCACAGGCATACAGGTACACATCCGGCATGGGTTTCCCGTGCGGGAGCGACGGCGCGCAGGCGATCTGGTCAAACCGGTCATAGATCCCCACCTGCGTCAGATAGTCCTTCGTCCGTTCCGCGTCCGACGCTGTGGAAACCGCCTTTTTGTATCCATTTTCCGTCAGCCAGTTGAGAAATTCATCCACGCCCGGCTTTTTCTCCACGCCATGTTCGGCCATATGCCTCCGTATCAGCTCCATCCTCCGCGCCCTCACCGCTGTATAGTCGAACTCCTGTCCCAGCTGCTCCTTAAAATATGGCTCCGCATACTCTTTGGCAAAACTCCGAAAACGCAGAAGCTGCTCATGCGTCGGATCAAATCCCGCCTCCTGTGCCGCCTGTTTCCAGTACCGGTACAGATACTTCTCTGTATCAATCAGAATTCCATCCATGTCAAAAATGACTGCTTTTATCATAGCTTTCTCCCCCTGCGGTAATCGAAGCGATCCTCGTGCGGCTGTCAGTTCCATGAGTTATTCCTCTTCCAGCGTCTCTTCCGTTATAAAATCATATTCATCATCCATCAGCATCTCCAGATACTCGTCAAAGCTGTCGGCAATGACTGCAAGCTCATCCGGGTCGTGCAGGAAGCGGACGATCTGCCCCTTCGTTCCTTTCGCAGACGGAGAAAAATCAAGAAACAGCCGGGAGGTCCCGCCGTTGTTCATACAGTCCGAAAAATGAAGCCAGCACATTTGATCCGCCCGGTCGATGATCTTATCATCAATCTCAACGTCCTCGCCGAATTCTCTGTTTACATAGTCGTCCAGCCAGTCCAGTTCCTCCTGCCGGCACATCTGTTTTGCAGAAAGCAGATAATAGGGATATTCTTCCAGGTCCGAGCCCAGAAAATAAAAAGCGATGGTTTCTCCTCCGTATTTTCTCCAGTAAGTTCCGTCCACAATTTGCAGCAGCTGAAGCAGACTGTCCGGCAGCTCCGGATACAAAGCCCGGAGGTTTTCCAAATCCGACGCCTCCGCACCGCACACCGTTTTTTCAAAATGATCCCACTGCTCTTTTCCGCCGTTTTCGTAATACGCCTTCTTTAAACCGGCAACATATTTCTCTGCAAGATTCATAAACTTCTCCTGTTTTATTTTTTACCGAATCTGTCCCAGAATCCCCGGGTCCTTGATCTTCGTATCCTCTGCGAACAGCAGGATCTTGGACATGATTTCCGCGGTTTTGGGGTCCTCGTCCACAAAGGGCAGGAAGAATGTTCAGTACCTGTTCGTTCTTTTTCAGTCTGGCAGGAACGGATTTCAACGCCTTGACGTCCTTACGGCATTGCAGGGCGCTCTTTCCGTTTTCATCTACGGCAATCATCAGTTCCACGCCGTCCGCACCGTCCACGGGCTGCCACGCAAAGCAGGAGGAAGCGTTTTCCACCAGTTTGCTTTCCATGCGCAGGACGAGGCGCGTCACATCCGTAAAACCGGCGTTCACGCTTAAGTTCCGCAGGGCCAGTTCCACCGCGCGGCCCTCGCTGGCGCGCCGCTGGGCGCCGAACTGCCGGCTCTCCTTCTTATATTTCTGGATAAACTGATAGCGGTCCAGCATCTCATTTTCCCGTTCTTCCTTTTCAGAAGGCAGCGGAAGAAGGCCAAGGCTCATCAAAAGGTCCTTGTTGCGTTTTTCACTGATTTCCGTCTTTAATTCCTCTTTGTCTTTTTTGCCAAGCGCCGCATCGGCATACTTTCTGGCCCTTCCATGGGCGGCCCCGGTGGAAGAATATTTGGCGGCGTCATAGAGAAGCTTGAAAATCTTCTCCCCCACCTTTTCATAGGATTCAAAAAACCAGTTCAGGTCAAACGCGCCATCATGCAGCTCCTCCGGGGAAAGGGGCGTATATCTGGCGATGACCGACGTCATATGGTCATCAAAATGCTCACTGGTATGGGCCATAAAATAATAGCAGGCGCCGGAAAAACCAGGAACCGCAAAATACTCCTCCAGCATGGGAATCCACTGTTCCGCATACATGACCAGCTCCGCCAGGCGCTTTTTCGTAATATCCGTCCCTTTCAGCGCTTTCGCCAGATCGGCGGCCGTCTCCTCCTCCTTCGGCATACTGACTTTCAGCAGATGGCTCAATACCCTTCTTTTCTCCGTGGCAGAAGCATAATAGCTGTAGCCCCGTGAAAGAGGCTCTTTTCCAAGGGCCGTCAGAATCTGGATCATGTAATCAATTCCATAGATCACCTTGATATTGCTGATCCATTCGGAAAACGGCGTGGGCTGCTCGCCCCGCTTCAGTTCCACCTCCAGCACCTTCGGCACGATCTCCCGGTACAGCCCGTGGGCCAGCTCCATGGCGGGCATCTCTGCTCCAATCTGGTCAAACCGGAACTTCCCGTCCACCGGCGCGATGGCGTTGTACCCGAAAAATGCGTTCAGCGCGCCGATTCTGGCCTTTTTGGAGGAAACGGCACCCTTTTGCTCCACAATGCTTACCGGCTCCAGCAGAGCGCCCGGACTGGAAAAATCAAAGGCCGCTTCATAGTGATCCTCCTTCCCCGATTTTTATTGGATTGCTTACTGGTTGACAGGCGTGGACAGGCTTCCGGCAAAGATGTCGAACTGTACGCCTCTGTTTTCGTATGTCCCGATTGCAACATCGTCAACATACAGGTTGGACGTGCCCACATAATTGAATTCCTTGTTGATCATGGCTTCATAATGCGATTTGGAATCGGCATAGCTGATGGACCAATTTTTGACTGTCAGCGTGGATGTCTCCAAAGTGTTTTCACTGATGCAATCAGCGGAAGTGGCCTCGGAATAGAGGTCGATGGTATTCTTGCTGCTATCCAAATGAAGCCATGTGTGCCCGACATATTCTTTTTCCTGGTTCACCCAGGAACGGTAATTTGCAAATGCGGCCATCTCAGAATCGAACACGAGAGGGTCGGCTCCGACTTTCTTGCGATAGCTGTTGATGCCGTCAAGCTCTTTCTGCTGAGCAGCTGTCGGGATGGCTTTGTACTGTACGGGATGTCCGTCAGCGGGAAACTCGTCAGGCTGTTCACTGAAGGATGCCATATAGAACATGTAGTACAGCGCGTAATCGTCACCGAACAGATCCATGGCATAGCTGCGGTTCTCTTTACACCAGTCCATATATGCGCCCACGTTGAAGTTCTCGCATCCCTGACGTCCCTCGTGGACGCCAACGGTCTGGAAGTGCCTCAGCAGCTGGTCTTCATCGTAGTGGTACTGGAGCGCCAGCATGGGGAATTTGTCCATATAGTATTCAGCGTCGAACACTTCGGACCAGTCGTACAATCCGACCTGCTTATCGTATGCAGCACCATAATCCCAGTCCACGTCATAAGCAGCGTCGTTCCCACGCATGTCGACAACGCACTTGCTGCTGTATTTCTCGGGCTTGGATTTGATGCCGACGATGGCTGCAAGCTCATCTGCAATGCAGCGGTCTGCATAATCGGCGTCTTTCATGAATCGAACGTAGTCGATCTCATCTTCATCGTCGGTCTCATCGGAATGCACATTTGTGACGGATTCTTCGAAAGACGCGGACGGAACGGATTCCTCGGGGATCTCGACCGACGGAACGATGGACGGCTCGGACGCGTTCACATAGCTGGAACCATCCGGCGCAGACGCGCAGCTGGCCAGCATGATCGTAGCGCAGAGCGCCAGGAACATGCTCATGGCTCTTGTCTTTTTGTTCGTGTTTTTCATAGTTTTCACCTATTCCTTTCAGATAAATCAGATTTATGTTTTTGTTCGGGCACTATCAGTTTTTGGCGCCTGACGTCTTTCTATCCGCCAGGCTGCGGGCATTTTTTCTTCTCGCTGCCGCGGGCCTGCCCGCCCCTCCCGTCGGCGTCCCTTCCCTGTTGTTGTTTTTCCCTCGCCGTTCTTGTCACGGGTGTCCGGGGCGACAGCGCCGGACACCCGTGAACGGACACGCGGTCGCCTTGGCGCTCGCCGGCACCCTCGGCCGGGAGCGTCCCCTGTTTGCTTTTTGACGGCTCTCAAGGCCATTATACACGCGCTCTGGATGGCGTTCAAGCCTGTAACACCTTTCGATCGAAGTGTAACACTTTTCAGGCTCCGGGGTGCTAAAAATCGTAGAACGTATGTTTGTTTCGATAGAAGAGATCCTTGTCCCAGATGCCCCGGACACAGCACTGGACATAATCCGCCAGAAACAGATACCTGTCATACTGGCTCTGATGGGGCGGGAGCTGCTCCCGTTTTTTCTGTTCCAGGTAATACTGCTGCAGGCGGAAACGCAGGGTAAACGCATTTGCCCAGTCCTTTTCCTCCACTCTGGAAAGCCAGAGGCGCATGCTCCTGAAGATCGGCAGATCGGCAGCCCGCCTGGTGTAGGTGACGGTCTCGCCGTTCCAGCGTTTCTCACTGACCATATAAAAATCATTGGAACTGTCAAGCACAGACAGAAGAGCCGCCGTACCATACAGCCCGAAACGCGCCTTCAGCGCATCCGGAACGTACTCCTCGAACAGGGTGTCCAGAACCGTGCGTGCCTGTACCCCGTAACGCAGCCCCTGAACCAGATCGGAAAACGGCGCCTTCTTCACCGGCTCTTTTCCGAACACACGTTCGTATAACGACAGGTTCTGTTCGTAACTTCCCCGGTTGGCCCGGCACTCCTGATACAGTGCGATTTCCATCAGAAGTTCCGGGGTCCTGATTTCCTTTTGATAAAATTCTTCCCACAGTTCCCGGAACGGGTAGGCGTCCAGCGGCGTGGCGTCCGGGTCTTTTCCGATATAACGGCATCGTTCCAGATTGTTTCCCAGCAGTTCATCCGCATCCCACGCCGTCTTATAGGACCGCTCGCGGTTTTCTTCGATCAGGCTGTTTAACACCTTCAGCACGCGGATGCACTCGCCTTCTCCATAGACAAACAGGGACGACGCCTCCTTTTCATCCACTTCCATGGGCGGCAGGACCCATTCCTTCTCCACATCATAAAAACCGTAGCCCGGCGTCTGCAGAATGTCCTGCGCCTCGCTGGAATCCCGCGGATCAGCTCATGGCTGACCATGGAAGTATTTCCCTCCCCCAGCAGGACATCTCTGACCGCCTGTATGGTTTTTTCATTTCCAAGATCAATCTGTTCAGCCAGAATCCCCGCATAGGCAAAGAATTCCGTCCTCGCATGGTCCTGCATCTCCGGCTCTGCGCCTCCGGTCAGCAGGTCGGAAAGAGGCGCCCCGTAAAATTTCAGACGGGTATACGCCTGGAACAGCCGGATACTCGCGTCCACAAAGGGCGCGCAGCTCTCCGAGCGTACGCTCCTCCTCTGCCATCCGGCCGTCATCTGGAACTGATTCATCTGATCCAGCGCATAGTAAAATTCTTCGTGCTGCTCCTTCGGGATACAGGCGCGGATCAGATCCGCAAACCGGTCTTTGTACAGCTCCCGCAGCGTCCGGTATGTACCATCCTCCAACTGCTTCCGCATCCAGATACACGTATCCCTCGGAATATTATGGTAATGGATGGTCGGAAGCAGCGTCCTTGCCTGCTCGGAGACGCCTGCCGCGTTTTGCTTTGTCTGCGCGACCCATTCTTCGCTTAATTTTTTTCTTGTCTGGTAGGTAAATTCCGCCATGTTATTGATTTCCTCCTGATTATGGTTCTAAATATCTTTTCAATGAAAATTCTGTTCGCTCATTTTGAGTAACTGTCTGTAACTCATATAAATTATCTTCCGCAGCAAGAAAATCTCTCACATCCCGTCCTATGATCAGGTACTGATGATATTCCTGAAGTTCTTTGATCTGTTTATAGTCAATACCCTGGTTACGAATTGCTGCGATCAGCTTTTCTCTGGCTGTAATTGCCACTGCTCTTTTTTGAATAAATTCATCGTGCGGTGCATAGATCCAGTCCAGCAGATACTCGAATTCCAGAAGCACATATTCAAAGCAGATCAGTCTCAGCTCGTATACATTTCTTCTTTCCCGAATACAGGTTTACAGTAATTGGTGTTCCCGAACTACCTGAATGTTATCAAATGCCTGGTCAAACGCAACAATATATTTATTTTCGTGATCAGACAGGGATTCCCATCTGCTTCCGCACAAACTCCAGCTCCTTTTCGTAAGCAGGATTGCGGAGATCATAAGCATAGGAAACTTTCGGCTCATTTTCCCAAAACGGTTCATTGGAACCCGCTTTGATGCATTCCCGAACAAGTGTTTTGTTTATGTGCGGGCCATAACTGATCCCGTTCTTTTTAAAATCCTTCTTCAGAACTTCATTTCCTTCCAACGGAATTTCCCGATAATCTTTTCCCCTGCAATAACAGATTTTATTTGAATCCCGCCCGCTGATGGAACGCCCGTACATGATCGGATAATCGATTTTCTCCGGATCTTCCGGGAGCGGAGCATGTCCGATGATCTCATATTCTCCATAGAAAAAACGATTGTCCATCATATACTCAGAAGGGCAGCTTTTTAACTTCTGCAGTTCGTCGATGCTCAGATTCGGATCTTCTGTAATGATATGGAAGATGGAAACGCAGAGCGCTTTTCCCATAAGGATATTCCAGAACTCCCCGCCGTCTTTTATAAACTGCCGGACATCCAGCAGAATCCGGCCGTAGCCATAGTTCCTGCGGTCATACTGAAAACGAAAGAAATCACCTTCCCGATATTTGCACCGCCGCCTTTTCGCCCCTGCAAACGCCTGAATCTCCGCCAGGTCTTCCGCACCGGTATCCGCGATCCACTGATCGAGAAACTTCAAAAGTCCTTCCTCGTCCATGGCAGGAACGCCGGCAAAGCCTGATGAATAATACGTTCTCTGCGTTGTATAATTTGCAAGCGTCATACCGCCTTTTTGTTCCTGCCCGCCGCCAAAGCTGAAATACATTCCATAAGGCGTACATCTCTGGATATTGACGCCGTTTAACCGCCTGGGCTTTCCCTTTGCCGTAATCGGAGCGATCATCGTGCGGTTGTCCTGGGTCTTAAGACGCCAGGAATTTTCACGAAAGCTTCCGCTGTCATGAAGCCAGATGACTTTGCGGAGAATATCGCCGTCAAAGAACAGAATATCCTTTCCTGTGGAACGCTCGGGATTCACGCTGTTATTCGGAATCTCCACACGCTCCCAGGCCGGCTCCACAGGCTCCAGTCCCAGATACATCCGTTGTTCATTAGTCAGTTCCATATACAGCTCCCCCCTTGTCCTCCTGATGCCAGGGCTTTGATCAGTCCCCTTCTTTTCTTTCTTCCTGATAGCTTCCGGCCGCCTCGTCCAGCACCTGCATCAGCTTTTTTTCCTGTTCCGTTCCCAGATACGCTTTCTGATAAACCATACAAAGACCGTTATTTTCCCAGAAACCGTCACAGCGGTCCAGCCCGTAAAAGTACATGATATCCCCATAATATTCCATCTTCGCTTTAAAATAAAATCTCCCGGAGAGCGGAGTCAGTTCCATCGCTCCTGAAAATGTACCGGTCTCCTTAAATTCTTCCACTGCATAGTATACTTTATTGTCCATTAGCATGGCCAGACATGGAACTTCTCCCTCTCTTCCATATTCATCCGCAGGTGCATAGGTGTGCAGCATTTCCACCTCAGAAGCATGAGATTTTGCCTCTTTAAAGGCATCATTCACCCTGAATGAAATCCGATACTTTCCATCATCTTCTCCATAAATCTCGTCTTCTGCCATGTGAAAAGATGATGAGAGAATGATATCCTTTTCTTTTGCCTGATATGCTTTCATAAAAAATCCCCCTCGTATCTCTGAAGTTTGATGATTTTGCGACATCCTCCTTTGATTTTGGCAAAGAAGACAAAACATCACTGTATGCTCTGCCACTTTCCTGTAAATCACTGCCGGAAAACATTGTTACCTGATTTTATTATACACAGTTTTCCGGCAGATTACAATAAGCGGTGAATCTGCCTCCCGGCATTTTTAACCGCCTGATTTTCCTTTCGCTCCTTGATGTAAATAATAGAGTCAGTGAGAAAATTTTATTTTCCGGGAACCTTTTGGGACTTTCTGCTATCATAAGAGACAGAAGCCGGCAGAATACAGAGTAAGGAGATGAGGCATGGCAGTCATAGACCATAAAACATTTGAAAAACAGATCCGGGAATGGATGCCGAATCTGTACCGACTTGCCTACGGCATCCTGCACAATCGGTCGGACGCCGAGGACGCCGTCAGCGAGACGCTCCTGCGGGCACATGAAAAACTGCATACACTGCGCGAAGCGGGCCATTTCCATGCATGGCTCATGCAGATTGCCGCAAATGAGGCAAAGAAAATCTATGCGGAAAATAAAAAACATGCACCCATGGAAAATATGGAGCCTTACATGCCGGCTTTTGAGGATGATCATCACGAACTCTGGGATGTGGTGATGGAGCTTAAGCTGTGTTATCGGGAAACGATCCTTTTGTATTTCTATGAACGGCTTTCCATCCCGGAGATTGCAAAGGCTCTCCGCATCTCTCAGGGCACCGTAAAGTCCCGGCTTTCCAGAGGAAAAAAACTGCTTCGTGAAAAATTATCAGACGATTGACCAGAAGAAAGGAATCCCCCTATGAAAAAAAGAATGGATCCGTTTGAACAGAAACTGTTTCAGATTGCAGATCAGGAAAAAATGATTCTTCCGGATACTTTATATGAGAAGACAGAACATACATTCAATCATTTATCAAAACACTCTTTCGCTTTTCGGATGAACTGGAAAAGAGCGCTGATCCTGGCCGCCGCACTGACCGCCCTGTGTTCTGCCACCGTCATGGCGGCAGTCAGCGCCGTGCAGCAGCGGATGGAAGCCATGAACGAACAGGAGATCGAAGATTATTTCGTGCAGATCTACGCCAGCAGACTGGGCGCCGACCACTACAGCCGTCCGCTGACGGACCGTGAACAGACGCGGATGGAAGAACTGAGACAGTCTTATGAACAGTCGGCTCTCTTTCCGGAAAAAGCGCTCACCATGATCTCCTCTGCGGAAGCATACAACGGAAAAGGGATTGCATTTTCCGGAGACAGCTCCACCTTCTTCCTGCCGGAACAGGACATGAGCGACGAAGAACTGCTGCAGATCATCGATTTTCGGCACCGGAGAGATTACAGCCTTCAGACCATGAAGGAAAAGACTGCCGCAGATGAGGCCGCATTTCCGGAGGATGCGATCCGGCAGGAAGCCGCTTCCGCAGGCAGCGACAGCGCGGCCCGGGAAACCGTCATTCCCTATACCGGGGATCTGGAGATCCAGAAGATTGCGGCAGGACAGCAGGATCTGTTTCTTATGGGGAAAAATGCCGTTCACCGCATGGCGGCCGGCAGCGGCGACTCCGAGCTGTTTTTCGATGATTTTGATACCGACACTTTCGTCAGCGCGCTTTATGAAGATCAAAAGGGAACCGTTTATCTCGCCCTGAATGAACAGACGGAAGATACCGGCGGCATGACCATCGCAGGCAGACCGTACCGGCCATCACTCTGGATCCTGAACGCCGACGGCGCAGTGACCGAAAAAACAGATCTGTCCTCCCTTCCTCTTGACGGGAACGACCAGGTAAGCGTCGTCCGGAGCATGGTGGTGGATGAACATGGTTATATCTATGTACGTGCAGCAGGTGTAAATAATGCACTTCTGATCGTTCTGGACAGCCAGGGAAATTATGTCAAGAGTATCACATCAGACGCTTACACCTCCCATGACATGGGCGGACTGTGTATTGGCAGAGACGGCCGCATATACACGCAGATACAGGCGGGCAGTCAGATGGGAATCGCAACGATCGACCTGCAGAAAGGAACTCTGGACGAAGTCTTTCCAAACATTGTTCCGGAAGGAACAGTCATGCTGGATGTGATCGCCCCCGGAGCGGACAGCGATCTCATATTCTGGGGATATGACGGGATCTTTACCTACCATCCCGGCGATACCGAAGCCGACTGCGTCCTGCCTGCTTATGAAGCCCCATTTGCATGGGAAAATGCTCCTCGCTGTGCGCTTTCCGACGGCAGGCTCGTGTTCGCAGACTGCACCGAATACCGGACAGAAGGAGAAGATGTATTCCGCATTCCGGAACATGTATGTTTTTATTACCTGTCCGGCACAAGATAAGCAGTACCGCTCAGGCTCTGTTCCAGACTAACCGGAACAGAGCCGCTTTTTTATAAGCAGACAAACCGCCAGACGAAAAGCAGCGCCTGCCAGAACCGTAAAGAAACCGATCCTGCAAAGCGCATCTCCAATGCCCAGGTTGATGGCATACTGAATCTGCAGTTCAAGCGGCGGGTCCTGATACGGGATTCCGGCTTTTATCACTTCGTAATAGGCTCCGACCGCGAATACGATGCATCCGGCCAGCAGCACCGCGCCGCTCCATGTACGCAGCGCATGTTTCATTTTCTCTTCCATAATAAAGAATTGATTCCTTCCTTGAATGATGTCTTCGATATCTTCGCTCCAGAGCGTGTATGAAAAATACGTTCCGCCCACTGTATGTCACAGTCCGGGACCGAAGTTATGCCTCCACAAAATACCCGGCGGCCTCCAGTACCTGAAGCGCTCTCTCGTAATGTTCCTGTCTGGTCAGAATGTAGTCTGTATGATAGGTGGATATGGCAAAAATCCCGATGTGGTTTTCCGCCAGCAGCGATGTGATTTTTGCCAGAATCCCAATCAGTGAAAAATCCAGCATGCCCTGGATTCGAAACGCCTTCCATCCGTCCTCCCGCTCCGTCGTATTCTCTGGTACATGTTCAGTCAGGCAGACCAGAGACTTTTCTTCGTCCGTCTGCCCGGTGAAGCAGAAGGCTGTATCCCGATTCACCTGCGAATAATCCGACACTTTACAGATTGAAAAGGTGCCGGGTATTTTCTTTATGTTCATGCCGTCTCCTTCCTCACCCTCTGTCCCCGGACTCCGTACGATCTTTGGTTCCGTGGCTTTTTGTCCCGGACGGCCTGTTTGTCATGGAGCAGATCCGCAGACATTCCCCCGCCTGTTCCAATTCCATGTACAGATCCTCATCGAAATGAGCCGTCAATGTATGTCCGTTCCAGTCGTATTCCGTACGATTCCATGAGAGAAAACCTTCCGCAAAAAGTCTGTGGTCGATCGGAAACTGCTGCATGCACTGAGTGGTTATGGATATAAATTTATGCATGTCCACCGGCGCAAATACCTCCTCCGGAACGCCCGAAAATGCAACGAAGATCGCTCCGCCGGAATGCGGCCCTCTGTAATAACAGTATTTTTCAGCCAGGCCGCAGGTTACAATGGACAGATTGTGCCCATGACAGGTATCATCCAGTGTAAATTCTGCAGTTGTCAGCGGCTTTAATCCAAAGCGTTCTCCCTTTTCCTTTGTCTTTTGGGCAAGCTGAATGATCTCCTCCGAAAAACCGTTGATATTCTCCCATCCCCACAGCCAGGTATTGTCCGCTGTCGATTCGCTTCCAAGAAACTGAATGGGATACGCGCGGTTTCCAAACCGGATCGTCCCTTCTGCAAAATCAACATTCCAGTCCTGCCCCTTTACCACGAGCTCGCTGCAGGCCGTCTGTATCGCCATCATCTTTCCCAGACACACCGAGAAAACCTGGAACCAGTTTCCCCTGTCCAGATCCAGGCCATCGATAAAGCTTCCCTGCGTTGTTTCCTTTTTCTTCGTTCTGTGAAATATTCCCATCCGTCTTTCCCTCCGAATATTCAAGTATCATTGCATATCTGGCACCCAAAGCAGGTCAAAAAAATACCATGTTTTCCGCACCGGGGAAAACCGCAGCGGACCGGGTCATTTTCTTCCGCTTCTGACATCCAGTTCCTGGATGCCCCTTCTTTGATGTCGTCAACCGTCATCCGATCGATCAGCTTTTCAAAAGCTCTCAGGTCATGGAAAACCAGTCTTTCATCTGGATGATAGTCCAGCTTTTCCCAGCCGGTTTTCTTTTTTGCGCCGCCTATAACCTTTTTCATAAACGCTTTGTCTTCTTCAAAGGTTTCTATGGTCCACGGCATCTCTACAATCTCAAACCCGACGCATCCTCTGCCCCGGATCTGATCATTTTCTAACAGATAAACCATCAGCCGCTTTTCATTTTCCGTCTGTGCAATGACGGACCCGCTTAACGCCAGAACACTGATCAGTACATCGGTTCCGCCGTTTGACATCACAAGCGAATCGTCATCCGGGGTAACCCGTTCATCAAATGAAATGATATTTGACATTCTGTTTTCCCCATGCCCGAAACAGGCCATTTCGTCAGCAGTTTCCTTAGAGGTTTCCTTAAAGAAAACAACGGTCTTCCCCAAAGCATTCCTCTCTTTGTACAATAAGCTCTTTCAGCCTTTCCAGCTTCTGTAAAAGCTGCTGTTCCTTTTTCTCCGGATCGGCGTCCACGTAATCCACAAAAGAAATCCAACCATCTCTATGGTCATAAACATCGTTGTATAGATATTTGCAGAATTCGATCATGCTGGTATGAGAATACTCATTTCTGATCTGCTCTTTTTTCAAAAGATACCGTTCATCGTTTTCCACAATGATATGGCAGTTCCAGCAGCTGACCACGCAGAGCATCCGGTTTGGTTCCAGAAATCCTTTTACGCAGAATGGACTCAGGGTTTCCAGTCCGTGTATCGCCTGATCCAGCCATTCAAACGCGATATCGTCCAGATAGCTTAAACCGTATGTGGAAGTGCCCTCCAGACCGAAACCGGTCCATCCATTTTCAGGTTTTGTCAACATTCTCTTTCTCCTCACTAAATCTCGTTAAAATTTTCACATTCCTGTCACATGAATCACATTGCCGTGCTGTTCGATCATTTTCAGCAGATCCTCGGTCCTGAGCCAGACCGTCGCCGTATTGTCATTGGGATGTACGCCGATCAGCCCCGGCGCATCCGCAAACGCCTGATCCAGGAAAAACTGCACTCTGCACGCCTCATCGTTGAGCAGGCCCAGAGGCGTCACCGCTCCGGGAATGAGTCCCAGCAGGTCCATAAGGTCCCGTTCCGAAGCAAAGCTCAGACGCCTTGTCTGATGTTTCTGCCGGAATTCATTCAGGTCAACCCGCTTGTCCCCTTTCACGGTTATGAGATAATAGTTTCGCTTTTTATCGTCGCGCACAAAGAGATTTTTGGCGTCGGCCTCCGGATAGGGAAGGGCAACGTCTGAAAGCTCTTCCATGTTATAGACCGCCTTGTGTTCCGTAATCTCGTGCCAGATCTTCCGGCTCTTCAAATATTCATAAATTTCCTGTTTGTTCATACTTCCACCTCCGCTTTGGCATACATTGGAGACCATCCGCATTCTGTCCATTATGGCTTTTTCTGCGCAGCCTTTTTCGTAACAGAGACAATTCCGCTTTTGGAAACGCCTCCCTGTATCTGGAATTTTGCCATGCCTCATATCCTTCGCCATAACTGCAGCATTGGAAGGCATGGCAGACCGAAGCAGAAAAAGGATACAGAAATGTATTGATTTCCAGTATTCTGTCCGAACTTCCGGTATATCGGCGCAATTCTTCCCCTTCCAGCGGCATTCCAAACGAGCAGCCTACCTCAAAAAGTTCAATAAACAGAATGTCATGTTTCGAAACCAGATGCCAGATCCAGCTGCTGCTTTCCCCATGCCAGCAAAGCCATTTTTCCTTTTCCGGCCCGTCGAATAACCCCGCAAACGTTTTCAGAAAAATTCCGGGCATCTGCAGGCCGCCCAGATAAGAATTGGATAATCGTACCCGTTTCCCTGCCGTCTCTATCTCCGCAAAGATCCAACCATATTCCACTTTCCATATTCTGAATGCTGCATCCTCCATGTTTTCCATACTCCTGCAACGAACCTTCCCTGCAAATCCTGACGCAGAATTTCCGCATCCCGGCCTCCTGTTTCACAGAACTTTTTTATTCCCAGTATTGAAAATCGTAACCATCCTCCGGTTCCCCGATCTCGTATCCCAGCGCTTCTGTCAATCTTTCTTTCAGCTCGCGATACCATATCTCCCAGACGTCATCCGGCATCGTACCTGCTATCTGAATCCCGCCCGGCTCTACAGATGCCCACAGGTCAATGCCCTCGCCGGTCCATCCCGGCCCCGCATCCGTCCCTGACCAATAGGGCATGGAGCGATAGACATTTCCAATCCTGGTCCATATCTCTTCCGGCGCTGTATAGTGGACATTTAAGTTTACATCATGCTCCACAGGCTTCCTCCTTTCATGCAGCGAACATACTCAAAATACAGTCCGTATCAAGACCATATAAAAAATGGTCCCTACGAGTATACTGATCAGCGAATTTCGTTTCCAGCGCTGCAATACAACCACGCTCACAGCGGCGATGAGCTCCGGCAGTCCGAAAGGAGCAGCCGAGAATTCCACATCCTTCAGGCAGTAGACAACCAGCATTCCTATGATTGCCGACGGAAGCACTTTTCCCAGATAGACGATATACCCAGGCGTGTTTTTCCGGAAAACATGAAACGGCAGAAAGCGCAGCAGCCATGTAAAGAACGCCATGGCCAGCACAAGAGCCGCAGCATGTACGTCAAAATTCATTCGGTTCCCTCCCTGTCCATCCTGATCCGGCTCTGAACAGCCGTTAAAACAAGCGTAATCAAAAGCATGGCCGGAATCAGAAATTGTTCCGGTCCAAATAAAACCAGGCACAGCAGCGAACACAAAAAGCCTGTCAGCGCCGGAATATGGTTTCCTCCGGTAAGCCACTGCTCCGTAAAAGAAGCTATAAAAAGCGCCGTCATGGAGAATTCAATTCCCTCTGTGGAAAAGGGCAGCACACTCCCCAGAAGACTCCCGATTACGCTTCCCGTAACCCAGTAGCACTGGTTAAAGAAAGAAACAAAAAAACGGTACCGACTGCCGGATGCTTCATCAGGGACCTGTCCGTCACAGAGGAGGGAATAGGTCTCATCCGTCAGGGAAAAGATCAGATACGGCTTGTATTTCCCTGTGTCCTTATAGCGTTCAATCATGGAAATGCTGTAAAAAAGATGACGCGCATTTACCATAATCGTTGTGAAGATCGCTGTGACAACCGAAGCGCCTCCGGCGATCAGGCCCACACCCACATACTGCATGGAGCCTGCATAAATAAAACTGCTCATGGCAAATGCCCAGAGTAATCCGTACCCTGCATTCCGAAGCAGGATCCCGAATCCGGTTCCAAGGATGATATATCCGGCCAGTACCGGAAGCGATTTATAAAATGCCTGTTTTATCACAAAAGCGCTTTGATTCTTCACGCTGATTCCCCGCTTTCTTTGGTTTCCATACCATTATAGCTTTTTCGATCCAAAACGACAACTGTTACTTTTCACATGTCCGAAGCCATGCTATAATTGTCCAGACAGATCATCGAAACCTGCAGCCTGTCTGAAAACATACAGGAAACTCAATGTAAAATCCATATAAACACCAGGAAAGAAAAGGAGGAAATTCCATGAACGACAAAACCAGATACGAGATTATGAAAAACCGGGAGCTTTTGAAAGGATATCATGCAGCGGACGCCGGTGCGGAAGAGACCGATCAGCAGCAGAAGCTGCCTTCCATTCCCTGCCTTCAGGAAAAAAGGGGAACCGACACCATTCCGCTCCCCACGGACTACGCGTCTCTGTCTTTTTCCGGAAACATCTTGAAGCTGATCAGCGGGCGGGAAAGCAGGAGGACCTATGCCGACGCCCCTCTGTCTCTCCTGGAGCTGTCCTTCCTTCTGTGGAGCACCCAGGGAGTCCGCCGTTTTGCCGGACACAAAAACCCGGTCACCTTCCGGAATGTCCCATCGGCCGGTTCCCGCCACAGCTTTGAGACCTTCCTGTTCGTCCATCAGGTGGACGGATTGAAAAAGGGCATCTATCACTATCTTCCGCAGGAACACGAACTGGAGTTCTGGAATAACCGCTCTGATTTTGACGAAGAACTGAAGGACGCCCTCTGCGGACAGCAGTTTGCCGCCTCCGCCCCGGTTCTCTTTGTATGGGCCTCCATCCCCTACCGGATGGAATGGCGCTATGGACAAAAAGCTGCCAAATACCTTCTGATCGACGCCGGGCATGTGTGCGAAAACCTGTATCTGGCCTGCGAATCCATCGGCTGCGGCACCTGCGCCGTCGGCGCCTACGATCAGGACCGGATGGACGATCTTCTGGGATTTCCGCCCGGCCCCTCCGCGGACAGGAACTATATCTGCACGGTCTATGCCGCTCCGGTGGGGAGAAAAGCCTGACAGCTTATGCGCAGTCCTGTTCCAGCACCACTTGAATAAACTTCCTCATCAGAGGAATATACGTAAGCACAAAAACCGCGGAAGCCGCAACGGAAGCCGCTTTCCTGCCTTTGGCAGGAATCTGCATGCCCGCCAGAAGCCCCATGGAAAACAGACAGAATTTCAGTAAAGTCATATCCTTCCAGCTGCTTTTCTGCAGATACCGGTCCGCGTACATAAATAGTTTTTTCATTCGTGTCAACCTCCTTTTCATTGGTTTGATGAGTGGACAGTTCCTCTTCGTTCATATATAAGGTCCGTGATCCCGTTATAGCTCTGGGTCTTAACCAGCTTCAGCGGGATCCGGCTTCCGTTCTCTCCAAACAGGCGAATCCCGTTTCCCAGCAGTATGGGAATCACAGAAATGTAATAGACATCTATCAGATCTTCCTTCCAAAGCTGTTGTACCAGATCAGCGCCGCCGCAGATCCAGATCGCCTTTCCTTCTTTTTCTCTCAGAGACCGTATGAGCCTGCAGGGATCTTCCGCCGAAAACCGTATATTTTCTGCGGAAGCGGGAACTTCTCTGCGGGTGATCACACAGCTGGTCAGATCGCGGTAAACCCATTCATCCGGCGACAGCTCCGTCACGATCTGATCATACGTATTTCTGCCCATGACCACCGTATCCACATGAACGATAAATTCTGAATACGTATCCCGCATCTCACTGTCGTCCCCATGGCCGCCCAGCCAGTCAACGCCGCCTTCCCGGTCCGCGATATAACCATCCAGACTCATGGCGATAAACAAGATCACTTTCCTCATCTGCAGTTCTCCTTTTCCATCACATAATTCCCAAGCGCGACTCCTCCCCTGACTGCAGTCTGCTCCCGTAAAAGCCGGTATCCCCTGGCCAGGAAAAACGGCTTTGCAGTGATGGACGCATGGGTAAGAATACGCTCCGCCTTTGCCGCGCCTTCCAGACGGTCGCAGATCGTTGTGGCGACACCCTGTCTCTGATGGTCCTTATGGACGTACAGCCGGTCCAGATATCCTGCCTTGTCCATATCTCCAAAACCGACAATCTTGTCGTTTATAAAAGCAACCACTGTATCATGCGTGAGGAAAGACCGGTTCCATGCATCCAGGTCCACGCTGCCTGCGGCCCAGGCCAAAAGCTGTTCTTCTGTATAATCTCCTGCATTGACTGTATGAACCGTCTCATAAAACAAGTCTGCCAGAACCTGGCAGTCTGCCGGCCGGTAGCTTCTGAGCTTCCAATTCATCTATCTGAACCTCCGGTAAAAAGTCCATACCGAGACGCCGCGCAGCCAATACCCTGTTTACATTTTTTCATCCGGCATTTCCCCCGTCAAAACCGGCTCCTCCGAAAGGATCCGAACCGCAATCTCCCTTGCCGCCGCGCTGGACACATCCCTGTCTTCTTTCTGCCCCAGATAGACGCAGAAATACACCTCCTTTTCCTCATATTCCGCAAACCCGGTAAACCAGGCGTTCACGACGATTCCCTGAGCCATGCCCATCCCGGTCTTTCCGTAGATCAGCGGCGCTGTCTGCTCCTGACCCTCCAACAGCATGACCTTCTTTAATTCCCTTCTGGTTTCCTCCGAACAGACAGAATCCTCCCCGAAGATGCGTTCCATCACTTCTGTCTGCTCTCTCGGTGAAATCAGCAGAGACGATTCGAGCCAGAATCCGGTCAGCGCACGATTGTTGTTATTCGTATTCAACCGCCCCTCCCAGTCGGAGATATCGCAGTTTCCATAGGAAAGTTCCTCCAGAACCTCCTGCATCCGCTCCTGTCCAATCTCATCAATCACTTCCCGAAAATACCAGACGCAGGAGGCCCGGAACGCATCCGGAAAGTCAATATCCCGGTTCCACTGCTCATTCCAGAAAATCTCTCCGCTCCACGTACGGGTGGACTGTTCCGGATGAAACAGACCGTCTTCCAGCGCAGCCAGAGACGAGACGATCTTAAAAGTAGAACACGGAGAACGTCTGATCCGGGCAAGCTCTTCATTGTAAATCAGATACCGGCCAGCAGCAGCATCATACACCACCGCCGCCCCGTTCAAACCGTCAAAATATCCGGACCAGTCCATACTGATAACTTCCGGATCCTGCACCTCACTGCCGGACGGCATCTCTTCCTCTCTCTCCGGCGGCAGCAAAATCTCTTCTCTTTCTTCCGCTTCTATCTCTTCATTGACCGGCTCCTTCTCTTCTGCAGCAGGCGTCTGACTGCGTGAACAGCCAATAAGCGCTGCTGCGCCAAAAACAAGCAGGCCGATCCGAATCCTGTATGTCCATTTTTTCATAATTAATCATTTTTCCTTTCACACTGGTACAGGCAGACACAGAAAATCCGTGTGCCCTGAATCGTTTATACCTCTGATTATAAAATAGCCGCCTGCTGTTTTCAACGCACACTTATATTAAATTTTCTGAATTGACGCTTATATCTTTTCAGGGTATACTGAATTTCACCAGATACTTCGTTTTTACAAGTCTGCTATCCGAATTCAAAGAAATTTCAAAGGAGACAAACCATGACCGAAAGAGAAAAAATGCCTGCCGGGCAGCTTTACGACTGCGGCGATCCAGAGCTTCTGGCTCAGTGGCATAAGGCAAAAGACCTGATCCGGAACTACAATCAGGCAGATTCCGCGGACGCGCAGACAAAAGACCGGATCCTCTCTGAACTTCTGGGAGGCAGAGGCAAAAACCTCTGGATCACCGCTCCGTTCTATGCTGACTATGGAAACAATATTTATTTTGGAAATAACTGTGAAGTGAACATGAACTGTACGTTTCTGGACGACAACCGGATCGTCATCGGCGACAACGCGCTCATTGCCCCCAACGTACAGATCTATACCGCCTTTCATCCCACCAGCGCCGCAGAGCGCTTCGGACCGCCCCGGGAAGACGGTTCCTTTGCATTCTGCAAAACGCAGACCGCCCCGGTAATCATCGGAGACAACGTATGGACCGGCGGCGGAGCTGTCCTGCTGCCCGGCGTCACCATCGGCAGCAACACCGTCATCGGCAGGCGTACTCTATCTCATAATCAATTCCCAGAAGGCTTGCCCGTAAAAGCACGAAAATATTCGTTGAGCAATGTTCTGTCCTCCTGCTGTTGTGATTGACTTTATTTTAACATTCTTATATCGAAAAATTTCAATATGATGTGCAAAAACAACCCGGTCCGCTCTCATCTTCCGAACAATATCATGCTGAAATAAACGACCGTATCTCCTCCGTAATTCCAGCACAGCCCCATCTCCTCCGCCAGCTGCATAATCACGATCCCGTGACTCTCCAGGGAGGACAGGCGTTCCTCCGGATGACGGCACGGCTCCTCCGGGCAGGCGCATTTCTCACAGATGGCGCATCCGGTGGACAGCATATAAAAATCCCCCATTTTCCCGTTCAGTTCCGCCCGGATCTTCCTGCTGATCTCTTCATGACTGCTCTTTGCACGCAGACAGACCTCCTTATCCCATGCATTCTCCACCTCAACTACTGTTGAAAAGAGGAAAAAGTTCCGGTACTGCCGGCATTTGTCGATATTTTCACAAACATCCCCGCAGTAAGGCGGACACGCCCAGGAATGTCCGTAGCGCTCACAGTCCGTTTCGCATATATACCGTACCTTATCCGAAAAAGGGATCTGGCTTGTATCCCCGAAACAGTACTCGCAGACTGGATAAGACAGTGCGATTGACTCTATGATCTCCTTTTTTTCCTGTTCTGTTTTCATATTTTCAGCCTTTCTTTTTCCTGCCATATTTTTGGTTCTTGACCAGATTCAGTTCCGCCATAACCATACCTCATCTATTGTATTTGTCTTTCGATTCACAATCTGCGATTCCCATTATATTTATACTGTCCTTATTTTCCTTATTAACAGTACAGGGCTTATTAAATTGCAATCACCTGAATTTCCCAACAGTTCTGCAGCAAACCATCTCGCAGCATTTGTGTTTCCTTCGCAGAAAATACGGCCTTCTTTACGTAATTCGCGCAGCAATATTTGAAGTTGACCGCGATTATGTCCTGGCAGGACCTGATAAAGTTCTTTTAACGGCGTTCCTTCTCTTCCATTATTACGTATGTGTTTCAAAAGCAATTCTTTATTTGTTTCCCGATCTAATCCGACCATTCGCGTATGAACACCAGATTTTCCTATGGCACTATACAGACTACGGGCAAGAACATATTTACTGCGTCCTGTATGTTCCACAATCCCCAGATCTGTTAATCGTTTAAGCCGCGACCTCAGGTTCTCCGTCAAACCCATTTCATGATAAAGCGCATGGATCACCAGAAAATCACTGGTTGAGAGTATTTCCAGCTGCTCATTACCAATCTTGTTAATGACTGAAAGCATATTTTTGTCTATAACCAGTCCGTTTAATGTAATACTGACAAAACTGTCGTCTGTACCGACAAAATCCGGCAGCTGTTTTGCTTCTTTAATACTCAACTCATAGATAAGATTCATGCCCTGACCAGAGCGTTCCACCAGTCCGCAAAGGGCAAGGATCTCCGCAATACGACGATTACGCGGCACTTGTCTGTCAAGAATATTATCAAGAGAAATACCATTCGGAAACCCGCCCGGGCTTTCTACCACAAGCCGGTCCTGATACTGACGGATAAATACACTTCCGCCCATTTGATAATTTCGATGACTTACGGCGTTCAAGATTGCCTCTCTCACTACCCGCTCATTAAAAGTAGGAATATCATAAACAAAGAAGCCTTCCTGATAATGCTGTTTATTATTTCGCAGATTGATAAGTTCCCAGAGCCTGTCATAACAGGCGAAAAATCCAACCCGAAACTCTTCCCGTTGACTGGCTGGCCCCGACGCCTCTGACGAACGGTACTCAAATATAATTTCCGCCTGCGGCAAATATTTTCCAAGCGATTTCCGCTTTCCAAAAAGCGCAAGTGCAGCATAGGTGATTCCATCCTCGGTAACTGCTTCGCAGTCACGAAGGAGCTGTTCAACAGACAAACTCCCAAGCCTTTTATTACCGCTTTTTTCAATCCATCTGGTACGAAATGTTTCAATCGCGTTTTCATCCAGATCACTCATATCTGCAGCAGCACAAACACTGCCGGAAAAGTCAAAGCCTGTCTCCTCATAAATCCTGCGCCGAATCTTTTCCGGCATCGGAATCAGGCTGTCTCCTTCGTACCACCACGCCACGCCATCAGCCTGCACAGGCAAACCAGCCGGACGACCTGCCACCTCAAAGACCAGAACACGTTTGCCTTCATAATCATAAATCTGAAAATCCACCATAACTTTCAGCTTGTCGATCAAGCCTCTGCGTGTACGCTCCGGCTGTTCAAAAGCGGCACTTCCCACAACCTGGCGAGGACGCTTGTCAGTGATGCCAAATACCAGCCTGCCGCCGCCGCAATTTGCCAACACACAACAACATCGAACCGCTTCGTTTGCATCAAACCGTTTTTTTGCTTCTTTGAACTGGAACTGCTCGCCTTCTTTTACTTCCAGCAATTCCTTTATTGTAATTGGATTATGCAATGAAGTTCCTCCTCCATATATTTACACCATATTGTCATAACATATCGTTACTTTTGCTTTCTCTGCCGGAACCCTCCTCACACAAACACATACGTTTTCAGACGCTCCATGGCCTCCATCACCTGGCTGTGCGGCAGCGCAAGGTTCATGCGGATAGTAAAGGGCCTGTGAAACGGGCGGCCGTCCTGCCACGCAACACCCACATCCCATCCGGCTTTCAGAAGATCATCCAGCGTTCTCTCCCGTTCCCTGCACCAGAGGGCGCAGTCCAGATACAGCATATAGGTTCCCTGCGGCTTTGCAAACTCCACCTCCGGAAAATGCTCCCACATATACTCGCATGCGTCGTTCACATTCCGGCTCAGGACCTGGCACAGCTCGTCCACCCATTCATGGCCTTCCGGCCTGTATGCTCCGATCAGGGCGTGCATGGACAGGACGTTCTGTGAATTGTAATGGCATAACGAAGACTGTTTTCTCAGTCGGTCTCTCAGATATTTGTTATAAACAATATGATAAGAACAGGTCAGGCCAGCCAGATTGAACGTCTTGGTCGGCGCGTAGACGGAGATCGTCCGGTTTCCGGCGTCCTCCGATACCGTCTGGGTCGGGATATGCCGGTGTCCGTTCAGCAGCAGGTCCGACCATATCTCATCCGAAATCACGATGCAGTCATTTTCCCTGTATACCTCCATCGCCTTCTCAAGTTCCCACTGCTCCCACACCCTCCCTGACGGATTGTGTGGAGAACAGAACACCGCCAGATGGATGGCGTATTCCTTCAGTTTCCGGTCCATGTCCTCATAATCCATGCGCCAGATCCCGTCCTCATCCCGCACCAGATCGCTGAACACCAGATGGTAGCCATGATTCTGCAGCGCTTCGGTAAAACCGATATAGGCCGGCGCGTGCAGCAGGATATGGCCGCCCGGGGAACAGAAGGCGCCCGCTGCCGACATCACGCAGCCCAGCACGCCGTTTTCATAACCGATCATCTCACTGGTAAGGCCGGTGACGTGATTCCGTGTCTCCTGCCAGCGGATGATCGAAGCAAAATATTCTTCACTTTCCCGGAAATATCCAAACAACGGATGGCGGGCGCGGGCGATCAAAGCCTCCACCACCGTGGGAACCGTGGCGAATTTCTGATCTGCTCCTTTGTCTGTCGCTGTACTGTTCAGTATAGCACAGACACCGGAAAAATGCGAGAAGGATCAGCCGCCGGAATGAAGCCTGGAATGAAGCCGCAAAAATAAGCCCGGCCATGAATCAACGAAAAAACAGCGGAGGGCAGCCCCCGCTGTCTTGTCTTCTGTCTGTTTTTCTGTCAATCTTTCGGTGATTCCTGTACCGTTCCCTTCAGGGAAACCATACGTATCTCTACCCGATACGCCTTTTTCTCCCCTGGTTTCAGGAATTTCAGCATCCCGGTCCTGCGCATGACGTCCCGGCCGTCCGGATAGCAGTTTCCGCATTCCAGCCCGAGCACATAATCCCGGACTCCCATCATCTTCCATTCCACAAACCCGTCCAGCTCTCCGGCATCAAAACGGATCTCCAGCCCCAGTCCCAGTTTGGGCTGGCAGATGGACGCATATCCGTCCCGGCCGGAAAACCGGTGATAATAACACCGCTCCTGATACCCCGCCGTGGGCTTCTCCATCTGCATCCAGTTTGCAAGGTCCGCCGCCGCATGATCGTCCCGCGGACGGACCTCCGCAGACGGAATGTTCACGATACTGTCTTCATCCAACAAGGGATATCCCATGTTCATATGGTAGAGGACCTCCAGCGGTTCCGTCCGGTCTCCTGTATTCTCAATGACATCGCAGATCGTAAAGGCATTCTCCATCGTAGAAACCCGCACTTCCCGCTCCATCCGGAGTTTCCGGCCGAAGATCGTTTCATCTTTGACCGTTGTATGCACCACGAGCATTCCTTCTTCTTCTGTCCAGTACGCCTGTTCGCAGGGCAGGTTGGCAATGGAGCCGTGAAGAGGCAGCTCCTCTCCCTCATCCACGCACGGGCTGCCCACCGCCTGCAGCCCGCAGGTGGTCAGAAATCCGGCGGTAAACGACTGCAGCCAGTTGCTGCCGACGCTGTCATAATACGCCGGGGCCACATAGCCGCAGGGCGACAGATAGCTCATATTGATCCCCCGAAACCGCAGTCTTGTAATATCCCCCGCCCGGTCAGGAGAGACCGTAAGCTCCAGCCCTCTTCCATTGCTGATCTCATACAGGCGCATCCCGTCGCCCTTTCCTCCCACCAGCCGGTGTTCCTCGACTCCGTACAGCTGGGAATCGTGTCCAATATACGGATTCATAACCATACCTCCTCTTTGTCTCTGTTCCGCTCACACAAGCGGCCGCACCGCTTCGTATATCCTGCGGTAGCGCTCGTATACCTGCATATAGCGTTCATGCATGTCCGGGCGGGGCATGTACGTTACGGTCTCCTCCACCATATACTCCGCCGCCTCTTTCAGATCCCGAAACGCTCCGATGGCAACCCCTGTAAGCATGGCGCTGCCAACCGTCCCCGCGTCCGCGGTCTCCAGAGCCGTGATGGGAAGGTTCAGCACATCCGCTTTCATCTGCATCCAGACGGCGGAACGGGCGCCTCCTCCTGTAGCGTTCAGCTTTTCGAAATGGACGCCGGATCCTGCAAGCGCCCGATAATTCAGATACATCTCATATGCGACCCCTTCCATGCATCCCCGGTAGATATCCGCCGCCGTGGATTCCGTGGTAAGCCCCAGGATCACGCCTCTGGAACCGGTATCCATGTAGGGAGTCGCCGCTCCTGCAAAATGAGGCAGCACCAGAAGATCCCCCGGGCCGTCCGCCCTCTGTTCCAGATAGGTCTTCTCCAGCAGCTCATGGACCGGTATTCCCTGCTTTCCTGCCTGCTCCTGTTCCCCCTTTGCAAGCTTTTCCACACACCACTGGATCAGTGCACCGCCCGTATAGGAAAAGGCATATGCCACATAGGTTCCCGGCACCACATACGGCACCACGGAAAAATATCCTTCGTACATCCGGTCAATATCCGGCATCTCATCATAGATGGGCGTCAGACATTCCACGGTCCCCGCACCGTCCACCGCCACGCTTCCGTCAAAGGCTCCCGCTCCCACGGCCGCCGCCACCTGGTCATGGCTGACCGTGACAATCTGCGTCCCGGCGGACAGCCCTGTCCGTTCCACCGCTTCCGGAAGGATGGTCCCTGCGGCGCTTCCCGTGGGAACGCATGCAGAGAACAGGTCCCGGTCGATCCCAGCCGCTTCCAGCACCCGGCCGCTCCAGTCCAGTGCATGGATGTCAAACGCCATGGTCCTGGCAGCCAAAGAATAGTCGATCTGCGCTTTCTTCGTCAGATGGAACACCACATAGTCCTCCATCAGAAATATATGTCCTGCCTCATGATAAATATCCGGCCGATGCTTTTTCATCCACATCAGCTTGCAGATACTGTACATCTCATGGGGCCGAAGGCCGGTGATCCGTGCAATCTCTTTCGCTCCCAGCCGCTCCGTAAGCTCCTGACACTCCTCGCTTCCTCTGGGGTCCGTATACAGCATGGCAGGATGCAGCGGATTTCCTTCTTCATCCGTCAGGACAAAGGTCTCTCCAAAACTGGTGACGCCAAGCCCCCCGATATCCGGATATACGGCCGTCATCTCCCGGAGAACCGCACAGACTCCTTCCATCAATACGGAAATATCGATCTCGTGGCTTCCCACCGCCCGCCGCACCGGATAATCGCGGTATGCCTTCCCCAGATAGTTTCCCTGTTCGTCGAACACCGTGCATTTGCAGCCGGTGGTCCCAATATCAAGCCCGGCTATTTTCATCCCGATCCCTCCAAATCTTCTTCCTGACAGCCCCGGAGCGTGTCTGCGTTCCCGGCATGCAGATGCCGGGAATGCATCTGCAAACACGTTCTAACCATCAATATCCACCCAGTCATATCCCAGATAGACCGTAAACGCCTCTTTCAGAATCTCTTTCATGTGGCCAGCTCCCACAGAGGTATGGTGCTTGAATCCGCCTCTGGCAAGCCGGATCATCTTGTCCTGCATATCCGGAATCTTGCAGACGCCTCCGCAGCCGAAGAACGCATCCTCGATGGGATCGTCCGTAAATTCCGCCTCGCTGGCATAGACGACGATCTTCCCGTCCTTCGTCTGGCAGTTGGAGAGCGTCACCTTTCCCGGCCGGATCCGCCCCTCATTGGTCCCGCATCCGGAACCCGGATCTGTCTTGTCGAACATTTTATGGCTGGTGACCCTTCCCCGATCGGTCATGAGGCTTTTAGGAACCGGCCCGCAGTGGAACAGGATCACCTTGTTCTCGTCCTCCCCGTAATTGTTGTTCCAGTCCAGCACAGTCGTGGGCGTCTCGCCGGCAAGCGCCATGGCGCGCATGGTGACGGCAGAACACATGTCGATCTCACAGGACGCGGCAATGCCCCGGTCATTTAACTCGGACAGCAGCACGCAGGGACACACCCGGAGGATCTCCTCCATCTCATTCCAGCAGCGCAGGGCAATGGCGTCCAGATGATAGGTGCGGATATACTCGTCGATCACTACCGAGATTTTTGCCAGCGTCCGTTTTTTGTCCTCCGGCACGCCGGAAAAATCCGAGTAGGCTTCCAGATCCGCCTCTTTCTTCCTCACCGTTTCATCGTCATCCGCCAGCTTCCCCACCTTGAACACCAGTTCGGACAGGTCGAAGGATTCCACATTGATCCCATATTTCTGCATGGTGATTTCATCAAAACGGACGGTTTTAAACGCCGTCGTTCTGGCTCCGATGCAGCCGATATTGCAGCGCTTCATCCCGTTTACCACCCGACAGACGGCGGCAAAATCTTTAAGATTCTGCGCAAACGCCTCCGATAAAGGATGCACCACATGGGGTTTCATCACCGTAAAGGGCACCTGATATTGAGTAAATACATCCGTCACGGAGAATTTTCCGCAGAACGCATCCCGCCTGTGGGCAAAATCCATCTTTCCGATCTCGTCCGGATACGCCTGCATGAGGATCGGCACGCCCGCATCCTGCAGGGCGGTGATGGCGCCGTTCTCATCCGCGAAGATCGGCATGGAAAAGATCACGCCGTCGTACTGCCCTTCATGTTCCTTCAGCCATTTTGCATACAGAAGCCCCTCGTCCCGCGTCTCGATCCCGCCGAACCGGGTAAGCTCCGCGTCCATGGCAATATAGTCATAGCCCGCATCCGTCACCGCTTTGGTCATATCCTCTCTGGCGCCGTAGATCAGTTCTCCCGGCATAAACCCCCGGTTGCAGAACGCCAGCGCAAATGTCATCTTTCTTCCCATGGTAAAATACTCCCTTCTTTTTTCCGTTGTCGTAGAAACGGCATTCCATTTTTCCGTTTATCAATTCTGGATCATATGGAGAACCGTCAGCACATGGCGAACTGGCGCATGGCCTCTTTTACATTCTCCTTCATGGCCCGTACCGCCGCCAGGGACAGGGAGGAAAAGAAGACCGGCTCCCCTTCTTTCAGGCCCTTCAGGCACGCCAGCGCCCCGCTGCCGCCGGCTTTATCCATATAGGTAAAATAATTCACCTTCCGCACGCCCGCTTCGATGGCCTTCTGGAAATCCTCTCTGCTGACGCCGGAACCGCCGTGCATGACCACCGGAATATTCCCGGTGCGTCTGCGCACCCCGCGCACCACGTCAAAATCCAGCTTCGGCTCTGTAAGGTAGATGCCGTGGGTAGTGCCAAAAGAACAGGCGAGGGCGTCGATTCCCGTCTCTTTTACAAAGTCTGCCGCAAGCTCCGGGTCTGTATAGATCTTTGTCTCATCCTCCGCGCCGGAACCGTCTCCCGCCCCGGACTCCCTTCTGCCCATGGAACCCAGCTCCGCCTCCACAGAAGCGCCCGTCCGGGCCGCCATCTCCACCGCTTTCTTCGTGTTCGCCAGATTTTCCTCATAGGGAAGCACCGACCCGTCGTACATGATCGAAGTGAAGCCCAGCTCCAGCGCCTGCTTAAGGTACGTGAGCGTCTCCCCATGGTCCAGATGGACGCACACCGGAACGGATGCCTTTTTTGCCGCTTCCACCATAACCGGCCCGATCACGGAAAGCGAAAGCCATGGCTCATGGCACTGGGCAAACTGGACGATGACCGGAAGTTCCAGTTCATCCGCCGCCTCCAGCACCGCCTGCAGGCTTTCCAGATTGGGCGTATTGAAGGAACCGACGGCAATCTTCCGTTCTTCGGCAATCTTCATGATTTCCTTTAATGTGACTAACAACTGCATCTCCACCTTTCTGTTCGTACTCTGCAGGCTCTGAAACCTGCAGGAAACTGCTTTTATTTTACCTGGAAAAAGCGGAAATTTATATAGAGGTTTGTTCCTTTTCCTTTGAATTTGTTCGCAGATGTGCTAGAATTTTAAAGTAGAATAAGAAATTTTATGCGAAAGAGAGGACGACCCTGTGATCTCCAGCTTTGACCTGTCCAAACTGAAGCTTTTACTGAAAGATTTTCATCACATGACCCGGATCCGCATCACCGTATTTGACGATTCCTTCCATGAACTTGCCGCGTATCCGGAACTACCCGCGCCCTTCTGCCAGATCATCCGCTCGGACCCGGAGGCCGCCGCCTGCTGCCACCGCTGCGACAAACGGGCGTGCGAGACCGCCGCAAAGCGCAGGACCCTCTATACCTACCGCTGCCATGCCGGGCTCACCGAAAGCATCACCCCGATCATCATCGGAAACATTCCCATCGGATACCTGCTGTTCGGACAGGTTTTTTCTTATCCCTCCTATGAAGAGGGGTGGCGGCAGATTCAGGATCTGTGCCGGGGCTACCGGATTAACTTTGACGCACTGAACGCCGCCTGCCGGAAGCAGCCGGCCGTCACGGCAGACTACATCTCCTCCGCTTCCCATATCATGCAGGCCGTCGCTTCTTTTCTGTGCATGGAACGGATGGTGACGCTGCGCCGCCAGGAGCTCCCGGTGCAGATCGACGAATATATCCAGATGCATTTTACGGAGAAACTGGACGCTGCATCGCTGGCCGGGCAGTTCGGCATCGGCAGAACGCAGCTCTACAAGATCGCAAAGCAGAATTACGGCGTGGGGATCGCAGAGCATATCCGGAATCTCCGCATGGAAAAAGCCCGGAAGCTGCTGGCAGAGCAGTCTGGGCTTACGCTCGTACAGATCGCGTCCGAATGCGGATTTGACGATTACAACTATTTCATTACGGTCTTTAAGCGGGTTGTGGGCATGCCCCCGAAGGCTTACGCCCGTTCCATGGGCCGCCCGGAAGAGAAATGACCGCCGTCTCTCTTACCCCTCTGCACCCTGGCACCGTTCCACCGCAGCCCTGCACCGGTTTCTGAAACATGCGATCCCGTACTGCAGAACGCTTTCCATCCCCTCTTCATAGAGCTTCTCCGTATATCCTTTCGTACGGATCTGCTCCAGCGCATTTTGGCATTCTGCCTCCAGCTCTCCCTGCTGCGCGTATTTTACCTCGATCACGATTCCGGTATTCTCTTCGTCAATCCGAATCTGGATATCGCTGTATCCGTCGCCGGACTGCCGGTCGGACCTTACGTACCAGCCGTCTTTGAATCCGAGGATTCCAAGTAAAATTCCATGATAAAAATTTTCCTTCGTATCCTTTCTTACAAACGTATCCCGGATACTGACGGTCCTGCCCAGATAAGCGGAAAACTGCCGCTCCACACCGTCCGCGTCTCCGTTTTTCAGCGCTTCACAGAATGCCTGCAGCGCCTCCCCATCCCTTTTTACGTCCTCTTTAAACATGGTCATGATCTGTCTGGTGTAAATCTGCCGAATCTCCCGGTTGGGAATGGCCAGATGATAAAGGTCTCCCTCTACCTTTCCCCGCTGTGTCAGATATCCCGTGACAAAAAGCACGCTCCACAGATGGTCAATGGAATCGTACAGCCGGTTATAGGTCAGTTCCTGATGGATCTCCTTGACTACCGTTTCCCCGGCGATCAGATTTTCCAGCTCTCCTTTGGTCATGCCTTTTCCCGTCTTCTCGATAAAACGCCGGATCACTTCGTTTCCGCTGGTATTCGACCAGAAATTTTCCGGATCGGCATCTGGATCCGCACGAAGCTTACTGCAATAGCAGATCACATCCCATGGACAGTAAACCCTCTGGTCACCAAAACAGTATCCGTCATACCATTCTTTTACCGTATCATACCTGTCCAGGAGGCCGTAATATTCCAAAAGCGCCCGTACCTCTTCATCCGTAAAACCAAACTTCTCTGCAAAACGCGCATCTGTAATCGGAAAAATCTTCAGATTATTCAGCCCGGTAAAGATACTCTCCTTTGCCACCCGCAGACACCCGGTCATTACTGCGAACTGAAGGCTTCCATTTGTTTTTACAGCCTGTTCAAACATGTTGCGGATCACCATGACCATCTGCTCATAATATCCGTTTTCACTGGCCTTCGCCAGCGGCACATCATACTCGTCGATCAAGATGATGACTTTTTTTCCGTAATGCTTTTCCAGCAGAAACGACAGCGTCTTAAGGCTCCCGGTCAGCGCGGCGTCTGACATAACAAAGCCCGTCCGTCCGGTCCGGTCAATGGTTACCAGCTGCTCATACTGCTGCTTCTCCCTGTCCGTCAGACAGTCGCTTTCCAGAAGATACTGAAAGCGCAAGGCCTCCATTCCGATTACCGAGCACAGAAGCTCTCTCGCCATGGCATAATCGCTTCCGTTCACGCTCTTCAGCGATACGGACACCACCGGAAACTTTCCCATATAAGTTTCACACAGTTCTGTTTCCTCCGCAATCTCCATGCCCTCAAACAGTTCTTTTCTATGGTTGTTTCCAACCTCAAAAAAGGTCTTCAGCATATCCATATTCAGAGATTTTCCAAAACGTCTGGGACGGGTAAACAAATTGACCTTTCCCCAGTTCTCCAGAAGTTCCCGGATCATCCCCGTCTTATCCACATAGTAAAAGCCCTCTGTCCGGATCTCTTCAAAGCTCTCAATCCCTATGGGCAGCTTCTTTTTTCCGGCGCTCCTTCTCTTCATACGGCGTCCACTTTCTGCTTCCTTATGGCTTATTCTCAGTATACCCCAAACGCCGCCGGGAATCAAATTGAAAAGTAACATAAAATCGGAGCAGATCACCTCTTTGGAATCTGCTCCGATCTATGTACTCTAACGGCCGGCCGTCAGAATCTTATCCAGTTGTTTTACTTCTCCGGTCTTCACCACTTCCACATGTTCCGGTTCGGAAACCAGTACGGCCGTAGTCAGATCATAGCCTGCATCCTTAATGGCTTTCATATCGAATTCCAAAAGCTTCTCGCCGGCTTTCACTTTGTCGCCGGATTCTTTCAGGGCACGGAAATGCTTTCCGTTCAGTTCTACCGTATTGACTCCCACATGGATCAGAAGCTCTACCCCGTCATCACTCAGAAGCCCGATGGCGTGTCTGGTGTCAAATACCATGGAAATCTCACCGTCAAACGGAGCGACTACCTCTCCTCTGGACGGAAGGATGCCAACCCCAACACCCACGGCGCCGGATGCAAAAGTCTCATCCTTGATCTCCGTATGCGGAACCGCAGTTCCTTCCACCGGCGCATAGACGCAGCCCGGTTCTGTCTCGATGGTTTTCTCCGGTGCAGACGAAGCAGATGTTCCTTTCGCAGGAACAGGAGCCGTCTCCTTTTTCCCAATGGTCTTTCCAAGCATAATGGTCGCAGCAAACGCACATGCAATTGCGATCGCCATGGAGATCATGAACTGCAGCATGCAGTCCGGACGGATACAGATTACGCCGATGACACCGCAGGGGCCCTGAGAAACGGACAGTACACCCACCAGAGTCGCATAAGCCGCTCCAATACCGCCGCCGATCAGCGCGCCGTAGAACGGAAATCTCAGCTTCAGATTGACACCGAAGATCGCCGGCTCCGTAATTCCAAGGAAGGAAGAGATACCGGATGCGGACGCCATGCTCTTCATTTTCTGATCATGCTTCATCAGGAACGTAACCGCCAGCGCAGCCGCGCCCTGCGCACAGTTTGCCGCCGCCACAACCGCAAAGGTCGGGGAACCGCCCAGCGTTCCGATATTCGCAAGAATCTGCGTCTCCGCCGTCACCAGACTGTGGTGCATGCCCGTGATAACCAGAAGCGGATAGGTAACGCCGTAGATCAGACCTCCCACAGCGCCCAGATCAAAGAACAGCCACATGACGGCATTGGTCATCATGTCACCGACACCCCGCATAACCGGTCCGATGAACAGGAAAGTCAACGCCCCCGCAATCAGTACGGACAACAGCGGAGTCACAATATTGTCCAGCATGGCAGGCACCACTTTACGCAGCTTTTTCTCTACCACAGCCAGACAGAAGGCGGAAGCAATGACCGGAAGAACCGTTCCCTGATACCCCACCTTTGCCACTGAAAGCCCGAAGATATTCCAGTACGGAACGGTTCCGTCCAGAAGCGCCTGGCCGTATCCGTATCCGTTCATCAGATCCGGATGAATCATGATGGCGCCAATGACCGCGCCCAGAATCGGCGTAGCCCCGAAAATTTTCGCTGCGGAAAAACCAATCAGCACCGGCAGAAACGTAAAGCCCGCATTGGAAAAGAGATTGACCATCTCCGCAAAATCCCTGATTGCCGGAAACGCCTCCACAAGCGACTGATCCGCGACGAACATACCCTGCGCCGTCAGAATATTGTTAATACCCATCAGAAGACCGGATGCAACCAGGGCCGGCAGGATCGGTACGAATACATCTGCCAGAGTCTTCAAAAGCTTCTGGATCGGATTCTGCTTCTGAGCCGCAACTTTCTTCAGCTCTTCCTTGGTCATCTCCTGGATGTTTGCCATCTGGATGAATTCGGCATAGACCTTGTTCACGATACCGGTTCCCAGAATGATCTGGAACTGTCCGCCGTTGTTAAAATTGCCTTTTACAAGGTCAATCTCTTCCAGCGCATCCTTGTTGATCAGCGACTCGTCCTTCAAGACCAGCCGTAGTCTTGTCGCACAGTGAGCCGCACTGGCAATGTTGTCTTTTCCGCCCATGCATTCCAGTATTTCTCTGGCTGCCTTTGCATATTTCTCTTCCACTCTAACTCCTCCTGTCATCGTTCTGCATCCACGCGGCCAGCGCCCGCGCAGATGCTGTTTTTACCGTTCCGCATCCGCCCCGGCAGATGCTTTTCTCAGCGCAGTCTCAAACACGCACGTTCATGCCGTCATAGGCGGCGGTCAACCCGTGTTCTGCCGCGAAGCGCTCCAGTTCCTCATGCGTCATCTTTCCATTATGGGAAAAATGGTTGATGACTTTCACCGTATCCGGACGGATACAGCCCCGTTCCTCCATCCGCCTGACAACCGTCAGGACATCCGGCAGGCCCATATGGTATTCCTTTGCATGATGCTTTCCCATGGTAGCGTCCAGGGATATAAGATCATAAGTACGCCCGAGGATGCAGTCCCATGCTTCCTGACTCAGGTTCATCCCCGTATCGTGCCCGTACAGAAGGCTTTTTCCGTCCTTCTCGATCACATAGATCAAACAGGTCTCCCTCTTATCGTGATCCGCCGGAACCGGGATAATATGATAACCGTCCGCCATAAAATCGGCAAACGGCTCCAGCCTTACGAACCGGACCGCATCATCCAGAGGGTGCACTTTAAACCGGTCGATCAGCACCGCGTCGTAAAAAGCTTTCTCCGCCGCTTCGCTGCCGTATACCTGCAGGATTCCCTCTGCATAATGCCCGAAATGCTCATGCCGGTGGATCAGCTCCACGGGAAAGAAATGATCCATGTGGGAATGTGTGACCAGAAGATGCCGTATCTGTCCCAGCTGCAGGGAATACTTCAGTGCATGCATATAGGTATCCGGCGGAAGATCGATGAGAATCTTCCCGTCCACCAGTGCCTGCGTTCTGGTACGCAGCTCTTTTCCACCGACTTCCCTGGCCCTTCTGCAGATCTCACAATTACAGAACAGCGCCGGCCAGCCTTCCGCCGATGCCGTTCCCAGATATTGTATCTCCATAAACAATCTCCTTTCCTACTCCTGCATGAATTATGCCCGTCATATTTTCCGGATTCTGCAGGCAGCATATACTTCAAAGTTTGAATAACTAGTTACGTAACTAGTTAAGTTACCGGTTACTTTATGATGTTATATTAACACCGATATGGATGGATGTCAACCGTATTTTTAAAAAAAGAGCAAAGAAAATTACCGGTTACTTAACTGGTTATGACCCGGTTGATTTTTCCCTGCGTGCCTGCTATACTTTAAGGAAGAATGCGATCCGGTCTCCGGATACTGTATCCTGCTTTGGGAGGTAAATCCGAATGGATAAAAAAAAGATCACGTTTGCAGATATCGCAAAATACACAAATTTTTCAAAAACCACGATCTCCCGGTACTTCAATGATCCGGATTCGCTGACTCTGGAGAATCAGGAGATCATTGCCCAGGCATTAATTGATCTGAATTACCAGGAGAACAAGCTGGCAAAGGTATTCGCCAACGGCAAGAGCGAGTTTGTCGGCGTCATCGTTCCGAACCTTTACATGCATTATTACGCGGAAATGCTGAACCAGATTTTAAATACCTATGAAAAATTCGGCTACAAATTCCTGGTCTTTGTGGGCAACCATAAAAAAGAGATTGAACGGCAGTATCTCCGTGAGCTGCTGGCATACAAGATCGAAGGCATGATCATCTTAAGCCACACGATCCCTTCCGAAGAACTCGCTTCCTATCAGATTCCCCTGGTCACCATCGAACGGGAAGACCGGTATGTGAACAGCGTCAACACGGACAACTACATGGGCGCCGTGCAGGGAACCAGCCTGCTGCTCAAAAGCAAATGCGACGTGCTTCTGCACATCAACTCCCCGGTGGAAAAGGAGGTACCTTCTTACGGACGGATCCAGGGATTTCAGGATACCTGTATCGAACACGGAATCCGGCATGAAGTAATCATCCGGAAGCTTGGACATTCTTATGAAGAGATTCATGCATCCATGTCCGAAATCCATGATTATATAAATCAAAAATACCCGGATCAGCGAAAAGGACTGTTTCTGGCAAATGATACGCTCGCCAACAGCATGCTGAACATTATCTTCCGGAAATACGGGCGGCTGCCGGAGGAATACCGCCTGATCGGTTTTGACGACTCTCCTGTGGCGGACCGCGCGATCCTTCCTATCAGCACCGTCGGCCAGCAGATCGACAAAATTGCCTTTGAAGCGATGGATCTTCTGGTATCTCTGATGAATGAGCGAAAAAAACGCCGCCCCATGCCCCAGACGGAACCGGTTCATAAAAACATCACGCCGGTGCTGATCCGGCGGGAAACGACCGACTGAACCGCATAAAAACCATTCTAAAAACCGAAAAATCTCTTGACAGATCCGTACAGGAATGATATTGTGTTCCACGTAAAGTAACCGGTCACTTTACCGGTTATTAAAGATTTGCAGATGCATGCATAAAACGGCTGCTGAAAGGAGAGCACAATGAATCTGTTTTTTACCCCGCAAAACGCCAAGGCAGGCGACGTCATCCCTTTCTTTAACGAAGCGACAAAAACTTTTGAAAACTATTACCTGAAACTCTGGAACCCCGGCGCCCCCGATGAGAAAGACAAGCTCCGGTGGCATCGGATCACTACGAAAGACCACTGTACATTTACCGAGACGCCCGTCAATATCCATGGAGGAACCGGCACAATCGTCCATTTTAACGGGATCTATCATATGTTTTACTGCACCTTTGACAAAGAACCCCCTGCACAGTGGGCAAGACATGCGGTGAGCCGGGATCTTATCGAATGGGAAGATATTCCGGAAGACAGGTTCGGTCCGGACGGCACCATCTACCGGATGTCCGACTGGCGGGATCCCTTTGTCTTCTGGAACGAGGAGGAGAAAAAATGGTGGATGCTGCTGGCGGCCCGTGAAAACAGCGCAACCGAGCGGAACGGATGCGTTGCGCTGTGCGTTTCCGACGATCTTTCCAGATGGGAATACCGGCCGCCGCTGTATTCACCCAAAATGTATCCGGCCGCAAACGAATGCGTCGATCTGTTTCAAATGGGTGAATGGTACTATCTCATATACTCCAACTACTGCGACGGCTTCGGTACGTATTACCGGATGAGCAAAAGTCCGGCAGGCCCGTGGCTCCGCCCGGAAACAGATACCTTTGACGGAAGGGCGTTCTATGCAGGAAAGACAGTCAGCGACGGTATAAACCGCTATCTCTACGGCTGGAACCCGACCAGAGGAGAAAACAAATGGCATTTTGATCCCACAGAGGATTATGGAAAAGACTACACCTGCTGGAACTGGGGAGGCTCCATTGTAGTCCACAGGCTGGTGCAGCACGAAGACGGAACTCTGGGCGTATGCCCCACTGACACTCTGATCCATGCTTTCGGAACAGGAGAAAAGACATCCTGGAAACCGCTGGACGGCATCTGGAAGATGAACGGCGACACTGCAGCATGCAGTTCGGATTCCGGCTATTCCTCCATCCTGTGCGGAAAACTGCCGCGCAGAGGCGTCGTACGTGCCAAAATAAAATACGAAGGCAGGCCCTCACGGTTTGGCATGGCCCTGCAGGTGGATGAAAAATTTGACAGGGGCTATTATCTGATGTTCGAACCGGCTTATCAGCGGATCGAATTCCGGTCCGGTCTCCGAACATCGGAGCGCGGCGGACAGCTCTTCCCTTATGCGGCGGAAATGGAACGTCCCCTTCGTCTGGAACCCGGAAAAGAATACGGGCTGGAATTATATATGGAAGATACGATTGCTCTTCTTTATGTAAACCGCGACGTTGCTTTCGGCTTCCGCATGTATAATGAAAAAGAAAAAAACCTCGGATGGTTCATTTCAGATGGCAGCATTCAGATCAGTCATGTGGAGATTGCCGGTGAATAAATATCAGAAGCAGCATGGGATATTCCTGTGCTGCTTCCTGGCTCTTTTCACGCTTTCCAGAACAGAAAGTCTGAAATTTCAGGCTTGAACTGCGGGACATTTTCGGATATGATAAAAGGGATTTTTACTGTCAGATATATCATTCACCGGGAGGTACCTGAAGATGGAAAAACTGATCGTTCTCGGCACGGGAAACGCCCAGGCCGTCCACTGCTACAATACGTGCTTTGCCATGCAGAAAGGAGAAGAATACTTTCTCACCGACGCCGGCGGCGGAAACGGAATCCTGCTGGCTCTGGAAAAGCAGAACATCCCTCTGGAGAAGATCCATCACATTTTTGTCACCCATGCCCACAACGACCACATTCTCGGCATGGTCTGGATCGTCCGGATGATCGCCACCAGCATGAATAAGGGAAACTATGAAGGCGATCTGCATATTTACTGCCACCGGGAGCTGGTAGATACCATCAAGATCCTCTCCTGCCTGACCATCGGGAAAAAATTCACGGCGCATTTTGACAACCGTATCCTGTTCCATGTGGTGGAAAGCGGCGACGAAAGAGAGATCCTGGGGGACCGCTTCACATTTTTTGACATCGGTTCCACCAAGGCAAAGCAGTTCGGCTACCGGGTGCGGATGAACAACGGCGTGCAGCTCGCCTTTCCGGGCGACGAGCCTTACCATGAAGCGCTGCTGCCCTGGGTCGAAGGCGCCCAGTGGCTGCTCCACGAGGCGTTCTGCCTGTACGGCCAGCGCGAACGCTTCAAGCCCTACGAAAAGCACCACAGCACGGTCATGGATGCCTGCAGGCTGGCAGAGGAGCTGCACATCCCCAATCTGGTGCTCTGGCACACGGAGGACAAGGACCTGGCCCGCCGGAAGGATACCTACACGGCGGAAGGGCTGGAATATTATCACGGCAGCCTGTATGTGCCCAATGACGGAGAGATTCTGTCGTTTTAAAAACAGGGGCTTTTTAAAGCCCCTGTTCTTTTTCTGATTTCTGCTGCTGCCATGTCCCATGGATCAGCTCTTTCTATGCAGCTCCTGTCAGGTATTCCTGAATCACGATCTGGTAAAACGGGGACTTCCAGTCTTCCCGTTTCAGCTTTTCATACCATTCCCGGCGCGCTTCCTCACCCAGATAATCGAACAGAATACAGAAAAATCCGACATCGTCGTTTTCATAAGCCCGGGCTGCGTACGAATTGACCAGCGCTTCCTCCAGGCGTCCGTCTTCATGCAGGCATCCCAGCACAATGGACAGGACCGCCGCATGATCCTGTTCAAACGCTTTTTCCAGATAGTCCTTCTGACGGTCTGCGGACAATTCTGAAATCATGGCTGAGAAACAGCCCATCTCGTCTTCTTCATAATATTTTGCCGTCAGGCCCTCCACGTCATATCCCACCTCTTCCACACTGCTGATTATGGGACGCCGGATCCCGGACACCCGGCTGCCGTCCCTGCTCCGGAATTCTGAAAACTGCCTGCCAAGAACCTCCAGAAACGCTTCGTCCTCCATCCGGTCCCGGGCAGAATCCGCAAAGGATACATACAGCCTCTCCCCGTCCTCCAATGTAATTTCCTTTCCTGCGTACTGTGCTGCCGCTTCCTCCTTCAGATCGTAACCCACGAAAAACAGATACGGTGCCTGATAAAACACGCTCTGATAAAAGTTCCCGTCAAAAACGCCGGAAGTCAGCGGCCTTTCATTTTCTGCATCTCCTCCGCCGAAAAAACGAAGCGTTTCCGCATCGTTCTTTTCCCTATCCGTTCCCTCCGCATACGTTTCCTCCGTCTTCGGCCCGGCATACGCTCCAAGAACCGCAGCGCTTCCTGTCACCCCCACGGCCAGCGCCATGGAAAGCGCTCTCACCCATCCTGTTTTTTTCCGATACGCCATGATCGCCTCCAGCCTCTCTTTTAAACGTTTTCCGCTCTCGTGCAGCGTCACCGCCCCCGCGCGGTGCACCCAGGGGCTGCAGGATCCCGCCGCGCCAAGCAGTGTGTCTCCATACGTTCTTTTTTCCTCTGCTGCCAGCATGTCCAGCACCGCCTCGTCACAGGCAAGCTCGCACACCCGGTCCATTTCCCGCTCCAGAAGCCGTACAAAAGGATTAAACCAGTGCAGGCAGACCGCAAGCTGCACCAGCCATTTGCAGCAGACGTCCCGCCTGCGATAATGGGACAGCTCATGCATCACGGTATAGCGGAACTCCTTCTCCGGCAGCTGCTCCGAGGGAAGGATCACCACGGGACGTACCCAGCCCATCAGCAGCGGTGAGGACAGCATGGGATGGATCCAAAGCTCCACCGTCCCTCTGATCCCCATCTCCTCCGCAATCTGTCCAAACCGCTCCAGCAGCTCCGGCTTTGCAGGCACACCGCCTGCACGGGCGTACTGTGCAAAACTCTGATAGACGGTGATTTTCCGGATCAGCAGGAGCGCTGCCACTGCCAGCCAGAGAACGCCCGCATGTCTCAGAAGTCCGTCCGCGACCCGGAACGCCGACAAAGAGGCCTTATATCCCTGCTCCTCCGGACCTGAAGCCCCATCACCGCTTCTGTCAGCTTCCTCTGTATCTTCAGACCTTTTCTCCATCAGTGGAGATACATCCGCTGCCTCTGATTCCGGCAAGTCCGACTCTGCCGGCACGGCTTCGAAATCCTCCTGCTGCCAGACGGCCTGCCCCGCATGGCGCTCCAGCTCTGCCAGCGCGCTGCCGGTCACATTAATCTCCATGGAAAACGGCACCAGCAGCCGCGCCACCGCCACCAGCCATATAGAATACTGCCACCGCCGGCTGAATTTCTTCCGAAACACCCGGCAGAGCAGAAAAATACTGATGATCATCACTGTTCCGGAAAGCGACAGGGACAGGACCACCTTCCACATTTCATTCATGCAGCTCACCCGCTTTCTCCCAGTAACGTCTCAGTTCTTCATAATCTTCCTCCGTCAGGCAGTCGGTCCGGATCAAAGCGGACACCAGCCCCTTGACATCTCCCTCATAGATCTTATTCACAAAATGTTCCGTCTGCGTGATCCGGTATTCGTTCTCCGACACCAGCGCCGTATATTGATTCCGCCGGCCGATCTTGCCGGTTTTCAGATACCCCTTGTCCACCAGTCGGGACAGAAGGGTAATAATCGTATTTTTCGTCCAGTCCATCCCCTTCCCGGACAGAGCTTCCACGATCTGGGCGTACAGCGCCGTCCCTCCGTTCCCCCATATGGCTTTCATAAGCTCCAGTTCATAATCTGATACCTGCTGCATGATGTTCCTCCTTTCCTATCCTGTTTCCATACACTGCCGCATGATAAAAACCGTGCGCAGCACATTTAAGCGTACAAAGTGTTATCCTGTTTTTAAGATAACACTTTGTACGCTTATTGTCAATACAAACGAAATATCTTTTTTCGACAGCCGCTCCGTCAGACGTTTCGCTGTCAGTCGCTTTGCTGTCTTCCACCCGGTGATCCGGACAGTTTCCGCCTGTCCCGTTCATACGCCCGGCACTGCCGTCACTCTGCCGTCTTCCACCCGGTAGATCCGGTCGCACGCCGCCAGCGTGCCGGTCCTGTGGGCGATCATCAGGAGCGTACAGCTCCCTCTCAGATGCTCCACCGCGTCCATCACGGCGCGCTCGGTCTCTGCATCCAGCGCGGAGGTGGCCTCGTCCAGCACCAGGATCTCCGGCTCCTGATAGAGCGCCCGGGCGATGCCGATCCGCTGTCTCTGCCCGCCGGACAGACGGACTCCCGCTTCCCCGATCCGGGTATCCAGCCCGTCTTTCAGCGACCGGACAAAATCCTCCAGCTGCGCCCTTCGAAGGGCGGACCACACCCGCGTTTCGTCGATCATGGAGTCCGGAATCCCAAAGGCCACGTTTCTCCGGATCGTATCGTCCGACAGATAGATGCTCTGCGGAATATAGCCCAGCTTCCGACCCCAGCTTTCTTTGTAAGCCCGGATGTCCTGATCCCCGTAGAGAATCCTGCCTCCGTCCGGACGCAGCAGGCCGAGAAACAGGTCTACAAATGTCGTCTTTCCGGCCCCGGAACTTCCGGTGAACCCCACGGAACTTCCCACCGGAATCTCCACATCCACATGAGAAAGGATCTCTCTACCGCTTCCCGGATAATGAAATGAGACGTCCCGGAAGGAAATTTTCTCCGCCGGCTCCAGTTCTTCATATATCTTTTTGGAACGCGTCTCTGACGGACACAGTCCCGCCTTCTCCATCCCCTCGTAGATCCGGCTGACGGAAGGCGCCAGAAAGAAAATGTTGGTAAGCAGCCGGTTTACCTGGTTCACGGAAGGCAGCAGGCGGAACGCCGCAACCGCGAACACCGAAAGCTGCGGCACCAGCTCCCGGATCTCCACGCCCATGCAGAGCCTTACAAGCACCACGCCCAGAATCCCGCACACGCAGACGGTTTCAATCAAATATCTGGGCACATACTGCAGAAGCTGGCTCCGCTTCAGGCTGGAGGCGTAGTGTCTGCCGTTTTCTTCATACGCCCGGACAAAATACGCTTCCCTCGTCATCAGCTTGATCTCCTTGATCCCGCCCAGCGCCTGATGGACCGCCTGGAGCATCCGGCTGTTGTAGATCTGGTTCTGCCGACCGTACGCCTCCGCCCGTCCCCGCATGCATCCAACCAAAAACAGAGAGCACAAACCCAGAAGCGCCACGACCACCAGAGAAATCACCGGGTCTTTTAAAAACAGAAACACCGAGATCATGGCGATCATCAGGAGATCCGAGACCAGCTCCATTCCATACAGGATCAGGTCGTACAGCTTGTTCACCTCAAAGGTCACATTCTGCAGCACCTCGGACGAATTTTTCTCCAGATGGAACGGATACGGCTTTTCCATATAGCTTCTCATGAGCCTTCCCGAAAGTTCCAGCCGATTGTTAAAAATAAAACGAAGTTCCGCCATCTTCATCAGAAGCAGGTAACTGTTTTTCAAAAGATAGACCAGGATCAGAAGCCCTCCGGTTGCAAAGAGCCGTTCCCTCCCCGACGACGCCGGAAGCAGCCGTTCCAACAGTAAAAACATCCCGCCGTCCTGCCCCTCCGGGTCCATCACCAGCTGCACGAAGGGCAGAACCAGGGAGACGCCCAGAAATTCCAGCAGGGAACCCACAAACAGAATCCCGAACAGCAGGACGAACGTTACTTTCTGTTTTCTGGAAAATATCACCCGAAGTTTATGGATCACAGTTGTTTCCTCCTTTTATACTGCTCCAGCAGCGCGTTGTACATATGCGCCCGGCAGCGGTTGAACAATTCGAATCCCCCGCAGCCAAGAAGGCCGGCAAAAAGCATCAGAAGCGGCACGGCAGGGCCGGTTCCCGTCTCATACAGCATTTCTGATACATACAGGCAGCCGGACCCCCAGATTCCGGCCGTACACAGGTACAGGAAAAGCCGAAACGTATACGGCAGCCCTTCCAGAAGGGTGCTTCCCAGCAGAAGCCTCTGGGCAAGGATGCTTCCCAGAGAAAAGAACAGAAGCCCCCACATCATGCCCGCATGGAAGGGGATCCGTTCCGGAAACGCCGCCTGCGCCAGAAGATAACCGACGGACAGCGCCGTGAACAGATACGAGGTATAGACGGCGACCGGTTTGCACAGCCGGTACAGCCTGACAACATATTTCATACGCGCTCCTCCTCTCACAGACATCCAAGTTTTTCCTTGATCTGCTTTGCGTACTGGCGGGACACGTTCAGCCGTTCCCCGTTGGTCATGGTCACCTGCATGGTTCCCCCGAACTCCGGCTTCAGGGACTGGATCCGGTTGAAATTGATGATGGACGATCTGGAAGCCCGGAAGAAATCGCAGCTTTCCAGACGGCCCTCCAGCTCGTACAGCCGAAGGGGCGTCTCGTACACCTCTTCCTCCGTATACAGAAAAGTCTTTTTTTCCACCGTATCGATATACAGAATCCGGCTCACATCCAGAAGGTACGTCTGGCCGTCCCGATAACCGGTCAGCTTCCGGTCCGCCATCCGGAACATCTCCAGCATGCGGATCACCGACTCGTTTGTCTGCCTGCACCGGATGGTGATCTCCATCTCCTGTACCGACGCGTCCTCTTCTATCCGGATCTTCACGTTCCCCTGCACCCCGCTTTCCTTACTTTTCTGACAGTATAGACGACTTTTGCCAGGCGCGCAATCCCCACAGGCGCAAGCTGTCAAAAACCGGCGCCAGGCTGTCGATTTTCCCGCTTAAAAGGCCATACGGCCCGGACATTTCTGTATCTTTTTCATATACTTCCCGTAGTATACCCCGGCGCAGATCCCCGGAAGCAGAAGCTTCAAAAAGGATACAGGTCCCGAGCATCGGCGCCCCCACAGGGACGACCAGAAAAGAGCAGGACAGGGAGATCAGAAACGTCAGGCAGCCCAGTACCAGCTGGATCCGGTACTGTCCCATGGACTGAAGCGCACAGCGGCAGACATACAGCACTGCCATCGGCGGATATCCCAGACTGATGATCCGAAGCTGCGCTGCCCCGGCAGCCACAAGCTGCCCGGACGTCCCTTCTCCCGCCGTCCACCGGATCAGCGCTTCTCCGCCGGCCAGGAAAAGCGCCGAGCAGCCCCTTTACGCCCACCGGAAACGCGCCCAGAAAAATCAGCCGCAGATACGCGCACGATTCCCGGCTCAGTTCCTCCTGCACATTGGCTGCGGGAAGAACCATCTGCGGAAAAAGCGCGGCAAAAACCACCGGCGCATATACGGCCAGAATGATATACAGCGCTCCCCCGAAGGCGCGGTCTACCCGGTCTACCCGTTCTCTCTGCCCGCTTCCGACGCAGCGGCTGAAATAAAAGCCCGCACCGGATGCCATACCGCCGAACAGATTGGAGATCAAGCCGTTGAACCCGCTGCACGCGCCGATAACTGCCACGGCTTCCATATTGACCGTCCGTCCCAGAATCGCAGCATTGACCACCGCATACATGTACTGAAACCCTCCGGACAGCATGAGCGGCAAAAGAAATCCCCAGACAGCCCTGTTATTCTGTTTTACCGTAAAATCCAGCATATTCTCTCCCGGGGCCTCCTTTCCCGCGCTTCACATCCGGCTCCTAAGCAGTTTCTTCTCGATCCGTTTCGCCGGATCGAGGTCGAACGTATGTTTGTTCAGGAGTTCTAAAGCGATACCGTACTGCTCCTGCGCCTTTTCCCTGTACCCGTTTCTCATGTACCGGTCTCCGGCCAGCTCTCTGGCTTCGATCATCTCCACATGTCCGCCCATGGTATACAGCTCCAGCCCATCCAGCATTTCCTCCGTAATGGCAAGCGCTTCCCGGTCTCTTCCCTGCTCTTCCCTGCTTTTTCAGATGAAAAGCGGCCAGAAGTCCTTTTTTAAATTCCAGTAAATCCTTTTTCCACCCGATCCCGTTCTCCCCCGCCCCCAGAGAACGCATCTTCATGACCAGCGGAAGTGTCAGATAATGGATTTTCTCTGCATAGTCCCAGAGTTCCTCCCGTTGGGTTCCGGTGAGCCTGCCCGGCGCATGGCATTCCAGCAGCTGTTCCAGTTCTTCTTTTTCCTGAAAAGGCCGGATCTCCAGCGATACGGGAAAAAGCGCCTCATTCCGCTTTCTTCCTGCGACCAGAATATGGCCCGGAAGCTCCAGAAACGACTGCATCTCCCGGTCCCGCTCCCGGTCGGACAGATTGCAGTTGTCCAAAACCACCAGCGTATGCTGCCTCTGTACACGATTGTCATCCGCCATCAGGCTGCGGATGGAGCCGTATAATACAGGAACAGCACGTTTTCGTATTCCTGTACGTACCGCTCTGCATAGGCGGCCGCAACCGTCGTCTTTCCCACGCCGCCCATGCCGTACAGAAAAACCGGGCCTCTGCCCTCTTCCAGACAGCTCCGTATATACGCCAGCTCCTTCTCCCGTCCCGCAAAGTACTGCATATGCCCGGGTCTTACGGACTTAAGCGTGTAGATCCCCTTTTCCCGGAGCCTTTTGTCCTCCTCTTCCCAATCCCGAAGCGCTTTTTCATACGCCTCCTCTGTCCGGAAACCGGCGGGCGTATCCCTGTACTTCCATCTCAGATGAATCATATCCCGAAGCAGCGTATGGCACTCCAGCCGGTACTCCAGTTCCTTTTCGCAGCTTTTCCTGTCCTTTGTTGATTTCTTCATATCCCGGCAGCTCCCGCCCGGTTACCGCACAGGAAAGCGTTCCGGCATCCGGATCTCCGCCCGGCTCCGGATACTCTCCGCCCGGACCTTCGCCTCCTGGATCAGCGCCTCTTCGTCAAAGGTCAGGATCTTCCGGTCCCTCATGAGCCATTTCCCGTTACAGACGGTGCTTTCCACGTTGGTGGAATGCATGGAAGTTACCAGATTGGCGATTGGGTCGTGCATGGGCTGCATTCCCACGGAATCCGGATTGATGATGATCAGGTCCGCCTTTTTGCCCGGCTCCAGACTGCCGTAAAGCGCTCCGTCCTGCAGCGCCTCCGCTCCGTTTGCAGTGGCCATCCGAAGGATTTCCTGCGCCTTTACCACCGTGGGGTCCAGACGCCAACCCTTGTGGATCAGGGACGTCACCCACATCTCGTCCACCATGTCCATCCGGTTGTTGGTGGGAGCCCCGTCCGTTCCGATGGCCACGCAGATCCCCTCCCGCAGCATCCGCGGCACCTTGGCAAAGCCCAGCACCCGCATGGCGGAGGCCGGATTGTGAGAAACCTTGACGCTGTAATCCCGGAACATCTCCACCTCCTCATGGGTCAGCCATACGGTGTGCGCGGCCAGCAGGTTCGGCCCCAGAAATCCCAGATCCTTAAGATGCGTCACGGTCTGTACGCCCAGCCGCTCCTTCACATAGTCCACTTCGGATTTCGCCTCCGCCACATGCATATGGATCCCCACGCCGTACCGGTCCGCCAGCTCCTTTGTCCCAAGCAGCAGATCGTCCGTGGCGTTGAAGATCGTCCGGACCCCGAACCAGACCTCCACCCGGCCGTCCGCCGTCCCGTGAAATCTCCGGATGTCCTCCTCCTGCCGCTCCAGCTCCTCCCGGGTGCTCCGCTGCCACGCCTTCGGCAGTCCCTCCCCGCAGTCCATGACCGAATGCGCCAGCTTCGCCCGGATCCCGGCCTCCTCTATGGCCTTTGCCATACCGGATACAAACTGTCCGCCCGGCTCCGCGATGGCCGTTACGCCCGCTTTGATCTGCTCCGCCGCACAGAACAGCGTGGAGATATAGGAATCCTCCTCGGTCATATGACTTTCATAAGGCCAGATCCGGTCATGAAGCCAGGTCAGCAGATCCACGTCGTCCGCCAGTCCTCTTGCCAGCTGCTGGGACGTATGCACATGGGTATTGACCAGTCCCGGAAGAATGATCTTTCCTGTCAGATCCAGCACCTCATCGCAGGTACTTTCATCCACCGGCTCCGCTCCCGCCTGCACGATCCGGTCATCCTCAAACAGCAGGTTTCCGTCAGAATAGACCTGCCCTTCTTCGTTCATGGTCACGATCATGGCGTGTTTTAATAATGTTCTCATAAATCCTGTTCCTTTCCCTGTCTGAATTTCCGTCTTTTCTGCAACATAAGCTTCTGTTTTGAATTATGAAAATTATAACACGAAAGAGAACCGGAGACAATCCGGCATTCCATTGGGGGCTTTTCAATCCTTCTGCCGCCTGATACAATAGAACCAACAGACCGGAGGAGGAAAAACCATGCGATATATCGTTTCAGACATACACGGCTGCTATGAGGAATACCGGGAGTTACTGGAAAAACTCCGGTTTTCGGACAACGACACCCTCTACGTCCTCGGAGACGCCATGGACCGGGGGCCGGAGCCCATCCGGGTGATCCAGGACATGATGTCAAGGGACAATGTGGTCTATCTCGTCGGAAACCATGACTATATGATGCTGCGCACGCTGAAAAGGCTGGCGGTAGAGATCACGAAGGAAAACTGCGAAACCCATCTGACCACCGAAGACCTTCTGAACTGCTACTACTGGATCCAGGACGGCGGCAGAATCACGTCCGACCAGTTCCGGATACTGCCCCGGGACGAGCAGCAGGAGATCCTCGACTATGTGGGCAACGCGCTGCTGTACGAGGTGCTGGAAGAACGCGGCCGGGAGCTGATTCTGGTTCACGCCGGAATCCGGGGATTTGAAGAGGAAAAAGATCTGGACGACTATGACGTCTTTGATTTCATCTATGAACGGGCAGACTATGGACGAAGATATTATCAGCATCCCCATAAGCTCCTGGTGACCGGACATACGCCGACCCTCCTGATCCACCCGGACGGACAGCCGCTTGTCTATCAGGGCAACGGACACATCGCCGTCGACTGCGGCTGCGTGTTCGGCGGACAGCTGGCCGCATACTGCGTGGAGACAGAAGAGACCGTCTACGTAAAAAGCAGGCAGAAAAAATAACCCGCAGGACACATCCTGATCTGTTAAAACGCCGACGTATGTGCTATACTATATTTCATCATCATTACTTAGGAGGAATCAGAATATGTTTGGACTTATCATCGGACTGTTTACCGGGGGAATCGCCGGATGGCTGGCAGGAAAGATCATGAACAACGAAGGAAGCGTGCTGCGCAACATCCTGCTCGGTATTGTAGGAGGCATCGTGGGAAATGTGGTGCTGGGACTCATCGGCATTCATGGAAGCGGACTGATCGGAAGCATTATCGTGGCCGTGGTCGGTTCCTGCATCGTCATCTGGCTGGTGAACAATCTTTCCGGCCGCTGAAAAAGAACCATTAACCGCAGTCCGTCATCTTAACAAAATCATCAAAAGGAGAATTAATATGCGAACTCATTATCCTGTCCATCTCCTGTTATGCATCCTGCTTGTCAGCCTGGCCGTCGGATGCGGCAGAAAAGATCCCGTAACGGAAGCCGAAGCGGCGGCCGGCTCCGAAGAGGCTTCGCCTGACGTGGACGACTCTTCGTCCGGCCCTGTCACATTCGAAGCACAGACTCTGGACGGCAGCACCCTCTCTTCGGATCTGTTTTCCGACTCCCGAATCACCATGGTCAATGTATGGGCCACCTACTGCAATCCCTGCTTAAGAGAAATGCCCGGACTTGGAGAACTTGCTTCCTCCTATGACTCCGGTGATTTCCAGCTGATCGGAATCATCAGCGACGTCATGGAGGGCGCTGACGAAAAAACGCTTAAAAAGGCAGAGGACCTGGTGACGCAGACCGGCGCCGACTATCCCCATCTGCTCCTGAATGAATCGCTGTACACCGCTCTTCTGAAGGAAGTATCCGCCGTTCCCACCACCTTCTTCGTGGATCAGGACGGACAGATCCTGGACACGGTCATCGGAGCCATGGAAAAATCCGGCTGGGAGGAAACGATCGATGCGCTTCTGGAAGAATAACTCCGCACCTCTGTGGATGTACGGCGTGCTTGCAGGCATCTTCTGTCTGGGCATCGGCCTGGCGCAGGGTGATTTTACCGTCTTCTGGCAGAAGGCAGTGATGATCTGCCTGGAATGCATCGGGATCGGATAACGATTCACAAGTATCAGCATCCAACGGCAGTATGAAAGTCCGCCGGAAACCATATGGAAAGCAGGTGAACCATGAAGAATCTGCGGCTTACCGTCCAAATCATCTATACCATCCTCACCAACGGATACCTGTACGGCTTCCTGTCCGGGAAGATCTACCAGGGAAGGCTCAAATATGCCTGCGTGCCGGGGCTGAACTGTTATTCCTGCCCCGGAGCCCTGGCGTCCTGTCCCATAGGCACCCTGCAGGCCCTGTTAAACCAGAACGGATTGCATATCCCGTTCGGCGTCCTGGGCTTTTTCTTTCTGTTCGGCAGCCTTCTGGGGCGGACGGTATGCGGATGGCTCTGCCCCTTCGGACTGGCGCAGGACCTGCTTCACCGGATTCCCCTTTTCCGCAAAAAGAAAAGACTGCCTTTCCATGAAATTTTAAAATATGGAAAGTATACAGTTCTCGTGCTTCTCGTATGCGCCGGTTCCATGTTCCTGTTCGGCGGCTTTGCCAAAGTTCCGGCGTTCTGCAAATATTTGTGTCCCTCCGGCACCCTTTTGGGCGCACTGCCCCTGCTCTCGGCCAATGGGCTGCTTCGAAGCCAGATCGGAGGACTTTTCTTCTGGAAGCTCGGAATCCTGCTTTTGATCCTGCTGCTTTCCATAAAGGTCTACCGCCCCTTCTGCCAGTACCTCTGCCCTCTGGGCGCCGTCTACGGCTGGTTCAACCGTTTCAGCCTGGTGCAGATCCACTGGGAAGAGGAAGCGTGCATCTCCTGCAGCGCCTGCCAGAAAGCCTGTCCTGTGGGCCTGTCCGTCCACGAAATCTCCCATTCCCCGGAATGCATCCGATGCGGCAACTGCGTGGCCGCGTGCCCCGTAAAATGCCTGCATCTGCGGAAACTGTAAGTCCGCCGAACTCTGCCCTCACTATTCACTTTTTCTTCTTTACAATTTTATTCCTATATAGTATAATCTTATACAGGAGGAAATGACCATGAATTTAAAAGCAGGCCATACGATCTCACAGATCCGTCAAGTCAGCAACCGGATTTTCGAGCGGATTCTTTCCGAACGGAAGATCGACGCGTTCAACGGGGCGCAGGGACGGATCCTCTATGTGCTGTGGCAGGAAGAGCATATTTCCCTTCGGGAGATTGCCGATCGGACCGGGCTCGCCGCCACCACGCTCACCAGTATGATCGACCGTATGGAAGCGGCCGGGCTGGTCCGGCGTCTTCCGGATCCGGACGACCGGCGGAAGACTCTGCTGGCGCTGACTGAAAAAGCGGGAGAGCTTCAGCCGGACTACATGGCGGTATCCACTCAGATGAACGATATCTTTTATCAGGGATTTTCAGAAGAAGAGATCCGCCTGTGCGAATCCATGCTTGAAAGGATCTACGGGAATCTGAAGCGGCATGATCAGATATCCCAGAACACGAAAAGCAGCCAGAGCCCGAAAAGCGTGCAGAACCACACACGTGAAAGGCTGAGGCAGAACCCAGATCGGAGGTTAATGATGAACCAGAATGTAAGAGACTATGTAACCGAAAAAGTAAACGAACTGTTAAATGCTCCTTCCTGCTGCGCGGAAGCAAAAGCTGCTGCACAGAACTGGCTGGATGCGGTTGGCACGGATCGGGAGGCGGATGCATCCCGCGGCCTGATCACAGAACTGGAGATGGATATCATGCCCGTCGACGGCCTGATTGCCTTTGCCGAATCAGAAGCCGGCGCACAGATATTCGGTGCAGAAATGGCTAAAAATGCAGCTGCCCATGGACGTGAGCTGAAAGCTGCAGGCGCAAAGTACTGTGACTGCCCGGCCTGCGCGGCTTCCGAAGCGATCCTGAAGAAAAAGGACGAGCTTCTCTAAGACCATGCCCTTTCTGCTTTCTGACTGCCGTCCTGTTTCCAAACAGAAAGGCTGCGGCAGACTTCCTCAGCATGCAGCTGCCGCCATGCCGCCCGGATGGGCAGCACGGCGGCAGCTGCAGAATATCTCACGCGGTCACATCCACATATGCCCCGGCGGACGGATCGGATGGGCCTGCGGCCGGAGCGCCTGGCTCCTCTGCCTTTTGGTCACTGTCCTCCTTCTCTTCTTTTTTCTTCAGCTGCTCGATCTGACGTTTCACATTCTGGATCTGCTGTTCCAGCTTTCTTACCTTATCCTCGTCCTTGTTCTCCTCAGCCTTTTTCTTCTCCTGCGTCAGCTGCTGAAGCTTCTGCTCCAGCGCCTTCAGACGGGGATTGCTCCCGCCTCCGGGACCGGCCATATCCACAGCCGGAGCACCAAAACCAACTGAATTTACTCCCATACTCTGTTTCCTCCTGTCTGAATGTTATTCGAAATTTTTCGTTCCTCCTTCTTTATCGCCGTTTTTCGTTCTCAGAACACAGGATTGATGTGAAACGTTCTTTTTCCGTTGCGGTTTTCCAGGGGAACTGACCCTGCCGGCATTCTTCCATACCGGCTGTCCGGTCACTCTTCTCTCCCTCCCAGCAGAGTCAGCGGTTCCTTTTTCAGATTTCTGTAAATCATAAAAAGCGACAGCAATACCGACGCTGCCAGCACCCCGATTCCGGAGGCCGCCGCAACCGCACCGTTTACCGAAGTATCCAGTACGATTTCCTCCGGCTCATTTCCTTCCACCGCCATAACACCGCTGCTGTACAGCGTACTGTAATGCCCTCCGGTCTCCATCCCGCGCACGGCCTCTTCGGTCAGCCGGAAACCTGCCGCGCTTCCCAGAACACATCCTGCCGCGCTGAGCAGCAGAAGCCCCGCCAGCAGGGATACCACGCACGTTTTCTTTCCCATTCCCATGGAACGTTCGATGGCCGTACGCCTGCACTGCTTTGTGATAAACAGATGGCAGAAGAAAACCAGCACCAGAAGTACGGTTACGATCCCCGCCGCCAGAAGGGTAACGGAGATCCGGCGAAGTCCGGTCAGGCTTTCCTGAAGTTCCGTATAACCTCTGTCATAAAAATGCAGTTCTACCCCTTCGATTCCCTGCTCTTCCCACAAATCCTGATACGCCCCGATGCTTCCGTTGGGAATACGAAAAGAGGTGTTGGCCGCTTTCATGGGGCCGTAGGCGGCGATATTGTCTTTCGGATCTCCCGTCACCGCCCCCGCCGGAATCAGCACCTCATTACGGCCCAGGGCGTCGCTGTTTTCTCTGGAGCTTCCTGGAGACCAGTCGTAGATGCCGACCACCTCATAGTCATCCTCCTCAAATGGCTCATAGGCTTTCCCCTTCGCATTCAGACGGCCGCAGCTCCCTTCATACAGGTAAGAAGCATCGGAAGAAGTAGTGCCCGAATAGCTGGCAAGCACCAGGGAGAGCGGCAGGCGGTCCCCCACCGCAAGACCATTATTTCTGGCAAAAAAACGGGAGATCAGACAGATCTTCCGGCCCGCTTCATAATCTGCTTCTTCAAAAACTCTCCCTTCTGTGAGATACGCGTCTCCCTTGTAAAACGGCAGCAGCAGGTTCAGGTCGCTGACCGGCGTAACCGGGACGGAATGATAGGTCCAGTCCAGCGTATCGGCAAACTCCTGCCATCTCTTTCCCTGTTCAGTCTCGTAAAATCCTTCCGTCACTTCCTCATAATACAGCTCCGGAAATTCCACCTCCAGCGGATTCCCCGTAAGATCCGTCTGATCCGAACTCAGCGTTCCCGCGGGAATCCACTCATATGGACTGTCCGTTCCCATCCGCCATCCATGAGGAAGGCCGTCACAGAGATACATGATATAGGTTTTCCCTGCTTCCAGCCGTTCCGGCTCCGGATTCCCGTGGTCGCAGAAATAAAAGTCCAGCTGATGGTCCAGAGGATAATAGCTGTACAGCACTTTATTCTGGCGCATTCTGAGAGGCCCCGCAGGGATCCCGTCCTCGTACGGCTCACATTCCAGAATCACATTGGAACCAAACCCTGTCCATTCATTGGAGAGGCGGTAGGATGGATGACAGGATATATAATACGGCCTCCGTTCCGGCCCTGACAAATAGTCTGCCTGAGGAAGCGTAATATCCGACAGAGAAACCAGGTCTCCGTACGTCCTGACCGTCCGAAACCGATAGTCCTCAATCTCCGCGTCCCAGACCTTCTCCCTTGTCACGGACGCCGGAACCTGTTCCACTGTTCCGATCGTTACAAAAAGCTCCTCCATCCGTGCCATATTTTCCATCGTCAGCCCGTACATGCTGCTTCCCAGCGACAAAAGCAATACCGCAAAGGCTAAAAACAGCACGAAGAGCACGCAGACGCGCCTCATCCTTCCCAGCTGCTTCAGACTGTATCGAATCATCACCATACGCCCACCTCAATCCTTCTGTGTGAGAATCTGCATCACGCTGCCCCGTCCCATGGAGATCAGCGCCGCCAGGGTTCCGGGAAGCGAGCATCCCAGGAAAATCACGGCCGCCGTCAGAAGCCGACGCCATCCGCCTGACATACAAAACTGTGCGCACAGGCATCCGCATACACAGCCGCACACAGCCAGCAGCACATATTCCAGGAAAAACATCAGGCTGCTTTTCGTCCTTCCCAGGCCTGCGGAGCGCAGAAGCGCATACTCCTGTCTTCGGTTCTGAACGAACAGATGCGCCGTCAGATACCCCACTCCCGCTGTAATGGCGGCGATCAGAGGGAAAAAACCCTGCAGCAGCGTCAGATTCTCCTCGATCCGTTCTGCCGCTTTGATAAACGTCTCATCCTGCACCACCAGCGCGTTTCCCTCATAATGAAGCTCCGACCCCGCGGACACCGGGAGCAGCCCGAAGCTGTGCATCTCCTCCTTGAACGCGTTTAATTCCAGCGGATTTTTCACCATAAATGAAAAAGAATCCGCCAGAAAAGGAATACCCGCCCGTATGTAACTGTTTTCCACCGCTTTGATGGGCAGGATCAGTTCCGGGTATACGTCCTCGGTCCTGCCCGGCGCATCCACTGTCCCGGCAATCTCGTACTCACACTGCGACAGCGGTTCACAGAAGATCTGATGATAGTCTCCATAGCGATAATAATAGACCGTTATGGGAATCGTATCCCCCGTCACATAACCATTTTCCTCCATTACCGAACGGTCCAGCAGGCATTTCTGCCCGTCTTCCGCCAGAAAATCCAATGTGCTCCCTTCTTGCAGCGTGATATTTTCCTGCCTCAGCCCCGCTCCGGCAAGACTGTTCACTCCTCTGGCCTGCAGCGTCAGGTTCGCCTGCCATTCTTCCTGTGAAAAGAAACCGAATCCCGCCAGAAGCTGTACGGTTACCGACGGCTCCGACACATGGCCGGATGTCAGAAGATTCGACACCAGTTCCGCTTCGATCTTCAGTCCCTGATCCATGCTGCCGTCCAGATTGCTGATTTTTGCAGACACTTCCATGGCTTCCGGAAGCTTTTGAAGGGTCTTCCGAAGGTCTTCTATATTTCCCATATACAGGTTCAAAAGCAGTGTGGCAAAGGCGCAGATCAGCATGCACAAAAAACTCCGGCATCCGCAGCGTCTCACATTTCGTATGGCCATGCGGAGAACATACATCTTATCGTTCCTCCCCTTTTATGATCTGCACATAACAATTGTCGTATTCCCGTGTCAGCTCCAGGGTAAAGCGGTCCACCTCATTGCGGTCTTCGTCCAGGATCTTGATATACATGGACGTACCCATCACATCCGGCAGGCCGGTATCTTCTTCAAAAGGATGCCAGATAATGGTCTTTCCCTCAAAGTAAATCGTATCCAGCCCCAGTGTAACCACCTGTTTTTCATAATAATAGTGCTCCGGCAGATCCAGTTCCATCCGGTAGCCGTAAGCTTCCGGCTCCTTCTCAAGAAGCACCCGTGCGCCCGGCCTGAGCAGCGTCCATTGGGCCTCGTCCGCTTCCCCTGCATAAGCCGTGATCTTCCATTCCGGCGTCTGATCGGAGCCTTTCGGAAGGAAGGAAAGCCCCGGCGCCAGAAGAAGCGCCATACATACCGCCAGTATGACTCTTCGGACTGTTTTTCTTCTCTGATCCCGTTCTCTCTTTTTCTTCCCCAGGTCAAGAATTCTTCTCCCGGCTTCCTCTGTCAAAGTGATCCGTTCCACCGTCTCCCTCAGACGCTTATCTGTCATGCTCTGCCGCTCCTTCCTGCTCCATGATCTCCCGAAACCTTTTCCTTCCCCGCTCCAGCCGTTTTTTTGCCGCTGCCTCCGTTATCCGCAGAAACTGCGCCGTTTCCCGGACGCTGTATCCCATAATATAATGCAGAAGCAGCGCTGCCCGATAGGTCCAGGGCAGCTTCATCAGGCATTCCATCAGACAGCTGTCCTTCTGGTCCTGTCCGTATTCCGCCAGTTCGGAATACTCCACCTGCGGGTGCCTTCTGGCGAACAGCAGGCGGTTTTTACACAGGTTGACCGTCACCCGGACCAGCCAGGCCTTTTCATGGTTTTTATCCCGAAAGGGTTTGCCATGTTCCATATACCGGATCAGCGTATCCTGCACCACATCCTCCGCATCGTGGCTGCTGCCCAGCATAACCACGGCAATCCGGTAAAGCATGTTGCCGTACCGGAAAAAGATATCTTCTGCTTCCCGGCAGGCTTGATCATAAGGCTTCATCATTGATTCACTCCCTGTATATATAACAATTCAGGACCGTAAAAGGTGACAGGAAGGAATAAAAAACCGCATTTTTTAAAATAAATTTCCGAAAAGCAGCTGCAGCCGATACGTTCCGTCAAATGCCGTATTTTCCACGGTTCCATGATTTTTCTCCGCCACCGCCCTGATATTGGACAGTCCGATCCCGTCCTCCGGCGCCTTCTCAAGCTCCCTGCTGCAGCTGTTTTCCACTGTCAGCAGGTAAAAATTCCCCTTTTTCCGGCTGGACATGTGGATATACCGCTCTTCCTCCGGCACTTCCTGACAGGCTTTGATGGCATTGTCCAGCGCATTGGACAAAAGAATGCACCAGTCCATATCCTCGATCCGGCTGTGATCCGGGATGTTCAGCTCCTGACAGACCCGGATCTCCTTTTGTTCCGCTGCAGAAAATTTACTTCCCAGCAGGGCGTCCACCGCGCTGTTGCCGGTTTGAACCGTACAGGACAGCCCGGCCGCCGCCTGTTCCAGCCTGGACAGATACGCGCAGGCCCGGTCGGTCTCTCCTGCTTTCAGAAGCTCCGTCAGCACAGTCAGATGGTTACTGATATCATGGCGGAAAGACCGAGTCTGACGGTCGCGCAGGATCGCCTCCTGGATATAGATCTCCTGCTCCGCCTTCTGCTGCTCCAGAAGCCGGACCTTCTGCTCCGCCTGCAGAATATGCAGGATCTTCTGATATGCTGACAATGTCATCAGCAGACAGCCGCAGGCAAACAGCTGTAAAAGCAGCAGTTCCGTATGATTGATGTGCAGTACGGCCAGCGGCCCGCCCGTTCCCAGATCCACCTGGACATCATCCCCATAGACCGAAGTCTGGATAATCCTTACCACCAGCGATATGAAAAAGACGGGGATCGTCAGATGCATCAGCGTCTGACGGCTGGTTTTCGCGATGCTCTGACGAAAATGATTCAGCACAAAGACGGACAACCCGCAGATCAGCAGCAGGCGAAAGCTCTCCCGGATCGTATCCGAGGGATAGACCCAGGATTGATGCTCCAGAATAAACGGCAGGATCACCCGATATCCGATCCAGCTGTCAATCCCGCTGCTTACGGTCAACACTGACAGAATCAGCACCGACATGGTCAGAGCTTCCACCCGTTTCCGTTTCAGCAGAATACACCCGCACAGCGTGAGCAGCAGAATCTCCGCCAGAAGCCTCGAACTTCCCGGCAGGCGGCACCGAACCTCCCACACACAGACAAAGGCGTAAAACAACATATAACAGACTCCCGGCAGCCATCGGAACGAAATCTGGCAGTATCTGCAGAAAAAGTAGAAGGTGATCAGAGGAAGCAGGATATATGCCAGCAGACCGGGAACGATCATATACCACTGAAAACGCATCGGAAGGTCCGGAAGGAACCAGTTCAGCCATTCCATTCTCTTTCACTCCTTTCCCATATATTCCATCACTTTTTTCATAAACAAAGCGTGGCAGTTTTTGGAAACCGGCACCCGTTCCCCGTTTTCCAGTACCGCCTGGCCGTCCCTGTATTCGGACAGATGATCCGGATTGACCAGAAAGCTCCGATGGCACCTGATGAACTCCGGCGCCGTCTGCTGTTCCACTTCCCGAATTCTTCCGTAATATTCCAGCACGCCGTCCTTCAGATGCACGTAGATCTTCCGGTTGACCACCTCACAGTAATAGATGTCCTTAAGCTTCACGTTTCTGCACCAGTTCATGGTATGAATCGTCAAATACCGCTCATCCTTCCGCCTCAGGCGTTTCAGGCTTCGCTTCAGCGCACGTTCCAGACGCTGTCCGTCCACAGGCTTGCACAGATAATCCATCGCCTCCACTTCAAAAGCGTCCAGCATACATTCCTTCAGCACCGTCACAAAGATCAACACCCCCTCAAACCCCTTTTCACGGAGCTGCTTCGCCAGTTCGACGCCGTTCAGGTTCGGCATCTGGATATCCAGAAAGATCAGATCGTAGTCAAGCGGACCGTAGAAAAACTGTACGGCGTTTGTACAGCACGTAATCCGGAACGCTTCGTCCCACTGCTTCAGCCTGGAAGCGATCATCTGCTCCAGGCACTCACACATGACCGGTTCGTCGTCACAGACCGCAATTTTTATCATTCAAAACGCCTCCTTCCGCTTCCGCTCCAGTTGGTGACATTATATCACAGGGAAGCTCGCTGATGCTCGCGCAGATCATCAACTTCCGCTTCGCTCCAGTTGGTGACATTATATCACAGATCTTCTTTTTCAAAAGCTGTACGCCGCAGAAAGCCTGCGAAATGTCGCAGAAAGCCGTTTAATTTCTAAAAGGCGCGAACCTTTCTGGTAAAAACCGGAAGTTCGCACCTTTTTTTAAATGATGATTCTCTCAGAAACCGCTATGATAAATGCGTACCGAATTCCTGATACTTCGGACTGCCGGGAAACCGGGTCCGGGTGGTGCCGCCGCCTCTGAACGGACGGTATGCCGGATCGGTATGAGGAAGATTTACGTGATGATTCGGAGGTTCGAATCCTCCACTGTTTCAGGGGAACAGTTTGCCAAATGGTAAGGCGATCACAACGCGACTGCACTGTCCATGCAGCCTCACAAACGGAAGAACGACTGCTTTTCCCGTATGACCTTCTGACGGAAACGGCACCGGGACGGCGGGATGGTTCCTGGATCATCCAACCGCTCCCGCAGCCGGGACCGCAGGAGCTATGGCCGGAAAAAAGGCAGCAGATATCCGGATACCGGAAACCGGAGAACGCAGACAGCCTGCGCCGCATATGGCAGCGGCCCTCTGCCCGATCCCCTTTCCTCAAGGAATCTCCCCGTTTTTACGGTGGGAAAAGCAGGCATGCTTCCAATTTTTCAAACATGTAAGGGAGGGAACACATATGAAGTACATAATCAAAGAACAGGAATGCGGCTATCTCTTGAAAAACGGCATTCTGGAAAAACTGCTTTTTGCCGGAAAATATCAGCTGTTTTCCTGGATGGGATATGAGCTGAAGATCGTGCCCATGATCGGAAAAGTCAACACGCAGGGACTGCCTGTGGACGTACTTATGAAACGCCCGGAATTTTCCAGCCGGGTCGTACGGGTGCAGATCCCGGACAGCTGCATCGCCATCCATATGGTAAACGGCGTCTGCCGGCAGATGCTCCTGGAAGGAGAAGCGCTGTACTGGAACGTCTACGAAACCAATGAAATCCGTCTGGTGGACGTAACCGGCACGCAGATCACGGAGGAACAGGTTCCTCAGATGTACCATCATCTGCTTCCGGCAAAAATCTGTAAGAAAATCATCATCAGCGACGGAGAAACCGGACTGCTGTACATCGACGGCCGCTATGAGCAGCAGCTGGGCTGCGGCACCTGGTACTACTGGATCTACGCCCATGAGGTATCCTGCAAAATCTTCAATCTGAAGATTCAGCAGCTGGACATCTCCGGCCAGGAGATCCTGACCGCGGACAAGGTGGGAATCCGGCTCAACATCCTGTGCAGCTACCGGATTTCGGATCCCCTGTCGCTGGTACAGCGGATGGAAGGCTCCGGAAAGCTGCTGTATACAAAGCTCCAGATGCTGGCGCGGGAATATGTAGGGCAGTACCGTCTGGACGAACTGCTGGCACAGAAGGAAAGCATCGGAACCTGTCTGTATGACCAGATGCGGGCAGTACAGGCAGAATACTGTGTGGAAATCCGGGACGTGGGAATCAAGGACATCATCCTTCCGGGTGAGATCCGCGATATCATGAACACCGTCCTGGTGGCAGAGAAAAAGGCACAGGCAAACGTCATCATGCGCCGGGAGGAAGTGGCGTCCACCAGAAGCCTTCTGAACACCGCGAAGCTGATGGAAGAAAATCAGATTCTGTACCGGTTAAAAGAACTGGAATATCTGGAACGGATCTGTGACAAAGTTGGGTCCATCTCCTTAAACGGCGCCGGAAACATCCTGGAACAGCTGGCGGGGCTGACACTCCCAAAGGAGTCGAAGGCCTCCTGAAATGACAAAGTCCGGGCAGAAACTCTTATCTGCCCGGACCCTGTCTGCTGTCTGTAAGCTCAATGGACTCTTCCAGATCCTTCAGATAGCAGTATCGATGATCCGTATCCACAATGACATAGTTTTTTTCCTGTATGGACACTTCGTCCACCTCTTCCTGTATCAGTATCTTTTCTCTCCCTTCCGCATAATACAGATCCCGGTCCTCCCGGAAAAGTATCCCGTTCCTGTATGATCCGTACAACTGGGACAGATCGTCCGACACACTGACACATTTCTTTCCGTCCATATAGTAAAGCCGGTTGTCAGAAGTAACCAGCCAGATCTTTTTCAGTCCCCGGTCCGACAAAAAACGGCTCACATCCAGCGTATCGCTCAGGCAGGTCCGTTCCTGGTGGTACCGGATATCCCCGATCCGGTACAGTTTCCATCCGGACAGATAGAGCAGCGACTGTCCGTCCCCGGCGATCTGAAACTGTTCCGCATGGTTGAGTATGGTTTCTGCTTTTTCTCCATTTCCGTCCAGCCGATAGATTTTACAGGAATGATCTCCGGTATCAAGGGAGGCAAAGGTCATGTTTTTCAATGTCTTCCGCCCAAGAACCAGTCCCTTCCTCTGCTGATACGCCATATGATCTGTGTAGCAGGAAGTCTCCAGCACACCCTTTACTCCGGTCAGACGCACAGGTTCCCGGCGGTCCACAGAATAATACCAGGTATTGCCGGCCTCCGTATACAGGATCTCCGTCTGGCTTTCATTCAGCACATAGTGAATGGCTCCGCTGGCCGATGCCAGCTTTCTGTCTTCTCCGTCAGCCAGAAGAAACAAACTGTCATTGTCTTTTCGATACAGGACTTCTTTCCCGCCGTCGGACACAGCCAGGATCTCCGACACGCTGCCGGCTGCCTTCCAGCTCCCGCCGCCGGCGTTCCAGACGGACATGGCCCCGCCGCCGGACGATCCCACCCATGCTGCTGTCCTCCCATCCGGAGACAGAACAAATTCCCTGCAGTTTTCCACCGAAACGGATTCCCTTGCTTCGTCTCTTACGGCGTACATACAAAGCTCCTGTCTTCCGTCGTCCGCATGCTTTAAATATACAAGCGTATCCCCATAGAACGACAGCTCCGCTGCCGTTACTCCATCGTCGATAAACACCGGTTTCATATCATCCATATAATACAGCTCCTGATCCCGGTCCAGATACGCCATCCGGCCATGATCCGCGCTGTACAGCAGTTCCTGCGGGATATCCACCGCACAGGTCTCGCCGGCTGCACTGCAGATGACCATCTCCTTCTGGTTCCGGATCACGAAGCGGGACGCATCCATCTGCTGAGGCGTATACAGACCGACGGTCGGTATCTCTTCATCTGCTGTAAATAAAATCAGCAGCGCAATGACCGTAATCAGAAGATTTCCAAGCCTTCGTCCCTGCCTGTGCGCTCTTCTTTTCTTCTTATCCGAAAGCTCCGCTGCGCAGATCCCTTCCGCACGGACGACTCCCATCTCCTGTCTTGCCCCGCAGTTGGAACAGTATCTGGCATCCCCGGAGATTTCCTTTCCACACTGGCTGCAATACATACGCTATCCTCTCCCATTCCCCGGATCTGCCGTCTGCTTTCCGCAGTTTACACAGTACCTTGCATCCGGGTCCAATGCCGCCCCGCACTCCGGGCAGACGCTTTTCTTCACCCGTTCCGCGCCGCAGAACGGACAGAATACGCCGTAAGAGGTCAGTTTCGCGCCGCATCCTGGACATACCGTGACCTTACGGACTTTCTGCATTTCTCTCTGCAGCAGCTCCATCTCCCGGTCGATGGCGTCCAGTTCCTCATACAGTACAGCGCATTCAGGTATGTAACCATGCTTGTGTGCATCATAATATTTTTCTCCCAGAGCCGTGAAGCACTCCCTTCTGTGACGTTCCCGCATGGCGGCCTCCCCATTCAGGCGGCTTAACTCTCCCAGATCCCTGGCTTTTGCAATTCCCTTTTCAATAGCGTCTAAAACTGGCATGCTGATTCCCCCGTTCATGACTATACATATGAAGGGGCGGTTGGAAAAAGAACCAAATAATTTTTACATGTCATCTATTCTTCCAGTATTTCCACCTCACGCAAAACACACATACGCTCCATCCACCACCGCGTAATACAGCGTTCCTTCTTCCTCGATCACGGCCTGACCGCTGGTGGCCTCGGTGACGGCCTTTGTGATCTCCTGCACACGGGAAACCGGTACCAGTACCACGAACCGCACCTCCTCCGTGTATTCCGCGTCCATCATGGGGATCTGCTTCTGCCCGAACAGGTACTGGAGCTTTCCGATCCCGTTGTAGTCCGTTCCGATGCCAAGGCGGGTCCCCAGGCATTTGGTGATGATGCGGCTGTTTTTCAGCCCCTCCTGGACCGCTGCGGAATAAGCCCGTACCAGTCCGCCGGTCCCAAGGAGCGTACCGCCGAAATACCGGGTCACAACGACCGCCGTATTGGTAAGGCCCGCGCCGGTCAGCACCTCCATCATAGGCTTCCCGGCCGTCTGGGACGGCTCCCCGTCGTCGCTGCACCTCATGATCTCCTGCCGCTCCCCAAGCACATAGGCGAAGCAGTTATGCCTGGCATCCCAGTATTTCTTTTTCATCTCTTCAATAAACGCCAGCGCTTCTTCTTCTGTCTCCACCGGACGGACCGTAGCGATAAACCGGGATTTTTTCTCCACGATCTCCCCGGTGCCGCCCTCATAGACGGTCTGGTACTGTTCTGTCATAATCCTCTTCTCCTGTTCCTGTGAATCCGCTCCATCTCTTTCGCCAGCGGATTTCGCCGTTCTCTTTTCTCATCATTCCGGAAATTTCCTCCTGCTTTTCGAAGGCTTTCTTCCGTTTTCTGACGGTTTCCTCCCGTTTCCCGACGATTGGCTGCCGCCTTTGCTGCAGGAGCCCCTGCTCTGCCCTCCGGCGCGGCTTCGCCCCGCAACTCCTGCAGAAACCGGGAAGGCGCCAGTTCATGGCTGGCCTGCTTTCCGGCGTAGCAGATGGTCAGCTCCTTCTTCGCCCGGGTCATGGCCACATAAAACATCCGCCGCTCTTCCTCCAGATCCTCATCCAGAACCGCTTTCTTGTACGGAGTGATCCCCTCTGCCGCATCCAATATAAACACCTGTTCATATTCCAGCCCCTTGCTGCTGTGCATGGTCGTCAGCTGCACGCCGTCCTTCACCTCCTGCCGGCGGCGGCGCATCTGCTCCATCTCTTCTTTGTATTGATCCACATACTCAAACCATTCGTCAAAGGTTTTATATGATCTGGCGCTCTCCTCCAGCTCTCCCATGACGTCAAAAAGCTCCTCCGGCTTCATACGTCGGAACTGTGCGTATTCCCGCAGATAATCATCATATCCGACCACATGGCGGATATAATTGACCGCCGCGAAGGGGCCCATGCGGCTCATCATCTTCAGGTCATACTGAAGCTTCTCGATCCGGTCGCACACATATCCTTTGTCCTGATAGTACGTCAGCACATGTTCCCAGTTGATGATCTCGTCATCCAGGCATTCCCGGTTCATATACCGCTTGGGACGGTTCAGTACGGGCAGCAGATCCCTGCGCTGCCGGGACCCCATGGCCAGCCGGATATAGCAGAATATGTTTTTTGCGATCCAGTGCTCAAAGAGATTGGGCATCTGGTCCCGCACCCGGAAAGGAATATGGAACTCCATCAATTTCTGCAGTAAAATCCTTGGCTGTGTGTTGGTACGATAGATCACCGCCGTATCCGACCAGGCCCTGCCCTGCTGCTGATACCGCTGAAGCTCCTTCAAAATATAGATGCACTCCTGCTGCTGGTCGGGAAATTCCAGCACACGGACCGGACATCCGTCGCCGCCTCTGGCGGTAATCTCCTTGGGAAACCGCATCTGGTTATTTGCGATCACCCTGCCCGCCTCTTCCACGATCTGTTCCGTAGAACGGAAATTGTCATTCAGGATCACCTGCCCTGCCGCCGGATAATCCTTTTGAAAATTCAGCATAATCTCCGGCTTTGCCCCGCGGAACCGGTAGATGGACTGATCGTCGTCCCCCACGATAAAAAGATTGTCCTCCGGAGCCGCCAGAAGCTTCAGGATATCATACTGAAGCTGGTTGATATCCTGAAATTCATCCACCAGAAGATATCGGTATTTCTTCTGCCATGCGGACAGGATATCTGGCCGTTTTGTCAGAAGCTCCCAGGTATGCAGCAGCATATCGTCAAAATCAATGAGTCTTGCCCGATGCTTCTTCTCCTCGTATTCCGTATAGATCGTCCGGAAAATCTCTTCCGAACAGTTTTTGGAAAAATACTGTTCCGGAGAAATGCGTTCATTTTTCAGAAGACTGATCTCCGCCGAGATCCCTGACAGAAATTCACTCTCGTCGTCCACGTCCAGACGAAGGCGTTCCACCGTCTCTTTCAGATACTGACAGCGCACCTCCTCCCGCAGGATATTTCCCGCGGTAAATCCGTAGGCCAGCTTCAGAATATTAAAAAAGACCGCGTGAAACGTACCGAAGGAAACGCTGGTATGCTCTTCCTGCATGAGACGCAGATACCGCTCCTTCATCTCTGTGGCTGCCGCTTTTGTAAATGTAATGACCAGTATGGAGGAAGCCGGAATCCCGTATTCCTGCACCATATACTGTACTCTTTTTGTAACAACGGTGGTCTTGCCCGATCCCGGGCCTGCGAGGACCATCAGCGGCCCGTCCTGATGACGGACCGCCATGCTCTGTGATTTTGTAAAAGAACTCATAATGTAAGATCAGCTTAATTTTTCGATTGCTTTTTGAATACGGGCAATGGATTCCTCTTTTCCAAGGATCTCCAGAATCTCCGTCGCGCCGCAGGGTGTCATCTGCTTTCCGGAGGCCGCCGTACGGATGGGCCACATGACATATCCGTTCTTGTACCCCTTTTCCGCCACATAGGCGCTCAGCATGCCGTACAGGGCATCGTTGCTGTAGTCCTCCTGCGCTTCCAGAAGCGGCAGGACCTCCTTCAGGACCGCAAGGCTTGTCTCCGCGTTGGTTTTCATCTTCTTGTGCGTATACATGGACACGTCGTACTCCGGCATCACCTCAAAGAAGTCGATATGCTCCCGGATATCCGGAAATACCTCGATCCGCGTCTTCACCATCTGCCCGATCTTCCGGAAATCATAGTCCTTCGTGATGACCTCCTTCATGATCGGAAGCGCTTTCTCATAAAACGCCTCGAAATCCATGGCCTTGATATACTCGCCGTTCATCCACTTTAATTTTCCGTAGTCAAAGACCGCCGGCGACTTGCTCATGTGGCGGTAGTCAAACTTCTCCACCAGCTCCGCAAGGGACGCGATCTCCTGATTGTCTTCCGGGGACCAGCCCAGCAGCGCCACAAAGTTCACCACCGCTTCCGTCAGGAATCCCTGCTCGATCAGGTCCTCATAAGAAGAATGCCCGCACCGCTTGCTCAGCTTCTTGTGGCTCTCGTCCGTAATCAGCGGACAGTGCACATAGACCGGCACCTCCCAGCCAAACGCCTCATAAAGACGGTTATACTTGGGAGAAGAAGACAGATACTCATTCCCGCGCACCACGTGGGTGATGCCCATCAGATGGTCGTCCACCACATTGGCAAAATTATAGGTGGGGTATCCGTCGGATTTGATCAGTATCATATCGTCCAGCTCTGCGTTGTCCACCGTAATGTCTCCGTAGATCTCGTCATGAAATGTGGTGGTCCCGGTCTGGGGATTGTTCTGGCGGATTACATATGGCACGCCTGCCGCCAGCTTCTCCTCCACTTCTTCCCTGGACAGATGCAGGCAGTGCTTGTCGTAGATACTGATCTCCTTGCCTGCCACCTCCTGCTTCAGGCTTTCCAGCCTCTCCTTATCACAGAAGCAGTAGTAAGCCTCTCCCTTCTCGATAAGCTGCTTTGCATACTCCAGATAGATGCCGGCCGCCTGACGCTCGCTCTGCACATACGGGCCCACGCCGCCGTCCTTGTCCGGCCCCTCGTCGTGAATCAGGCCGGTCTTCTGAAGCGTACGGTAGATAATATCCACCGCGCCCTCCACCAGGCGCTCCTGGTCCGTGTCCTCGATGCGCAGCAGAAAATCTCCGCCTTCATGTTTTGCAATCAGATATGCATATAACGCCGTCCTCAAATTTCCCACATGCATCCGCCCGGTGGGACTCGGCGCGAATCTTGTACGAACGTTTCCCATAATCCTGTTCTCCTCTGTTTTCCATCCATAAAATCCTTCGGAAAAAAGCACAGCGGCAGGCCGTCCGCCCGGCCGCACCTGATTTTCTCCGACAGTACTTCGATTATATACGATTGTCTGTACTTTTACAAGCAGATTCCGGGAGAAAGCACCGGAAAAAACCTGATAAAACTTGATGAAACCATGGTTTCCATATATAATAAAAACAACAACCGGCAGAACCGCATCTGTCAGGCTGAAAATGACAGGAGGCAGATTATGAAAGTATTAATGTTAAATGGAAGTCCAAAAGCAAATGGGAACACATACACCGCACTTCTTGAGATCGGCAGGCAGCTTGAAAAAGAAGGCATTGAGTACGAAATCGTACAGATGGGAGGAAAACCGGTCCGGGACTGCATCGGCTGCAACAAATGCACGGAAAACGGATGCGTGTTTACGGACGACGAGGTAAACGCATTTATCGCCAAAGCCAGAGAAGCGGACGGCTTCGTCTTCGGGACGCCGGTCTACTATGCGCATCCTTCCGGACGCATCCTTTCCTTTCTGGACCGGGTCTTTTACAGCAGCAGCCGCGTCTTCCGGTTCAAACCCGGCGCCGCCGTTGCCGTAGCCAGAAGGGGCGGCACCTCCGCATCCTTTGACTGTCTGAACAAATATTTCGGCATTTCCCAGATGCCCGTAGTCGGTTCCACCTACTGGAACAGCGTACACGGAGCCGTACCGCAGGAAGCCGAGCAGGATGCGGAAGGCCTGCAGACCATGCGGAACCTGGCCCGGAATCTGGCGTGGATGATCAAATGCTTTGACGCAGGCAGGAAAAACGGAATCCCTCTGCCGGAAGCAGAGACGGGAAACCGGACGAATTTCATCCGCATGCAGTAAGAGGAGAAAAACCATGAAAAGCAAACCGCTTAACATCATGCTGCTGCTTTTGGGCGCGGCATTGTTGGTGACCCTTGGAATACTTACAAAGCTTTTTGTCATCGGAGAGCCGGTGGACGGCGCGCAGCTGCACTGCGACGCCTCCGTGAACGGCTCCACGCTGGAACTGCGGGTGGATACCGTAGAATCCGCAATGGCCCTTCGCGGCTGGAACCTGAAGCAGGACGGGAACACCCTGCAGATCCGCGCAAGAAAAGTACTTGTGTCGCCTCTGTTCTCAGACGGAAGTTACCAGGCCTCCATTGACCTGGAAGGCATCAAAACGATTTCTCTGGGCGGATCAGTCATATGGTCCGCTGAAAAATAAATTAAATGTTCCTTTATGAGATGAAACACATATCTTGTTGGTATAAATCCTGTCAGCAGTTTATCATAATATCGATAGAAAGGAAGTGGCAGATATGACATTGCAGCAGGAAGCATGTGAAAAAATAATGAAACTGCCAGAGGATGGAATAAAACTGATCATTGTCATGGCAGACGAAATTGCCAGACAAAAAGGCATTTCCTATGATACAGACAGCAGAGATCAGAAAAACTCTTCAACAGCGCGCAGGAAAGCAGCTTTTCAAAATATGCTGGAAATGAGAGAACAGTCAACCTATCCAAAAGATTTTGATTATAAAAAAGCAGCAGAGGAAGCAATACGTGAAAAATATAATCTCATTGATTGACACAAATGTACTTATAAATTTCATCACAAAAAGAGAGGACCCTTATAAGAATGAATGTTTTGAGATCATGAAATTATGCTCGGAAAATGCTTTTGACGGATATATTGCATTTCATTCTTTATCCATTATCTGGTATGTGATCAAAAGACAGGAAACAGAGGAAAAAGCAAGAGCCTGGCTTCATAATATTTGTGATATGCTGACCGTGACAGGAGCGACACAGGAACAAATCAAAGAAGCAATAAACAATTTAAATTTTCATGATTTTGAAGATTGTCTACAGGATGAGTGCGCCGTCCATATCAATGCATCCTATCTGGTAACCTGTAATGTAAAAGATTTCAGCCACTCCAAAACCCAGGTTGTAACACCGGATCTTTTTCTGAAAATACTGCAGGAAAGCAGAACGGAAAATTCATAAAACTGAAAATACAGGGAATTTTTAACCAGCCAAAGCGGCCGGGACATACTTGTCCCGGTCCTTTGGCTGACGGAATTTTCCTTCCGTAAAACGGCCGGCTTTTTCTCTTTTGCTTCTGAAAAAAGATCCGCTTCTCTGACTTCAGAATACAAACCTTCCGTCCTCTTCGTATTCCTTCCGGGAGGGATTTCCCTCGCACCGCCAGATCCTCCGCGCTCCCACATCATAGACCGAAGACCATACGGTGTCCTTCCCTGTTGCCGGGTCGTACTGGCAGAGAAACCCATAGGTTCCCCTCAGCACATCCATGGCAAAAGAAACCGCATCCGCCGTTCTCTCAGAAGCAAATGCCGAATGAATCGTCCTGTATCGTTCTTCCGCGTTCCAGTCATCGATCCCCTCCGCCCGGTACGGTGTCATGGCATCCAGGTGGAAGGCGTTTACCGCCGCCACAAAGGAATGTTCTTCGTCCAGCCTGCAGACCTTCATCCCCATAGGGCCGCATTCGATCACCGCCGCCGCTCCGGCGGCGTCAACTGCCGTAAAGGTCTGACAGGAAGCCATGGGCAGCGTTTCCAGAACCTTTTCAAACGCTTCCACCGTACGACACCGCTCCAGCCCGTACCGGAGCAGCATCCCCGCATTCAGGCCGTATCCCCGGCATATGGGGTATACCGATGTCAGGCCCGCCGCAAAGCCGTACTCGTTGACGCCGTCCTCCATCTCCACAAACGCCGTGGTATTTCCCTGAAAAGATGCGCATCCGCCGTCCAGCCGGTAGATGCAGTTCATGCTCATCTGTTCCGACCCGGCCAGAAAATCGCTGTTTCTTCCCAATATCATGTGTGCCCCATCCCGAAACGCCAGACACGAACACCTGTTCTCCGGCAGGATGGCATACATTCCAAGCAGAACCGCTTCCAGCTTCTTCTGCTCCGCCTGCTGCCCTGCCGCAATCCCCCGGATCTCCTCCAGCACCTCCGGATACCATTTTTCATATAAGGGCCTGCACGCTTCGGCAAAGCGGACCCGTTCCTTTGTAACCGGAAAAGGCACATCCGCCAGCAGGCTCCTTCCTTCCCGCAGCAGCTTCCTTCCCCATTCATACCCCGCCTCATCATGCGTTCCATGAAATACTTGATGATCCATTGTTTTGCTCTCCTTTTTCCTGTATTGAGAGCCACCGGTAACTCTGAAAAAAGCATAATGGAATAAAAATTTTATGTCAAGCATTTAAAATTTTGAAAAACCGCGAGACCGTTTCCCATTCCCATACATCTAATCAGTGTAAGTACAAAGAAAGCCGGCCGGCAGAAAGGACATTATGAAGAAAGAACAGTTGGGGCAACTGATCATTGCATCCGAAGAAACGCTGTACCATGTGGCGAAATCACTGCTCGCCAGTGATGCGGACTGTGCGGATGCAATACAGGAAGCCATTGTAAAAGCATTTACAAATCTGCATACTCTGCGGCAGGATTCCTACGCGAAAACCTGGCTTGTACGGATACTGATCAACGAATGCTACGCGCTTATGCGCAGGGAGAAACGCCTGGTATCGCTGGAAGATTACCAGTACCCTGAAACAGCCCAGGAATCGAAAGACTACTCCGATCTGTATGAAGCGGTCCGTCGGCTCCCACCGGATATCCGAATCTGCATCATCCTTTATTATCTGGAAGGATACAGCGTAAAGGAGACTGCAAACATACTTAAAGTCACGGAAAGCACCGTCAAAAACCGCCTCGCCCGGGCAAGAACCAGAATGCGCAGAGAACTGGAGCAGGCAGCAACCTGAACTGCCCGAAAAGAGGACAGCAGCCAGCGGGCAGCTATGAAAAGCCTCAGAAACAAACCGTCAAAATGGAGGACAGATTATGGAATTTGAAAAATTAAAACACGATTTTCCAGAGATGCCGGAGGAGATAAGAACTATGATCAGAAAAGAAGTGGAACAACAGGTAACATCGGAACAGCCAAAGCGCAGGAGCAGAAAAACGGCGCGCAGAATGCTCGCGGCCTCCCTGGCAGCCGTCATGCTGTGCGGCGCCACCGTATTCGCCGGGGTCAGCCTCTACCGGCTGCAGCTCCAGAAGACCGGCGAACACGGCATCAGCGTGGGGATCGAAAAAAGTGAAGAAGCGGCCTCAAATGCGGACGGCACGTCCATCGTGATCCCCAACGTCCGTATGGAAACCGGCTGGCTGCCGGAAGGCATGGTTCAGACCGAACGGGGAAAATACAGCTTCGAAGATACGCTGCATCAGGGCGGCGTAACCATGGCCTTCTACCGGATGGATACCGGGGACGACAAATTTGAAGTGCAGCATGGAGACGTGCTCTCCAGCGAAGAATTTACCGCCAACGGATACCCTGGCGTCTATCTGGAATACCCGAATCTGTATGAAGGCGAGATCTCTTTCAATCAGAGGATCTATGTAGCCTTTACCGATGTACATTATGTGATGGAACTGTATGCCGCTTCCGATGTCAGCAAAGAAGACGCATTGAAAATCGCGGAAAACGTAAAGCTGATTCCCACAGAAGACACTGCCGATGAAACGATGGTAACGGCACAGGACTGGAGCCGTTATGCGGAAAGCTTTGATAAGGCTGTGGAAGGAGAAGGATGCCGGACCATAACTTCCATTTCCATGGAAGAAATGAAAAACACCCATAAGACGGGGGAACGCTTCCCTGTGAACGATCAGGGGCTTACGGCGGCGGTAACAGACGTAAAAATCACAGATGACCTGAGCCCGCTGGACACCGCACAGATCGACGACGACCTGAAGGCAGAAACCGACGGAAACGGAAAACTGCGCCCGGCGACGATCCAGTATCTGAAAACCGGCGGCGCCGACGCTCTGAGCCAGGAAATTTCTTCCAGAGAAGCTTCGCAGAAACTGGTCTGTGCCACAGTGGAATATCAGAACACCAGTTCGGAAGATCTGACTGACGTCCTGTTCTTTGGAAGTCTGGCACGAATCCGCGAAGCAGACGGACAGATGCAGATTCTGCAGGATGAAACGCCCGCAGACGGCGATAAATGGGACAGAGCGGTGAACCACGGCCTGTCCGACTTCAGGGATATGCTTTACTATGATGTCCACGGCGGCGAAAAAGGAAACAACTACATCGAACGCATCCGCCCCGGCGAAACCGTGACCGTGCATATGGCCTGGGTCGTCATGGAGGAAGAGCTCGAGACATTGTATCTGACTCTTGATCCCTCCGGCGGCGGATATGAATTCAGCGATTCTAACCTGGAGATCGGATATGTGGACATCCGGCAGTAGATCATTCCTTATGTATCCTGCTCTGCCGACACTCTCTGAATATGCATGGCAAGATAGCCGATCTCCACCGGGTCCAGAGGCTTCTTCAGATAGTTCTCCAGATGCCCGCATACGGTGGAGGCCATCCGGAACTCGTCCGGAAACTTTATGGACATATAGTCGTTCATGTCCAGCTTCAGCTTTTCGCCCTTGAGGGCGCGCGCCACCATGTATCGTACATGATTCATCAGGCGGTTGTAAGACAGGGACATCACATCAATGGATGCCCCTGTCTCCGTCTCTACCAGCTGAATACATTCACGGACGGTTCTGGCAATCTGCATGGACAGCGCCACGTTTTCATTCTCGATGGCAGAATGGATATGAAGCGCGATATAGCCAACCTCGTGTTCGTCGATCTCCACCTGCAGTTTTTCCTTCAGGATGGGAATGACGCACTCCGCCGTCTTATATTCCATGTGAAACAGCGCCCGGATATCTCCGGTCAGCGGATTGCTGATCTGCTCCTGGTTCTGTATCCGCTTTACCGCAAATGCGATATGGTCTGCCATGGGAAAAAGTATGCTCCAGTCAATCTTTCCAAAGGTGCGTTCTCCTTCTTTCAACACCTGCTCCGCAATCTCCAGGAAGACCGGGTTCATCCCTTTCACAAGCTCCATGACGGAACCCCGTTCTGTCTTCTCATAAAGAGAATAGACCGTGCACCCTTCGGGAACCTCCATCCTTTCGCTCACTTTTCTCCCGAACCCGATCCCCTTACCGATCAGCAGGTATTCCTGATTGTCATCCATTCCAATGGCGAGCACCGTGTTGTGGTTCAGCGCCTTTTTCACTCTGAACATACTTTTTCTCCCCCGCAGATTGATTGATCAGCCTTCCAGTGTGTCTACGGCATACAGTTCCTCTCCGGCCCTGATGGTACCGGTCTTCAGCAGACGGATCTTCTGATTCTCAGACAGCTCCGTACAGAGCACCGGCGACGCAAGGGACGGCGCGTTTTTCTTCAGGAAATCCAGATCCATCTTCATGAGCAGATCTCCCTTTTTCACCTTGTCTCCGTTGTTTACAAAGACTTCAAATCCCTGTCCGTTCAGGTTCACCGTGTCAATGCCCATATGAAGCAGCATGGCGATTCCGGATGCCGTCTCAAACCCGATGGCGTGCTTTGTCTCAAATACGAAGCTGACCTCACCGTCCTCCGGCGCCCGTACTTCGCCGTCCTCCGGAATGACCATGGCTCCGTCGCCCATCATCCGGCCCGCGAACGCTTCATCCGGCGTCTCGGACAGATCTGCCGCCATTCCGTTTACCGGACTGTAGATGATGTCGCTTTTCACCACTTTTCCCGCCGGCTTTTCCTCTGCCGGCGCATCGGACCCGGTTTCCCCGTTTCCGGCCGGAATGTATTCCTCATCCGGCGCCGTCTCCAGATAATCTTCCAGATTGGACTTAACCACCGTAACTCTGGGACCATAGATGACCTGCACGCCGTTTCCTTTGTGTACCACGCCGGACGCTCCGGTGGATTTTAACAGAGCGTCGTCCACCAGCTCGGATTTATGGACTGTACAGCGAAGCCTGGTTGCGCAGCAGTCCACATCGGAGATGTTTTTCTTTCCGCCAAGCCCCCGGCAGATGGCTGCAGACAGTTCATCTTCTTCCGATGCCGCCTGGCCCGCTCCCGCGCCGCCTTTTTTCCGCGCATCCACATCGCTTCTGCGGTACAGCTTCACCTCCTCGCTGTCGTCGCGGCCCGGAGTCTTCAGATCCATCTTCGCGATCAGGAAAGAGAACAGGAAATAATACACTGCAAAATATACCAGGCCGACCACTACAATCCACACCCAGCTGGTCTTTGCGTTGCCCTGCAGAATACCGAACAGGAACATATCGATCAGGCCGCCGGAGAAAGTCATGCCCACACCCACGTTAAACACATGCATCAGCATATAGGCAAGTCCTGCGAATACACAGTGAATCGCATACAGAAGCGGCGCCACGAACAGGAACGTAAATTCCAGCGGCTCTGTAATACCGGTCAGCATGGAAGTCAGGGCCGCGGACAGCAGAAGGCCTGCCACTGCTTCTTTTTTCTCCGGCTTCGCCACCTTGTACATGGCAAGAGCCGCTCCCGGAAGTCCGAAGATCATCAGCGGGAATTTACCAGTCATAAACCGGGTAGCCGACACTGCAAAATGCTCCACCGTGGGATCTGCCAGCTGCGCAAAGAAGATGTTCTGCGCGCCTTCGACCATACGTCCGCCCACTTCCATGGTTCCGCCCAAAGCGGTCTGCCAGAACGGAAGATAGAATACGTGATGAAGGCCGAAGGGAATGAGCGCACGCTCCATAAGTCCGTACACCCAGGTTCCCACGTAACCGGATTCCAGAACCACGCCTCCTACCGCGTAGATGCCCTGCTGGATCACCGGCCAGATAAAGAACATGAGGATGCCCACCACCGTATAGGCAAGTCCGCTGACGATGGGCACAAATCTGGTGCCGCCGAAGAAGGACAGTACCTGCGGCAGCTCAATTTTATAAAATCTGTTATGCAGTGCCGAAACTCCAAGCCCCACGATGATACCGCCGAACACGCCCATCTGCAGAGATGTGATGCCGACTACGGACGTCGTGGCGCCTTCCAGCATGGCCTCCGTCCCTCCGTGGTTTACGATCATGGCGCCGATGGAAGCATGCATGATGAAAAATGCAATGGCCGCGGACAGCGCCGCCACTTCCTTCTCTTTCTTCGCCATACCGATGGCCACGCCCATGGCGAAGATAATGGGCAGATTGGTAAATACGATGTCGCCCGCCGCACTCATAACCTGAAGGATGGCATTCAGTACCGTCCCCGGACCCATAATCCCCATCAGTCCATAAGTCGTCAGCATCGTCTCATTGGTAAAGGACCCGCCCACACCAAGTAACAGGCCTGCCACCGGCAGGATCGCGATCGGAAGCATAAAAGATCTTCCCACACGCTGCAGCACACCAAAAATCTTGTCTTTCATGAAATCCCTCCTGACACATTCTTGTTTTTGCGGATGTTCTATGCATATCTCTGCTTTTACTATATCCCCGGTGCACTGTTTTTACGCATAGAAAAAAGCATCAACATGCATAAACATCCCTTGGTTTTATGCATAGTTAATGCCTGCTTCCCAGTTACATACTATGTATATAAAAAATAACATATGTAACAATATCTGTCAAGTGCAATTTTTCCAGCATCTCCTCTATATGTTTCAAAACCGGAACCTGAGCGCAAATCTGGCCGGACGATACCCCTGTTCGGCCGCCTCCCGGATCAGTCCGCGCCCTTTTTCCCGGTCCTCCTCTGAGTTCTCTCCTGCAACATAGATCGTGCCGCAGATGTATTTTGCCTCCGCATTTTCCGGACAGTCTGCTGCCTGAACCGCTTTATCACACCAGAATAACGCCTGGGCACAGTCTTTCTCCGTACCCACGCCTTTGTAATACATCTTTCCGCAGAGCAGCCAGGCCTCCGTACAGCCTCCCTGACCTGCCTTCTCAAACCAGTGCAGCGCTTTCTGACGGTCCTTCTTTGTACCTTCGCCCCGGTAATACATCCAGCCGCAGCGGAGCTGAGCTCCTGTCTCTCCTTTGTTTCCTGCTTCTTTAAAAATACTCAGAGCCCGTTTCCTGTCTTTCTTAACACCTTCCCCGTGATAATACATGTTCCCGAGCTGATACAGCGCTCCCACATGCCCGTTTTCCACCGCCTCTTCGTAGTTGAGCAGCGCCTTCTTCAAGTTTTTCCGGGTTCCTTCCCCGTGCTGATACATCCAGCCGCACCGGTACTGGGCCTCGGCGTGCTTCCCGCCTGCGGCCTTTTTCAGACAGTCAAACGCTTTGTCGTAGTCTTTCGCCGCTCCTTCTCCCAGGTAATACATCATTCCGCGGGCGAAATTCGTGCTGGAGTTCCCCCACGGAGACGCCTTCTCGTACCAGTACAGCGCCCGGGCATAGTTGATTTTCGTCCCCCGGCCCTGGCAGTTCATGTCTCCGCACAGATGCTGAAGCTCCGGATTCCCTTCTTCCGCAACTTGTTCCAGCCAGTACAGCGCCTTTTCCTGATCTCTGTCGTCCTTCGACTGAGAAAACATCCGTCCGCAGCGAAGCTTTGCCTTCTTGTGTCCCTGGCGGGCGGCTTTCTCAAACCAATGCAGCGCCTCCTTCTCATTGCCGGCGTCAAAATACGCCTCCCCACAGTAATACTGCGTCTTTACCAGAAGCTCCTTCTCAACATCCCGGTACATCAGAAGCATCTCGTACCAGTATGCTTCCATCTGATAATCCCGTTCTTCCCGGCAGTGCCTTGCCAGAGCATAGACTTCGTCCACCGACATCTGCGGCTGGGAACGGTCCTGCAGGACTTCCTCCTGTACGCCCTCCGGCTGATCTTCCCTTACCATACCGCTTTCCATTATGCTCTCCCTGTCTGTTCCGCCTTTTTCTTTCTGAAGAAATCATCCACCCTCTTGCGGATCTCTGTGGGCTTCAGATATTTCATCATATATCCTTCCGGCTTTAAGCTCAGCACCTTCTTCACGCTTTCCGGATCATCCCGGCTGGTGAGGAAAATGACCGATACATCCTCGAATTCCTTCTCAGAACGGAGCATCTCCAGCACATGCCTTCCGTCGCAGACCGGCATGTCATAGTCCAGAAGCACCAGATCCGGCTTATCCAGCGTAATCGCACGAATCGCCGCCACGCCCGACTGAACCGCAGATACTTCATAATCCCCGATCAGCAGCCTGCGGATTCCCTCCCGTATGGTAATAGAATCATCGACCAGCAGGATCTTCGGGTTTTTCTTTTCTTTTTTGGCCTCATTGAAATTATTGAAATACTTCCTGGTTTCCGCCATCTCATTCTGTACGGCCAGCGGCGTACCGATTCCTGTCTCAAGCAGATGGGGCGCAATGACACAATAGGAAAAATATCCCTGATCCGTGCCGAACAGCAGGCTGACCTGCGGCTTCTCTCTCTCAAAAACCTGCTGAAATTCCTCATATGTCAGCAGATTCTCCTCCTGAATCTCATAAGACTCCACCACCGGAAAGTGCCTCATCACATGCCATACAAACTGGCAGGCGCTGTATCTGGCCGCATTGATCATCATGACATCCAGCTTCTCCGAACGGACTCCCATCAATTTTCCGACGGTATTGATCAGTATCCTCTCCTCAAAGGCCATGAGGATTTCCCATTTCTTCCGATCCTGCTCCCTTCCGTAAACCAGACGGTAATAGATGCCGTTTCCAAACTTCTCGCCGTCGTAGGTCTCGCTGATCACACGGGCTTTCAGGTTAAACATCTGCTGCACGCACCCCATAATCACGTTCTTCATGGACTCCAGTTCCTGTGCCGGAAGAAGGTCCTCCCACCTGCCCTCGTCCTTCCCGACGATGGCAAGGTCCTCGGTTGTTGTATGCCCGATCAGCCATCCGGCGCACACCGCCAGAAAGTGGTCGACTGCCTCCGGCGAATAGTTGGAACGCTTCAGTTCCCCTTCCAGAATCGGAAGTGTCCTGTCCCGAAAATCCTTATGTATCCGCTTGTGCATTTTCAGATTTTTATATCCGATCAATTCCATATAGTTCTCTTCATCTGTAAAATGCCGAATAGCATGCTCATAAAAATACCGAATTCCCTCCTCGCATGCTTTTCCGCTTTTTTCTTCCTCTCGTCTGAGAGTAAAAAGTCTGTTGATAATCGAAAACAGTCTCCTGTGCTCTTTGTCGATAGCATCAACTCCAAGATTGAATTCTTCTTTCCACACCAGCTGTTTATCCATTTCCGCTCCTCCTTTGGCCTGTCATATTTCTGCAAAAAATCTTTGGAAAACACGCCTATATTATTATATACTATATCATACAATTTGGAATTTTCAAACAGAAAATTCTACAATGTTTTGTTACGTTCCGCAAAAAAACAGGGCAGGAATCCCCAATCGCATTCCTGCCCGGCGTATAACAGCCGTCCCGTTGTCCGGGTGCCTTTTTCTCATTCAGATTCAGATCTCCACAAGCTCATATTCCCGGCTGCCAAGTCCGTGCTCCGCCGCCGTCTCTACCGTATGGATGCCGTTTCTGGACTCCATCCGCTCAATCAGATGGCTCTTCCCGGGGTCATCCGACTGATAGACCAGATCCACGCATGCCTGGTCCAGCGCCACCGGGTCCAGGGATGCCAGTATACCGATATCCGCCATCTTCGGGTCTTCCGCCACCGCGCAGCAGTCGCAGTCCACAGACATGTTCTTCATGACGTTGATATACGCCATCTTTCCGCCAAAAAACTGTATGACTGACTTTGCAGCGTCCGCCATGGACTCCAGAAAGGAATCATGATCCGAAGACCAGAACGCCTCCACATCGCCCACTCCATGGATGTAGGCTTTTCCATGAGCCGACGCGATCCCAATGGCGATATTTTTCAGAGAACCCCCGAAGCCTCCCATAGGATGCCCCTTGAAATGAGTCAGCACCAGCATGGAATCATAATTTTTCAGATGGTCTCCCACATAGTTTTTCTGGATCTTTTTTCCGCCTTCTACGGCCAGTTCCATCTCTCCGTCCTCATCCATGATGTCCACGTCCGCGATCGCTGTCCATCCGTGCTGCTTCATGGTTTCCCAGTGCGCTTCCGTGGTATTGCGCTTCCCTTCATAAGCCGTATTGCATTCCACGATCGTTCCGTTCACTTTCGCAACCATGGGCTGCCAGAAGGGAGGACGGATAAAATTCTGATTTCCCACTTCCCCTGAGTGCAGCTTTACCGCTACTTTTCCCGGAAGAGACACTCCCAACGCATCATACAGCTTCAACACTGCTTCCGGCGTGATGTCCTTTGTAAAATACACTTTGGATTTTCCCATATTCTTTAACCTCCTGTATCCGTTCCGCCTCTCCCGCCTGCGGCATGGAGCCGGCTTCCGCTGTTTTAACAAGGATCCTCCCAGGATAAACTCCCGGTCTCCACCGCCTTCTGGTATCTGGATATCTTATAGTCCAGACGATCCATGGCGTCCTGCAGCTTCTTCTGCTGTACGGCCAGATTGTTTCTCTGCTCCTTCAGAAGCGCCAGCCGCTCCGGAAACGTCCCGTCTCCCAGTCTGGACAGCCGCAGGTATTCCACCAGTGAATCCACCGGCATCCCGGCGCTCCGCAGGCAGACCACATGCTCGATCCATTCCAGATCCTCCGGATGATAGTCCCGAATTCCTCCGGGGGTTCTGGAAATCTCCGGAAGAATCCCCGCCTTTTCATAATAGCGCAGCGTATCCTGCGTGATGCCAAACTGTTCACTGACTTCCCTGATCGTCATTTTCCATATCCTCCCATAAAGGATACTCAAATTATACTCTCTGGAGTGCACTCCATGTCAAGAGATTTTTCCGAAAATATCCTCAAAATATCTCATCCAAAGAGTCCGGTCAAAATATCTTCCTGTCACTCTTTCAAAAGCAGCCCCACCGGACAATGGTCGCTCCCGGCCTGCTCCGCATAGATCAGGCTGTCCGCAATGTGCCCTTCATATCCGGAAGACACGAGGAAATAATCGATCCGCCAGCCCGCGTTCCGCTCCCTTGCCCGAAAGCGGTAGGACCACCAGCTGTACGCATCCGTCCTGTCCGGATACAGATATCGGAAGGAATCCACAAAACCGGAAGCCAGAAGCTCCCGCATCTTCCCTCTCTCTTCATCCGAAAATCCCGCGTTTCCCCGGTTGTTCTTTGGATTTTTCAGGTCGATCTCTTCCTTCGCCACATTAAAATCCCCGGTCACAATGACCGGTTTTTTCCGCTTCAGCGCTCCAAGATACGCCCGGAAATCATCCTCCCACTCCATCCGGTAACCAATGCGCGCCAGCTCGTTCTGCGCGTTGGGCACGTACACGTTGACCAGGTAATAAGCCGGATATTCCAGCGTCAGCGCCCGCCCTTCCGTATTGTGGCGGTCAAGCCCCAAATCCTTCGCCACGGACAGGGGCGTCTCCTTCGTCAGCACGGCGGTTCCGGAATACCCTTTCTTCACCGCGCTGTTCCAGTATACCTCATATCCCGGAAAGATAAAATCCGCCTGCTCTGGCTGCATCTTCGTCTCCTGGATGCAGAACACATCCGGATCCTCCCGGTCCAGAAACTCCATGAACCCTTTGTTCATGCAGGCGCGCAGCCCGTTCACATTCCATGAACACAATTTTCTCACTGTCTGTACCCTCCACATGCAGACTGCCGCAGCTTCGCCTGTCATAATTCTGACAGTCTGGCTGCGGCAATCGGTTTCTGTCTTTTTGATACGGCAGGCAGGACGGTAAGCCGGGTTATGTCGTTGGACGATCATCTATCTAGGCGTACCGTTGCCGATACGCTCGAGCGACCTACCTGAAGCTGACGGGCCGCCATACGCTTCTGCTTGGTCTTGCTTCGGATGGGGTTTACATGTGCCCCGTCTGTTACCAGACGGGCGGTAGTCTCTTACACTGCCTTTCCACCCTTACCGGGAAGCTTTCGCCCCCGGCGGTTTATTTCTGTTGCACTGGCCTTGGAGTCGCCTCCACCGGACGTTATCCGGCATCCTGCCC
>CAJUAA010000014.1 GCA_910584205.1 uncultured Lachnospiraceae bacterium
ATGCAGATGTTAATTGGGCATGGTCAAGTACCCACCATCATGCCAGAAGCCTCAAGAAAATTTGTGAAATATTCACAAACAGCCATAATCATTCATGTTCGATCATGTCGGGAGAATCAGAAAAAGTTTTAATCAGAAAAAGATTTTAAAAGAATAAAGTAGAGCGGGGACCGGAGACGGCGGGCGCGAAAAAAGACAGGGAGCGCAGCGGCTCCCTGTCCGGATTCGAGAATCATATGGGTGGTGCATCAGGCGTCAGCCCTCGATCAGGATCGTCCTGCTTTCGTTGATCTTCGGCTGCACTTCCTTCTTGGGTACGGTGAGCTTCAGCACGCCGTTCTCAAAGGCGGCATGTACGTCCTCCTGCGTGATGTCGTCGCCTACGTAGAAGCTTCTCTGATAATGTCCCGTATACCGCTCCTGGCGGATGTATCTGCCCTGCGTGTCCTTCTCTTCGTTCTTGTCTTCGCGTGTGGCCTTGATGGTGAGATAGCCATCCTTCAGTTCCGCGTGCAGATCTTTCTTTTTGAAGCCCGGCAGGTCCAGATCGATCTGATAGGCGTTGTCAAGCTCCTGCACATCCGCCTTCATGGCAGGAATGCTGCCGATGCGGTTGGGGCGGTAGTAAGAAGAATTGGCAAAATCCTCGAAAAAGTCATCCATAAAGCTTCTTCCAAAAATATCTGTTAATAACATAATCGTTACCTCCTTGTGTATGGGCGGATTTCGTCTGGAAATCCGTTGCTGTTTTATTTGTTATATATGTTATATAACAAAATATTAGCACTGTCAAGAGGTGAGTGCTAAAAAAATGTGAAAAAAGTGTGAACTCCCTTTGAAATGGGGAGTTTTCAATATCAGAGTTTCCGTCATAGCCTGATTTTATGACAATTTTATGACAAATCCCAAAAGAAAATACGGATCACCATAGAAAACAGTGATCCGTGACGCTTTATCCGTATTTTATGACATCCTCCGCTTTTTCCATCTCATTTTTTACTCGGGCGGTGTCTACATGATTGTAAATATCCATGGTAACGGCGATGCTGGAATGTCCCATGATATACTGCAGTGTCTTCGGATCAATTCCTGATTCCGCCAGCCGGGTACAGGCGGTATGCCGTAAGATATGGGCGGAGATGTGGGGGAGTGGTTCCGGTTCCCGATTTTCCCGGGCGGCTGCTTCCAGCTCGGATCTGTTATATGCATCTATGACATTTTTCAGCATAAAGTTGACTGCATTTGCAGCATATGGATTTCCCTGTGAATTGAGAAAGACAAAATCCGTAACATCGTCGATCGCTTTCCTTTGTTTGGTACCCAGCACAAGAGAAAGTTCTTTCTGCTTTATCAGGCTTTTCCTTGCGCTGGTCGTCAATGGGATGTCCCGCCGTCCGGCTTCGGTCTTTAAGTTTTGTACATGGAATCGGCAGCCGTCGCCCAGATTGCGGTATATGAGCTGCTGGCGGATATGTATGATATTTTCTTTCAGATCCACGTCTGACCACCGCAGGCCCGTTAATTCACCGACTCGAAGGGCAGTAGACAGGGCGAACACCATCAGAGGATGGTAGATACAGTACTGGCTGCTGTTTTTCAGAAAATCCAACAGTTTTTCCTGCTGCAGTATGGTAATGGAGGATTTTTCTTTTTTTATCCCGCCTATGCCCTTTCTGGCGTCTTTTGCAGGGTTTTTGCGGATGATATTGGAATCAACAGCCAGTTCCAGAGCCGGGCAGATCAGACTGTGATAAAATTTTATTGTGTTGGCCGCAAGTCCCTGTTTCACCAGGCCTGTATAAAACTTTCGTATGCGTATCTGGTCGATCTCGGAAACCTTCATTTTTCCAATGTCGGAATCCCGGATGGCGTTATTCCAGGATGCCAGATAGTTGCATCTGGTGGTCTCTTTTAGATCCGTCTTAAGCTCCAGATATTCCAGGAACAATTGATTTAAGGTTATATTTCTCCTGCTGTTGTCGATTCCATCTTCCAGGTCCTTTTCAATCTGCTTTTCCTTTTCCCGCAGTTCTTTTAAGGTCAGGCCGTAAACCGTATAGCGTTTTCCGTTTTGCGTATATTTAAAACTGTAGCGTCCGGACCTGTCCTGGTATTCCCCTACACGGAGAACATAGCCCTTATTATCTGTTCTTTTCTTCCTTGCCATAGGATTCCCTCCTGTATGTTTATCTGACCTGTTTTCAGCTTTCGCGCACGTTTGTGCGAACACCGGAAAGCGGAATCGAACCGCTGTTAATATGGCAACCATGCCCCCGGCTTCTGTCTCTGGCTATTCGATCACGCTGCTTTTAAGGAACAGCCCATAGTCCCGTAAGACTTCATCGAACCGTTCCATGAATCGTTCTGCGCCGTATTCCTGAAGAACAACAGCATCTTCGTCAATCAACATGCCATACAGTTTCATAGCCAGTGATTTTTTACTTACTCCGAATGTATTGTTATTCATCTACTTGTCCTCCTTTTTTGTGTAAGCCCAATTTTCGCGCTCTATAAGACACATAAGCGTGATTGATGCCTGCGTCAGATAATCGCAAGCAATTTCTGCCAGCCTGTTCACCCGGCTTAATTTATCGTCTTTGTCATCCGGCATATCATCTGCGCGAACTGCAGCAGCCTCCATCAGCTCCATAAGAACAAAATCAGCCTTGTCCAGCAGATCACCTATTGTCGTGTCCAGCTCTGAAATGACTGTCTGTAAGCGCTCCTCTGCCTCCGTTACGGGCTTTTTATTTGAATCCATATAAAACTAACCATCCTTCCTTGAATTGTTTCTATCAGGCGCATAAGCGCCCCTGTATCCTGTTTTACTGCACACTGAGAATCCCAAGGAGAAAAGAATACACGCTTTGAATGATTTTCGGATTATCAATTCTCCCAATCAGGTCAATCAGCTCTTTCTTGTAGTCCATGCCTGTTACTCCTTTCCGTTGACCACATCACCGCCAACGTCTGAATTAAAATAATTGTATCCGTCGCCGTCCTGCGTCACAAAATCGTACTGCGACAGGTACTCAATCCAGCGTTGATTGTTCCGTTCATTCGCCAGAGAGTAACGATAGTTTGTAACAGCGAAAAGCAAAACCACCAGACCGCAGAAAACCAGTATGTATTTTATGGTCTTCATGAGACGTGTGCACTGGCTTCCCAGCATGCTGATAATCTCTGTCGCCTGAGTCTCGCCCCTGGCTGTGTTTTCCTGCTCCATGACAGTTTCATTTTCAATTTTTGCATTCATGCCTTATACCTCCTGACTCTGCAAAAGCTGCTGTTCCAGTGCATCGAAATCATATTCGTGCTGTGCGAAATTGGAAAACCCGGTTCCACGGGACGAGATTCTATTCCCCGAAGCAATGCCGTGTCCTTCGCGCGCGCACGTGCGTATATATATTTCTTTTATTTTTTTATTCTTATTTTCTTTTACTGTTGCCGTCTGAATGCCATCTGACTGCCGGTTCTCTGCCACCTGACTGCCGCCTGCCTGATACACGGAATAGTTTTTTACTGTAAATACACTGAATTTTGCATGCCGGCTGACTGCCACCTCGCCGGTCTTTTTTAAATGTTCCAACGCCGTTCGGATGTTCTTCACGGAAAGCCCGAGCTCCTGCGCCAGTTCCTGATATGTCGATGCAAACGCACCGCGCGGAACCGGAACGCCCTGATATTCCCCGTCTTTATAATTGGCTTTCAGTATCATGTGCAGGAACAGCCGGCATGTGCTGCCATCCCTGTACCAGCCCCATTTCATGATCTTCCGGCTTATTTTTACGTAGCCAGTCATATAAAAAATCCTTTCTTTTTGCCGCTGGATATGATATACTGCAACCAATATCCGGCTTATGTGTGGTGTCCGGGTTACTTTTCTGCCTTTGTAGAAGCGCCAACTTCTGCAAGGGCTTTCTTCAGCTCTTCAAGTTCCTTCATGGCCTGATCGAACGTCTTCAGCATCAGTTCGTAACGCCAGACCGGAATGCAGATCATTTTCTCCATGTGCCTGTTCCTCCTATCCTATAATGCTTTCAAAAAAGTCATCGAGCGTCTGCCGGTGGTATGCCACCCGCTTGCCGATCCGGACCAGTGCGCCGCAATCTTCGGCTATTCTCCGGATGGAAGAGGCGCCCAGGTTATACCGAGTCACGGCCTGCATTTTGCTTAACAGGGTGATCTCGTTTAAGGTGATCCGGGGTTCCTGCGGTTCGCTGGCTTCCGCCGCTGTGGGGATGTCAAAAAGTGTCTTGAGTTTCTTCATAGTTGGTTGTCTCCTTTCATCTGATGTTATTAATATATTAAATTAGTTTTGTTTTGTCAATACTTTTTTATGAAAAAGTTGTTGTTTGACAAAACTTTTATTGTTATAATACAGATAATCATTGATAAATCAATACTTTTAAGGAGGTCGCCAAATGATATATGACAACAATATTGATGATCTGATGAAACAAATTAAACATATCATGATTGATAAAGATATTAAACAGATTGATCTTGCAGAAAAGACTGGACAAAATAAAGCGACTATTTCAAATTTATTAAATTGCAAGAGTAAAAATGTGACTCTTGATACTTTATTAATGTTATGCAATGCTATTGATTGCCAACTTGAGATCAATATTAAATTAAGAGATTAGCCTTTTCTTCGTCCGATTGGCGACCATAGCGCGGAAAATTATGCTCGAATATCACCGGGACAATGTACCCCCAAATTTTCGAGCACCTTTGTATAATTCATACTTATTCCCCCAGACTATCAAAGAAAGGAAGTTAATAATATGAGTAATCGCGAACTGGCCAAGAGCCTGATCGACCAGATACCAGAAAGCAAGCTTGTTTTTATCATCAATATTTTAGAAAATATCGGAGAGATGTCCGGACTTGATTTATACCCGGATTTCAAGCCAAACGCAGCGACGATAGCAGCAATGGCAGAAACTGATGAAATGATAAGAACAGGGAGCGGACAGCATTTTCAGGGGACTGCAGAAGAGTTTACCGCCTTACTTCTGTCAGAGGATTAACCATGTTGACTTTAAACGCTTCTACGACATATAAGAAAGATTTGAAGCTGTGCAGGAAACGGGGTTATGATTTATCTCTTTTAAATGCTGTTATTAATACACTCCTTATCCCTGCACCATTGCTGCCGAAAAACAGAGATCACCAGCTTTCCGGAACTTATGCAGGAAAAAGAGAATGTCACATTCTGCCGAACTGGTTGCTTATTTATCAAATACGAGGAAATGAATTATATCTTGTTCGTACAGGCATCCATGCTGATTTATTTGGCATATAAGGCCGTTGCAGAAAGGAGCACCCACCATTCCAACATCAATACAGACCAAAACATACACAATAGATGATTATGAAAACCTGCCTGAAAGTGTCCACGCAGAACTGATAGGCGGACAGATGTATTACAGATCCACACCTAACCGGATGCATCAGGAAGTACTTTCGTTCTTATTATTCACCATCGCTAATTATATTGACTCCAACGGCTACCCCGGCGAGGTATATCCCGGCCCATTTGCCGTCAAACTGTTTCATGACAGGGATGATACGGTTGAGCCGGATATAAGCGTCATATGCGACCCTGAGAAGCTCACAGACAGAGGCTGCACCGGCGCGCCGGACTGGATCATTGAGATCATCTCCTCCAGTAACCTGAAACATGATTATGTGCGAAAACTGAACCTCTACTTAGACGCAGGAGTCCGGGAATACTGGATCGTAGATCCACGTGACCGGAAAATACTTGTGTATTATCTGAAAAATGAGCATACAGAAGATTTTATGGTAAAGCCGTACACATTCCAGGACAAGGTAAAGGCCAACATTTATGAGGACCTCTGCATTGATTTCAATGACTTAAATCTGTGATATGCTCCATTCCTTCCAGATGAAAGGGGTGAGAAATTTTCTGTCTCCTTGTTTGGGGTGGCAGATTTTCCCCCATTTGTTGGGGAAACATGTTACGTTTAAAGCGGAACCTTCCCCATATGTGGAGAAATCGCAGGCTGCATTTTATATCAACTCTGTTCATTCAGACAGTATTCGCCGTAAATGGTGAATACCAAATTATATCCACTTGATTTTTGCGGTGTGTCACGTTTCGTTATCCACCGGCAGAGCATAACCAGATGTGGCAACGGGTGCCTGGTTTGAGGCTCTGTTAAAAATTTTCTTTTTGTGGAATTATTGTTGAATCCTTCCTGAAGATGTGTTAATATTAGAGGCAGAAAAGGGAAAAGCCAGAGACGCACGGCCTACCCTCAAAAGTGTTTTGAACTACCCTTTACGGGCAGCCGTCACTATTGCAGTAGTGGCGGCTATTTTCGTCCCTTGAAGATCGTGTAACAAAGACCAACAAGGGCAACAATGAAAATTCCAGTCTGTATTAGATCGGAATATGTAATCATTGGCGCTCCCTCCTTCCTGATGAAGTCTGGAGGGTTAGCCCCTCCGAATTTTCAGTTACGGAGGGTAAGCCGCCCGGCTCTCTGGTTTTCCTGCCTGTAAATATAACATAATTTCCGATTTTCGACAATATTCACTTTTCAATGTACAACAGCATGACGGCAAGTAGTTACTCTATTTCAAATCGGGATAACTACACACCCCACTCATTTTTGAGCTGGTTTAAAAGTTTCATCTCTTTAGATGTGTCCGTCCCCGGCTTAGCATCTGGATGAAATTTCTTTGAGAGTATCCTGTAAAACTGTTTGAGCATTTCTTTGTCTTCTCTCGTGTAGTTGCCGGAAGATATTCCGGCGTAACTACCGCTTCCATCGCTATTGTGGTTACTGTGAAAATGCTCTTGATAACTACGGCGGTATTCCCGGCTTTTCTTTTCATATTCTTTTCTGGCCTCATGGTCTGACTTTATCTTCTCCAGATACTCCGGATTGCGGAGAGTACCAAACAAATCATAACATCTGCTGTATTCGTCCTGGTCAACACTGTATTTATTGGCGAAAGCTTCCCGCTTCTCAGTCCATTCCCTGATCATGCGGCCATGTTCTTTAGTGACTCTGCTTTCCTCTGTCTGCTCGTATTCTGCCTTGATCCGGTCAACAACGGGCTGCCATTTTTCGTAGATTATGTTGGTCAGTTCTTCTTCTGTTATTCCAAGAACATCTGCCTTTGCTTTCAGATTGCCCCTGACATAATCGCCGATCCAGTCTCCAAAATCTACAACATCATAATAACCGATTGTGCAGATCGATACCTGTTTCTGACGGACCTTCCCGTCTTTCCGGAAGCTTTCCCGAACACTGATTCGGTATGCTTTCCGTATTGGCCGTTCAAAACAATCATCACTTTTCCGGTAGCGATAGTAACAGTATTCCGTGCCATTCACAGTAAGGCATCTTTCATACACTTCCAGTGATTTTGCATTGCCTTTAGATGTTTTTTTTGTTTCTACTTCCTGAATCACTGCAAACATGAATCCCCTCCCAGCTTTATTACAGCGTAATCATTCTTTTTTCTATTACAGTTCCTTTATTTTCCGATTCGGAACCGCTCGGGCATACTTTATACCATGAAGCGGTTTCGAATCGAATTTTATGTTATTTTAACTTCTACAGAATTACTGTATCACCTCCCTGCCGGATACAGCCCCATCTCATAACGGTGCTGCTTGTAAAATTTACTGGATGCGCTTTTATACTTGCTGGTAAAAGTATTATCATCCAGCACAATTCCCTGCGCCAGAATCTTTTCCAGAATCTGCGTATTCTGCTCAACAGCATCACGCAGCTGACGATTCTCATATGCCATCTGTGCCATCTTCTCATCCATTTCCATCTGAAGAGTGGTTTTCAGCCGCCCCATGTCAGCGTCCGAGTATCGCGGAGTGAATCCTTTTGGCTCCGGGATGGAATAATCAAGTTTCAGATCTCCAAAATCCCGTTTTATATTTTCTGATATTCTTCCGGAAAGATCACTCATCCACCCTGTATTCCGGTCGAGCGGCAGGACGGCCTCTTTTCCCGATTCCCCAACCAGAGCAAGAGTCGCTTTCTTGAGGATGCCTCCCTTTGCAAGCTGTGGTATCAGAGGCAGAAACACCTCGCTTAAATTAAAGCCAAATGTCTTTCCGCCAACCTCCGGAACCCAGTCAGGAATGTCGAAGCTGAGTTTATTCAGCATCCTGATAGCAAAATTGATTCCACCCTCTATTCCCTTTATCATCTGGTTCACAGCGCCGATAATGGCCCGTATGGGTTCTTTGACAAAATCGGGAAACATATCCCAGATGCCCTTGAAAACGGTTTTGATTCCCGTCCACATCTTTGACCAGTCACCGGAGAACGTGCCGGAGAGGAACTGAAGGACGCCTCTGCATGAAGTGACAAATCCGCCGAGGATACCCCCGATTGTCTCAAAGACAGTAAAGAACGCATTTCCGAGGGCAGCAAGGACAGGAGATACAACGGGCAAAATGGCGGTAACGATCCAGTTTATGACCGGTTGAAATACCCCGTTCCATATAGATGCCACAAAATCGCCAACGTCTCCCAAAAGCCCGATAAAGTTTTCAAGCAGCGGCTGTATGGTTCCCTGCCAGACTTCCGTGAACCTTGTCGCAAGTGCACTCAGAACAGGAGCTATGTGCTCGTTGTATCCACGCAGTAAGGTTTCAACGATTTCAGAGATTCCGGAAGTCAGCGCTTCAAAAGTTGGGCGTGCATGTGCGTCATACGTCTGCTGCACGGTTGCCCACAGAGACGTAAAGGAATCTGCAATTGTGCCGAGTATCTCCGATACTGGAGACAGCGTATTTTGCAGAGCCTCCCTGAACCCTTCTGCGTTTTCCGTAATGGGATTCAGCAGCAGTCCAAGGATATCCCGACCCAGTTTTCCAGCCAGAAGTGTCACATTCATAAACGCATCTGAAAAAACCTGAATGATATCTGCCGTAATCTGTTTTGCATCATCTGACCGGAAAACGGTGAATATATCCGCAACAGCGACCATAAAACCGGCCTTGATTGTATCAACATCACCTGTAATATCCAGCATGCTGATAATCCATTTCCTGATCCTGTCTTTTGCAGATTCCAGATACAGGGCAAGTCCGCCTGTCAGGTTGTCTGCAATCGTTGCGCCGACGGAGACAAAAGCCCCGGCTTTCAGACCCGCATTATAAACCAGTGTATCCAGCAGATGGTTAAAAGATCTGATAACTGTACCATCTGCAAAGATATCAAGCAGGCTCGTTTTGATGCGCAGCAGGTTATTCCTGATCGAGTCAAAGACAGAGGTATCGCCAAGGCCAATCCGGAAGCCTTTTATAAAAAGTCCTGCCAGCTCTTCGAACCTTTTTTTGATCCCTTCCAGAACGGGGCTTACCTGATCGTCTGCCGTTACCTCCATCTCATATTCCGCCGGCAGTGACATATCAGGCATGGAAACGCTGCCGGCACCGCCGGAGCCGCCCGCCTCGCCGGACTCGTTGCTTGACATGCTTGTTACCTCGTGCCAGCCCGCAGCGAAAGAAGCAGCTGCCTTTTCTGCCTTTTTCGCTGCGTTCCCCGCATCGGCGATTCCGCCCGCTGCGGCTTCGGTATTGTCTGCGACAAGTCCGGCTGTATCAGCGATTCCCGCAAGCCCGGCTCCCCCGCCTGCAGTGGCCTTTTTGATTCCAAACAGTTTTCCAAGGAAGGCCGAGAGTGTTGACGCGAGCTGGATGATCTTTGCCATTAAAACGTTGATCCCTTTTACAACCGGCATCAACGCCGCCATCAGTCCGCCGCCGAGAATGGCCCCCAGCTGCCTGAACTGTTCTGTAAGTATGCGGACCTGATTGGCCCAGGAAGTGCCAGAAGTCCGGGCAAAATCACCCATAGCCGAGCTTGCCGCATCCATGACAAAGTTATAGCGGAGTGTAACTTTTTCCGCCTGAGACATGGATTTAATGCTTTTGTCAATACCATGCGCCAGTGCGTAAGCCTGCAAATTGGCCTCCGTCATGACAATGCCGAATTTCTTGAGCGTTTCAGTCTCACCGGTAAAAACCGACTTTAAAGCTGTGTCTGCGACACTTTGCGATACGTTATAGAAGCTGGCCAGATCGCCAGTCAGTCCCGTAAGAGCAACCGCCATATCAGCCGCCGCATCCGGCAGCACGCCAAGACTTTTCGCCATTACGCTGTAGATCCCGGCCGTGCGTTTCGCTGCCAGCTCCGACATACCGAAAGACTGTATAGATGTTTTGGCAAAGTCTTCAATTTTCCCGATCAATGGCCCGAACCCCTGTCCAATGATGTTCTGTGCTTCAATCAGGTCTGACGCTTCCGTCACGGATGCCTTAATCGCCCGCACGAGACCATAGATACCGCCCGTAATGCCGAGAGCGGCCAGAAGCTGTCCGGCAAAGGACCGCAGACCGCCGTTGACATTAAGAACACTGTAACGGAATGATCCCATTGAGCCGGAAAGGCGGTCAATGTTCCTTTGCAGATCACGGGAGGCTGAACCGGCACGCCCTCCAGCGTTCGCCAGCTGTGCAAGGGCCTCGACCGCCCGAAGGATATTACTGTCAAGCCGGGGCATGGTAGAGAGCACATGCATGAAGGACCGGATCCCATCGGTGAGTTCTGGAAGAGCGGCAGAGGTTTTCAGCGCTTTTCCTCCGGCGTTTGCCAGTGACGCCAGAGCCGTTACAAGTGAAACCGTTCCGGCCTCCACGGCAGGAGCCGTTGACATGACGCTCATGAAGCCATACAGTTCTGACGAAAGCTCCGGCAGGTTTGCCGTGATTGTCGGAATATTTCCTGCCGATGCCGCCAGCTGTGCAAGGCTTGAAAATATTTTCTGCGTTCCGTTCGCTATCTTCTCCGACTGCGACAGGGCAGAAGCGAAGCCCTGGAAGGCTGTTCCAAGTTCCGCTAATTTCGAAAGATCGACACCATTGAGTTGCCGAAGTCCTGCCGCCAGTCCGGAAATATTTAAACTGGCGAGCCGTTCGAAGCTTTTTACGGCGCGGGATATGTCCGCCGTTTTCAACGCCGCAAGCTTACCTGCGGAATCGGCAAACCCGTTCATGGCCTGCGTAAGCCTGACAAATCCGGATGTATCCACGCCATTGAGTGTCTGCAGTGACTGGACCGTTGAGGTAAAATCCACGCTGCCTATTTTCTGAAACGCCTTTAATGTTCTGTTTATTTCGGCTGATTTCAGGGAGGCCAGGCGCGGCGCTGCATCTGCAAGCGCACTCATTCCGCGGGCCAGTGAAAAAAGACCACTGAAATCACCTGAAACAGTTAGCCTTGAAAAATCGAACGCTGACAGTTTCTGTAAGTTTTTAATTGCCGGTGTCAGGTCCCCGCTTGCAGCGGCAAGCGCAGTAACAGAGCCGCTGAGCTTTCCAAGCGCTGATGCAAAGCCCATTATTTTTCCGGTGTCTAATTTTTTCGTTGCATCTGACAGCGCCCCTATGTTTATGGACAGGTCCTGCATGTCCCCGATCCATCCGCCGCCAAGACTGTTTTTTAATTTTAATATTGTTCCTGCAAGCCGATCGAGGCCGTCAACTGCCTTTCCCGCGTTCGGATTTATTTTTAACTCTAAAGTATCAATCGTATTATCTGCCAAAAAATCACCTCTATCTTTCAAAGGTTAGCGGCTCGTCCCATATGACGAACCGGAAGGCCGCGGGCGAAACCGGAAAGCCCCGCCCGCATAAGTTATTCAGTTATTATAAATGCCTTTTTGTTTGCGCTTTAAGAAGCTCTGGGCAAAGCATGAAAATTATCTTTCTGGCTTTCTCACCTGCTGAATCATTGTCTGAAAGAGCTGCTTTTTCTGCATCCGGATACCTTTGTTTTTCCGCCTCATAAATATCTTTTAAAAAATCTTTTGGTAATACATCTAAAGCAACTAGAAGATCACGAACTGTTTCCCATTCCGGAAAGTATTCGTTGACCAAAAGAATCCCGTCACCTGCCGGAATAATCGGAAGCTGCAAAGCAAGATCATATTCACTTTTCGGTATGTTTTTTCTAAGATACGGCGGCATTTTTGAAAGGTCAAAGCCATATACCGTTTCGCTGTATGGATGCCAGAATTTTTTACATTTTAGCAACTGAAATTTATTCATCATATTTACTCACCCCAAATCAAGATTAAGGCGCTCGCCAAAAAATAAGCAGAGACAAGATTTCCAATAGTGTTCTTTGGTTCTTCTTTCTTTTTCCATGCAGCGTGGACAAAAAAGCCCACGCCGAAAATCAGAAACAAAGTCGTAAGCAACAAGTTTACATGGTTAATCATTGATATCATTTCTTTCATTCCCCTTTCTCTTAATAAACTTTCGCCAACTTGTGGGCGAAAAACATTATATTTCCGGATTGTCGAAAATAGCTAACCCGCTGTTCCGTGCAATCATTTTTACTTTTTCCTGACTTATCCGGCATTCCTGTTTTACCGCGTAATCCATCATAAGCCGCGCCTCTTCTTCTGTAATCGGAACCATGCTTTCCGAGACGGTGTTTAACCACGCAAGGCCCCTAAAATCGATTTTCATTTTTTCACATCCTTTACTCAAATCTTTGCAGAGAGCCTGCATCCACTACCTGCCTGCTGGCATACTGTTTTGCGAACCTTACCGCCGCCGGTTCGATCTCCATGTTACCATTACCGGCATATGTTTCTGGTCTGTCTGCAAGGAACTTTTGAATTGCCTTATCCGTCTCTTTTTTCTCTACTTCACTGATAAGCCCTTTTATATTTTCATTAAATGATTCCATGTCTCCGGTCAGCATCAAGCGGGCGGTTTCATCTGCCTGATGCTCATTCATCCCCATGACAATAAACTTTTTTGCATATTTTTGTACATCCAGTTCCAGACGTAAGTCATCAACTTCTTTTTTTCGTGCTTCGTCTTTCTGTTCTCTTTTTTTCTCATCTTCTTCACGGTCAGCAAAAACACGTTTTAGATGTGCCTTCTCAGATAAGGCCCTATCGAGAAGATTTTTCAGATGGGCATTCTTTGCTTTCTCCTGCGCCAGTTCCGCTGTTAATTCTTCAACCGTTGGCTTTTTATTTTTATCCATTTTTATTTCCCTCTTACTCAAATTGTTTCAGTGTTTCCGCATCAACTCTTTGAAATCTATTTGCGCCATATTCTGCCGCTTTCCTGCTTCCGGGGGTTATCAAAGATTCTTCCTTTTCTTCTTTTTCATTCAGCCGAAAATGATTCACAAGAGCCTCTTTTCCCTCGAAAAAATCATCAGGCATGGACTGTAATTTATCCTTGAAATCCGGGTCTTTTTTAATAAGCTCCTGCGCGGCTTTTTTATCCACTTCTCCATCATGCATGATGTTCCCGACAGCCTTTTTTACTTTTCCCACTTCGCTTTCATTGAGTCTATATACCATGGGTGCGTGGGTTTTTTTCCACATTTCCTCGAGTCGGTCGAGCTCGCCGCCTTCATGCAGGAAGTTAGCCGCGAAAAAGAGATGATGGGGCTGGTATTCGTTCGCTACTATGCCGCGACTTTCCCACTTTTGGAGTAAATCTGTGCCTGGATATCCTTCATCAGGAGATCCCGCGTAAGCCCGGATTGCCAGTTTTGCGTTGTTTCTGGCAGCTGCCAATGCATCCTGATATTCTTTCATCGAAGGGGCATTTACGCTGTATCCGTTTTTTTCTGCAAGTCCTGCGAAAATCTTTGTTCCAAGATATGAGGACCGAACGGATCCCTCAAGCACCTGCAATTCATTCAAAGACAATGAAAGCCCGAATCTTTCGACGCAATCCAAAATCTGGATGGTACTTCCGTCTAAAGGTTCCAGCACCCATTTCTTAAAATCCTGCTCAATCTCGTCAAATACTTCCTCCACTTTACGAATTGTATCATCACATTCCGCCCATATCTTCCCGGCCCTTCCCGGCCATACCTTCTGAACAAACTCCAGCTGGAAACCTGAGTCCGAATATTTTTCCCTTGCAGCCTTTTCCTGTGCCTGATAGCTGGCATAATGCCGGTCCGCTGTTTTTCTGTAGGACTCAATAAGTTGCGCTATCTTTTTAAACTTTGTCATACTCTTTTTTCTCCTTTTTTATTAAATTTTTATGAAAAGTGTCTCAAAATATCGTCCATTCTCATCTGCTCGGCTGTCCGTGGCTTTTTCTCTGGTTTTTCCTCTGATAATGAGGGAGGGAGGCATCCATTGCCGGAATAATACTTTAAAATCTCCTCGCTTCTTTCTCTTTCTTTTTTCCTTCGTTGTGCCGCCTCATATGCTGCCGCATAGGCAGGGTCTTTCATGTTATCCTGATTCTCCTTAAACCTTCGTGCCTGCGATCTCTCAAAATCATTCACTTTTTGCTCCTCCTTCATACTTTGCTTATTTTTTCCCAATTTGCTGGGAAAAACTGCAGCGGAGTTTGTCCCCAGTATTTTGCCCGAAAGCTGCTTGCTGCGCCGTCCGTGACTGTGTAGAATAAAGTCAGGTCTGCATAGTCTCCAACCTTATAAAGCGTCTTTGTTTTTGGTGACAGCGGGATCTCCGCCGTTTTATTCTCTCCGAATGCCTTCGGAAGTTGAATAACGATTCCCTCCGGTACAAGCTCCAAGACCTTAAAAGCCCTGATTCCCGCCTCCCTGCGGAATAACTTATTTAACTGCGTTTCGCTGTATTTGCCTTCACTCATGTCTGATCTGTCCCTCCTGTAAAAGTTTATTTTTCTTTTCTGTTATAGCCTTCTCGATGGCACTTCTGCAGTAATCGAGAAAAACCATACTGTCCCTTAACTCCTGCGTTCCTGTTTCTCCTTCGATCTTCATGGACTCCATCATTTTTTCCATAATGGAAACCGTCTTACTCGCCACTTCTTTTGCGGCTGCGTCGTCGTCTCGCTGGAATTGATAACTCATTTTCATTTCTCCTTTTTTTATTTTTTCTGGAGAGGGGGAAGGCTTTTTCTGTTTTAAATTATTTAAACAACTAACCGGGTTCGAACAAGTGTTCTACCCAGACCCCTGTACGCCCCTCATCGTCCGCCTCCCTGCATCCATGGAACCGCCGTCAGCGCGCTCTGTACGCCGTTTGGCGGCTTTATTGTCTGGCATGGACAACTTTATAGCTTGATATCATTAAGCCTTGATATGGGCTGCTCAGGGGACTTGTGGCATGGCACAGGGCCCCTGTATATCTGTCTGGCGGCTCTGCGTGCCATGAACCGCATAGCACTAACTACTGATTAGTACATAAATCCTTAATTTTCCTTGAATTTACAGTGTTTCCGTTGATTGAAAGTCCATTTAGGACAACATTTGCGACAAATACCACGAAAAAGCATCCGAAATCAGTCGATCCCCTCCGGAAGCTGTGGCTTCTCCCTGAACTCTTCCTGAGCGCGATACCGGGCGGCGATCTCTTCGCGGGACATTTGCGGGATATCATCCTGTTTAGCCTGCGTGGAAAGACTCATGTCCATAGAATCATGCCAGTTTGAGTTATCACGATTTTTCAACCAGAATATACTACCTGCATTATTCATGTTTATTCCAAGCCTACTTTCATAGAACGATTCGATAACCGTCGCTGCGGATCGGATCACATCGAAATCGTCAGGGCTTACACGCCCACATCTGGCCACATCAATGCCGTTATATGGTCGTCCGTCATATTTTCCTGCAAGATACCTGGACAGTGTTGCACTTGAAATACCGATGCACATTGCAAGCTCTGCTTTCGTTGGATTCTTCTTCCATGAAAAGCCGGTTTTCCCTGTTTCCTCCTCAACATAGCGATGGATGCAGCCATCAAAAAAGCGTTCAATGCATTCGATCAATTCGCTTCTGGTGAGTTTCGTCTGTGTGCCCCGCAGATATTTGCTTATTTCTGCCGGTGGCGGTGATTCTCCGCCCGCCTTCCTGATTTCCTGCCAATTCCCAATGGAGAATGCTCCCTTTCCCTGGCTTTTTGGTAGATCATTCATCAAAATCGCCCCTTTCTGTCAAAATATATAAAAAATTGGTTGCTTTTTATCGGTTGTCAGTATTCGTGCAGCTTGCCTCTTCCTCCCTAATCAGAACTTAGTCAGCTGCGCCCTCGCCAGTCTTAAGGCTCGGATGTTCCTTCTGTCCCCCTTTCCGCCCTAACCATCAGTCAGGCCAGCCTGTCCCGGTTTGGGGGAGATATCCCCCTTGCCTCTCTGACGCGCTGTGCGCCCCGTGAAGCCGTTTTATCGGCTTGCCCCTCCACTTCATCGCCTCTCTGCCTTTTCATCTGCTGTACAAAGTTATTCCATTTAAAAAAATCATTCTGCATCAGTTATAACTCCCATCCTGTCCCTGCGCATCCAGCAACTGTCTTTCCAATTCGTCAAAGTCATAATCTCTCTGATCGAAGTTGGTGAATCCTGTTACTTTTATCGGAGACGTTGCAGGTTGCTGTATGTACCTTCCGCCACGGTCCTGTGATCGACCCAGCCAAGATACGATGAAACGTTCAATTCCTGTTCTTGTTCTCTTACGTGTCGGGTTCGCTTCCAGCCACGCAATCATACGCTGCAGCTCCTGCTCAACATCAACGGCGGGATATGCCTCCCTCCACCGTTCAATTTTGGACGTTGGCACATCATATTCAGACTTATCCACCAGAGGGAGCAGGATGCCGCTTCGGTCTGGAGCTTGCTCCGGACATATAATAATTTCATTCTTTATTTCATTCTTTGTATTATATTTTTGTTTGTGTTCACTTTGCCGTTCACTTTTCCCGGTTTTGTTGTTCAGTTTGCTGTTCACTTGACCATTTTCACAGTCGTCAAAAAGCTTATTATCAGCTGGTTTTAGGCCATTTTTTTGTTGTTCACTTTGCTGTTCGATTTTTCCGGTTTTGTTGTTCAGTTTGCTGTTCACCTGTTGTTCCTGCTGTTCAGCCGATTGTTGCTTGTCCCAGCCCGGCAAATAAATCAGCCGATTTTTATTGCTGGTCTGCTGTTCAATCAGCCGTTCAGCCTCGAATAGAGCCAAAACCCGGTGCACCTTGCTTTCAGAGATATTGATCTTTTCAGCAATCATTTTTCGTCCTGTGATCAACTGACCCGGCTTCAGTGTTATCTCCTTTCCCTTAAAAGTCGCCGGCTGTTCCTTATGAGTGGCATGAAGAAGTAAAAACATCCATACTGCGAGATGGTCAGGGCTTTTCATTATGATCTGGTTATCCATCATTGATCTATGTACCTTTACCCATCCCTGCATTATGTGATTACCTCTGTTTTTGGGCGCACTTCAACAGAGTTGCGCTTTTTTGACAACCCAATTAGACTACTGTTCATAATATCAACCTCCCAACTGTTTAGGTTTGCGGCCATCATCTTATTTGTGGCCGGTTATTATCTTCTGTTGGAGTTTTCCCGCGAACGCGGATTATCTGTGAGTTGATTTTTTGGCACTACATGTAGCTTAAGAAAAGGTCAATCTGCGATTTTTTGTATCGAACCGTCTTCCCGAATCTGATTTCTGCATCTGCTTCTTTTCCGATCCGCCTTGCTGCTTGGACCCCAACATCTAAGTATTCAGCCAAGTTGTTCGCATCAAACAGAGCTTTTTCGTAAAGTGGCATAGTACCGCGTTTTCGTGCTTTCATTGCTCAGCCTCCATAATCTCCCTGACGTCTACGCCCAAAGCCCGCGCAACTTTTCCTAACGTTGCTGGACGAACAGAACGACCGGCAAGAACATTGTTTAGGGTAGGCCGCGGCATGTTTGCTTTTTTTTGCAAATCGCAAATTTCAATGCAATTATTGGCAATTGTGATTTTCAATTTTGTAATATTAGCCGTCATACGAACCTCCTAAAGCATATAAAAACATATTGCTTTATAAAAAGTATCACATATAAACACATAAGTCAATAGAAAATATGATTTTGTATATATTTTATTTAAAACTTATGGTATATTATATGTAATTCGGTAGGAGGGGAATTATATGGCAAGCATTGGAGAAAATATCAAATATTACAGAAAGCTTAAGAAATTAACCCAAAAACAGTTAGGGGCGCTTATAGGATGTGCCACTATAACTATACAGCAATATGAAGCAGGAAAATTTGTTCCCAAAATAGACAGATTACAAAGAATTGCAGATGCTTTAGGAATTTCAGTGGTTGAATTAGATAAGACATTATATATAAACAATTTTTGTAAAAGTGTAGGGGATAATATTAGTACAATCAGGTCTAGAAAAGGCTTGACTCAATCAGACCTTGGTGAATTACTTGGTGTCTCATTACACAATATCGAACAACTGGAAAATGGCGAGATTCCATTAAGTATTAAAAAAATTGAAGATATTGCGAAAAAAATGGATGTGCATTTACAGGCTTTATTGTCGGGGACAGATATAGATTATAACCTTTTATCTGAAGACAGGAGTAAAGGTGGGAGAGAGCTTACTAAACGTCTTTCTGTAGTTAAATTATTGGATTGCATCTATGATTGTGCAACTATTACCAAAGTTAAAATATATAATCAAAAGGATAAAGAAGAAATTTATAATGAAGAATATGTCACTATATCATCAAATGGTACTAATTGTGTATTTGACAGCGCTGTAATAGATTCTTTAGTAAATATGTTTGAGAATATTTGTAAAAATATGTTTGAATTGAATGGGGAATTTGAAGAATCATATATTGCAAAATACTTTCCCTCACCTAAAGATGATGGTTGTTTTTTCAGATTTTATGACGAGTCTTTAATAATTTCCGGAAAAATCAAATCAAGACACGAAAATTTGAGCATTTCTGAATTGGAGAAAATTAAAAAGCAGGTACAACAAGAAATTGAAAACAAATCTAATGTAGAAGAATTCTATCCAGCTAACTGCAGTCGTACCCAGAATTCGACTACATGATAAAAGCACCCCAATTTAAAATGAAAGTGCTCATTAAAAGTATATATTGTTTAATACGGTCGGTTGTGATAAAATGCTTCGTAAGGAAACAACCGTGTTACAGGGTGGGCTGATCTCTCATTTTTGAAGAATGGGGGGGGGTGATGCCTGTGAAAAATCATTTTGATTTTAAGGACATTATGACTTTTGGTCTGTTCCTTTTGGCATTACTTACATTCGTTTTTACGTTTTGTAAGTAAGTTTACATAGAAAAACCACCCTTGAAACTTTGGCGAGTGTGAAGGGTGGTATTTCTACTTTAATACTGGTCAACTCACCTTGTGGGCGGTTGTTTTCTTTGTGCCTATAATATAGCACGTCTTCCATACAGATTCAACCATAATTCCACAAAAAGAAAATTTTTAACAGAGCCTCAAACCAGGCACCCGTTGCCACATCTGGCGATGCTTTCCCAGGGGATAACGAGGCGTGTAGTTACTGAACAGAAAAGCACCGTAACCACATGAGTATGTTAAAATCCATTGCATAATTTCCGCAGAAGTGGTAATATTATTAAAAAGGTGCTGTCGTTCCAGTGACGGTCAGCCCGGCAAAAGTTGGCAGAAACAGCCGCCTAGTTTGTCAGACCGGGGCGGCTATTTCTGTGTCTTGTTACTATCTTTACCAAAAGTATATCCGATTCCGAAGCAGGTCAAGCCAAAGCTCAGCACTGCGATAAGTCCCAAAATATCCATATGGCTCAGCCCTCCTTTCCCAGATTCCCTTTCGGGTTTCTATGTGAACAGAGGGTCACAGTCCCTCCGAAGAGGGCTAACCGCCACCGTCCTCCCGTGAACAGCAGCACCTGAAGCTATTTTAATACAGGCTCTATCAAAAATCAATATACACGCTCAAAAAGAGAAAATCTCCTTGTCCAATGGATGCCAAGGGGATTTTTCATTATGACAATTCTTATGACAAATGAAAAACGAAAGATAACGTATGATATCATCCAAAAATCTACGCAAATCCCAAAATTCCCTGATTTTAAGCATATTTTACCAACCATAACCAATGATAACATGCACCCCGAACCAACAAGAGGTGAGTGCTGATTTTTTGTGAAAAAAGTGTGAAATCGGCGGGAATACGGGATTTTTAAAAGGTGGGATTTTCTGGAATCCCGTATTTTGTACCTTTTCTGAAAAAAATATGACCGCCGCAGGGTTAGTATGAAATTTTCATAAATCCTGTTCCATTTGAAAAGGCATTGCGTTATAATGAAACCAATGACAAACAGGAAATTTACAGATGATAATCTGGCTGTCAGGCTTGATTATAAATTATGAGGAAAAGGAGATTTTATGAAGATAAGTGTTAAAGCGACGGGAATTGCGGCATAACCGGGAGGTTTGCTACATTTCCAACAAACCTCCCAAAAGTTTATGATATTACTTTCAGGAGGCTGTTTCCATGAATAAGGAAAATAAGATAAAATCATTTAATAAGGGTTACTATAAGACACATCCATGTAATGATACATTCGTTTGTAAGGTTTGTGGAAGAACTGTTGCGACAGGTGGTGCAGGAAGCAAACATAGAAATCACTGTCCATACTGCCTGTCCAGTCAACATTTAGACATCAGGCCAGGTGATCGGGAAGCGGAGTGTGGAGGTGTCATGGAACCGATTGCTGTTTGGGTGAGGAAAAATGGCGAATGGGCGATTATCCATAGATGTAAAATTTGTGGAATATTGAGTTCAAACCGCATTGCGGCGGATGATAATCCTATGAAGCTGATGTCCCTTGCGATGAAGCCTGTTTCTTCGCCACCGTTCCCTTTAGAAAAGATTGAAGAAATGACAAAACTAATGGGTGGAGATGGAGAGTTAAAGTGGTGAAATAAAACAGGCAGCAGGTAGTGTAAAATAGTTTGTGTTTTCAATAAAAAAATGGCTCCTTTCTGGTAAGAATTCAAATATGACAATTCTTATCAAAAAGGAGCATTTTTACGGCAGCAGTGAAAGACTGGATACGACAGATGACTGCAGAAAACAACATCAGCGGCGGCGCAGACTGGCCGGCTCTCATATTTTTATTGAATCTGGTTCAAAATCGGCATATAATAAAAATCAGTATTCTACCTGTTCAAAAAGGAGTATCCATGAAATTTATCCATCTGTCTGATCTTCATCTTGGGAAAAGGGTCAACGAGTATTCCATGCTGGAGGATCAGAAATACATACTGAAACAGATTCTCGGCATCATGGACGCGGAAAGGCCGGACGGGGTCCTGATCGCCGGGGACGTTTATGACAAATCGGTGCCGGGCGCGGAGGCGGTGCAGCTGTTTGATGATTTTCTGTACCGTCTGTCCGGGCGGGGGCTTCAGGTGTTCGTCATCAGCGGCAACCATGATTCGCCGGAGCGGCTGGCGTTCGGCGGACGGCTCATGGGCCAAAGCGGCGTGCATCTGTCCCCGGTCTATGACGGGACCGTGCCCTGCGTGGATCTGGAGGATGCCTACGGAAAGGTGCACGTCTATCTGCTGCCTTTTCTGAAACCGTCCCATGTGCGCAGGTTTTATCCGGAGGAGGAAATCGAGACATATACGGAAGCCATCCGGACGGCGCTTCGCAACAGCCCGGCGGAGCCGTCGGAGCGGAATGTGCTGGTCACCCATCAGTTTGTGGCCGGAGCGGAGCGTTCGGAGTCGGAGGAGCTGTCTGTGGGGGGCTCGGACCATGTGGACGGTTCGGTCTTTCAGTCTTTTGACTATGTGGCGCTGGGGCACCTCCATGGGCCGCAGAACGCGGGCGCCGGGCATATCCGCTACTGCGGCACTCCGCTGAAATATTCCTTCTCCGAGGCCGGGCATCAGAAATCCGTAACGGTGGTGGAACTTGGGGAAAAAGGGGATCTGTCCGTGCGGACGGTGCCGCTGAAGCCCCATCATGATCTGCGGGAAATCCGGGGGACCTATATGGAGCTGACGGCCAGAAGCTTCTATGAGGGAAGCCCGGTGGAGGACTATCTGCACATTACGCTGACGGACGAGGAGGACATTCCGGACGCGGTGGGCCGTCTGAAGGTCATCTATCCGAATCTGATGCGGCTGGACTATGACAATCAGAGAACAAGAGCGCACGCCTGGTCCGCGGGCGCGGAAACGGTGGAGAAAAAGACGCCTCTGGAGCTGTTCATGGAGTTTTATGAGAGGCAGAACAACCAGCCGATGAAGAAAGAACAGAGAGAATTTTCCATGGAACTGATCCGGGAGATCTGGGAGGGAGAAACATGAGACCCATAAAACTGACGTTGTCGGCGTTCGGCCCCTACGCGGGGCGGATGGAACTTCCCATGGAGCGTCTGGGAGAAAAGGGCCTGTATCTGATCACCGGGGATACCGGGGCAGGGAAAACGACGATCTTTGACGCCATTACCTTCGCGCTTTACGGAGAGGCCAGCGGAAAGGAGCGGGAGCCGGTCATGATGCGCTCCAAGTATGCGGCCCCTGAGACGCCGACCTTTGTGGAACTGCTTTTTTCTTATGGAAACCAGAGGTATACCATCCGGCGCAGTCCCAGCTACCGGCGCCCGGCAAAGCGGGGCGGAGGGATGACGGTCCAGGACGCGAGGGAGGAGCTGACGCTCCCGGACGGGCGCGTGCTTACGAAGAAAGGGGAAGTCAATCAGGCGGTCCGCGGAATTCTGGGTGTGGACCGGGAGCAGTTTTCCCGGATCGCCATGATCGCCCAGGGAGATTTCCTGAATCTTCTGCTGGCCCCCACAAAGGACCGCAGGGAAATATTCCGGCAGATTTTTAAAACCGGACGGTTTCAGGAACTTCAGGAGCGCCTGAAAGAGGAATCCGGCGTAATGAAGGACCGGTGGGAGCGGCAGAGGGCCAGCGTCCGCCAGTACGTCGGCGGCCTGGTCTGCCCGGAAGATGACGTATGCGCCATGGAGCTTGCCGCGGCGAAAGAGGGAAAGCTTCCGATGGAGAAAACGGTGGAGCTGATCCGCCGGCTGCTGAAGCAGGATCAGGAGGCGGGACAGGCCATCGCGTCGGAGATGGAACAGACAGACCGGCATCGTCGCCGGATTCACGAGGAGCTGGCGCGAGCGGGCGAGATGGAAAAGACGGAGCAGGCGCTGGCGCAGGCAGAGCAGGCGTTCCGGGAGAAGGAGGCGCTTCTAAAGGAGCGGCGGCTTGCGTGGGAAAGAGAAAACGAGAGGAAGCCTCTGCGGGAGAAGCTTCAGGAGCAGATCACCATGCTTCAGCAGATCCTGCCCCGGTATGAGGAGCTGGATCAGAACCGAAAGAACATACAGTTATTAAAGAAACAGCAGGAAGAGTCCGGCGTCCTGCAGCAGAAGCAAAGAGCCGGGCTTCAGAGACAGAAAGAGGAACTGGAGCGATTCCGGGAGGAACGGCGGAGCCTGGAGGACGCGGGCGTAAGCCTGGAACGTTTCACGGCGCTGCTGGAGACGGCGGACCGCCGCCGCGTGGAGCTGGAGCGGCTTGAACATGCCCGGAAAGAGTACGGCGCGCTTCAGGAACAGTACGAAGCGGCGCAGGAAGCGTATCTCCTGTCATCCCGGAAGGCAGCGGAGTGCCTGGAGAGGTACCGGGCATGGAATCAGGCATTCCTGGACGGACAGGCCGGCATCCTGGCGGAGCGTCTGGAGGAGGGACGGCCCTGTCCGGTGTGCGGCTCCCTGTCCCATCCGCATCCGGCGGAGAAGGGGGAGGCGGCGCCCTCAGAGAAGGACCTGGAAGCGGCGAAAGCGGCCAGTGAACGGGCGCAGGCGGACATGTCCGCAAAAAGCGAGGCGGCCGGGATGGCAGGAGGCCGCATGAGCGGGAAACGCAGGGAGATCGAAGAGAAGCTTGCGGAACTGCCGGGAGGCTGTGCCTTTGAGGAGGCGGAGCAGAGGCTCCGGGAGGAAACGCAGGAGAACAGCCGCCGGATGACGGAGCTTCAGAACCTGATTCGGGAAGAGATGAAACGGAAAAAGAGAAAGCAGGAGCTGGACGGCTGGATTCCGGACCAGGAGGCGGCGCTTTTGCGGGCGGAGGAGGCTGTCAGACGGGAGCAGATCGCATGCGCAGAGCGGGAAGCCGGGCTTACGGCGCTTACGGAGCAGACCGAGAGACTGGCCGCGTCCCTGACGATGGGGAGCAGAAGAGAGGCGGAGGAACAGTTCAATGGGCTGTCCCGTCAGAAACGGGAACTGGAACGGGCCGGAGAAGAGGCGGAGCAGGCGTATCGGAACGTGCAGCAGGAGATCAGCCATGAGCGCGGCCGGATCCGCTCACTGAGGGAACGGCTTCGGGAGACGCCCCGGCCGGATAAAGAGAAGCTTGAGGCTGACCGCCGCGGGATGGATGAACGATACGGCGGGCTGCAGGACCGGCTGACGGACACGCGTACCCGGCTGGCGGCCAACGGTTCCGCGCTCCGGCACATTCTTCAACAGTCGGACGCGCTTCAGGAGACCGAGGAGCGGTGGGCCTGGGTGAAGGCGCTGTCCGACACGGCCAACGGGAATCTTGCAGGCAGAGAGAAGGTCATGCTGGAGACCTGGATCCAGACGACGTATTTTGACCGCATCATCGATCGGGCCAATACACGGTTTATGGTCATGTCCGGCGGCCAGTACGAACTGAAGCGCAGGGCGGAGGCGGAAAACAACCGCTGCCAGAGCGGCCTGGAGCTGGACGTGATCGATCACTATAACGGCACCACAAGGAGCGTAAAGACGCTTTCCGGGGGTGAGAGCTTTCAGGCGTCCCTGTCGCTTGCTCTGGGGCTTTCGGATGAAGTACAGTCCTCGGCAGGCGGAATCCGGCTGGACACCATGTTCGTGGACGAGGGCTTCGGTTCTCTGGATGAGGAAGCGCTCCGGCAGGCGGTCCGGGCCTTGTCGGCGCTCTCGGAAGGAAACCGGCTGGTGGGGATTATTTCCCATGTGTCAGAACTGAAAGAAAAGATCGACCGGCAGATCGTGGTTACAAAAGACAGAGCCGGAGGAAGCAGGGCAGTGATCCGGGAGTAGCCGGTATTGTGCCCGGGACCCCGTCGGCGGTGTCTGCCGGTTTCATAAAAGTTTACGGAGGAAATGTTATGGAAGAAAAGGGACAAAAACAGGTCAAAGGAATCCGGATCAGCACTGTGAATATCATCATGATTTTTATATCCTGTGTGCTGTACATCCTGCTGATTACCGCAACCATCCGCGTCTCGGGCAAATACAATGATGTACATAATTCCATGGATGAATATATCGCCTTTGAAGAAAATGAGGCGTTTCTGACAGAGGGTTCCACCTATCTGACGGAACAGGTACGGCTTTATACGGTGACGCTGGAGCCGGAATATATGGAACATTATTTTACGGAAGTCCATGAGACCAGGCGCAGGGAGACGGCGCTGGAACAGCTGGAGTCTTCCTACGGCGGGGATAAAGCGTACGAATATCTGGTGGAGGCGCTGCAGCATTCCAACGATCTGATGCAGGACGAGATCTACGCCATGAAGCTGATCTCGGAATCTCAGGGATACACAAAGGAGCAGATTCCCGAAGAAGTGCAGGCGGCTGTTCTGTCCGACGAGGATCAGAAACTGGACAGTGAGGAGATGATCCAGAGGGCGAGGGAAATCGTCTTCGGGACCGATTATCAGGAGGCCCGGACCCGGATTCTGGACAATGTGGAAAATTCCATGAAGAGCATTCATGAAAAGACACATGAGAAAATGCTGGGAGACGCCGATTCACTGGAATCTACGATGATCATACAGCGGAGGCTGGTCAGCATCCTGTTTGTGGAGAACATTGCCACGTTTCTTCTGATCATCCTGCTGATTATCAAACCTCTTCGGATTTATGTAAACTGCATCAAAGAGGAAAAGATGATGGAGATCACCGGCTCCTATGAGTTCAAATATCTGGCGCTGACCTACAATGACATATTCGAGATTAAAAATGCCAATGAAGCCATGCTGCGCTACCGCGCGGAGCATGACCCGCTGACCGGTATCGTAAACCGGGGAGGTTTTGAACAGCTGAAGAACATGTTCCGGGTAAAGGGCGGCGCGCTGGGCCTTTTAATCATCGATGTGGATAAATTCAAGCTGATCAATGACGGATACGGCCATGAGGTGGGCGACCAGGTGCTGAAGAAAGTGGCGGGATTTCTGAAAGACGAATTCCGCGCCACGGACTATCCGGCGCGGATCGGCGGAGATGAATTCGCGGTGATCCTGACCGGTATGACAGAGGAGATGGGCGCGGTGGTGATGCGGAAGATTGGAAAGATCAATGAATCGCTGCTGCATCCGGACGACGGGCTTCCGCAGGTGTCCTTAAGCGTGGGCGGCGCATTTTCGGAACAGGGTTTTACGGATGATCTGTATAAAATGGCGGACGCCGCTCTGTATGTGGTGAAAGAGAACGGCCGGTGCGGCTGCCGGTTCTATGAGGAGGGAATGGAGCTTTGAAGTATCTGGTGATCGGAGCCGGGGGGACCGGCGGATGTATTGGGGCGTATATGACGGAGGCAGGCAGGGACGTGACGCTGATTGCAAGGGGCGCGCATCTGGCGGCCATGCAGGCGGACGGACTGCGCATGGAAACGACGAAGAAGGGAAACTATACGGTAAAACCGGTAAAGGCGACAGATATGGAACACTATGGGGAACATCCGGACGTGATCTTTGTCTGCGTCAAGGGCTATTCTCTGGAGGAGACGATCCCGTTTATCCGCAGGGTGGCAAAACCGGAGACGGTGGTCATCCCGATCCTGAACATCTATGGGACCGGAGGCAGGCTTCAGGAACGGCTGCCGGAACTTCTGGTGACGGACGGGTGCATCTATATCGCAGCGGAGATCCGGAAACCGGGCTGCCTGTGGCAGAACGGCGATATTTTCCGCGTAGTGTTCGGCGTACGGAAGCCTTCCGAATACAGAGAGGTACTGGAAAAGGTAAGGCAGGACTTGGAGGACAGCGGGATCACAGCTATATTGTCGGACAATATACAGAAAGATGCGCTGCAGAAATTCTCCTATGTCTCGCCGGCAGCGGCCTGCGGGCAGTATTATGACGCCATGGCGGGCGACATGCAGAAGCCAGGGGAGATCCGGGATACCTTCGCGGCGCTGATTCATGAGATCGATGTGCTGGCAGAGGCCATGGGGATTCATTTTGGAGTGGATATTGTGCAGACGAACCTGGATATTCTGGACAGCCTGACGCCGGAGGCATCTACTTCCATGCAGCGGGATGTGAAACAGGGAAAAGCGTCCGAGATGGACGGGCTGATCTTCGAGGTGGTCCGGATGGGCAGGAAATACGGAGTAAAGCTGCCGGTCTATGAGAAGATTGCAGAGGAACTGAGAAAAAGAGGCTTTTCCTGAAAAGAATTATTGACATATGTCAGAAACGGGCTATAATAGAGTTATGGACAGGGAATCCCTGGGGCAGACCCGTTTTATCGTTTTGGGAAACGGCCCGGACGGGGAGATTCCGGGGATCCGGCGGCAATCGGAGGTAGGAGGATGCCAAGACCATGCAAAAGAAGACGCGTCTGCGGGGTGCCGGGCTGTGAGCGGTTCGGTCCGATGGACGGCACACCGCGCACAGAAGGGAACACCATGACGCTGGACGAGTATGAGTGCATCCGGCTGATGGATCTGGAGCATCTGACACAGGAGCAGTGCGCGGCACAGATGAAAGTGGCGCGGACGACGGTGCAGGCGATCTACAGCTGTGCCAGAGAGAAGCTGGCGGACTGTCTGGTGCGGGGAAAGGAGCTACGGATTGCAGGGGGGAATTATGTGCTGTGCGAGGCGCGGATGTCCTGCTGTCACAGCCACTGTACAGGGTTCGCCGGAGTATTAGAAAGAGAAGGAGAGCAGAAAACGATGAAAATTGGTGTAACTTACGAAAATGGACAGATTTTTCAGCATTTCGGACATACGGAGCAGTTCAAAGTGTATGACGTGCAGGACGGAAACGTGGTATCTTCCAAAGTTGTGGACACAAACGGAAACGGACACGGGGCGCTGGCAGGATTTCTGAAAGAATATCAGGTGGATACCCTGATCTGCGGCGGTATCGGAGCAGGCGCGCAGAATGCGCTGGCGGCAGTCGGGATCCGGCTTTACGGCGGCGTATCCGGCGATGCGGATGCGGCGGTGGAGGCGCTTCTGAAAGGGAAGCTTGATTACAATCCGGATGTGCGCTGTGACCACCACGGAGAGCATCACGGCGGAGACTGCGGCAGCCACGGATGCGGGGAGCATACGTGCGGATAAGATCCAGATACAAAGAATACGGGAAAGACAGAAGAAGGGGTCGCTGAAAGATGTATCTCTGTCTGTGTGCCCGGCACTTCAGACAGTGCTGTTTCGCACACAGACAGGAGACTGCATTTGGCAGCGGCTCTTTTTTATTGTCTGGATGAAGATGAAAGCGGATTCTGTTGAAATCAGTTGTTTGCCTTGTAAAGCGGGCTTTTTCATAGTATACTAAGATCTGTAAGGGAAGGAACTCACGGATTTATGAAACGCATCACTCTGGAAGCGCTTCTTGCCAAAAAGCGGCAGGCGGACTACGGACAACAGTATATGTACATTACCGGGCTTCTGGAATCGGGCCGGATCCGGCCGCTGAAGGCGTCCGGGAAGAACGGCAAGAAGCCGGCGCTCTACCGGGAATACTGGCTGGTGGAGGAAGAAGAAGATCCGGGTCCGCTTCTGGAGGAACTGAAGTTCCGTCTGGTCCCGTCCATTTCCATCGATTATTATCTGGCCCATCCGAAGGTGTATCAGGAGGAGCGGCTGTGGGTATTGCTGCTGGACGCCTGGCTTCGCAGGAACAAAACCCGTCCGCTGCTTCCGGAATCCATGAATGAACGGAGCTTCGAGATCTGGGGCAGAGAAAAGTTTCTGTTAAAGGAGCAGGGGAAGAAGGTTCTGAAGCACTGCGGGATCCCGCTGGAAGCGCTGAACCTGTATGAGACGACCGAACCCCTCGCCTGCTATTCCCACACGAGAGCCGTTCCCCAGAACCTGCTGATTCTGGAAAATAAAGACACCTTCTACAGTATGCGCCGCCATCTTCTGGACGGAGCGGAGACGATCCTGGGCGTCCCCACCGGAACGCTGATCTACGGCGCCGGCAAGGGAATCCTGCGCTCCTTTCAGGATTTTGATCTGTGTGTGGAGCCTTATATGACGGATGAACGCAACCGGATCTGGTATTTCGGAGATCTGGATTATGAAGGGATCGGCATATGGGAACGCCTGGCCGAGCTGTGCTGCCCGATTCGGGAGATTCGCCCCTTCTGTCCGGCCTACGAAGCCATGCTCAAAAAGGCGGAGCAGTTCCAGACGCTGCCGGCGACCAAAGAGCAGCAGAACCGGAACATTGGAGACGCGTTTTTCGGGTATTTTTCAGAGGAGACATCCCGGAAGATGAGACGGATTCTGGAGGACGGCGCCTGGATCCCGCAGGAGATCCTGAATATTACGGATTTCTGAAAAAGCCGGACGCAGTACGTTTCTACAGAGGACAGGAAGGATATCCCATGCAATACGATTTTCTGAAACATTTCCCCCGCCGCATGAAAAGCGTCGGGCTTCATTTTATGCTGATCCAGAACAGCATCCAGAAAACCACCTGGAAGCAGTACGGGTTTTCCACGGGTGCGGAGCAGATCAACATGATCTTTGCGGTCCTTCTCTATATCATGGAGCAGTCCCTCCGGGAAGAAAACTGTACCATGGACGACATCGGGGCCTATATTGACACCATCAATGTGCAGCATTTCCACAAAAATCTGAACTATGACGAATGCCGGCAGCTGGGGGATTTCATCGTCAACGTGATCCTGTGCAACGAAGGAAAAGCCATGTATTTTGAGGGCTTTGATTTTGAAGAACAGGAATACGAGCCCATGCATATCAGCTATGTGGCCAACCGCATCGTCTACGTGGATCAGGAATTCCGGCGCACCTCTTATTATCTGACCGATGACGGATACAATCTGCTGCTTTCCACTCTGGAAATTGAAAATAATATGAAACTGACCGTCCACGAGATGATCTTTCAGATGCATCTGGAAAAGCAGAGCTATGACAGGGCGGCGGATGAGATCAAAAACGTTTTCAATCTGCTGCGGGTCCAGCTGCAGAAGATTCAGGAGGCCATGGGGAAGATCCGCAGGAACGCCCTGAACTATTCCGTGCGGGATTATGAGACGATCCTTCTGGAAAATCTGGACACGATCCAGGATACCAAGCAGAAGTTCCAGAATTACCGGGAGATGGTAAAGAGCCGGGCAAAAGAGTTGGAGGAGAAAAACATCAACGTCCGGCAGCTTCTGCCCAAAGAGGAGGAAAAGCTGAACCATCTGCGGGTGATCGAGTCCTATCTGAACCGGACCATCGACGAACATCAGAAGATCCTGAACAGCCATTTTGACCTGAAGGCGCTCTATACGAGGGAGCTGGAGCAGCTCTCCCAGATGTCATTAATCCAGCGGTTCCCCCTTCGGACCGGCCTGTACGACCAGGTGCTGAAGGACGCGGATACGCTCACCCGGCTGGATTATTTCCTGCGGCCTTTGTTCAATCAGGACGCGGGCAAGGCCTATAACCTGAACAAGGCGTTTCAGCTGCAGCGGCCGTCCCGGAAGCGCACGGAGGCGGACAGCGGGGAAGAACTGGATTTTGACGAGGAAAGCTGGAGACGGGAGAAGGAGAGGCTCCGGCAGGAAAAGCTGAAAAAATACGAGGGAAGCTTAAGTTGCCTCATCCGGCACGCGTCCGGAAAGGACGGAATTTCCCTGCTGGAGCTGGAAAACGAGCTGGACGACGGGGAGCGGGCGGAGCTGATTCCCAGTGTGGAGATCTTTAAGGAAATCATGGTGGAGCTGCTCAAAAACCGGGAGATCGACCTGACGGCGCTTCAGAAGGAGCGCAGCGAGTACATTCAGGAAAGCGCCGGGGATTTCCAGCTGAACGACATGCTGCTGAAGCTGGCCGACGCGGAGGCGGACGCCGGGCAGAAAAGGATCCGGCGGGTCCATGCGTCCAGGCTGGAGGACGGGAATGTGGTGGCCTTTTCCGGGATTTTGGACGAGGACGGCAGAAGCAGAACGATCCGATGCTCCAATGTGCGGCTTCGGGTGTTTCGGGAGGAATGATACCTATGGCATATGAACTGGATACCATAAAGACGAGCCAGGAGATTTTCTATTATCTGCTGGAGCATCATGAATTGAAGGAAGAAGAGGAGGCGGCTCTTTACCGGGCCTATACGGAGCAGGAGGACGTGCAGAATCTGGTGAAATCCCAGGGGGAGATCGCCGACAGCAGCATTGAACGCTATGGGAACGTCATCTATCTCATTCCCAGAGAAGAGAATGATTTTCTTGGATTTTCCAAAGGACAGTTAAAAAGCATCCTCTGCCGTTCCGGCGCCACGGACAAAGATTACTATCTGTCCCAGTTCGTCATTCTGACGCTGCTGGTGGAATTTTACGACGGACAGGGAAGCAGCAGCAAGGCGCGGGAGTACATCCGCACCGGGGAGCTGCAGAACTGCATATCCGCCCGCCTGAAGGAAGGGGCGGAGCATATGGACGAAGAAGAGGAAGAGCGTCAGGGCATCGCCTTTACAGATATGCAGCAGGCGTACGAGGCGCTGAAATCCGATGAACGGGGGTCCAGGGCGAAGACGACGAAGGAAGGCTTTCTCCATTCCATCCTGCTCTTTCTGGAAAAACAGGGGCTGGTGGATTATGTGGAGCAGGACGAGATGATCAAGACGACCAAAAAGCTTGACAATTTTATGGACTGGAATCTTCTGAATCAGAACAATTACGGAAGAGTTCTCAGGATACTGGGGGGAAAGAAAGATGAGTAAGATCAATGCCGTCCGGCTGATCAATGTGAATTACAACAACAACGCCATCCGCGTCAGCGACGAAACCTTTCATTTTCATGGGGAGAGCACCCTTCTCTCCCTGCGGAACGGCGGCGGGAAATCGGTGCTGGTGCAGATGATGACGGCGCCCTTTGTGCATAAGCGGTACCGGGACGCCAAGGACCGGCCCTTCGAGAATTATTTTACCACGAACCGGCCTTCCTTTATTCTGGTGGAATGGGTGCTGGACCAGGGGGCCGGATATGTACTGACCGGAATGATGGTCCGCAGGAATCAGGATTCTGAGACCGACAGCAGCGAGGCGCTGGATGTGGTGACCCTGGTCAGCGAATACCGGGAGCCGTGCCTGCAGGACATCCACCATCTGCCGGTGGTGGAAAAGGGGGCGAAGGAGATGGTCCTGAAAAATTTCACAGCGTGCAGACAGATGTTTGACAGCTGGAAAAAGGACGGATCCCTTCGCTTTTTCTGTTATGACTGCACCAATCCGGCCCAGTCCAGACAGTATTTTGACAAGCTGATGGAGTATCAGATCAATTATAAAGAGTGGGAATCCATCATCAAGAAGGTCAATCTGAAGGAGTCCGGCCTGTCGGAGCTCTTTTCCGACTGCCGGGATGAGAAGGGACTGGTGGAGAAATGGTTTCTGGACGCGGTGGAGAGCAGGCTGAACCGGGAACGGAACCGGATGAAGGAATTTCAGAGCCTTCTGGAGAAATATGTGGCGCAGTATCAGGACAATCAGGTGAAGATCAGACGCCGGGATACCATCCGCCTGTTCCGGGAAGAGGCGGTGTCCATCCGGGAAGAGGCGGAGCAGTATGAGGCGCGGGAGCAGGCGGAAAAAGAGCAGATGCACCTGCTGGCGCGGCTGATCGAGGAACTGGGCCGGCTGAAAGCCGCGGCGGAGGACGGGCATCAGGCGGTGCTCGGGCAGATGGACGCGCTTCTTGAGCGGATTGCCCGGATCGAGTACGAGAAGCTTTCCGGGGAATTTTACGGGCTGGAGGAGAAGCTTCGCTATCATATGAGCAACCGGGATATGATCGAGGCGGAACAGGACGCGCTTCGGCGGGAAGCGGAGGAGATGGAACAGAAACTCCATCTTCTGGCATGCGCCAGACAGCAGGAGTACGTCTCCCAGATCCGCGCGGAGCTTCTGGAGATCCGGCAGCGGATTGAGGTGTCCAGGCAGGAGGAAGAGAAGCTGGCGCCCGAACGGGACCAGCTTGGCAGGACGCTGTACGGACATTATAAAAGAATGCATGCGCAGACGGAGGATGCGCTCCGGAAAAACCGGGAACAGTACGAAGAATTCGCCGAACAGGCTTCAGCGGAAAAGGAAAAGCTGGCCGGTTACGAGCAGTCCCTCCGGGAGGAAGCGTCGAGGCAGGGCGCCCTGAAAAGCAGGGTGGAGTCCTACGACCGGCAGGAGGAACAGTATAACCGTACGTACGGGGAACAGCTGGCCCGCAACATTCTGGGAGAATACGAGCCGGGAACGCTGGATATCCGGAAAAGGACCTCGGAAAAGGAGCTGGAGGACTGCGTCCGTACCCGCCAGAGGAAGAAAAAACAGCAGGAATCGGCGCAGGAACGGCAGAAGGGACTGGAGCGGAGCCTGCAGAAGCTGTATACGGAGCAGGCGCGGAAGGGCATGCAGAAGGAACAGCAGGAGCAGGTGCAGAAGGAGTATCAGGAGGAGCTGAAGGCCCGGGGCGTCGTGCTTCAGTATCTGGGGCTGCCCGAAGACGTGCTCTTTGACACGGAAGAGATCCTGCAGGCGTCCGGCAGAAAGCTGAAGGAACTGGACGGTGTGCTCCAGAACCTGCGCCGGGAGGAGGAGCAGCTTAAGAAGGAATACCGGCAGCTGACGGAAGGCCGGACACTGGAGCTTTCGGAAGCGCTGGAGGCAGAGCTTCTTAATCTGGGCATGCCCATCGTCTACGGTATGGAGTGGCTGCAGAAAAACGGATATACCGAGGAAGAGAACCGGACGCTGGTGCACAGCCATCCGTTTCTTCCCTATGCGCTGATTTTGTCAAGGAAAGAACTTGACAAACTGGTGCGGCATACGGGGGAGGTCTACACGTCGTTTCCGGTGCCCATCGTCGTGCGGGAGGAGCTGGAGGAAAGGCCGTCGGAGAAGGCCGAAGGCATCCTCCATCTGCCGGGGGTGCATTTCTATCTGCTGTTCAATGAAAATCTGCTGAATGAGGAAAAGCTGCGCCTGCTGGTGGAGGAAAAGGATCTGGAGATTCGGAAGAAGCAGGAAGCCGTCGGAATCCGGAAGAAGGAATACGACGAGTATTACGGCAGGCAGGAGCTGGTGCGGAACCAGTCCGTCAGCCGGGAACGGTACGAAGAGAATGAAGCCTGCCTGGAGACGCTTTCCCGGGAACTTCTGGATCTGGAGGCAAGGATCCGTTCCGGACGGGAGGAAGAGAAGCTGCTGGAGCAGGAGCTGAAGCTTCTGGAAAAGGAGCTGCACGACTCCGGGAAGGAGCTGGACCGCCTGCAGAGGCGGAAGGCGGATCTGGAACAGCTGTGCAGGGATTACGGGCAGTATGAACAGAACCGGCAGGAACTGGAGCGGTGCGGGCGCGCCATCCGGCGGCTGGAGGAGCGCAAGGCGCTGGCGCAGTCCAGCCTGGAAAAGCTGGCCCAGAAGCAGAGGACGCTGGACCTGGAAGCCAGCCGTCTGGAGGAAGAAAGCCGGAAGCAGAGGGAAAAACAACGCCTGTACGAAACATACGCGAGGGAGGAAGAACCGCCCTGGACCGGGCAGGAGGACGTGGAGCTGATGGAGGCCCGTTATCTGGCCATTACCGGCAGCATGTCCCAAAAGCTGCAGGATATGGAGGCGCAGGAAAACCGCACGGCGGAAAAATACGAATCCGCGGCGGGAGACCTGGAGAACCTGCGGCTGCGCTACCGTCTGGAGCCGGAAGCCTGGAAGGGGCTGCCCTGCAACGCGAAGGAAGAATCTCATCAGGAGACGCTTCTGGAGGACTGCAGGCGGAAGCAGGACCGGAAACGGGAACTTTTGACCGAGGAGGTGAAAACCATCGCCGCCCTGGAGCAGCAGAAAAAGGACTGTGTAAGGCGGATGCAGGAGGCGTGCGGGAAAGAGGAGCCGCTTCCGAAGCAGGAAATACAGGATCAGGATTTCGACGCCCGGAAAAAGGAACTGGAATATCAGAGAAAAGAACTGCGCAGACAGGAGGAGAAGCTGAAGGAGCGCCTGCAGGGCTATGGGGAAAATCTGACGGCGCTCTCCGAATACCGTGATTTTCCGCTGGGCGAACCGGTGGTATGGGAGCAGGACCTGTCAGAGATGGACCGGGAGGAACTGCGGAATTTCCAGGGGATCCGGATTCGGGATTACCGCAGAAGCACCGAGGAGAGGCAGCGGGCAAGGAGCAGGCTGTTCGAGGCGCTGAACCGGGTGGTGCGCATGGAGGCCTTTCAGGAGGATTTCTACCGGAAACCGCTGGAAGCCATGCTGGAACTGACCGACGAGGCGGGGCAGGTACTGCGGCAGCTGGCCACGACGCTTCAGTCCTATGAAAGCCTGATGGAGAAGCTGGAGGTGGATATTTCTCTGGTGGAAAAAGAAAAGGAGAAAATTGTGGAGCTTCTGGAGGACTATGTGAAGGAAGTCCACCAGAATATGGACCGCATCGACGCCAACTCCACCATCACCATCCGGGAGCGGCCGGTGAAGATGCTGAAGATCCAGCTGCCGTCCTGGGAGGAAAATGAGAATCTTTATCATCTGAAGCTTCAGGACATGATCGACGAGGTGACGAAAAAGGGACTGCAGATTCTGGCGAAGAACGGGAACGCCCAGGAGTATTTCGGGACCCAGCTGACGACGAAAAACCTGTACGACGCGGTGATCGGCATCGGGAACGTGCAGATCCGCCTTTACAAGATCGAGGCCCAGCGGGAATATCCCATCACCTGGGCGGAGGTGGCGAAAAACTCCGGCGGCGAAGGCTTCCTGTCCGCCTTCGTGATCCTGTCCAGCCTGCTTTATTATATGAGAAAGGATGAGACGGACCTCTTCGCCGACCGGAATGAGGGCAAGGTGCTCCTGATGGACAATCCATTTGCCCAGACCAACGCGGCGCACCTTTTGAAGCCGTTGATGGAGGTGGCGAAAAAGACCAACACCCAGCTCATCTGCCTGACCGGCCTGGGCGGCGAGTCCATCTACAGCCGGTTTGACAATATCTACGTGCTGAATCTGATCGCCGCGCGTTTAAGGGGCGGGATGCAGTATCTGCGGGCGGAGCACCTGCGGGGAAACGAGCCGGAGACCATGGTCCTGTCTCAGATCCAGGTGATGGAGCAGCAGGAGCTGATCTTCTGATCCGGCCGGGCGCAGGCTGGATCGGACGCCTTTTCAGGTGACGGAGCAGCAGGGGCTGGTGTTCTGACCCGGCCGTCATCGGCCGGTCCGGACATCCTTCGAAGGCGGCAGAACCATAACAAGAAACAATTTTACAAAAGAGGAACACTGCGGCAGCGCAGTAAAAATACAGCGGAGGTCTGAACATCTATGACTGCAAATGAAAAACATATGGCCCAGCTTCAGTTTTTGTTTACGCCGGAGGGGTTTCTGGTGGATCCGTCCGTACAGGATCTGAAACCAAAGCATCAGAAGCTGAAGGAACGGTTTGAACAGGATAAATTCGGCGCGCTCTATGAGGCGGGGCTGGAAGAAAAGCCGGAGGATTTAAGCGCGTCCGCGTTCTTCCTTTTTCTGGTGGCGGACACATTTTTCCGGGTGCTGACCGGCCTGCCGGAGCTGGAGGTGGCCAGGGAGGACGTGAAAACAGAGCCGTCGGAGGAAGTCTGCCAGCAGCTTCTGGACGCGGTTCCTTTTGTGATCGGTTCCGAGCATCTGAATAAAAAATGGATCCGCCGCGTATTTGGGAAGCTTTCCGACATTTTTCGGGAGGAGATCCGCGCCTGCGACGGGACGGTCGCCATGTATCTGGCGGAGAAAAGCCAGCATCTGAGAGTGCCGGAACGGATTTTCTTCCATCTGGTGGAGAGCAAAGAGGAAGCGTATCCCTTTGCGTTTCTGGCCACCTACGCCACCCGGCGGGAAAACGGAAAGATCCGGCACATGCCGCTGAAATACGCGCTGGTGGAGTACAAGGACAACAGGGAAAAGCTTTTGAACCTGCTGTCCTGCCTGAATCAGGCCGCGGAGGTGTCAGAGCTGATCTCCGGCTTTGTGGAGAGCGGGGAACTGTTCCATCCGCTTCGGCTGACCTCCGGCGAGGCGTATGAATTTTTGAAGCAGACGGAGGAGATCGAGCGGACCGGGATTCTGTGCCGGATTCCCAACTGGTGGAAGAAAAAGGCGGCGTCCGTCTCCATGTCCGTCAGCCTGGGGGAGGAGAGGCCCGCCATGCTGGGATTCGACACGCTGGTCTCCATGCGCCCGAAACTTATGGTGGACGGCCAGCAGCTGACGGAGGAGGATGTCCGGAACCTGCTGGCTCAGACCGAGGGCCTGGCATTTCTGAAAGGAAAATGGGTGGAGGTAAACCACGAGAAGCTGAAAAAGCTTCTGGCGGAGATGGAGGAGTGCCAGGGAGAGCTGACGCTGATGGAAGCGCTGAAGCTGGAGCTTGGCACCTCCAGAGAGACCGGGGACCTGGGTCCGGTGGTCACCAACGGCGCATGGCTTTCCTCGCTTTTGCAGAGTCTCCGGAGTCCCGGAAGGATCCGGAAGCTGGCGGTGCCGAAAAGTTTTCAGGCGACCCTGCGCCCTTATCAGAAAAACGGCTATACCTGGCTGAACTATATGAACGAACTGGGCTTTGGGGCCTGCCTGGCGGATGACATGGGCCTTGGGAAGACCGTGCAGGTGCTGGCGTATCTGGAACGGCTCCGGGCGAAGGAGAAGCATGCGCGGGTGCTGCTGGTCGTCCCGGCCTCTCTGGTGGGCAACTGGCAGAAGGAGGCGCAGAAATTCGCGCCCGCCATGGAATATCTGGTGCTGCACGGGAAGACGTCCGCCGCTCTGGAGCAGATGCTGAAGGAGCAGCCGGTATTTCTCACCATCACCACCTACGGGATGGCGTCTCGGATTGGGGCTCTGCAGGAGATTCCGTGGACGTCCGTCATTCTGGACGAGGCGCAGGCCATCAAAAATCCGGCGACGAAACAGACGAAGGAGATCAAAAAGCTTTCCTCCGGCATGCGGATCGCCATGACCGGCACGCCCATTGAAAATGACCTGACCAATCTGTGGTCCCTGTTTGATTTTCTCAATCAGGGCCTTCTGGGCACACCGAAGGAATTTCATGAATACTGTAAAAATTTAAGCGCCCATCCGGAGGGCTATGCGAAGCTGAAGGCCATGGTGGCTCCGTTCATGCTGCGCAGGGTAAAGACGGACAAAAAGGTCATTGCGGACCTGCCGGAGAAGCTGGAAAAGATCGACTATGTCACCATGTCCCGCAAACAGGTGGTGCTGTACCGCAGAGTAGTGTCGGAGCTGGAGCAGACGCTGGGAGAAGTGGACGGCATGAAGCGCCGGGGGCTGGTGCTGGCGACGATCACGAGGCTGAAGCAGATCTGCAACCATCCGGACCAGTATCTGGGGCAGCAGGCGTTTCTGGAATCCGAGAGCGGGAAGCTTCAGATGCTGCGGGAGATCTGCGGAACCATCTATGAAAAACGGGAACGGGTGCTGGTCTTTACCCAGTTCAAGGAGATTACGGAACAGCTGGCGGATTTCCTGACGGAGATCTTTCACGCAAAGGGGTATGTGCTCCATGGGGGAACGAGAGCGGCGAAGCGGACCGAGATGGTGGAGGCTTTTCAGGGAGAAGACTATGTGCCGTTTATTGTCCTGTCGGTCAAGGCGGGAGGAACCGGTCTGAATCTGACGAAGGCCAGCCATGTGATCCATTTTGACCGCTGGTGGAATCCGGCGGTGGAAAATCAGGCCACAGACCGGGCGTTCCGCATCGGCCAGACGAAAAACGTCATGGTGCACAAGCTGGTGTGCCAGGGAACCATAGAGGAAAAGATCGACGCCATGATCGAGTCGAAGAAGGAACTGGCGGAAAACGTGATCGGTTCCGGCGGCGAAAAATGGATCACGGAGCTGGGCAACGAGGAACTGATGTCGCTGTTCCGCCTGAGTTAGAGACGAGGAGGCAGAATATGGGAAGATACTGGAATGATACATCCTTTTACAGCCAGCCCACCACATCCGAGCTTCAGAAGAAATCCGCGGAGAGCCGGAGAAAGGCAAAGAAGGGCGGCAAGGTGCTGGAACCGGTGGTCATCAAGGGGCGGGCCATCGTAAATAACTGGTGGGGCAGGGCGTGGTGCGACAATCTGGAGCAGTACGCTGATTATGAAAGCCGTCTGGACCGGGGCAAACGCTATGTCCGGACCGGTTCCGTCATCGACCTGAAGATCCAGAAAGGGAAAATACAGGCGAGAGTACAGGGAACCAGAAAGACGCCCTACAAGGTCGAGATCCGGATCAGCCCCCTGTCCGAGGAAAAATGTCAGGCAGTTATAGAGAAATGCGGCAGGAAGCTTCAGAATCTGGAGGCGCTCATATCCGGGGATTTTCCGGAGGATATGAAGGAGCTGTTTCAGGGGAAGGACGGGTTGTTCCCGGCTCCCAGAGAGATCAGCTTCAGCTGCAGCTGTCCGGACTGGGCGCTCATGTGCAAGCATGTGGCCGCGGCGCTGTACGGCGTGGGCGCGCGCCTGGATGAGCAGCCCCTTCTGTTCTTCGAGCTGCGGGGCATCGACGTGGGACGCTTTATCGACGTGACGCTGGCAGGCAAGGTGGACGCCATGCTGGCCAATGTGGACCGGCCCAGCAGCCGGATCATCGAGGGTGCGGATATGAAGGAGCTGTTCGGGGTGCTGTAAAGCGGCGGAGCTTCAAAGCTCCAAATCTCGAAAGCACCGGGAGGCGGACGCGCGGTTTTAAAGGGAGGAAGATTAGAATATGGGAAAAAAGATCAGAATTTTATGCTATGGAGATTCCAATACATTCGGCTACATTCCGGGAAGGGGCGGCAGATACAACCGTCATACCCGCTGGCCCGGACGGCTGCAGGAGCTTCTGGGCAGTGAATATCAGGTCATAGAAGAGGGCCTGTGCGGCAGGACGACCGCGTTTGAGGACATGACGGAGCCGGGCAGAAACGGTCTGGACCGGATCCGGGATGCGGTGGAACGAAGCCTGCCGCTGGATGTGCTGGTGATCATGCTGGGAAGCAACGACTGCAAGGCGCAGTTCGGGGCGTCCGCAGCGGAGATTGCCGGAGGGCTGGAACAGGTGGCAGCGCAGGCGCGGGGCGGCGAAGCCTCCGGTTTCCGCGTGCTGCTGGTCGCTCCGGCGGCCATGACGGACCGGGTCATGCACAGCGGCTTCGGATCGGAATTCGACCAGCGGTCGATAAAAGTCTCGAAGGAACTGGCGGAGGCGTACGAAGCGCTGGCGGGGAAGTGCGGATGCGATTTCCTGGACGGGTCAAAGGTGACGCAGGTCAGTGAGATCGACGGCCTGCACCTGGACGCAGAAGGGCATGGGAGGCTGGCGGAGGCGGTTGTAAAATATTTACAAAAATGATATAATAACAAGAAAAATAGATGCCATATAGATCATATTTGAATGAAAAGTGTAAAAAATAAAGAAATAAAGTGAAAAGGGAGGTCTATTTTGCTTGTTCAATATTCAGTGGAAAATTACAAATCCATAAAAAATGAAATTATATTAAATTTTCGAGTGGATAAAAAATATGAAGGAGACAGATGGGCGATCAGGGAGGAGGGAGTTCCGCCATTATATAAATGTCTGGGGCTGATCGGGCCCAATGCTTCCGGTAAAACCAACATCATGAGATCTTTTCTTTTCGCGCTTAAATTTATTGTCAACACAATCGAAAGAAAAGAAAGCGCAAAAATAAAGATTGAACGATTTCAGCTCGATGAATCCTGCATGGAGGAACCGGCTTCTTTTGAATTTATATTTTATCAAAATAAGATAAAATATGTGTATGGCTTTTCCATGAACGAAGATGAAGTAGTGGAAGAATATTTGCTGGGATATTTTTCTGCAAAGCCCAAAACATTGTTTGAAAGGCTGGAGGGGCAGCACTATGAATTCCGGGGAAATGATGTAAAGCTTCAAAAACAGATTGCGGAAAAAACAAATTCCAACAGACTGTATATGCCGGTTGCAGCGGAGTGGGGGTACGAACCTTTGAAGACCGTATATGACTGGTTCCGCTTTGTTTCCAGACAGTATGAAAAATTTGATATCAGCAGTATGGTGGAGCAGCTTATTCAAAAGAAGGAGCGTAAAGAACTGCTGCTGTCAGAACTGCAGAAAGCAGACTTTAATATTGTTGATATCTATGTAAAAAAACGGAGAATGAATGACAGAACACATGATCTTTTGCAGAAAATATTTTCAGAATTTGCAGGCGAAATGAGAGAAGTGGACATTCCTGATGTAAGGGCTGATGTAAGGCTTGTACATGAAAACAGGAAAGGAGAAAGACTGGACATAGAACTGGATGAGGATTCGGCCGGGACTTCTGTAATCGTCCAGAATATTGTGGAACTTTTGAGCTTGAGTGAAAAAGGCGGATTGATGCTCGAAGATGAACTGGGTAAAGTATATCATACCAGATTGACGCAGCATTTTCTGGAGATCCTGAAGTCAGATACCGTAAATTGTGGGAATGCGCAGCTTCTCTTTACTTCGCACGACACAAAGATATTGAATCTGCTGAATCCGGATCAAATCTATCTGGTTGATAAAGAAGAAGATGGTGCAACCTGTGTGAAGCTCCTGGATGATTTTGCGATTCGGGAAAATGAAAATATTGAACTGGGTTATCTCAAAGGAAGATATGGAAGTGTACCTTATATGAAAGGATAAGCATGAGAAAACGTAACAGGGGGAAGGAAGTAAAGGGGAAAAAGACAAAAGATAAACCCAAATGTACAATTTATATTTTTTGTGAAGGACAGACAGAACGCATCTATCTGGAACATTTTGAAAATAAAATTTATAATGTTTCAATAGTCCCTGTTGATACGAAGCATACAGATGCAGTTGGAATCGTGAAATTTGCAAAGTCGTACGTGAGCAAAATAGATATGGATCTGGAATTAGGAGACAGGGGATACTGTGTTTTTGATTCTGATCCGGCATCGAATCCTGATATTAACGAAGCATTTGCAATCTTGAAAGACTGTGGTCACAAAGGTTTGTACTGTATATTCTCCAATCCGTCATTTGAAGTATGGTTTGCTTTGCATTTTGAAAATGCACCATATGGACTGAGTGCTGATAAGATGAAAAAACATGTGAAACGCCTGTTGAAGGATAAATATCCAAATTATTCGGAGACTGTGGATATTTATGATTATCTGTTGGACAGGCAGGAGGAGGCATTGAAAAGGGCGGTACTGTTGCATCGTGCTCAGAAACAGGTGCATGAAACGGTTTATTCGCATCAATGTAATCCATATACGGATATATTTTTGTTTTTGGAATATATGAAAAAAATAAAAGGAAGCGGATGTACAGTTTGAAAACCTGTTATTTTATGAAGAAGAGGGTGCACACGGATGAACAAAACGTTTAATATAACGGCAGACTGCAAGCCCGGTTTGCACTATATGGTGGATCTTCACTCTCGATTGGAGCAGATCAGGGGGTATGTGGACAGAGGCGAATATCTGTCGATTAACCGCGCCCGTCAATACGGAAAGACGACGACGCTTCGCGCCCTGGACGAATACTTGAAAGATGCTTATTATGTAGTCGGTATGGACTTTCAGATGCAGATGAGCGATGCAAAATTCCGCAGTGAAAATGCATTTTCGGTTGCATTTGCAAAGGCCTTTGTCCGGATTTTGCAGAATCAGGGGGCGGCATTTCCGGAGGAAATGGAACAGGAACTGAATCGGCTGCAGAAGGCGACGCAGGAAAACAGAGAAGATCTGGAGCTGGTGGAGCTTTTTCAGCATCTGAGCGATATCTGCCGGGAATCGGACCGGCCTCTGGTTCTTATTATAGACGAGGCCGATAGTGCGGCAAATCATCAGGTGTTCCTTGATTTTCTGGCACAGTTAAGGGGGTATTATATTGACAGGGACCGGTCGGCCACATTCCGGTCGGTGATCCTGGCGGGCGTATATGATATTAGAAATCTGAAGAGAAAATTCCGGTCGGACGAAGATCATAGGAGAAACAGTCCATGGAATATTGCGGTGGAATTTAAAGTGGATATGAGCTTTTCCGCAGACGAAATTGCCGGGATGCTGGAAGAATATGAAAAAGATCATGCTACAGGAATGGACCCTGCAGAGATGGCGCGATTGATTTACGAGCATACGTCAGGATATCCGTTTCTGGTTTCAAAGCTCTGCAAACTGATGGATGAAGAGGTGGTAGGAAGCGAACGGTTTCCGGGAGTGGAGGATGCGTGGACCTGTGCCGGATTTCTGGAAGCGGAAAGAATGCTTCTTGGAGAGAAAAACACACTGTTTGAATCCATGGTGAATAAGCTGTATGATTTTCCGGAATTAAAGGATGTTGTTTATTCCATTTTGTTTATGGGAAAAGAGAGTCCTTACAATGCGCTGAACGAGGCAATCGGAACGGCGGAGATGTTCGGGTTTGTAAAGAACATAAACGGTGTAGTGGCCATTGCAAACCGGATTTTCGAGATGGTGTTTTACAATCTGTTTTTGACATCGGCGGAGAATCAGAATACGGATATTTATAAAGCGGCGATACAGGATAAAAATCAGTTCGTTTACGCCGGACATCTGAATGTGGAACGGTTGCTGGAACGTTTTGTGGTGCATTTTGATGAACTGTATGGAGATCGTCCGGATTATTTTAAAGAAGAGGACGGAAGGCGTTATTTTCTGCTGTACCTCAGGCCGATCATCAACGGTACGGGAAATTATTATGTGGAATCCAGAACCCGAAACATGGAACGGACAGATGTAATTATTGATTATCGTGGAGAGCAGAGCATTATTGAACTGAAAATTTGGCGGGGGAACGCGTATAACGAACGGGGAGAAAAACAGCTTGTGGAATATCTGGACCATTATCATCTGAAAAAGGGATATATGCTGAGTTTTAACTTCAATAAAAAGAAGGAAATAGGGGTCAGGCGTGTGGTTCTTGGGGATAAGGTACTGGTGGAAGCGGTGGTGTAGGCTTTTGCTTTAAATCGATATAACGAATAAGTGCAGGTATAAAAAGTATGAACAACCAAACAATCGAAAAAATAAGACAAGGACAAGAGACGGCCTTTATTAATCGGTCGGTTCTTTCAAATCTTGCGTATAAGCCACAATTTATCTCCAATAATTATCGGGAAGGGCGGAAAGTTTTATCTTCTATTGAGGATGAGCTTTTATCCTGCGAACAGTTTTCTATTAGTGTGGCGTTTATTACCATGAGCGGAATTACGCCGCTTTTGCAGACGCTGAAGGAGTTGGAAAACAAGGGGATACCGGGGCGTATTTTGACCACAGATTATCTGACTTTTAGTGAACCTAAGGCGTTGGACAAGCTGGCTCAGTTGAAAAATATAGAGCTTAAGATGTATTGTGCTAATGAGGCAGGAGAAGGGTTTCATACAAAAGGATATATTTTCAAGTCTGACGAAATTTACCGAATTATTGTGGGTAGCTCGAATATGACGCTTAGCGCATTGACGCGAAATAAAGAATGGAATACGAAAATTATTTCGACGGTTCAGGGTGAATATGCTCTGCAGATGGTTGGGGAATTTCAGCAGCTATGGGATTCTGAGTTTTCGAAAAATTACGAGGAATTTATCCGGAGCTATCGGACCACCTATGAGGTAGTTAAGAAACAAAAAGCCATTGCCAGACAAGAAAAAATTCCATCCGTAGAACAATATCGTTTGAAGCCCAATAAAATGCAGGTAGGATTTATTGAAAGCCTGCAGAAGATTCGTCAGGCTGGGGAGCAGAGGGCACTTTTGATTTCGGCAACAGGCACAGGAAAAACCTATGCATCTGCTTTTGCATTGAGGGAAGCAGACCCTAAACGTGTCTTGTTTTTGGTACATAGAGAGCAGATTGCAAAACAGGCAATCGAAAGCTTTCGCCGGGTATTTGGAAGAACAAAAACCTTCGGACTGCTTTCTGGAAATTCCAAAAGGTACGATGAAGAGTATCTATTTGCCACCATGCAGATGATGGCGAAAGAGGAGACGCTTTCTAGATATCAAAAGACGGAGTTTGATGTCATTATTATTGACGAAGTACATCGGGCAGGCGCATCCAGCTATCAAAGAATCATGGGATATTTTGAACCGCAGTTTTGGCTTGGAATGACTGCAAGCCCGGAGAGAACGGATGGATTTGATATCTATCATTTGTTTGACCATAACATTGCTTACGAAATCCGGCTTCAACAGGCGTTAGAAGAAGATTTGTTATGTCCATTTCATTATTTTGGTATTACAGAGATGGAGGTTGATGGAGAGGTTTTTGATGATACCATAGGTATGAGAAATTTTTCCTATCTGATCTGCGATGAGCGGGTGGAGTATATTCTGGAAAAAGCGAAGTATTATGGATATAGCGGAGATCGTGTAAAAGGTTTGATGTTTTGCAGCAGAAAAGAAGAGGCAAAAGAGCTGTCCAGAAAATTTAATGAAAAAGGTTATCAGACGGCATTTTTATGCGGAGAGCACTCTCAGGAAGAGCGAGAACGCTGTATAGAACGTTTGACATCCGACGATAGTACGGATTATTTAGATTATATTTTTACAATTGATATTTTTAATGAAGGGGTAGATATTCCGGAGATCAATCAGGTTATTATGCTTCGTCCGACAGAAAGTCCTGTTGTATTTATTCAACAGCTGGGGCGAGGATTGCGAAAGGCAGACGGGAAAAAATATGTAGTGATTCTGGATTTTATTGGCAACTACATGAATAATTTTATGATTCCGGTTGCATTGTCAGGAGATCGTTCTTACAATAAGGATAATATGCGTAAATATGTGTCTGGCGGGACAAAAATTATACCGGGCAGTTCCAGCATTCATTTTGATGAAATCGCCAGAAAAAGAATCTATACTTCCATTGATTTGGCAAAAACCAATGATATGAAGCTGCTTCGGGATTCTTACAAAAATTTGAAATATAAGCTGGGGAGAATTCCATCGATCCAGGATTTTGGAGAGCATGGCTCTATCGACGTTAATAAAATCTTCGAAAAATGTGGCTCTTATTATGCATTTTTGGTAAAATATGAGAAAGAATATTCCATCCGGCTGTCTCCGGATGAAGAACAGATGATCGAATATTTATCCAGAAAAGTGGTAAAAGGGAAACGCGTCCATGAGCTGGAGGTGTTGAGAGGGTTGATTCGTCAGCAGAACAGAATACTGAATTATTGGCGGGGAAGAATGAAGCAATTATATGAGATACAGCCCTCTGAAAAAGAAGAAGAGTCCGTTATTTTAAATTTGACCAATGAATTTCCCAAAGAAGAGGAAAAGAAAAAGTTTAAAAACTGTATTTTTCTTCAAAAGGATGGATATGAAGAATATCGAATTGCGCCAGAGTTCCAGAAGTTATTGGCAAATCCGGAGTTTTTCCAGATGGTAGATGAGCTGTTAGACTATGGGATTTGTCAGTATGAGGAAAATTATGCCGACCGCTATAAAGAAACGAATTTCCAGTTGTATCAGAAATATACTTATGAGGATGTGTGCCGCCTTTTAAATTGGAAGAAAAATATGAATGCGCAGAATATCGGCGGTTATTTTTATGATATAGAGACAAAAACGCTGCCAGTCTTTATCAACTATGAAAAGGCAGAGGATGCGATTGCATATGAAGACCGTTTTGTTTCTTCCAGCGAGTTGATTGCATTGTCAAAACATCCAAGAAAGATTACTTCCAGTGATGCGGAACGAATCTATAAAAAAGGAATTGAAAATGCAGATAATAAAATCTATCTGTTTGTCCGAAAGAACAAAGATGATAAAGAGGCAAAAGAATTTTATTTCTTAGGAGAGATTTTTGCGGTTGGCGAACCGTTTCCAATCCATATGGAGACAACCAATGACGATGCTTTTGAGATTACATACCATCTGGATGTGCCTGTACGGGAAGATATTTATGACTATATCAGAGGAGAATAAAATATGAAAACCATAGAAGTTGTCGCCGCCATTATCATCCACAACGACCAGATCTTTGCCACTCAGCGCGGGTACGGTGAGTTCAAGGACGGCTGGGAGTTTCCCGGAGGGAAGATGGAGCCGGGCGAGACGCCGCAGCAGGCGTTGGTGCGGGAGATCCGGGAAGAACTGGACACCGAGATCGAGGTAGGAAGCCTGGTGGAGACTGTAGAATATGATTATCCGAACTTCCACCTGACCATGCACTGTTTTCTGTGTACGATCCGCTCCGGTGAGCTGGTGTTAAAAGAACATGAAGCGGCAAAGTGGCTGACCAGAGAGGAACTGGACAGTGTGGACTGGCTGCCGGCGGATGTGAAGGTTGTGGAGAAATTAAAAGATACGATGGGGAAAACTTTATGAAGACAAATGACAGATCAATCGTAGAATTAATGAAAGAAATACATGAAGGTAAAATTCAGCTTCCGGATTTTCAGAGAGGATGGGTGTGGGACGACTATCGAATTCGGGCATTAATCGCCAGCATTTCCAACAGTTATCCGGTAGGAGCGGCTATGTTTCTGGAATATGGGAATCAAAATATCCGTTTCAAATATCGGACTATTCAGGGAGTAGATGTACAGAATGTTGTTCCTTCCGAACTGATTCTGGATGGCCAGCAGAGACTGACTTCCATTTATGGTGCGATGTATTGCGATGCTCCCGTACATACGAGAACTGATAAGGGAAAAAAGACAGACAGATATTATTATCTGGATATTCGAAAATGTCTGGATGAGAATGCCGATCGAATGGATGCGGTTGTTTCTGTTCCGCCCAATCGGATTGTCACATCGGATTTCGGGCGAAAAATAGAACTGGATCTGTCTACTCCGGACAAGGAATATGAAAACCATATGTATCCGCTTAATATCATACTGGACTTTGCAAAAGCACAAACATGGCAGCAGGGATATTTACAATATCATCAATTGAATCCGCAGGTGTTTGCAGAGTTTACAAAATTTGGCTCTCAAATTACAATGCCGATTATGCAGTATACAATGCCTGTTATTTTACTGGATAAAGAGACGCCAAAAGAAGCAGTATGTCAGGTGTTTGAAAATGTGAATACTGGAGGTGTGTCTCTGACGGTATTTGAACTGGTAACGGCAGTTTTTGCCATGGATGATTTTGAACTCCGCAAAGACTGGGAAAATCGGAAGCAGATATATTTTCAGGGAGATATTTTGGCCATTATTGATGCAACAGATTTTCTTGCGGCATGTACATTGTTATCTTCCTACAAAAAGGGAAAAACGGTCAGCTGCAAAAAGAAAGATGTATTGAATCTTACGTTAGAAGAATATCAGAACTATGCAGATTGTCTGTCAGACGGATTTGTAGAGGCGGAGAAGATTCTGAATGAAGAGAGAATCTTTGCCAGCCGAGATCTTCCATATACAACACAGCTGATTCCTCTGGCTGTGCTGTGTACACTGCTTCAGGATGGCGGAAGGATTCGGACTACAAACGTGAAAAACAAAATAAAACAATGGTACTGGTGCGGGGTATTTGGAGAAATGTACGGTAGCGCCAATGAAACACGATATGTCTCAGATGTCGTTGGTGTTATGGAATGGATATCCGATGAATCTAGGATGCCAAAGACCGTTCAGGAAGCATATTTTAACCCTATGCGTCTTTTGAGCCTGCAGTCCCGGTTAAGTGCAGCTTATAAAGGAATTATGGCTTTGATTTTGAAAAATAAGAGCAGAGATTTTATCAGCGGAAGAGAGATGGATTTTACCGTTTATAAATCAGATGCAGTGGATATCCATCATGTGTTTCCTAAAGATTATTGCGTGAAAGTTGGTTATCCCAGAAGTAAATGGAATTCAATCATGAATAAAACACCCCTTTCCTATAGAACCAATCGGGAAATTGGAGGAGTCGCTCCCAGTAAATATTTGTCTAAAATAGAGAAAAAGGGGCAGGTTACAGAGCAGGTGCTTGACTCTTATCTTGAATCACATTGGCTGGATATAGCAGATTGCCGTCAGGATAATTTTGACGAATTTATTGTAAAGCGTGCATCAAAGCTTTTGGATGCAATTGAATCTGTAATGGGAAAACCTGTTTCAGGAAGAGACAGCGAAGAAGTGATTCTCAGTTTTGGAAAAGGATTATAAAAATATGAAAACCAGAAAACAGGCGATCACCTACTGCCTTACCTTCCCTTACACCTATGAGGATTATCCTTTCCATGATTCCAACTGGACCTGCATGCGGATTCGGACCACCAACCGGATCTTTGCATGGATTTTTGAGCGGGAGGAGCATATCTGGGTCAACGTGAAGTGCGATCCCCAGTGGCGGGATATGTGGAGGCAGGCGTATAAGTCGGTGCTCCCTGCGTACCACATGAATAAGAAGCACTGGAATTCCCTGATTCTGGACGGGACCATACCGGAGGACGATATCAGAAGGATGATCGCGGAGAGCTACGATCTGTGCGCGAAGAAGCAGATATGAAAAAAGGGGAAAAGAATCAGAAAAAGGATTCCATGAACCTGCAGAAGATGTATGAGCAGAGGCTGACGCCGCAGCGGAAGGTGGAGGCATTTCGCAGGTACGTGATCAAATTAAAGCAGCAGCGGAATTTTGGGCGGGATTTGAGTTATTATGAATATGTGCAGGCGGATATTCGTCTGTTTCGGGAAGAGGCCCTGTATATGAAGGGGCTGGATGCGGACTGTGACACGCATGTGCGCCTGGACCGGGAGATTCGCTGTCTGGAGGAGATGAGCGACGAACAGATCCTCTGTTATTATACGCTGGTCAAAAGCTTTCAGGCGGATGTGGTCGAACGGGCGGATCGATTCTATGCCGGATATTATTTTCTGGAACTGGCCAATCTGATCTATCAGGACACGCCAAAAGAAGCATACGAGGCCATGTGTTCCTTCTGGGACGCTCTGGAAGCGGGGATGAACGGGAAGTTCAGTGAAGAATGCAGAGAGTATTTCTGTACCGTCTGCCGTCTTTTCATGCTGGCGTTTCCGGAACTGATGCCGGACATCGTCGGGCGTCTGGAGGAACGGACCGACAGAGACTGGAGCGGCCGGGCGTATGAGGCTGTGGAGAAGGGTGCATATGAAGCGGCGGGTATGTTTGTCGTGCAGAACGCCCGGGGGCTGAAGGAGGTCGAACGGCATCCGGAAAAGGACTATGCCGTTCATGCGTGGAAGGCGCTTCCGTATGTGTTCCGCATGCTGGAGCGGGATCTGAAGGCTTACGATTTCCGCCATATGATTCTGAATGGTTTTTACGCATCCGCATATATGGGGGAGTATCCGGTGATGTGCGGCGGGAAAAGGGAGAGGAAGACCGTGCAGGTGTCCCGATATATGTATTATGAATACCAGGATTTTTCCGATTACTGGAAATGCTGGTATTATGTGCTGCGGGAAAGCGTGCAGGATCTGCTGTGCGTCATCTATCAGTATACGGAAAGCAGGATGCGGCGGCATTTTAAGGCGGCTCCCAGAAAGGGATCTGCGCACCGGATCATTTGCAAGTCTTATGCGGCCGGTGCAGATCATCCGCAGGATGTGGCGAAGATCAAGGAGCTGCTGCAGGATGAACAGTTTCTTCAGTCCATCGAGGACGGGGTGCTGGCTTATCTGACGGAGGAAGGAATCTCTCTGCCAAAGCGGGAGCGCCGCGCTGGGAAAAAGGCAGAAACGACGGCACAGGAGCTGGATTATGAAGAGATTCGCGGGACCGCGGTGATCGACCGGGAAAAGCTGAAGCAGGCGAGGGCGGACGCGGAGCAGGTGCTGGGGATGCTGAGCCAGGGAGAGATCGCATATGAGGAGCCCGTGTCAGGGCGGAAGTCCGGATCGTTCCGAATCGGGGATATGCAGAAACGGGAAACCGGTACAGCCTGCCAGCCTGCCGGAGCGCCAAAAGAGGAAACCAGTACAGCCCGCCGAAAAGACGGCGGACACAGGAAGCAGGAAAGCGCAGAGACTCCGAATATTACGGCTCCTTTCACGTCCGCCGAGAAGCAGTACCTCCGCCTGCTCCGCGCCGGCGACCGGGCAGCGGCGGAGGAATTCCTTCGTACGATGCAGATGCCGGAGGCGGTCATGATGAAACGCATCAATGACAAGGCGCTGGAGTGTTTGGGGGATGTTCTGCTGGAAAAGGAAGCGGGCAGGCTTTGCATACTGACAGATTATGAAGAAGAAACGGACAGGATACTGGAAGAGGGATCGTGATGGAACAGAGGGTAAATAAAAGAATCGCGAAAACCATCCTTCATGCGCTGGCAGGAGGAATGGTGCCGGACAACGGGCTGCAGTATATCGCGGTGGGGCGCAGGGACGAGGTGGCGGCCATCGTCCACGATATGGAGCAGGTGGCGGAAGGGTATTCCACCTTCCGGCTGCTGGAGGGTGCCTACGGAACCGGAAAGAGCTTTATGGCGAAGCTCATTAAAAATGAAGCGCTGCTCCGGGGATTCGTGGTCATGGAATGCGAACTGGCGCCGGAGCGGAAGCTGTGCGGCACGAAGCGGGAAGGACTGGAGACGTACCGGTGCCTGATGTCCCGCATGAGCACCAGAACCTGTCCGTCGGGCGGCGCGCTGGAGGAGGTGCTGGATACGTACCTCTACGACGCCCGGGAGCGCGCCCGGGAAAAGGGGTGTGCGGAAGACGGCGATATCCTGGAAGACATTCTGAAGTCCGCTCAGCCGCTTCGGAGGAAGATCGAGGCGCTGCCCCATGGATATGATTTTTACGAGGTGCTGCTTCAGTACATCCGCGGTTATGTTCTGAAGGAGCCGGAGCGGAAGAACCACGCGCTTCGCTGGATGCGCGGAGAATACCGGAACCGCACGGAAGCGAAAAAGGCGCTGGGGGTCAATGCGGTCGTGGGCGACGGGGACTGGTTTTCCTATCTGAAGATCTGGGCGCTGTTGGTCAGGGAGATCGGCTGCACCGGCGTCTATTTGCTGCTGGACGAGCTGACTCAGATCACGAGAAATATTGTGCACGCCGTTACAAGGGAGCACAATTTCGAACGGCTGCTCTCCATCTACAACGACTGTTATGGAAATGAGGCCCGGTACATGGGGATCATCCTGTGCGGGATTCCGTCGTCGATCCATGACCGGAAGCGTGGGATCTTCTCCTACGAGGCGCTGAAAAGCCGTCTGTCCAATTCGGCTCTGCAGGGCGACGAGATCTACCGGGCACCGATCATCCGCCTGTCCATACTGACGCCGGAGGAATTTGTGACGCTGCTGGAACGGCTGGAGCAGATGCATGCGCTTCTCCACGACCGGGAGGAGTATTTCTCCGAGGAGGAGCGGATCCGGTTTGTGGACTACGAGTACCGGCGGATCGCGGCGGCCAGCCATCTGACGCCCCGGGAATTTATCCGGGATTTTCTGACGATTCTGGATCTGAAAAGCGACGTGCGCACGGAAGACCGGATGGGGGACTTCCTGAGCGGACAGAAGGGGATCCGCATGAGCAGCTCCATGATCGGCTCGGACGACATGGAAGCGCCCGCGGGCGGCGGAAAATACGAAGGATTTACCCTATGAAGAGGATGTCGGAGCAGGAGGCCTACGACCGTCTGGCGGATTTTATTCAGGACTACATCTATGACCGGGGATGGGAACACCTAAGCACCATGCAGGTCCGCGCCGTGGGGGAGGTTCTGGAGAAGAAGAACAACCTGCTTTTCACGGCGGGGACCGCCATGGGAAAGACCGAGGCGGCGCTGATGCCGGCGCTGACCGACATCTACGAGCATCCGGTGAGCAGCGTGGGCATCCTGTACATCAGTCCGTTAAAGGCGCTGATCAACGACCAGTTCTGCCGGATCGAGGAGATGCTGGCGGGCACCGGCCTGGCCATCACCAAATGGCACGGGGACGCGGCGGTGTCCAGAAAGGAAAAGCTGCTCCTGGCGCCGGGCGGCATCCTGCAGACGACGCCGGAGTCCATGGAAGCCATGCTGTGCAGGCATCCGGAAAACGTGCGGATTCTCTTTTCCGAACTGCAGTATGTGGTCATCGACGAGATCCATTATTTTATGGGAAATCAGAGAGGGCTGCAGCTTCTGGCGCTGCTGGAACGGATTCAGAGGATTATCGGGAGAGAGCCGGTCCGGCTGGGACTGTCAGCGACCATCGGGGACTGCAGGCAGGCGCTTGCCTACCTGAACGCGGGGAGCACAAGACGCGGGCGGGTGATCGACTACAAGGAGGAAAAGAGGCAGTATCTGATCTCCGTGACCGCCACGCGGATCGGGAGCACGGATTATCCGGCTGATTACGGCAGAAAGATTCTGGAGCAGTCCGTGGGAAAACGCACGCTTCTTTTTACCAACTCCCGGCGGGAGTGTGAGATTCTGGTGGCGCAGGTCCGGCGGCTGGCCCTGCGCGCCGGGTTTCCGGACTGCTACTATATTCATCACGGAAGCATTTCCAGGGAGATCCGGGAGGAAGCGGAACTTCACATGAGGCAAAGCGAAGGGCCGGTGCTGACCGGGACGACGCTGACACTGGAGCTGGGGATCGACATCGGGGATCTGGACGAGGTGATCCAGGCGTCTCAGCCCTTACGCATCTCCAGCATGGTACAGCGGGTAGGGCGAAGCGGCAGGAAGACCATGAGATCCAGCATCGCCTTCCATCTGCGGTATTTCGAGGCAGAGGGCGGCGTGCTGGAAAATCTGGATCTTGGCCTTGTGCGGACTATCGCCATGATCGAACTGTATTTTCGGGAAACATACGTGGAGTCGGCCAGGCTGCCCTGCTGTCCCATGAACCTGCTGATCCATGAGACGCTGTCCATCCTCTGCCAGAAGGGCTGCCTGTACCCCCGGAGGCTGGCGGCGGAAGTGCTGGAGCTGTCCATCTTCCGGCACATTTCGCAGGAAGAGCTGCGTCGGGCGCTGCACTGCATGATCGAAAAGGATTTGATCAAAGTGTATGAGGACGGCGCGGTGGGAATGTCCGACGCGGGGGAGCGGCTCTGCGGCAATCTGGAATTTTATGCGGTTTTCGAGTCGGAGGAGACCTTCAGCGTCCGGTGGAACGAGCAGGAGATCGGGACGCTGGACCGGGCTTACCGGGCCGGGGACAGCTTCTTTCTGGCGGGCAGGACCTGGGAGGTGAAGGGCTGCGACACGAAGCACAGGCGGATTGATGTGGAGCCGGGGACGGCCAGGGCGGATATCCGTTTTGGAGGAAAGGGCGCGCTCCATACGGACCGGAAAACCATGGAGCGGATTCATCAGGTGCTTGCTTCCGAGGGGACGTATTCCTATCTGGACGAGGAGGCGGCCGGTATCCTGACGGAGCTTCGGGCTGCTGCGAAGCGCCGGGGCCTTCTGAAGCTTCTGGCCAGGGAGCCGGGGACGGACAACCTGCTGGTCTTCCCGGTGCTGGGCACCGACACGATCCGGACGCTCTGCTATGTGTGGAATTCCGGCGGGCTTGCCTGTGAACGGGTGATGCTGCGGGGATTTCTGTACGGGATTCGGATCCATTCCATGACAGAAGCGGGCTTTCGAAGTTCCAATGCCCGGATTTTGGAGCAGGGATGCCGGATCAGCCGTGCATACCTGTTGAAAAAAGAGCGCATGGAAGGAAAATATTTTGACGTCCTGCCGGAGGAACTGAGGTACAGGGAGCTGATGGAGGATGTGCTGGACCTGAAAGGCGCGGCAGAGTTTATGAGAACGCTGGCACAGGGGGAGGAATGATGCCATGTCCCACATTTCCCGTGATCTTTTTAAAGCCATTCATGAAGGAAAATGGCTGAGCATCGAATATCAGAACCAGAAAAAGGAGCTGACCCGGTACTGGATCGCTGTCCAGTCGATCGATCCGAGGCGCCGGACCATCCAGGCGTCCGGTTTCCATGTGTATCAGCATACTGTCATGAGGCTGGATTATATCCGGATCGACGCCATCGTCTCCTCGTCCGTCATCGAAGGCTCCTGGTGCGAGATCAATCAGGAGCTGGTGGAAGCCATCGACCGGTATCCGGAGCGGTATGAGACGATCTTCGGCACCACGGCTAATCTGAAGGTGCTGAATTATCTGGTGGACTGCAGCCGTCTGGATACGGAGCCCTACCAGACGGATTACACGCTCGTAAAACACCTGGACGGAGACAGTCTGGAGAACGGGGAATACTATCTGAACAGCGTACAGTTCGGGGAAATCGTACGTCGGTTTCAGGAGGAGGCCGGACAGGATCTCAGGAAAAATTTTCGCCTGAAGCAGCTGTGCCTGAATGTCATGAGCATCGTCATACCCGGAAAGAGCAAAAACAAAGAGCGACTGTATGTGCTGGCGTACCGGAGGCTTTTTCTGGACGTGGAGAAGCGGGTCTTAAAGCCGGCGGAGGATCTGACCATCTGCCGGGAATTTACGGTGGACGGCGAGCGGCAGAGCATCCGCCGGTTTCTGTCCGGGGAGGACCTGTGGCTTCTGGACGATCTGGAAGCCCACATGGAGGAAGTGAAGAACCGGATCACGGAACAGAACCGCCGGGTCAAAGGGGTGGACGACCGGCCGTATGTCATCGCCCTTGCCTCGGACCCGAAAGTGGATCTGGAGCGGGAATATGAGGCGGTTACGAAGATGTTTGAGACCGGGGAGGTGACGGACCCGGTGAAGGCGTTTTTCGGCAAAGTGGTGTCCCACAACCGGAGGCGGAAGGACTATCCCATCATCCTTTTGAAAAAGCAGGCGAATCTGGATCAGCTGCTGGCGATTCACAGCGCCATGAAATATCCGGTGGCGTACATTCAGGGGCCTCCGGGAACCGGCAAGAGCTATACGATCGTCAATACGATCATCACCGCCTTTTTCAACGATCATACGGTGCTTCTGGCGTCTTATAACAACCATCCCATCAATTCGGTGGTAAAGAGCCTGCAGTCCATCCGTTATCAGGGACAGACACGGATTCCCTTTCCGATCCTCCGCCTGGGCAACAGCCGGATGGTGGACGAGACGCTGGATTATATAAAAATCACCTACGAACGGATCCGGAATGTGAAGGTCTATGAAAAAACGCTGGAGAAAAATCACGAAGAGCGAATGCAGTCCATGAAGCAGCTGAGTCTTCTTCTGGAACGCCACGAGAAACGGCTCCACCTTCAATGGCAGAAGGATGCGCTGGAGTGCATGGTAAAAAGCAACCATCATCTGACCTTTCAGACCGATCTGGAGGGAAGGCAGCTTCCGGGCATCCGATCGGAACTGGAGAAAGTGGGAGAAGTGGACGATGAACAGGCGCTGGCGCTGCTTCAGGACGACCAGCAGAAGCTTCTGACCTATCTGTATTATACTTCCATCCGGTTCTGGAAGAGGCTGGGCGAGCCAAAATATGAGGAACTGCGGAACATTCTGGAGATTCAGGACCGGGACGACCGGAGAAAATGTTTTGACGATTACCTTCTCCGCCCGGGCAATATGAAATCCTTCCTGCGGATCTTCCCGGTGATCGCCACCACCTGCCTGTCCGCTTATAAGCTGGGCGGTCCGGAGACGCATTTTGACATGGTCATCATGGACGAGGCGAGCCAGTGCAACATGGCCGTCTCTCTGGTGCCGATCCTGCGGGGCAGGAAGCTGATGCTGGTGGGAGATCCCCAGCAGCTGAATCCGGTCATTCTGCTGGAGCCCCGGGACAACGAGATTCTGAAGCAGCGCTACCTGATCCCGGAGGAGTACGATTATATTAAGAACTCCATCTACAAGGCGTTTCTGGCCAATGACGCGGTCAGCGACGAGCTGCTTCTGCGGCACCATTACCGGTGCAGCAGGAAGATCATCGAGTTCAACAACAAAAAATATTACAACAACCGGCTCTGCATCGACAGCCAGGTAAAATCGGACACGCCGCTGACCTTTGTGGATGTGCAGGACAGTCGGGCGGATGAGCGGAACACGGCGCCCCGGGAGGCGCAGGAGATCGTGAAATTTGTCCGTGACCATCCGGATCGGTCTATCGGGATCATCACGCCCTTTGCCAACCAGAAGGAGTACATTGAGGAGCTTCTGAAGAACAACCGTCTGGACCGGGTATCCTGCGGAACCGTCCACGCGTTTCAGGGAGATGAGAAGGACATCATTTTGTTCTCCACGGCGCTGACGGACCAGACGTCGGACAGAACGTACGGCTGGCTGAAAAACAACAGAGAACTGATCAACGTGGCGACTTCCCGGGCGAGAGAGCAGCTGGTCATGTTTTCCAGTCTGAAAAATCTGAGGCGGCTCCATCAGAAGGAAGGGCCGGACGATATGTATGAGCTGGCGGAGTATGTGCGCAGCAACGGGAACTGTCAGGTGAGCGCGGACCCGGTCCAGTCCCGGGCGCTGGGCATCAAGCCCTACAGCACGAAGACGGAGGCGGATTTCCTGGACAGCCTGAACCATGCGCTGGACAATGTGCTGAACACCCAGAAACGGTGCACGGTGAAAAAGGAAGTGGCCATCGCTCAGGTTTTTCGGGAAAATATTGCAAAGTCGTATCTGTTCTACAGCGGGAGATTTGATTTTGTCATCTGCGAGAAGGAGCGGGGCGGCGAAGAGTATCCGATCCTTGCCATCGAGCTGGACGGAAAGGAGCACAGCACGGACGCGGCGGTCCGGGAACGGGACGAGGAGAAAAAGAGGATCTGCCAGGCCCACGGCTTTGAACTGATCCGGGTGGAAAATTCCTATGCAAGGCGGTATTATTATATCAAGCGGATTCTGGAAGATTATTTCAAAAATATGAGGTGATCCGGGGCCTTTGGGAGAAAAGATACGAAATGGTTCCGTCAGTGTCCGGCGGAGAATAAATGAGGGAATTTCGTCGGCGTCCGGCGAAGGAGAAAGGAGAATGGCAGGAACGATGCAGTTTTATCTGGCTCCCATGGAGGGCATTACGACCTGGGTATACCGGAAAGCCCATGCGGAGGTGTACGGCGCCCTGGATAAATATTTCATCCCTTTTCTGGAGACCCATGAAAAGCGGGATTTCAAGACCCGGGAGCTGCAGGAGATACTGCCGGAGCACAACGAGGGGATCCAGGCGGTGCCCCAGATCCTGACGAAGGATGCGGACGGCTTTATCCGGGTGGTCCGCGCGCTTCAAAGCTTCGGATACGATGAGATCAATCTGAATCTGGGCTGCCCGTCGAAGACCGTGGTCTCCCGTCAAAGAGGAGCCGGATTTCTGGCGTTTCCCGAAGAACTGGATTGTTTTCTGGAGAAAATCTTCGGCGTGCTGGATGTGAAACTGTCCGTCAAGACCCGGGTGGGGAAGGACAGCCCGGAGGAATTCGGCCGGCTTCTGGAACTTTACAACAAATATCCGCTGGAGGAGCTGATCATTCATCCCAGGATCCAGGCGGACTATTACAAACATGAACCGCGGATGGAGTGTTATGAGGAGGCGCAGAAACAGAGCAGGAATCCGCTGTGCTACAACGGGGACCTTTTCACTGCCGGGCGCATCCGCCGTTTCTGTGAAAACTATCCGCGGGAAGAACGGCTGATGATCGGCAGGGGCCTGCTTTTGAATCCGGGCCTGATCCGCGGAGGCACGAAGGAACAGTTCCGGAACTTTCAGGATCGGCTGCTGGAGGGGTATCTGGGGCGGGGCCTTTCGGATATCAGCGTGCTGTTCAAGATGAAGGAACTGTGGTTTTACCAGATTCATCTGTTTGCGGATACGAAAAAATACGAAAAGCGGATCAGGAAAGCGCAGAGCCTTTCCGAACACCGTGGGATCGTAGAGGAACTGCTTCGGGAGAGGGACCTCTGTCCTCCCGCGTGACCGGCTGCTGCTAACATATTTATTTTGTTTTTGTTTTGTGTTTCTTTCGTATTTTTAGAAATCCTTAATCTGAATGCCACACTTTGGTCACATTTTCCTGTTATGATAATACTCGTAACAGGAACACATCAGTATTTCATTCATAACACTTTCGGGGGCTCGAGAGAGTCCCCACTCCCTCGGAAATTCAAGGTTTTCACGGAAGTGAGAGCCTTTCTTTTTGCGATTTTATCTTCAGTTACCCCCATTTCATGATGAAACCGGCGGAAAAGCCACCGTCCGCAGACAGTGACGGCTTCAACGGGAGCCCGCTGCCGGTCTGCCCGCCTGCATTTGTTAATGTTTACTTTATTGGCGAAATCGGTTGAATATGCTATAAACAACACGGAATGATATTGCCGGAATGAGATTTCGGAACCTGTCGGGAAGAGGCTTAGAATCGATGTTTGGATATTTGACAATGCAGAGACAGCTTCTGACATGGAAGATGCAGAGGTGTTATCGGAATTATTATTGCGGGACCTGTTTTGGCCTGGAATTTAATTACGGCCAGGTAAGCAGGCTTTTATTGAGCTATGACGTGGCGCTTCTGGGCATCGTTCTTCAGTGCCATCGGTCTCCGCTCATGGACCGGTATCCCTGCCTGGGACGGTGCGGCGGGTGCCGGTCTCTGTTTCATGGAGGAACCTGGGGACAGATGGGGGCGCTCAACCTCCTGCTTGTAAACGAAAAGCTGAAGGATGACATCAACGATGACCGGTCTGTGAAGGCATATGCAGGCAAACTGCTGCTGGGACGGAAGATCCGCAAAGCCCAGAGGGAGTATCCGGGTATGGCGCGCGAGATCGAAAAAGGATATCGGGAAATCTATGCGCTGGAGAAGCAGGACAGCGGCGTCCGGGAGATTGAAGAGTGTTTTGCGGATATGATGGAACATACCATGTCAGAGTGCAGGCCGCTGGAGGAATGGGAACGCAGGTATATCCGATGCATCTCAAAATGGATTTATTATATTGACGCTCTGGATGATTACGAAAAGGATTACAGAGAAAACAAGTTTAATCCGCTGAGACAGGAGGATGCCGGGACGTTTTATGAATATTCCAGACGGTATATCCTGACCATTGGCCAGGACCTGAAATATCTGTACGAGGACATTGCGGCGGCGCACCGGATGCTTCCGGCCGGGAGCACGGAACAGAAGCTGCTGGCGCATCTTTTGTCTTCCGGTATCCCTGCTACGACTGCCAGGATCCTGTCCGGCAGAAAACAGATCCGGCTGAAGCTGGGAAGTGTCTGGGAGCAGGCGGGAAAGCTGGTATGAAAGAGAAATATTTGATTATAGAAGAATTTGAACTGCACAGGAGCGGGGCGGTCACGGCCCTTCTGGAACGGCTTCTGGAGGAGGAAGAGGTGTATCTGACCATCCGGTGGAAGTTTTTTTCCGTGCGCCTGAACCGCAGTCTGCTGGAGCGGATCGCGTCGCTTTTATATGAGCAGGGTGTAAAAAAAGAGTTTACGGTGTGCTGTATTGTGGAGACCGCGCAGTGGAAGGAAGTGTACCGTCTTCGCAAAGTTTTGAACCGGTACGGTTTCGAAGTGCTGCTGCATGCATCCCCATCGCTGACGGTAAAAAGCCTGAAAAAGACGGGACAGAAGATGCTTCTGGAAGAACTCAGGATCGTGGGAGACGATTACGAAAGCCTCCGCAAAGAGTATGAGAGGCTGAAAGGGGCGGGGATCCCCATAACCTTTGACGAATCCCGGATCAGCACGGAACAGTACATGGAGTGGTTTCAGTCCTGGATGTCCGACCGGGATGCGTGCTGGCTTCTGCCCTTCCGGGGGATGGTCGGTTATATGCTCACCGGAGCCTGGCTGGGAGGCTGCGAACACGGTTCCTGCCTTGGCAAATACCTGTGTATGGACCGGGACGGAGCGCTGTTTTTCTGTGAGAAAAAGCTGGAGGGAAGCCGTATGTATGAAATTTCCAGCCTTCCCGGGGAGCAGCTGTACGATCAGAATTATGAACGCGTGCTGGGACACGCGGTTGAAAAACGACGCCGGTGCCAGGCGGAGTGCGGGGATTTTCCGGTGTGCAGGGGCGGATGCCCTCTGCAGGCTTCCGGCCAGGAGGATTGTCAGGCATGTCGGAAGAAGATTGCATATGTCAGTCTGTTTCTTCAGAAACACAGCCGGAACTATTTTGCGGATACGGTAAATCCGGTCATACGTCAGATGTTTTTAAGTACGGTGGCTTTTGGGTTCATTCCGGAGGAGCATGGCGTGTAGAACTGCGTAGGTGACAGGTATGCAAAGGCCGGCCGGGACAGACGGCTGGAATTTACATAAAACAAAGAAAAGGAATCCACAGGAGGGAGGTAGAACCATGGCAAAAAATCTGCAGGATGAATACGATAACCAGTCAGCGAACAATTCCGGTGAAGGCGGAGAAGAGAAGCAGAAGACGCTCTGCGGTTCCGCATGCTGCTATGAATGCGTTGCGTTTGAGCTGAGGCTTACCAAGTCGTTGTGCGGCTGCATATGCAACAACATTGAGTGCTGCATGTAATGGTCCGGCGTTATGAAGAGAACGGAGAAGGAGCGAACGGTTCCTTCTCCGTTTTTGTGTGCCCGGGCGCTCAGGGATTTTTCTGCAGAAAGTCGTCAATAAAGCTCAGCGCTGCCCCGACGGCGGAAGCCTCGTTTCGGGCTTTGCAGACGCGGACATAATCCGCGTCGGTTGTAAACGGGTCCAGTTTACTGACTCTTTTTTTCAGACAGTCAATATAATCATCAAAATGTTCCCCCACATGTCCGCCCAGTATGATGTCGCAGTCATAGAGCATACGGATATCGTTGATTGCGACCGCCAGATGGTCCAGATAGGTCTCCCAGATCCGGGAGGCCTGTTCGTCGTGCGCAGTCAGCCGGTCAAAGAAAATATGGAGTTCCCCGTCCGTGATGGAAGTAAGCACTTTGGCCGAGCAGTAGGAATCCATGCATCCCCGCTTTCCGCAATAGCATTTTTTCCCGCCGGGCCTTATCTTAATGTGCCCGATTTCGGCGCTCCGGTTATTTACCCCTTCGAATGTTTCATGGTTGATGATGATGGCGCCGCCGATGCTGTCATTCAGCATAATATAGAAAAATGTAGGGATGTTGTTGCTCCAGCGCTCAGCGGATGCGGCGGAAGCCACGTCATGGCATAAAAAAGACGGAAAGCGGATATACCGCGCAAAATCGTCCGTGGAGGCGCTGTCCAGGTCCAGAACCCGGCAGTAATAGGTTCTGGTTCTGCTGCTGTCGATCAGTCCGGGGATACTGATCCCGACCCCGAGGATCCTGTCAGGCGGCAGCCGGTGGTTTTCTATGAGCTGGTCCACGGCGGCCCCCAGCGTCCGGAAATATTCGTCTGTAAAGGAAAAAGTCTGCCGACGGCGGACAGAAGCGATGGTATGGCCGTTCAGGTCCACAGCCACAGCGGCGATATGGTGCCTGGTAATGCTGAGCCCGACGGCGATCCGGTAATCGGACACGATCTCATAGTGCTGCGCGCGCCTTCCGCCGGTACTGTCATGATATCCGTTCGGACGGATCAATTCCATCTGCTGCAGTTCGTTGAGATTCTGTATGACTGTCGGAAGGCTCAGATGCAGCCGGTTGGCAATCTGCTGCTTGGAAATATTGGTTTCTTTTCGGATGAGATCATATATTCTGGCACGGTTGTAGCGCTTGATATTTTTTGAATTTGTAACAGGTGTATGAAGTTGCTGCATCATATAAGAGTCCCTCCGCATACAGTTTGCTGGTCTTTTTAGTAATCATATCATACATAATTTAAAAAGTCACATGTTTTAAAAGAAAGTCATATTGTCTTTTAAATGTGAGAGAACAGAAAAAGAAATTATGCAGTTGGGATGAAGAAGTTGAAAATAAAAGAATAAAATTATGCAAAATGCACAAAATAAAAAGGCGGATTTTGTGCAGAATTCTACTTGAAAAAACAGACTGTCTATTGTAACATACTTTTATAAAACACTTTATAAAAAGTTACATAAAAAAGAGACAAAAAAAGGAGGGGTTACGATGAACTTGCCGGAGAAAATGAAGGCGCTGGTTGCATACGGGAAGGGGAACTACAGGCTGGAAACCGATTATCCGGTTCCGGAATGCGGGGATGACGATATTATCATAAAAACAGAGGCCTGCGGGATCTGTGCGGGGGATTTGAAATGTATGCATGGCGCGGAACGCTTCTGGGGAAATGGAGAGAACCCGTCCTGGGTGGAACCGCCGTTTATCCCCGGACACGAGTTTCTGGGAAGAGTGGTCAAGACGGGAAAAAACGTCCGGGAGTACCGGGAAGGAGACCGCATTACCGCGGATCAGATCGTACCGTGCGGAACCTGCAGATTCTGTAAATCCGGAAAATACTGGATGTGCGAACCCCACGCCACCTTTGGATTCCAGAAGGGAAACAACGGCGGGATGGCGGAATATGTAAGGTATCCGAAGACCGCGGTTCTGCACAGGGTTCCGGAAGCGCTGCCCATAGAAAAAGCGCTTTTGATCGAGCCGTACGCCTGTTCCAAACACTGTGTGGACAGGGCGCAGATCGGAAATGAGGATATTGTGGTGATCTCCGGAGCGGGAACACTGGGACTTGGCATGGTCGCCTATGCCAGATTAAAAAATCCGGAAAAGCTGATCGTGCTGGATATGAAGGATGAGCGGCTGGAAAAAGCAAAAGCATTCGGCGCGGATCTGGTCTTCAATCCGGGTTCCTGCAATGTGGTCGAGGAGATCAGAAGCCTGACGGACGGGTATGGATGCGACATCTATATCGAAGCCACAGGGCATCCCTCCAGCGTTACGCAGGGCCTGGAGATGGTGAGAAAGCTCGGCAGATTTGTGGAATTCAGCGTATTTGGCGAGGAAACGACGGTAGACTGGTCCGTTATCGGAGACGGAAAGGAGCTGGACATTCTTGGCTCCCACCTGTCACCGTACTGCTTTGAATATGTGATCCGTCATATGGGAACGGGCGATCTGAAAACAGACGGTGTGGTTTCTTCCCTGTATCGACTCGAACAGTGGGAGGAAGCGTTTGAAAAAGCCACCGGAAAAGACGGGGATTTTAAAGTTGCGTTTATATTTTGAATCATCAGACAGAAGGAGAGAAGCCGGTGAACGATAAGGTGCTGGAATTAAAAGATGTTTCAAAAGCCTATCCTGGTGTTGTGGCGCTGGATCATGTTTCGCTGGACTTGAAGCGAGGGGAAGTCCTTGCGCTTATGGGAGAGAACGGGGCAGGCAAGTCTACGCTGATCAAAGTAATTGCAGGCGCGATTGCGCCGGATTCCGGAGTGGTCTGCATCAGAGGGAAGGAATACAGGCAGATGACACCGCAGATCTCGCACAGCCTGGGGATCAAAGTGATCTATCAGGAGTTCAACCTGTTCCCGTCGCTTTCCATCGCGGAGAACATCTTTATGGGAAGCTTTCCGGGAAACGGCATCACGGTGGATTACAGAGCTATGGAAGAAAGCGCAGGAGAGCTTTTTGAAAAGATGAATGTCCGGGCGGACCCCAAAACAAAGGTAAGGGATCTTTCCGTTGCGTACATGCAGCTTGTGGAGATTGCAAAAGCGCTTTCCAAAAATGTGAAAATACTGATTATGGACGAGCCGACGGCGCCGCTGACGGCCAGTGAGGTGGATATCCTGCTGGAACTGGTGCGGAACCTGAAGAAACAGGGCGTTTCCATCATTTATATCTCCCATCGTCTGAACGAGGTGTTCCAGATCGCCGACCGGGTAGTGGTTCTGCGGGACGGCCATATGATATCGGAAAGAGACATTCAGGAGGTGGACCGGAGTACGCTGGTACACGATATGGTGGGGAGAAATGTCACTGAGACGTTTCCGGAGCACAGCCGTCATCCGGGGGAAGTGGTGCTCCGTGTGGAAAATCTGTCAGGAAACGGGATTCAGGGGGTGTCATTTGATCTCAGAAAAGGCGAGATTCTCGGATTGGCGGGGCTGGTCGGTTCAGGCAGGACAGAACTGGTCCGGATGATCTATGGGGCGGATCCCCACAGCGGCGGGGAAATCTGTGTGGAGCAGAAGAGGCTGGAGATCCGAAAACCAAAAGACGCCATTGACCATGGGATCACGCTGGCGCCGGAAGACCGAAAAAGACAGGGAGTGATCCTGGGCCTGCCGGTTTTTGAAAACATTTCGCTGCCGATCATCCGAACGCTGAGTCGTCTGGGCGTTGTCGACCGCAGGGCGGAGCGGAATGTGGTGGACAGGCAGACGGAGCGGCTGAGAGTGAAGATGCCGGATGCGCGCCAGCTCGTGAAAAACTTAAGCGGCGGAAATCAGCAGAAGATCGTACTGGCGAAGCTTTTGGCAAGCGATTCCAGAATCCTGATTCTGGACGAACCGACGCGGGGGATTGACGTGGGGGCAAAGCAGGAAATATACCGGATCATGAATGAACTTTGCGACGGAGGAATGTCGATCATTATGATTTCCTCGGAGATGGAGGAAGTCATCGGCATGTCCGACCGGATACTGGTCATGCATGAAGGAAAGATGGCAGGGATGCTGGACAGAAAAGATTTTTCACAGGAAAAAATACTTTCCATGGCAGCCAATATATGATAGGAGATGGACATGCATAAAGAGATAAAGGTACAGAAGCTGGCAGTACCTCTGATTCTGGTCATTGTTGTGGCGCTGTTTTCCATACTGACGCCGAACTTCAGGACATGGGGGAATTTTATCACGATTCTGCGGCAGGTTTCCATGATCTGCATACTGGCGGTCGGTATGACCGGCGTCCTCCTGACCGGAGGAATCGATCTGTCCGTAGGCGTGCAGATGGGACTGTGCGGCATGATTTCCAGTCTTCTCATGGTAAATTACGGACTGGGGATCCTTCCGGCCTGTCTGATCGGTGTAGCGGCCACCACGATGGTCGGACTGATCAACGGCCTTTTGATTACAACGACGAGGATGCCTCCTCTGATTGAGACGCTGGGTATGAGCAACATTGTATTTGGTATTAATTATCTGGTGACGGGCGGATATCCCGTGTCCGGCCTGCCCAAAGGAATGAGCATCCTGGGACAGGGATATCTCGGATTCTTACCGGTTTCCGTGGTGATCATGATACTGGTCGTGGCGGCCGGCGCGTTTGTTCTGCAAAAGACCTGCTTTGGGCGTTATCTTTATGCCATCGGCAATAATGAGGAAGCGGCGAGGCTTTCGGCGGTAAATACGAAAAAGATGCTGGTTCTTGTGTATGTGATCCAGGGCGCCCTCTGCGGAATCGCAGGACTGATCCTTCTGTCTAGGGTCAATTCCGGACAGCCGATTTCAGGAAAAAATACAGAGATGGACGTCATTACCGCCTGCGTGGTCGGCGGCGTCAGTACAACCGGCGGAGAAGGGCATATTCTGGGCGTCATCTTCGGCGTGCTGATTATCGGGGTGCTGAGCAACGGCATGGCGGTGCTGGGTATGGGGGAATACTGGCAGATGGTGCTGAAGGGACTGGTTCTCGTCATCGCGGTAGGCCTTGACTGTATCGGAAAACTGCATCGAAGCAGATAGCGGAGGTGAGAAATGTCATATTTTACAGGAACGATTTATTCACATGCCGAGAAGGCGTATACCAATCTGACCGTAATCCTGCCCCATGACAGCCAGGACCGGCCGGATATCCGGCTCCGACCGGGCGTAAAGAAGACGGACAGGCCAAAAACGGTAATTCTGCTGCATGGCCTTCTGGACAATGCGACCTCGTGGCTGACGCGGACTTCGATTCTGAGGTATGCGGAGGAATTCAACGTCGCGGTGCTGCTGCCGGAAGTGCACAGAAGCTGGTATCAGAACATGGCATGGGGGCAGAATTATTTTGACTATATTACAAAGGAGCTTCCGGATCTTGCGGAAAAAATGTTCCGGATCGACAGGTCTCCGGACAGCCTGCTCATCGGCGGATTTTCCATGGGCGGTTATGGAGCCATGAAATGCGTTCTTACCTGTCCGGAAGCATACTGCGCGGCAGGCGCTTTCTCAGGAGCCTGCGATTTAAAGGGTCTGGTTTCCCGCCTTCCGGACCCGGATCTGGCGGGCATGGAACGGGACGTTGCCGCAATGTTCGGACAGGGCGGGACGGTTCCCGGGGACAGCGATCTGTTCGAACTTGCCGGCCGCTGCAAAAAAGAACTGCTTCCGCCGATCTATCTGTGCTGCGGGACGGAGGATGAGCTGATCTATGAAGACTCCCGGAACTTTGATAAACATTTAACAAAGCTGGGCATTTCCCATCGGTATGAAGAATGGAGCGGCGGCCATGAATTTGGTTTCTGGGATCAGGCGGTGGAACGTTTTCTGGCACAATACGCGGCAGTATCGTAAGGAAAGGAGGGGGAAAATGGAGATGAAAAGCAGAGGACACCCGTGAGACGGGAGCCATAGTGATTGAGAGGCTGGAAACACGGTAAATGGAACAAGTCACCCCATAGCCCATGCGTTGTACAATGTTTTGTGTTCTGGGAGGAAAGAAAGGAATGGGTTCAGGAATGAAAAATAGGATCTTGAGAAAAAGTTTAGCAGTTGTATTGGCAATATCCATGGTATTATCCGTAACTGCCTGCAGTTCGGGCAATTCCGCACAGGAGGCGGAAGAGAACGTATCCGAAAGCGCGCCGGAGGCTGCGGCACAGGACGCGGCTGAGACAGAAGAACCGGCAGAGCCGGACAGCACGGAGGCGGCAGATCCCACGGCCGGCGGGGAGAATTATTCCAAAGAAGCGATTGCCGCAAACAATGGAGAACCGATTACCGTTGGTTTTGTCCTGTCTGATTTTTCCGCTCCGGTCTTTGTGCAGGCCCAGAGAGAGCTGGAAAAACGCGTGGAAGCGGATGGAAACAAGCTGACGTGTGTCGACTGTCAGGGAGACGTCAACGCCCTGATCAACGGAGTGGAAAACCTGACGAACGCGGGAGCGAAAATCATTATCATTCAGAATTTCGCGGGGGACGCGGCGGAGCCGATCCTTCAGCAGGCGCAGGACAAGGGAATTATCATCTGTTCCTATGATAATCTGCTGGAATTTGCAAACTACAGCTGTCTTGCCGACAATGAGGAGCTGGGAAGGATCATTGGAAGCGAGTGCGGCAAATGGATTGCCGAAACCTACGGAGACGAGGCGGTGGATGTGGCCGTATGCAACTATCCTTCCATGGAAATCATGATTACAAGAGAAAAGGGAATGCTGGCAGGTCTGGCAGAGACCGCTCCGAACGCAAAAGTAGTCAATACGCTGTCCGCCGGATTTGTTCCGGAAGGCGTGACGGCCGGAGAAAATTTCCTGCAGGCAAATCCGGATGTGAAGGCGGTCATGGGCATCAACGACGGCGGAGTCCTGGGGGTATATCAAGCCTATAAGAGCGCAGGAAAGTCGAAGGACGACGGGATCGGCATGTTCGGGTCCGACGGGTCTTCAGATGCCGCGGCAGCGATCAAAGAAGAAGACATGTTCAAGTGTACGATCAATCTGAAGCTGGTCGACGTCATCATCGGGCTGTATGATGACGGCCTGTACTCCATTGCAAAGGGAGAAGACGACGCATCCAAAAAAATTACTTACTTTCCCATGATCCCGACTTATCTGGACAACGTGGACGAGATCAGACAGTGACTGTATCCGGTCCTGCGGACCGGAAGAAAAGAAAGTAAATGACCATTAGAAACAAAGGGCGTTCTGTATGATGTTACAGAACGCCCTTTTTCGATCCGTTTAATCGAAATGAATCCCGCTCCAGTAGACGCATTCCCTGACCTTTGTCTCCGGCAGCAGTTCCACGCCTTCCAGCGCCCATTTCTTATATTCTGCGAAACCGGTCCGGTCAATGATATAGCCGATGTGCTCCTTGCCGCCGGGCGCACCGGGATCGATGTATTCTTTTACATAGCGGTAAGTATTCAGGATGATTTTCACAATGGTGTCTTCGTCGGTCCAGATGAGGAAATCCTCTCCCAGTCTGGGGTTCCGCTTTCCGGTCCTTCCCATAATCGTCAGCTTATAATATTTCTTCGGGCTTCTGGTCCATGCCCGGGTGGGACATTTGGTAATGCAGACGCCGCAGCCGACGCATTTTTCCTCATCCCGGATGATCTTGTAATTTTCCATGTGCAGAGCGTTCACGGACAGGCTTTTGCAGCCCTTGACGCACGCCTGGCAGCTGACGCAGCGCTCCGGATGGTACTGCGGCATGGTCATGCCGATGATGCCGAAATCGTGGAGTCTCGCCTTGGCGCAGTCATTGGAACAGCCGGTGAGCGCGATCTTGAAGTGCAGGTCGTTGGGGAAAACAGCCTTCTCGATGCGCTTTGCAAATTCCGCCGTATTGTAGTTGGCGAAGGGACAGACGTTGTTGCCGATGCAGGCGCTGATGTTGCGGGTGCCGGATGCCGGATAACCGGTGCCGGGAGCTGTCTGATTGATGTCCAGCAGCTCAATGATCGGCTGAAGCATTTCGTTGATCTCGTCCATGTCCTTCAGCTGGATGCCCTCGATCTCAAATCCCTGACGGGTGGTCAGATGCACGATGCCGTTCCCGTATGTTTCCGCGATGTTCTGTACCATTCCCAGGATCTCCGCTTTCAGGCAGCCGCCGGGTACGCGGATTCTTGCAGCGCTTTCCCCGCGGACCTTGCTGATCCGGTATGCATTTTTCTTTGCTTTCTTTGTATTGATATCCAAACCCATGACCTACCTCCTAATCGATCAGATTCTTTCCCTCTGCATAGTTGAACACCGGCCCGTCCAGACAGACATAGGCGGAGCCCATTCGGCAGTGTCCGCATTTTCCCAGTCCGCAGCACATCCTGCGCTCGTGGGAGATCCAGATTTGTTCCTCCGGCACGCCCAGCTTCAGGATTTCCAGAATGGTAAATTTGATCATCACCGGCGGTCCCACTGTGATAAAGGCGCTCTGCTTCAGGTCCCTGATGTTCAGGTCGGGGATGTATTTTGTCACCATGCCGGTGGGCCCCTCATAGCCTTCGGGTGCGGTATCCACGGTCTGTATGACGTTGAGCTTCTGCTTCCAGACTGCAAAATCGTCCCGGAACAGAATGTCTTCGGGAGATTTAAAGCCTGCGATCAGCGTGACGCCGGCTGCTTCTTCCGGATGTTTGGAGAAATAGTCTACGATCCCCTTTACAGGAGACAGCCCGGTCCCGCCGGCGATGATGAACAGTTCTTTTCCTTTATACTGCTCCAGGTCAAATCCATTGCCGTAGGGGCCGCGCATGAGCAGAGTATTTCCTTCATAATTTTCAAAAATCCGGTTTGTAACTCTGCCGACCTTTCGGATGGTCAGATCCACAGTGCCGGGGCCGATGCCGCTGACGGAGATGGGAGCTTCCCCGTATTTCGGAATGGATACTTCGAAAAACTGTCCGGGTTTTACATCTCCTTCAAAGGTCATGCGAAACGTGTATTCGATGTCGGTGTGGCGGATGATCTTTGTCACCGTGGAAGAAAATGGAATGTATGCGTTTGTCATGCTTCTTCCTCCTTTGCGAGCTGATTTAACAGATTTGCGTAAGATATGTATTCCGGACAGACCGCGTCGCAGCGTCCGCAGCCCACGCACATGGGATAGCCGAACCGTTTTTCAAAGTCGCAGACTTTGTGCATGACCTTGAAACGCAGCCGTTCGCTCTGCTTTTTCCGGAAGCTGCCTCCGCCTGCAAGATCCGTATATCCGTCCACCTGGCAGGAAGCGTGAACCCTTCTGCGTTCGCCCACATGTTCATTGTCCCGATACAGGATGTCCTGCATGGTGAAGCAGGTGCAGGTGGGACAGACAAAATTGCAGCGTCCGCAGCCAATGCAGCGGTTTCCGTAGGATTCCCAGAGGGGATTGTCATAGCTCTGGACGGAGAGATTTTTGGGCAGGGTGACCTTTTCCCGGTTTTCCGTTACATGGTCCGGCACCATCTGACAGTCTTCCGCGTCTATTTCCCGGAAATAGGAAAGCAGGCGTTCGGCCCGGCAGTCCACATAGACAGCGTCTCCTTCCGGTTTTAAGTACAGGTCATAGTTTTCGGTCCGGTTGGTTCCCATGCTGACGCAGAAACCGGTGTCGCAGGTTTCCCGGCAGCCCATGAGGGCGAAATCCGCCTTTTCCCGCAGCCGCCGGTAATAGAAATCTTCCGGGCCATTTTCCAGATAGACGGCGTCCAGCCGCCGCAGGGCATGCAGATCGCAGCTTCGCAGGAAGATCAGAAGGCGCCGGTCTGTACAGGACGGAACGGTCGTGGCGTCCTCTGTAAAATAGAAAAGCGTCTCGTTGACGGCAAGCAGCGTTTCCTTGGAGGAATAATCACTGCGGCGGTCAAATTCGATCTCGTCCAGGGTATGGACCTGTCCGTACCGGACGATGTCTGTGTCAGAGAAACAGCCCTCGCCGGGGAAGAGCTTTGGCGCAAAGATGTCGTGGCTTTTGGAAAGCCTGGCGAAGAGCTCGTCCGCCGTTTTTCGTGATATCAGATATCCCATAGCTTTACTCCTTTACTTATGCAATTTTCTGTGCGGGTTCTAATATGTTCAGAATACAGAAAGAAACAAAAATATTCCGTGACAAATATCACGGAATACAGAATTTTTATGATGTTGTGCGGTAAAAACGGGACAGAGCGGCGGGAGAGGGAACATAGACCTTCTTTCGTTCGGTGCGGATCAGCTCCAGCTTTGACAGCCTGCGGCAGACACGGGAGGTGGTCTCTCTGGGTGCGCCCAGGAGATCCGCAAGAAAGGTAATGCTTAAATCCATGTCAATGAGGATGCCCTTTTCGGTCGGCACGCCAAAATCGCGCGCCAGCTTCCAGAGTTTGGCGGCCAGCTTTCGTTCCAGATAGATACTGCCGATGGTGTTTTTCAGCTGATGCTCCAGACGCCAGATCTTCCGTTCCTGACAGGCGAGCAGGGAACGGGTCAGCAAAAAGTCCTGTTCCATTAGAGAAAGCAGATCTTTCTGTCCGATCACCTGAAAACGGCTCGGTTCCAGTGTTTCACAGTAGATGTTGCTGACGGTTCCGGTGAGACTTTCATTCACAAGGCTGCCATTTCCCAGAACGAACAGGATTTTTCTTTTGCCGCAGCGGGTCAGGTTGTAGACGGCGGCTTTTCCCTTCAGAAGAAAGAAAATCCGGTCATTGGCTTCCCGGGCGCGCAGGCAGAGTGTTCCTCTGGGAAAGGAGACAGTCCGGGAAAGCTCTGGAAAGCGAAGGCGGGTGTCAGGGGCGCATGTATCCAGAAACGGCAGAGCCTCAGGCATTTTCGTCTTTTGTTCATCATATTCAGCCGGTAACATATCAAACACCTCCGTCCGGCATCTCTCTAACAGCTCCCTTTTCATTGGTTTCTTTACTTTTCACAATAGCAACATGAGAAAGCGCAAATTAATACTCCTGGCCATGACTATGTAATTATCTAAATTTTGATTCCCAGCTGTCTCATCATATAATACAAGTTATTCGTCCTGATTCCAAATTTTTTCGCTACATCTGGTATTTTAGCATTTCTATTTGGATTCTTTACACTTAATCCACCTGATGGTACTTCTGCCGTAATAATTGTATAATCATTTACTGCTGCCGCTGCAATCAACCAAGGGTCTGCAACATCTCCATTAGACCATGTTTGTAGTGCTTGTTCTTTGTATAAGCCACACATTTGTATATACTGTAAAACCTCTTGATACTTACCAATAATTTCTGGTGATATATGATTACAGATAACAAATCCTGCTTGTCTACTTATCCAATCAGCCAAATCATCCTCGCCTTTATCAATTTCTACTTTGACAATGTCAAGCAGTTCTAATCTTCCTGAACTCGTACACTTTGATATTTTTTCCCAATAGGAAGGAACTAAATCAAACGCATAATACTGTCTATATGGTGTCATAAATGAATTGGAGTCAATTAAGAATTTTTCTACCATTCCACACCTCCAAGACGCTGTGCCACCTCGGAAAATGTCTTGCGACTGGTATTCGTCAAACGATAGGCTTCTGTATAAGTAGTCCTCCCCATATTAATACTTTCACACAACGCCCTTATCAGACATCCATCCAAGCGAGCTCCCATCGTATTATAGTAATTACCGCCATCAGTTTGTTTATTTTCTTTCATCAGTTTGTAATTTTTGACTGCGGTGTTTGCAACCTCATCGTATATATTCTGCTCTATCTTTTTACAATCAATGGCTTTTCTTGCTATAACAGTCTCTCCACATCGAAAATATTTTGCCAATTCTGTAATCTTTTCAAATATTTCCATATCATACATATCCCATTTGTTTAAAAATGCATTCTTGGGTACGATTAATTCTCCTGCCACAGCATTACATATCACTTCTATATCACTTAAGCCAGATATTCGATTTTGTCTATCATTAAATAAATCATCTCTGCCTAACCAGATATGGACAATTTCATGCAGTATAGAAAATAATCTGGCACCATCTGAATCTGCTGTATTGATGAATATAAGCGGAGCCCAATCATCCACCATTGCAAATGCTCTAAATTCATCTACGTCCAATGCACGGTGAGTATTTTTACCAACAATACCACTCATCATTACAACAACACCACATACCTCCAGTTGTCTTCTAATATAATTGAAAGCTTCTCTGGCATCTTTGCTTTTCTCATACCAATCATCATCAAACTCTAAGTCCCTGCGTATCCTATTAACAATAACATCAACCTCATAAATTCCTCTCATACAACCAACAATTGATAACTTATCAAATCCTAAATCCTGTCTATATGTTTTCATCCAACCTTGAATATTCTCCATCTCATGAATGATGTCAACTAAATTGCGACTGGGATTTGACAGTTGAATACTATCAACCGTTCGATACTCTAATAAATCAATCTGCTCCACGGGCGGAGTTTGCAGGAAAAAATACCCTAGAGGAATATTGGCTCTCTTACTAAAATCCTCTATTTGATTGAAAGTCGGCTTTTTTGTACCATCAAGCCACTTTGTTATATTATTCATCAGTTTGTCACCCAGTTTTTCTTCCTGTGTCTGGCTTAAAGCCCAGTTGATTATTTCAGGGCGAATATTCACATTCACTGTTGGCATAGTACAACCTCCTTCCATCAAATCTTCTTATTTATAATTATATCAAATATATACTAAATACGCACCACATTTTGATATAAAATTTCATTTCGTAAAATGAAATTTTAAATTCCATTCTGCGTAAGCAGTGTGGAATTTAACCTACACAAACAGAATTTACTCCAGGTTCTACGGGATGGATGATGTACATCCCAAACGGATTTTCAACAACCCTCACAACTTCTGTACCAGACGCTTCCGCTGTCATAAGACCACTGTCTGCGGTAAGATCATCCTCTGCGACACGAAATGCGCTTCCTGCATCAAATGCAAGAGTATTTGACAATCGTAGCAAACAGCAATACAATCAAAGATAAGAAAGATTTTGCCCGAAAGGTTATCCGGATGTATTTGGATAATTCGTTAAAAGTACCGATGAAAATACAGAATGGAGGAATCGGATCATGAATTCGAACAGGGATGACAGGCAGAACCGGGTGGTGGTTCCGCTGCATTTGGTCCGCGACGCCATAGAAATGGCGGATGATGCGTGGAAGCAGTATCTTGACATAGAGAAGATGGAGGTGGTCAGCCTTCCGGAGTTTCCTTTTATGGGAGAATATGATGAGGAAGATCAGGAGCTGGCGGACAGAATCGAGGAGGGATGGCGTACCAGGTTTTTTGGGCTGCCGTCCAGATTTGACATTCATGAATACAGCATTATGGAGCGGTTTATCTGGAGCCTTCCGGAGGGCAGGACGCAGGATTCTCTGGAACGGGCAATCAGGGGAAAGGGCGCATTCCGCAGGTTCAAGGACACGGTCCGCAGATTCGGGATGGAACAGCAGTGGTATGATTTTCAGGAGGCGAAATACCGTGAGATCGCTGTGGAATGGTGCGAGAGCCATGGGTTTGAGTACAGCGGCGGTCCGGTCAGGGAGGAGCAGGAGAAAGAAGCGGTTTCCGGCGCGGCCGCCGGTGGGGATCAGGAAAATCTGGTCTGGCAGGAGGTCCGTACGGAGCATATTGTGCAGGACCAGTGGATCGATTTTCGGAGGACGGCGTACCGTCTGCCGGATGGAAAAGTATATGAGCCGTTTTACAATTACAGCCGCCGGGATTATGTGGTGATTGTCGCGTCGGATGAAAAAGGGGATTACCTCTGTGTCAGGCAGTTCCGACAGGGGATCAAAAAGGTGACGACGGAATTTCCGGCAGGCGGCGTGGAACGGACGGACGGCAGGGAATATGGGGCCGACAGTGACAGGGCGGCGACCGAAGACGTGCTTCAGGCGGCGAAAAGGGAACTGCTGGAGGAGACCGGATATGTATCGGACCACTGGTCATATTTGTTTTCCGTTCCGTCCAACGCGACGATCGCGGACAATTACGCCCATATTTTCAAGGCGGAAAACTGCAAAAGATCCGGGGAGCAGAAGCTGGATGAGACGGAATTTCTGAATGTGCGGAAGTATTCGGCGGCGGAGCTGGAGGAGCTGATTCATCAGGGAAAATTCCAGCAGGCAGTCCATATTATGGCGTGGCTGCTGGCGCAGAGAACATAGAAGTTATATCAGACAATATGGCGGAAAGGCAGGGGCAGGAAGTATGGGCGGTTATGCGATCTCGGAGGAGGAGCGGGCGTATCTCTCGGCATATGACATTTCCCGGTTTGACCGGCCGTCCGTGGCGGCGGACATGGCGGTCTTCTCGATTATGGGAACGGAGAGAACGGACAAAGAGGAAGAAAATTATCGGAAGGACCCGGAGAAAAGGCTGAAGCTTCTGCTGGTCCGGAGAGGGACTTTTCCGTATAAAGATCACTGGGCGCTGCCGGGCGGGTTCTGCCGGCCGGGGGAATGCGTGGAGGATACGGCCAGAAGGGAGCTTCAGGAGGAGACCGGCGTGGCGAAAGCGTATCTGAAGCATTTTGAGCTTTTCAGCGATCCGGGCCGGGATCCCAGAGGCTGGATCCTGTCCCACGGGTTTCTGGCCCTGATCGACGGAACGCGGTATCAGGTCCGTGGCGGGTCTGATGCGTGGGAAGCCGGATGGTTCGGCATTTCCCTTGAGAAAACACAGGTAAAAAAAGAAGTTCAAGAGGCTTCCGCAGAGGTTGAGCATGTGTATGAACTTCATCTTGAAAAAGAAGAGGAAGTTCCTGTGAAGCTGAAAGCGGTGATCCGGGAGCGAAAGCGGTTTCACGACTATCATGAGTCGGTCGACTATGAGATTCTGGAAACGGAAGGGCTGGCGTTTGACCATGCCCGGATCATTCTGTGCGCATACCTTGCGCTTCAGAGGGAGGCGGGCGACACGGGGAAGATCGTATTTGACCTGATGCCGGAGCAGTTCACGCTGACGAGCCTTCAGAAAGCCTATGAGACCATCCAGGGGAGGCCGCTGCTGACCCCGAATTTCCGCAGGAAGATCGCGGGATATGTGACAGAAACAGAACGAACGTTCGAAGGCGCAGGGCATCGGCCTGCGAAGCTGTACCGGCGCAATCTGGAAGCCTTTTATCGGGAGTGAGAAGATGAAACTGTTGATTGTGGAAGACGACCGCATGCTGAACGATGGGATTACCCTGTCGCTGAAAGCGGATGCGGATGCCATTTTGCAGGCCTGCACGCTGGCAGAGGCCGAAAAGTTGTTTGCAGAAGGCGTGGATCTGGTGATTCTGGATATCAATCTGCCGGACGCGCCGATCCGCACCGTGTACGGAGTCGGATATGTGTGGGAGAAGCAGGAAAAGAGCCTGTGAAACCGAACAGGTATGGGAGAAATAAGGGATGACGGTATTTTGCATGATCGTGACGGCGGCGGCGCTTCTGACAGCCGGACTCGTATACGGCAGGACCAGAAGGCTTCTTGGCCGTCTGGACCGTATGCTGGAGTCCGCCGTGGACGGACATTTTGAAGAAACGGAATATACGGAGGAGATGCTGTCCAGACTGGAGGCCAGGATGTACCGCTATCTGTCCATGGACCGGCAGGACCGGAGGGAGACGGCAAAGGAACGGGATGCGGTAAAGACGCTGGTCAGCGATATTTCTCATCAGACGAAGACCCCGCTGGCAAATATTCTTCTGTATATTCAGCTTCTGCAGGAGAACGGAAGCCTGGATGAGGACGCCAGGCAGATTGCCGGCCGGATTGAGGCGCAGACGGAGAAATTGAATTTCCTGATTCAGTCTCTGATCCGGACGTCCCGTCTGGAGAACGGGATCGTGTCGGTGAACCCGAAGGAGAACCGGGTCCGGGAGCTGCTGGAGGGGCTGTCCTGTCCGGAGGAAGCAAAGGCGAAGGGCGTGGCGTACGGCGTCGCAGGGGAGGTGCCGGACATCTGCGCCTGTTTTGACCGGAAATGGACGCTGGAGGCGCTGTCCAATCTGGTGGATAACGCGGTCAAATATACGCCTGCCGGCGGAAAAGTGGCCGTGTCGGTGCAGGACTATGAGATGTTCGTGCGGATTGACGTGTCGGATACCGGAATCGGAATACCGGAGGAGGAGACGGCAAAGATTTTTGCGCGGTTTTACCGCGCCCCCGGCGTGCAGGAGGAAAAGGGAGTGGGCCTTGGCCTTTATCTGGCAAGGGAGATCCTGCAGCGGGAGGGCGGCTATATGAGGGTGGATTCCGTACCGGGAGGAGGCTCGGTATTTTCGGTGTTTCTGCCGAAAAGCACGGCATGACAGGCCGAATTCTTTCGGAATTGTAAGATTTGGGAAAGATTGTGGAAAGAATGATGGGTTATAGTAGGATCATCACAAAAGCGACGCGCCGGACGGGAGACGGAAAGCCCGGGGATGCGCAGGCTTTGGCGATGATCTTGTTTTTTGGAGGGAACAGAGCATATGGCAATTTTAAGGACAGAAAATCTCCGTAAATATTACGGCAGCGAGGACACGTGCGTGAAGGCGCTGGACGGAGTGGATTTGACGGTGGAGGAAGGAGAATTCGTGGCGGTCGTAGGCACGTCCGGCAGCGGAAAGTCCACGCTTCTGCATATGATCGGCGGCCTGGACCGGCCCACCGGCGGGACGGTCACGGTGGCGGGAAAGGACATTTTTTCTCTGAAGGACGACGCTTTGACGGTGTTTCGCCGGAGAAAGATCGGATTTGTCTTTCAGAGTTATAACCTGATCCCGGTGCTGAACGTCCGGGAAAATATCCTTCTGCCCATCGAGCTGGACGGAGGGAAAGCGGACCCGGAATATATCGACCGGATCACGGGAACGCTGGGGCTGGCGGAGAAGATGGACCGCCTGCCCGGCCAGCTGTCCGGCGGGCAGCAGCAGAGAGTGGCCATCGCCCGGGCGCTGGCGTCCAAACCGGCCATTATACTGGCAGACGAGCCGACCGGAAATCTGGACAGCAAAACCAGTGCGGACGTGCTGGGACTTCTGAAGGTAACCAGTGAGAAATTCCGTCAGACCATGGTGATGATTACCCACAATGAGGAAATCGCCCAGCTGGCGGACCGGATCATCCGGATCGAAGACGGCAGGATCGCAGGAGGCAGACATGTACAGGGTGAATAATCAAAAGGCAGTCAGACGTCTGGCGGACCAGAGCTTCCGTGCCGCCGGAACCAGAAATATTGTTGCGGTGCTGGCGATTGCGCTGACGGCCATGCTCTTCACGTCGCTTTTTACCGTTGGCAGCGGGTTGATCGAAAACATGCAGAGGCAGATTAAGATGGCAGCGGCCAATCTGGGGCGGAACCGGAAACGGACGGTTCTGGTCGACCTCTCCATGTCCCTGAGCCTGGTTCTGTTCAATACGTTTTACACGTTCAGCCTGGGATTTGACATGGATAAATATTTATCAAAGTTTGTAGATACGGATTTTCTGGCAGGCCATGCGGATTATTTCAATTTCCAATACAGCGGTCCGGAAAACTCCATATCGGAAAGCATGATCGAAGCCATTGAAGAGGAGCCGGATTTTCTGGAAGGCGGAAGGCTGTACGCCAACATTCTGGATGCGGAATTTTTTACCACAAAGCTTCTGGACGGCATGACCACCACGGAAATGCTGGATCCGGTCACTGGAAGCGTGCCCAGCGCGGTCTATGGCCTGGAGGATCTGCCGCTGTCCCGGCTGGATGTGGTGGAAGGCGAAATCGACCTGGAGAAATTAAAAACCGGCGGATACATTCTGGAGGGGATCGATGAAGATGACAACGGGAACCTGATGTGGGAAATGCCCCATCGGGAGATCGGCGAGAAGGTAGTGCTGCAGAATTACAGAGGAGATTCCGGGACGCGTCTGGAAAATGAATTTACCGAACAGGAGTTCGAGGTTATGGCAAGGGTACGGGCAAAGTACTATACCAATACCTGCATGAAAAGCTATGAATATTCCTGGTATCTTCCGGCGGATGTCTATCAGGAGATGGCGGCCAGTCCGGGCGTCATGAGTTACGCGTTCAACGTCCGGGACGGCGGGGAAGAAGAAATGGAGGCGTTTCTCCAAAATTATACGGAATATGAGGAGCCGGTCATGAACTACAGTTCCAAATTTACCAGAGAAACGGAATTTGAGGATACGAGGCATATGGTGTTGGCGGTGGGAGGCGCTCTGAGCCTGGTCATCGGCATGATCGGCATTTTGAATTTCATCAATTCCATGCTGACCAGCATCCTCACCCGGCGCAGGGAATTTGCCATGCTCCAGTCCATGGGCATGACCAGAAGGCAGCTTTCGCAGATGCTGATGGCGGAGGGCGTCTGGTACGGCGCGGCGGCCAGCCTGGTCTCCCTGATCCTGGGAGTGGCTGCGTCCCTTCTTGTGGTAAGAACGCTTGGGGCCGGCTTCTGGTTCTTCAGCTATCATTTCACGGTGCTGCCGCTGCTTCTGACGGTTCCGGTGCTGCTGGCGGTGGGAATCCTGCTTCCGGCGCTTATGCTTCGGTCCGTGGAGAAGCAGAGCATCGTGGAACGGCTGCGGGAGGCGGCAGATTAAGGACGAAAATAGCCATTGCATGGATAATGTCAGACAATATACACATACAAAACTTCCGGGGCAGGAGCTTCGGAAGTTTTGTATGTATATTATCTTTTGTCTTGATCTTTCATTATTTCCATATATTTTCTATTATCTTCCCTTGAATATGTTATAATCAATGTAATGGATAATGCAGCAGTACATTGAAAGAGCGGGTGAAGAGATGAAAGGTTCAGAAGCAAAAATGACTGGATTTATGGAAGGAGCGGACAAGCGGTATGTAATTCCTGTTTACCAGAGAAAATATGACTGGAAAAATGACAACTGCCGTCAGCTTTATGAGGATCTCAAAAAAATTGTGCTGGATCAGCGTGACAGTCATTTTTTTGGGAGTATTGTGTCTTCGGTAGTGCCGAATGGCAGTAAGATCTAGTATCACATCATTGATGGACAGCAACGCCTTACCACGGTCACTTTGTTGTTTTTGGCCATTCGGAATTTGATTACTCAGGGAAAAGTGGTATCTGGAGAGGACAGATTGGATGAGCAGATTAGCCAGAGGTTTTTATTGTCGCCCTGGGCAAAAGAAGGTGACAGGATTAAGCTTCGCCCGGTCAAAAGTGACCGCGATGCACTTGAGCGGTTATTTGGAGATGAGGAGGACTATGATCGGGCCTCTAATCTGACAATTAATTATCAGTATTTCTATGATATACTGCAGAGAGAAGAAGTCCCGATTAGCGATCTGTATGCTGCAATCGGAAAACTGGAGATCATAAGTATTACTCTGGATCAGGGAGACAATGCACAGCTCATTTTTGAAAGCCTGAATTCTACCGGGCTGGCATTGGCGGAGGGAGACAAGATTCGAAATTATATTCTTATGGGTCAAAAACCAGAGGATCAAAACAGGTATTATGATTCCTACTGGACGAAAATCGAGAAATGTACGTTAAATGATGTAAGTGGATTTGTCAGGGACTATTTAAGCGTGAAACAGCAGATGACACCTAATATCAACAATGTCTATCGCGCATTTAAAAATTATGCGGAAGAGAAATGCCTTCAGACCGAGGTATTATTGGCGGATCTTCTGCGATATGCCCGTTTTTTTGAAAAACTGCTTACCTGCAGGAGCGGTCTGGAAGATGAAAGGCTGGATGCCTGTCTTTATCGTATGATGAGGCTTGGAATCGTAGTTACCCGGCCGTTTCTCATGGAGGTGTTTCGCCTGAATCAGGATGGAAAGCTTTCAGCAGAAGAGGTTCGAAACATTTTTCTGATTACAGAAAATTATCTGTTTCGCAGAAATATATGCGAAGTGCCGACAAATGCGTTGAACAAGATATTCTTAAATTTGAACAGGGATATTCTTAAGTTTGATCATACGGCGGAGCAATATGTGGACAAGTTCATTTATGCGCTGATTTCCAAAAAAGAAAGCGGGCGATTCCCGGATGATGAGGAATTTGCAGAGGCCCTTTCTTCCAAACAGATCTATCAGATGCGAGGAAAGTACAAGTCGTATTTGTTTGAACGTTTTGAGAACTTTGGAACTGTCGAAACGAAAGATGTCTATACGCATCTTGATAAAAATACATATACAATAGAGCATATTATGCCTCAGCATCTGACGCCTGCATGGATGGAGGAACTTGGTGTAAATTACGCCGAAATACACGAGATCTGGCTGCACAGGCTGGCGAACCTCACACTTACCGGATATAATCCGAGTCTCAGCAATAAGTCGTTTGCTGAAAAACGTGATTCAGAAGAAGGCGGATACAGAGTCAGCGGATTGAAGATGAATCAGAAAATTGCTTCAAAAGAATCCTGGGGACTCGCTGAACTGGAAGAACGCAACGGGGAGATGACTGCTCTTGCTGAAAAAATATGGTCTTTCCCGCACACTTCCTTTGTTCCTTCAGAGAGGGAGTTTGATTCCTGTACACTGGATGATGAAAATACTGAGCTCACCGGTCGCGATCTTGTAAGATACAGCTACCAGAATGCGGACCAGCCAACAAGCAGCTGGACAGATATGTTTGAGCATGTACTGTCGTTTTTGCATCAAAAGGATAAATCCGTTTTATCGGAACTGGCATACAGCAGGAATGACGATGATAATCTGGCACATTACATAAGTAGCAGTGAGGATGGACTGCGCAGCGCTTTAAAAATAGACAGAAATATTTTTGTTGAGAAAAATACAAGCACTGTATTAAAAATGTTTATCCTGCGCCGCCTGTTTGTATTATATGGCGCGGACCCTACGGATCTGGTGTTTTATTTAAAAAACAGCGAAAGTGAAAAGGAGACTGAGAGTGGACGGGATGAACTCCGAAAGCGTTATTGGACTTATGCTCTGCCGATCATCCAAAAGCAGCATGTACATCGCGGCTCTTTTCAGAATACAAATCCAGGAACATCAAACAGCATCTCCGGTTTCTTTGGCATCAATGGGTTTAAGATCAGCTGTATAGCCAATTATGATCAGGCACGTATTGATTTTTATATGGGGAAAGGCGACGCTGTAAAAAATAAAATCCCTTTTCGGAATTGTGTACCCACTGAAAACGAGCCTACAAATATACATTTCC
>CAJUAA010000015.1 GCA_910584205.1 uncultured Lachnospiraceae bacterium
AGACCTGTTAAAAATGGATATATGGTACATAAATCAATACAGTATATAAAAATCAATATCCATGAATGAGTTTAAAAGACCTGTCAAAATTTCTTTTTTAGAAATATTTGCAACAAAGTACATACTAAAATGAGTATTACATTATGGAAAAATTGAGTTGAACAAGTTAATAGAAATTACTGGCCTGTCAGTATGCAGTGGGTCTTTTCCTGCATTATCTGATTGAGTTTGTTTGTGGTGAGTATTTCATAGTAATAAAAATGCTGATTCAGACATCAGAAAGAATGATGTGGAGCATTAAAAGAATTTTTAAAAGTGTATACTCAAACTTCCCACATCATGAAATCATTGACAATATACAGTATACAAAAGGCGGCGACGGCGGGGGGGCTCTCTGCGGCGGCGACGGAGCGATCCATGTCCTGCCCTGCTATACGGCATTTTACCGCCAGCCGGCTGCAGAACACGATCGCGGATTATCGAAAAATTATTATTGCTACCGGCACATGATCCGGCTGCCATAGCCATAATCAACAGATATTGTTTTCCGCAGAGAACAGAGGCTGTGTATTTATTCTGCCCGTATCCAGGTAACAGGTCAAAGAGATATGGACTGCGGCAGGGGCAGACTCTAAATGCCCAGCGCCTGAAACGCCTTATCCGAAAGAAGCGCTCCGCTGGTCTCTACCACGGCTGCGGCGACCTGGTTGGCGTCGGCGATGGCGCGTTCCATGGAGGCTCCCTGCTTTAACCGTGCAATGACCGTGCCGATATGCGAGTCCCCGGCTCCGATGGTGTCGGTCTGTTTTGCCCGGATCCCGGGAATAAAGGCGGCCTTGTCTGAGGTCCTGCAGTAAGCGCCCTGCTCGCCCAGGGTAATGATGACCGAGTTCCCGGTCTTCTCGTACAGAGTATGGGCGGCTTCCTCTATGGAAGGTTTTCTGGTATATTCCAGTGCTTCCGTCTCATTCAGATGCAGGATGGGGGAGAGGGCGAAGATTCGCGAGAGGATCTCTGATGAGAGTACCAGAATCCTTGGTCCCGGTGCAAAATAGACCTGGAGTGCCGGATGCTCTTCCAGAAACCGGACGATATGGATGCCGGTAGGCTCTTCGATTTCCAGACCGCAGATGTAGGCGCTGTCAATGGCGTCTGTATCAAGCTGTTCGAACCATTCCGGGCGGAAACGGTATTCGGCGCCCCGGTGGCATACAAACGTACGTTCTCCGGATGCTTCCACATAACAGTAGCAGCATCCGTTTTCCTGTTCCGGCGTCGGGACCGGGCTTCTGACTCCTTTTTCCGTCAGAGATTCCCGGACAAAATGCCCGTACACGCCGGTTCCTATAGGAGAAAACAGAGTATAAGGCACCTGAAAATGACGGATCATGTCCGAGACATTGTAGGCGCAGCCGCCCAGGGACATGGCCTGCCGGATTACATGCACATCTTCGCCGGTCTTTGGTAGATGATCCACATGGATGATCACGTCCGTGACGGTGGAGCCGATGACTAATACCTGTTTCATAAGAAAAATCCCCCCTGTGTATAGTTGAAGCATTTCATTTGTTTCTGATGTTTTTCTGTCATTATATATGGAAAATATATTTCTTTCAAGTCCTGTATCGTCCGATATGGATTTCGCCGTTGTGATATGGAAATTTTTGTGCTATTCTTATGCCAGCAGAATGATCTCTGCCGGAGGGATGATACTCCGGTTTACTGCATTCGGCAAATATGGAAAAGAACGGATGTTCACAACGATTGGAAACGAGGGAAATTGTTATGGAAGACAGAAAGAAAAAGATTCTGATGGTCAACGGCTGTATCCGGGGAAAGGAATCCCGGACCTGGCGCCTTGCAGAGGCTTTTCTGAAACCGGCCAGGGAAGCGGCGCCGCGGCCATTTGACTATACACAGCTTGATCTGGCGCAGATGGATCTGAAACCACTGACCGGCGGCTTTTTTGAAGAGAGACAGAGATTTCTGGAGAAAAACGACCGGACGCATCCAAGATTTGATCTGGCGCGCCAGTTTGCGCAGGCGGACCGGATTCTGGTTGCAGCACCCTTCTGGGATCTGAGCTTCCCGGCGGTTTTGAAGCTTTATATTGAAAATATTTCTCTGGACGGCATCACTTTTGGCTGCAATGCGGAAGGATTGTACGGCATGTGCCGGGCGGAGGATATGCTCTTTTTTACCACTCGGGGAGGTTTCTACGGGGACGGTCCCATGGAGCAGGGAGCCAGGTATTTGAAAGCGCTGTGCGGGATGCTTGGGATTCCGAAGTTTCGCTGTATCGCGGCGGAAGGAATGGATTTTCATCCGGAACAGGAAGAGGAACTGATGGCAAAAGCGCTGGAAGAGGCTGATGAAGCCGGCCGGTACTACTGGAAAGCGGAAGCCGGCCGGTAGTTTCTGCGCTTCCTGCGCCAGGAGCGGCCAGAAGGAAGCAGATCAGGATTGTCTGCATAACCAGGAAAAGAAATCAGGCGGCAGTCACTTTTTTGTCCCAGAAGATACCCAGCGATACCAGAAGAACTCCGGCAAATTTGATCCAGGTAAACCCACGGAATACAATGAGATCAAACAGGATTCCCGCCAGAAGCTGGCCTGCCAGCAGAAGGATGGTGGACTGAAACACCTTCATCCGGCGCAGAGTCACGATCGAGAGGACAAAAGCGATGACTCCGAAGGTGCCGCCGGCGTACAGATAGACAGGGACTTTGGTACATGCCTGCAGGTCGGACCAAAGATACGGAGAAAAGAGCAGAAGGGCAAGCGCCAGAATGCTGGCCACCACATAGTTGACCAGAGAGCCGTTCCAGGTGCCCAGTTCCTGGGCGGCGCGGTAATTGATCATCTTGGAGATGACCGTAGCGCATCCATATAAAAAAGCGATGAAAACGATCAGGAACATAAGTAAAAAACTCCTTTGTTATGTTTTGGTTCAGGACAGGTTTAAAAGGATGATCCCGGCCAGGATCATGAGAAAGCAGGGAATGCGTCTGGGGCTGAAGGGAACTTTCGGCACATGGAACAGCCCGTAGTGGTCAATGACGGCGGACATGCAGAGCTGCCCGGACACGGACAGGCAGGTGGTGACGGCTGCTCCCAGAATCCCCACGCACCAGCTGCTGACGGATACGAGAAGGACACCGAAGAAGCCGGCGGAGTACAGATACCAGGGCATGCCGCGAAGCGTGATCTTTTCCCTGACCACCAGAAGGATGTACAGAACGAGCAGGATTCCGCCGGAAGCATGGACTACGAGACTTACGCCCCAGAGGCTGACCGATTCTGCCAGAAGCCCGTTGAAGCTCATCATGGCGGACTGCAGGACGCCGGCCAGTAATACAAGAAATGAATACATGACAGTTAATCTCCTTTGCTCCACTATTATATATGGAAACGATGTGGTGTTCAAGTATTCTTCGCCAGAATGCTTTGACAGAATGTGAAAACATTGTGGAAAAAAACGAAGGACTATGGTATAATGTCACCAACTGAAGCGAAGCGGAAGCGGATGGCCGGTGCGGGCATCTGCGGGCTTCCTTACAGTATCATGTCACCAAACAGGAAGAACAGGTGTCCGCATTTCCTTTCCGGGATACGGGAAGATTCAGCGGATACCAGATAAGGAGGGTATTATGCCAACACCACATAACGCGGCAAAAATGGGGGATATTGCGAAGACCGTACTGCTGCCGGGAGATCCGCTTCGGGCGAAGGTGATCGCGGAGACGTTTCTGGAGGATGCAGTGCAGTTCAACACGGTTCGGAACATGTTCGGTTATACGGGAACCTGTAAAGGGAAAAAAGTATCCGTCATGGGGACAGGCATGGGATGTGCGTCCATCGGGATCTATTCTTATGAGCTGATTCATATGTATGGAGTGGAGAATCTGATCCGGATCGGCTCCTGCGGGGGTATGCAGGAGCATGTAAAGCTGGGAGATATTGTCATGGCTTCCGGTTCCAGCACTGATACCAATTATGCGCACCAGTATCATCTGCCGGGCAGCTTTTCCGCAGTCCCGTCTTTTGACCTTCTGAGCATGGCTGTGGAGGAGGCGGAGAAAAACCGGTTTCCGTATATTGTAGGAAATGTCATCTCGTCCGATATCTTTTATAATGAGACTCCGGAGTGGAAGGAGTGGGCGAAGATGGGTGTTCTGGCGGCGGAGATGGAGAGTTTTGCCCTGTACTGCAACGCGGCGCGGGCAGGCGTCCGGGCGCTTGGGATTTTCACGGTGTCGGATTCCATGGTTTCGGGCGAAGAGATGTCCGCAGAAGAGCGGCAGAATGGTTTTACTAATATGATGAAAGTGGCTCTCGGAGTCGCTGTGCGCTTATGAAACAGGCATGGGAACAGGCAGGGGAGCTGTACTGGAACGCGAAACCGGTCGTGCTTTCCGAAGAAGATCAGACCTGGACGGCCAATCTGGAGACGCAGAAGTTTTACGATCAGATCCTGAGCCTGGACTGGTCGAGCCGTGTGCCGGGGAGCGGCGCGCCGGAGCGGATCATGGTGGCTGCGGTGCAGGCCCTGGAGAACCGGGGTTACCGCGCGGGGGACCGTGCGTATGAACTTCTGGAAGAGGGGATACAGGCGCATGCAGAGGGCGATTATGTAAAACTGCATGAGATATCCGCAGAGCTTCGCCATGAGCTGGCGCATGCCGCAAAGGACGAAGCCTCCGATTACTGGAAGTACACGCAGTATATCTCTTTTGAACAGTATGAAAAAGCAGTGCGGTTTCCGCAGAAGGTTTCGGTGGATACCGGGGTGTCGGAATTCCGGGACAGGCTGAAGGCGGCGTGGCTGTCGCAGCTGATCGGGGCCGCCATGGGTACGATGGTGGAAGGCTATACCTCGCAGAATCTTTACAAAGCGTTCGGAGAGGTGTATGATTACCTGCGGGAGCCCAATACATATAATGACGATATTACCTATGAACTGGCCTTTCTGGATGCATTTTCCAGATACGGCTATGACGTGACCTCGAAAGAGATCGCTCTGTCCTGGGCGGGGCTTGTGCCCTGCGGATGGTCCGCTGAGGAGATTGCCCTTCGGAATATTAAGAGCGGGATTCTGCCGCCTGAGAGCGGCAGCTTCCACAATCCGTTCTGCGAGTGGATCGGCGCCCAGATGAAGGGCGGCATCTGCGGAATGGTAGCTCCCGGCGACGCGTATCTGGCGGCCAGGCTGGCCTGGGCGGATGGAGAAGTGGCGCATGCAGGCAATGGGATTCTGGGGGAAGTTTTTAATGCCGTGCTGACGGCGCTTGCCTTCACGGAGCCGGATGTGCGTACACTTTTGCGCCGTGCCATCGACTTGATCCCGGCGGACAGCGAGTACCATTCGGTGGTCTCCTTTGCCTGGGACTGCTGTGAGCGGTATGGAGACTGGCATCAGGCGCTGGCCGACTGTCAGGAACGATATAAAAGATACAACTGGATCCACGCCTATCCCAACGCCTGCTGTGAAGTGATCGCGCTTTATTTTGGGGACGGCGACTATACGGAGACGCTCCATATCGTGACCATGTGCGGTGTGGATGCGGACTGCAACGCAGGCATGATTATGCCGATTCCGGCAATCCAACAGGGAATGTGTATCATTCCAGAGAAGCTGGTCCATCCGGCGTTTCACGAGCTGATTACCTATATGAGGGGAAGGGGCAGATGTACGCTGGACGAGCTGGTGGACGATACTTTAAATAGCATCAAGGATGCAAAGAACAAGGAGGAAGTCTAATATGATGAAAAAAGTATTGGCAATGCTGCTGGCATCAGCCATGGTGGTATCCATAACGGCCTGCGGCGGTAACAACGATGACACAACGGCACCGGATGCAGCCGGAGAGGGTACAGAGGCGCCGGCAGAGACGGAAGACGGGGCATCGGACGACGCGGCGGCGCCGACAGGCGAGACTTACCGTGCAGCGCTGCTTCTGAACGGAACGCTTGGTGACAAATCGTTCTACGATTCTGCCAATGAAGGCCTGACCAGACTTCGTGATGAGCTGGGTGCAGATGTGTTCGATTTTAAGGTAGAGCAGATGGGAGGAACGGCAGCGGACGAGTCCAAATGGGAGCCGACTCTTCTGGATTACTGCGATTCCGGCGAGTATGACGTTATCATTATGGGAACCTGGCAGATGGCGGATCCTCTGGCAAAGGCTGCAGAGCAGTATCCGGATCAGAAGTTCATGTTCTTCGATGAGCAGTTTGATTTTGAAGGCAATGGAAATCCGCAGAACATCTACAACATTCTGTACAAGCAGAATGAGGTGTCCTATCTGGTGGGTGCAGCGGCAGCCATGATGACTACCGACGAGACCATCGAAGGAATCGATCCTTCCACGAAGAAGATCGGTTTCCTGGGCGGCATGGACAACGCGGTTATCAACGATTTCCTGAAGGGATACGAGCAGGGCGCCAAGGATGTGGACCCGGAGATGGAAGTTGTCGTAGGCTGGGTAGGAGACTTTGTAGACTCCACCAAGGGTAAGGATATCGCGCTGGGACAGTACCAGAGCGGCGTGGACGTAGGATACAATGTGGCAGGAAATGCAGGACTTGGACAGATCGAGGCAGCCGGCGATACGAATCTGTACGCATTCGGCGTGGACTCTGACCAGGCGTCTCTGCTGCCGGATTACGCGAAGAATATCCCGACTTCCGCACTGAAGAACGTGGGCAATTCTCTGTATCGTGCCATCAATCTGGATCTGGAAGGCAAGCTGACCTATGGAACTACCGAGGTGCTTGGCTTTGCAGAGGGCGGCGTAGAGCTTGTAAAGGATGCGCATTATGAGGAGATGCTTCCGGAGAATATCCGCACCACGCTGGACGAGCTGGAGCAGAAGATCATCAGCGGCGAGATCGTAGTGGATACAGCCATCGAGAGATAAGCAAGCGATAAAAAGGATTTTGGGCGGCCGCATGGAAACATGCGGCCAGTCAGGTCCGGAGAGGGTAGAGGTGGCCTGTTTGGAAAATAAAACCGTATTGCAGATGAACCATATCATGAAAATTTATTCCAATGGTGTGGTGGCAAATGAAGATGTGAGCATAGAACTGAAAAAGGGGGAGATCCATGCTCTGCTGGGAGAGAACGGCGCCGGAAAAAGTACGCTTATGAAGGTACTGTTCGGGATTGAAAGCCCGGATGAAGGACAGATTCTCCTGGATGGAAAGGAGACGCAGATCCGGTCTCCGCAGGATGCTATCAGCAAGGGCATCGGCATGGTCCATCAGCATTTTATGCTGGTGCCGTCACTGACCGTGGCGGAAAATATTATTCTTGGAGTCGAGCCCAGGAAGGGCCTGTATTTCATTGATATGGAGAAAGCGGTCCAGGAAGCGGAAGAGATCGCGAAAAAATACAATTTTGACATCGACGTAAGAGCGAAGGTGGAAGAGATCCCGGTGGGGATCAAGCAGAAGGTGGAAATCTTGAAGGCGCTGTACCGGGGAGCGGATATCCTGATCCTGGACGAGCCGACTGCCGTGCTGACGCCGCAGGAGACGGACGAGCTGTTTATCCAGCTGGAGAAGCTCCGGGACAGCGGGCATACGATCATCTTTATCTCTCACAAGCTGGATGAGATTAAGCGGATCTGTGACCGTGCGACCATTATGAGAAGCGGCAGGAGCATGGGAACCTATGAGGTAAAGGATATTTCCACAGAGGAAATGTCCAGGCTGATGGTGGGCAGGGAAGTCATTCTGACTTTTGATAAAAAACCGGCAACGCCCGCTGCGGTGGTAATGAAAGTGAGAAATCTGTCGGTCCGGAACGGACAGGGAGTTCTGAAAGTGGACGACCTTTCCTTTGACCTGCGGGGCGGAGAGATCCTGGGAATTGCAGGCGTGGAAGGAAACGGCCAGTCGGAACTTATCGATTCGCTGACCGGACTGAATAAAAGTTATAGAGGAAATATTTACATTAAGGAGACGGACATCGAAAAGAGCAGCATCAAGGAAATCCGAGAGCTGAAGCTGGCGCATATTCCGGAAGACCGCATGACCAGCGGCTGCGCCGGTAATCTGAACATTCTGGAAAACCTGTTCTCCAATCAGTATACAGATGCGGCCTATTCCGGAAAAATGCTTCTGAAGATGAAGAAGATCCAGGAACGCTCCGGAGAGCTGATTCAGGAGTATCTGATTAAGTGTAAATCCTATAAGCAGAATGTTGGCATGCTTTCCGGCGGAAATATTCAGAAGGTCATCGTGGCGAGGGAGTTTTCCACGGGGCCGGACATCATCATCGCCAACCAGCCCACAAGAGGCGTGGACGTGGGAGCGGCGGAATTCATCCGCAGGCGTCTGCTGGAATTCCGGGACGCGGGCTGCGCCGTGCTTCTGGTGTCGGCGGACCTGAATGAGGTCTTTTCCTTAAGCGACCGTCTGGCGGTCATGTATAAAGGAAAGTTCTCCGGCATGTTTACGAATGTGGAGGCGGTAACGGAGGAAGAACTGGGCCAGTATATGCTGGGTTTAAAGCATCAGGAAAAGCAGGAGGGTATGATCTATGAATAGTGCAAAACGTTTTGATATGTTCCGTATGTTGTTTTCCGTGCTGATCGCTCTTCTGATTTCCTTTGTCATTATCTTTTTTGTCAGTGAAGAGCCGGTGACAGCCATCACGACGCTGATTACGGGGCCGTTTAAAAGCAAGCGGAATATGGGAAATGTCATTGAGTCCATGGTGCCGCTGATCTTTACTGGCACGGGCGTCTGTATCATGTTCTCTGCCAACCAGATCAATCTGGCTACCGAGGGAGGATTCCATCTGGGCGGTCTGGTGGCTGCTGCGGTTGCGCTGAAATTAGGGCTTCCGGCAGGCTTAAGCCCTGCTGCGGCCATCTGTCTGGCAGCGCTGGCAGGGGCGGCATTCTGCACGATTCCTGCGATTATGAAGATCAAGACCGGTTCTCCGGAGCTGGTGTCGTCGCTGATGATTAACTATCTGTCGCTGTGGCTGTGCACCTTTATACTGATGTATACGCTGCAGGATCCCAGCGTGGGTTCCGCATCTTATAAGCTTCCGGCGGAATCAGAGCTGCCGGTGATCGTCAAAGGCACCAATATCCATGTGGGGCTTCTGCTGGCGCTTCTGGTGGCAGTGCTCGGTTATGTATTTCTGTACAAGACCCGTACCGGATATGAGCTTCGTCTGACCGGCGAAAATGAGAGCTTTGCCCGTTATTCTGGTATCAATATTGTGAAGGTGGTGCTGATCTCCCAGATGGTGGGCGGTATCATTGCCGGCATGGGAGGCGGCGTGGAGCTGCTGAGTCCCATCTATTCCAGATTTTCCTGGACGGCGCTTCTGGGCTACGGCTGGGATGCCATTATCATCTGTACTCTGGCAAAGAAGAATCCTCTGTACACGCCTCTGGCGGCGCTGTTCCTGGCTTACCTTCGGACCGGTGCGTCGATCATGGCGCGCTATACGGATGTCACGCTGGAGATCGTGCAGATCACCCAGGGCATCATCATCCTTTTGGTCGTGGCGGAGCAGTTCTTAAGCGGCATGAAGCATCGGATGATCGCGAAGGAAGCAAAAGCATCCTTAAAAGAAGGGGAGGTGGCGTAAGATGCTGCAGAATTTACTGAGTCCTGATTTCTTCAATGCGATCCTGCGGGCGACAACGCCGATCCTGTTCGCGGCGCTGGCATCCTCCGTGGCATCCAAATCCGGCATCACCAATATGGCGCTGGAAGGTATTATGCTGTTTTCTGCGCTGTTCGGCGTGATCTTTTCTGCCATGAGCGGGAACTGGGCAGTGGGGCTTCTGCTGACCATGGCGGCAGGCGGTATCATCGGGCTTCTGCTGGCATTTTTTGTGCTGAATCTGAAAACAGATGAGATTCTGGCTGCCATTGCCATCAATTTGATGGCCACGGGCGGTACGGTGCTTCTGATGCTGGCGGTATCCGGAGACCGTGGTTCGTCCACTTCCATTGCCAGCCAGTCGGTACCAAGGCTCGTCATTCCCCTGGTCGACCGGATTCCTTTCCTGGGCCAGATACTTTCAGGCCAGAACGGCATGACCTATCTGGCGCTTCTGGCGGTTGCAGTGATGCACCTGTTCCTCTATAAGACTCCGCTGGGGCTGAAGATCCGCGCGGTGGGCGAGAACAAGAACGCGGCGGAATCCGTAGGAATCAGTGCAAGAAAGATTCAGTATATCGCGCTGATCTTAAGCGGTGTGCTGGCCAGCATGGGAGGCTTTTTCCTGTCCGGCGGCTATATGAATATGTTTACAAAAGATATGTCAGCCGGAAAAGGCTACATAGCGCTGGCAGCCAGCGCCATGGGCGGAGATACGCCGGTAGGCGCCTGCCTGGTGTCGCTCCTGTTCGGCGCGGCGCAGGCACTGGCAAATATGATGCAGCTGACCGATATCCCTCACGAATTGATCCAGATGGTGCCGTATCTGACCACGCTGGTCGGACTTGGGATCTACAGTTATGCCGGACTTAAAAGGCGGCAGAAGCTGGCCGGAAAATAAGTGAAAAAAGGACATCTGCACAGAAAAAATCTGTGCAGATTTTTTTTAAAATACCCCTTTTTTACCGGACGGCTTCCGTATACTGTAGTATAAAACAAAAAAGAAAAGGAGAGGTCGGTATGAAAAGAAGAAACAGAAAAGCATTATGGGCAGGGATTCTGGTCCTGGGTATGGGACTGTTGGCAGGATGTTCCGGGAAACAGGAGGAGACAGCGGTTTCGGCAGGCATTGAGACGGCGGTACAGGAAAACGGAGGAACCGTGGTTCTGAAAGTGAATCCGGAGATCGCGGTGGACTATGATGAGAACGGAAGAGTGCTCACGGTGACCGGACGCAACGAAGACGGCCGGAAGATCGTGGAAAGCTATCAGGACTATATCGGCAAGGAATGCCATGAAGTGGTGGAAGAACTGGTTGGCCTGATCCATGAAGCCGGTTATTTTGTGGAAGAGGTAGAGGGCGAGAGCAGAAAGATCACCATAGAAATCGAAACAGGCTCCATTCTTCCGGAGGAAGGTTTTGTGGATGAGATCGTGACCGGCGTGCAGGCTTATGTGAAGGATATGCAGCTGAACAGTCCGGTAGTTACAGGAGACCAGGACGGGGACGGTGTTCCTGACCGCGATATCTATAAATATGGGGACGAGGCATACGAAGTGGCTGTTCCGCCTGAGACACCTGCGCCGGATGCGAATGCGGGAGAAAATGCGGGCGATACATCCCAGCCGGGCGGAGACAGCACCAACGCGGCGCCGGCTCCGGAGAATCAGACGCCGGACAGCAGCATCGGGAATGCTCCTGCTGCAGGAACGACGCCGAGTGTGACGCCTCCGGCAGTTCAGGAATCTCCCTATACGGATTATGAGACTCCTTATACGGAGACATCTCCCTACACTGATTATGGTACCCCTTATACGGAAGCGTCTCCCTATACGAATTACGAGAGTCCGTATACAGACTATCATCATGAGAGTCCTTATGACGCAAATGATTACGGGGATTCGGGCTACAGCCATTATCACTGAGGCTGTACTACATGATCAGGAAACATATAATGTCTGAAAAACAGTGAAAGGAAAAGGAGGGACAGTTCATGTACCGATACAGAAATGTGCGCCGAGTCGCGGTTTTGACCGTCAGCCTGGCTGTCCTTCTGCTGACCTTCTGTATGAAAAGGGCGGCGGCCCGGGAGAATTCCGCACTTCCGGAGTACGCAGCGCTTCTGTTTGACGACAGCCGGGTGCATACGATTGACATTCAGATGGAGGACTGGGAAGGCTTTCTGGAACATGCGGCCCTGAAGGAATACGAAGTCTGTACCATCGTGGTGGACGGAGAGGTCTATGAACAGGTGGGAATCCGGGTCAAAGGGCATAATTCCAGAAGGCTGATTGAAAAATACGGCTGGGACCGTTACAGCCTGAAGGTGGAGTTTGACCGTTATGTTCCGGGACAGAGCTGCCACGGATTGGATAAGCTGGCACTTGACACATCCTTTCAGGACAACAGCTATCTGAAAAGCTATCTCACCTACGACATGATGGCGCATATGGGTGTGCCTTCGTCTCTCACCAGCTATGTGTGGGTGACAGTGAACGGAAGTCCCTGGGGACTGTATCTGGCGGTTGAGGAGCCGGAGGATGCGTTTGCGTGCAGAAACTATGGGGAGGATCACGGACAGCTTTATAAACCGGATTATAAAAGTCTGGAGGATGAAAATGCAGATGTTGCCCTGTGTTATGTGGACGAAGATCCGGACAGCTACGAGAATATATTCCGGAAAGCCAGATTTGATGTGTCCGAGGAGGAGAAGCTGGCGCTGATTCGATCCCTGAAGTGTCTTTCCGAGGGAGAGGAGCTGGAGGAGGCGGTGGATGTGAAGGAAGTACTCCGGTATTTTACCGTACAGGTGTTCGTTGTCAATATGGACAGCTATCTCGGCCGTACGGGGCACAACTATTTCCTGTACGAGGAGGGCGGGCAGATCCAGATGCTGCCGTGGGATTACAATCTGGCCTACGGGACCTATTCCCTGGGTATGCCGGATCCGGTGAATGATGCCGAACGGTATGTGAACTATCCCATCGATACGCCGGCGGAGGGAGAGGTCATGAAGAAGCGTCCGCTGTTTCACCAGCTGATGCTGCAAAGGGAATATTTCGAAGAATATCACAGACAGTTTGATCTGTTTTTGAAGACCTATTTTGAAAATGGTGTGTTTGAACAGAAGGTGGAAGAGATCACGGAGCTGATCAGTCCCTATGTGGAGAAGGACCCTACGGCATTTTGCTCGTATGAAGACTATCAGACAGGCGTGGAGACGATCCGGAACTTCTGCCTGCTCCGGGCAGAGAGCGTACGGGGACAGCTGGACGGGGAGATACCTTCCACGATCCGGGGCCAGTCCATGGACCGGAGCGCGTTTGTGAACGCGTCGTCCGTTTGGATTCCGGACATGGGGGAGATCGCGGATCTGAAAGAAAAACAGAACGATTAAATCAGGGGAAATGTGTTATGCAGGAAGAATATGTCCTGGTCAGTCAGGTATATGCGGCGAAAGAAGATATGGAGGCGGCGGACAGGCTGATTGGCAGTTATCTTCCGTTTATCAGGTCGGAAACGGCAAAATATCTGAAGCGGCAGCTGATTGAGGAAAATGATGACGAACTGAGCATTGCCATGATCGCGTTTCATGAGGCGATCAGAGGATATGCAAAAGGCAGAGGGGCGTTTCTGCCTTTTGCTTCCATGCTGATCAAAAGCCGTCTGACGGATCATATGAGGCGGGAGAGACGGCACAGAGGGCATGTATCGCTGGATACGCCGCTTGGAGAAGACGGAGACACTCTGGGGATGCAGTTTCCTGCACAGGGGGACGAACAGGAGGCTCTGGTCAGCCGGGATGCCACCAGGGCGGAGATCGAGGAGCTGGCCAGGCAGCTGGCGTACTTTGGAGTCAGCTTTACCGATGTGGCGGAAAACTGTCCCCGCCAGAAACGCACGCTCCATGCGTGTCATAAGGTGATGGAATACGCGAAAAATGACCCGGAGCTTCTGGAAGAATTTCTGCGTACAAAGAGATTTCCGGTCACACGGCTTTCCAGAGAATGCCATGTGGAAAAAAAGACGCTGGAGCGTCACCGGAAATATCTGGTTGCACTGCTTTTGATCTGTACAAACGGATATGAGATCATTCGGGGCCATCTGAAGCATGTGCTGAAAGGAGGGGCAGACCGATGAAATATATCATAATGGAATGTCATACCAGCTATGCCGTGTTGTTGGATGAGAGAGGCCGTTTCTGGAAGGCGGCGAACCGTCAGTATGAGGTCGGGCAGACCGTGGAAAATCCGGTCCTTATGAGAGAACCCGGCGCAGGGAAGAAAACCAGGATCCGCGCCGTCATGGGAATCGCGGCGGCTGCCGCCTGTTTCCTGCTGGCGTTTACCGGTTATTACCGGGATTATATGGTGATGAATACGGCGATCTGCATGACGATCAATCCGTCCGTGCGGATGGAACTGAACCGGAAGGGACAGGTGATGAATGTTGCGGGGGTGAATGAGGACGGCAGAGCGCTGCTGGAAGGCTATCGTCCGGGGAGCAGTGACCGGCTGGCCGTGGCCAGAGAACTTATAGAACGTGCCGTGGAGATGGGGTATCTGTCCGCGGGAGGGAAGATCGTGCTGGATATCGATGCGCCGGATGACGCGGCCTTTCAGAAATACGGTGTGGAACTTCGGACGGGCCTGGCAGATTATCTGACGGATACTCTGGAGGTGGAGATACAGATATTCAGACATGGGGATGCGGTGGGAGAGGCTCCGGAAGAGCCGGACAGGGAGACGCTGCCGCCGGAACCGCTTGAGATCGAGATCGAAGGGATAAAACCGCCGGAACAGCCGCCGGAAGAGGCTCCGAAGCCGGAATCACCGGACGCCGCGCCGGAGCAGCCGGCGCCGAAGACCGGGACCGAACAGCCCAGGCAGGATCTGGTGCCCGGGGAAACACCTGTCCACACGCCCGACCATGGCGGGGATTCCGGTAATGACAGCGGCTTACATGAAGACAGCGGCTCCGATTACGGAGATGGTTCGAATTACAGCGGCTCCGGCTATGGAGAGGGTTCCGGTTATGACGGCGGTTCCGATTATGGAAAGGGCTCGAATTATGACAGCGGTTCCGCCTATGACAGTTCGTCCGATTATGAATGAGAAGAAAAATTCCGAACGGCTTTACAAAAGGATCCGTGCCTGTGCGAAATATTCCGGCAGGTGGAAATTGGGTTCCGGTGCCTGGATGGGAGCGAAGCTGGCGAAATGCGTCCGGCCTTCGCTCTCTTTTATTTTGTAGAAATTACAGGTAAACATACTGTCGATATGTAAGGACAGTCCTGGATAAACGCCGGTGATCAGGGACAGAGGGATCATCAGGCGGATGCTCCAGGCATGCTCCCGGACCTGCGCCCTGCAGGAAAGCCCTTCCTTAAGCGCCCCGGCAAAAGGCGTGCGCTCTCTGCGGTCCCGTCCGTGGCAGGCGAGCATGGCGCCGTTGGCGTTCATCTCAAAATTCAGGTAACAGGGGTTCTCTTCCTCTGGTGAAAAGCAGAAAAAAGCTTCCATGGCGGAATCCAGATAGACCGGATCCCCGTCCCGGGTATGGCTGCGGCAGGGATCTTCCTCCTGACATACCATTTCCAGAAGGAACCCCTGCCCCGGCAGGAATCCAAGACGGCCGGAAGTGACCGGCCGGTAATCGCCGCCCCAGTTGAACTGGTCCACGGAGAAGATGGGGCAGCGGGAAAGGGTTTCGGGGGTTGTTAAAGTCAATACATCATATGTCATATGGGTCACTCCTTTTCGTACTTTGCACCTGCGGATATGGCTGTGCCGATTTGACGGCAGGTATAAACTGATTCTAACAAAATGCAGAAAAGAATACAAGAGCCGTTTTTTTCTGCTATACTGTTATCAGCATCAATAAAGAGACTGGCCTGTCCGGAAATTTCCGGCCGGGGCATATTGACTGAAAAAGAGGAGACTGGCCATGGGTCAATTACAGAAAATCAAAAAGCTTCCCTTAAAAACCGTATACTATCTGTCCTTTCTGCTTTTTATCGTAATCCCGATCCTGACGGTCCTGAATGTCGCCCTGCTGATCCTGAACCGGCAGTTCCGCGGGCAGGCGGTGGAAAATATCAGGCAGGCGCAGGAAACCATAATCGCGGAGTTGAGATCGGATATTGATGTCATGTCCATGCGGCTCTCGCATCTGATCTATACCAACGACAATGAGATCCTGTCCTATGCGGCGGGGACGGATACCTATGACGGGGCTTTGAGATATGAATACGAGCAGAGGCTGGAGCAGGCAGGAAATCTGGCGCTGGAACCGGTGAAGGATATCATATCCGTGGGTTTTTATATGAAGGACGGAAAAGAGACCTATATCAAAAGCGATATTCAGAGATCCGACGAGGAGATCCGAGGGATGGACTGGTATCAGCGGGCGTTGAAGCGCAGCAATGTGGTCTGCCTGGGATCCTATGATACGGAGGCGGTGAATGACCTGTATATGGGAGGGAAAAAGGATGCGTTGATCCTGGTCTTCGCTCTGGCGCCGGATGTGCGGACGGACCGTTCCCAGAAGATCGAGATGGTGACCTTTTATCAGTCCACGGGCGCGGCAGACCGGATTCGGGAGTACAACCGGAATTATCTGGACGGGAAAAACAGCCTTGGCATTACCCGGATCCGGGATCAGGAAGGAACACTGATATTTTCCACACAGGAGGATGAGATTTTTTTGGGAAAGGGATTTACCTGGGTGCGTACGCCCATGGAACTGAATGATACGGTCTGGTATCTGGAAAGCTGTATTGAGACAAAGGATCTGACACTGGGCTTCTGGCGTACGGCGCTTCTGGTACTGGTGGCGGCAGTGCTGATCCTGGCACTGGCAGGCTTTTATTCCAGGTATTTTCTGCGCAGCATCGTAAGGCCGGTGGAAGAGATCAGCGGCGGACTCAGGCTGGTGGAGGAAGGGCATCTGGATATCCATATTGATCCTTCCGGACAGTATGAGATCCGGAGTATGATCCATCAGTTCAATGCCATGGTGCGCAGACTGCGGGCTTTGATTGAAGAATACGAAGAACGGATGCGGGGGCGCTGAAAAAGCCGGAGGACTGTCTCGCGGCTCTGATCAGGAAAGAAATGACGCCGCAGGAGGTCTGCCGGGTATCCGGAGAATTTTTCATGGAGCCCTATACGATGCTGGGTATCTGGATCGAGAGCTGCGGTCAGAGTGAGGGGGATATGGAACTGATGTCAAAGGCGGAGAGCTGTTTTGAACGCAACCCCATGTATGCGTCCCGGTGCATTACCTATGCAGATCAGCCGCAGCTTTTTCTTGTCTTTTACCGGATCATGGAAAATGATTACACGGGCCGGATGGTCCGCATGCTCCGGGAACTTCAGAAAACCGTTTCCAGGGAACTGGATGTTTCCATGTGGGTGTGTATCGGGAAAGAGGTGTCCGGTCCGGAGCCTTTCCTGGATCTGGTACAGGAGATTCGGGGGAAGATCTGCCTGAGACATCTGTGCGGGGAAAATGCGGTCGTGGATCTTGCTGCGCTCTCCGGCAGGGAAGAGAAGCTTCTGGCGTGTTCTGAAGCATACCGGCGTCTTGCGGAGGCTCTCTATACCGCCGATGAGAAAAATGCGGCAGAAGAAAAGGAAAAACTTTTTGCCGGTTTTGAACAGCGGGAGCTCCCTGAGATGGAACAGGAGGCATTGGCAGTGATCCTTGCAGTGGGGGTGCGCTTCAGTATGGATAATTCCAGATTCCGGGATGTGTTCGGGCAGAACTGTCCGATCCGAAGATCGTAAATTTCGTACTGGCGTTCGTATCTCTGTGGCGGTTCAGCGGCTATCATGTGATTCTGTTCATGGCAGCGCTTCAGTCGGTACCGGCAGACATTCTGGAATCCGCGAAGGTGGACGGGGCCAATACCTGGCAGCTGTTCCGGTACATACAGGTTCCGGCCATTATGCTGATGGTGGATTTTGTGTTGTTTGACAACATTCGGGGAGCCCTCCAGGTATTCGACATTCCGTTTGTCATGACAGCAGGAGGTCCAGGCTATGCGTCTTCGACCTTCACCCTGTATACGATCAAAACCGCGTTTACCTTCTCCAACTTTGGCATGGCTTCTACCATGGCGGTGGCGATCATGGTGATGATCATATTGATCTATGTGGTGCAGAATCATCTGATCCACGGGCTGATCTTGAAAGACAGGAGGAAAGAAGCATGACGAAAAAAGCAGTTGTACAGATCATCAAGCAGGTAATCTGCCTGTGCATGGTGGCCATTGTGCTGGCGCCGATCCTGCTGACCCTTTTTGCGGCGCTGAAGACCAAGGCGGACATGGCGGTTACATCCCCGCTCCTTCTGCTCTCTTTTGACCGGGTCACATTTGAGAACTTTAAGGAAGTGCTGACGGATAAATATCTGCTTCTGGGTTTCAAAAATACCGGTATCATACTGATTGTTTCTCTCTTTTTTAACGTGCTGTTTGGAACGATCACGGCATTTGTCATCGAGAGATTTGAATTCCGCGGGAAGCGGATCGTGGTGGGGCTGTTTTTTATGGGGATGCTGATCCCGACCTTTGTTACAGAGATTGCGAGATTCCAGGTCATTCAGGGCCTGCATCTTTACAACACCATCTGGGCGCCCATCGTGATCTATGTGGCGTCGGATCTGATGCAGCTCTACATTTACCGGCAGTTTATCTCCGGAATACCGGTGGCGCTGGATGAGGCGGCGCTTCTGGACGGCTGTTCTTATTTCGGGCTGTTCGGCAGGATCATCTTTCCGCTGCTGGCGCCGGCCACTGCGACGGTATGCATTATCAAGGCTATCAACATCATCAATGACATGTACATTCCGTATCTGTATATGCCGAAGAACAGACTGCGTACGCTGACCACATTTCTGATGAACTATGCCAATGCCCAGCAGGGCTCCTGGCAGACCCTGGCAGCGGGTATCATTGTGATTATGGTTCCTACGATAGCAATCTATATCTTCTTCCAGAAATATATCCTGGCAGGAGTAGCTGCGGGCGCGGTGAAAGAGTGAAAAATTTTGATCAGGAGCAGCAGAGTATGAATGCAGATATCAGATGGCTGGATGATCCGGAGATTTTCCGGGTGAACCAGCTTCCGGCACACAGTGACCATGAATTTTATGCATCGGAGGAAGAATGGAGCTCAGGAAAGAACTCTCTGGTCCAGTCTCTGAACGGGAACTGGCAGTTTTGGTATTCCCCAAATGCCATGAGCCGTCCGGCGGATTTCTTCCGTATGGATTATGACGCGTCGGATTTTGACCGGATTCAGGTTCCCGGTCATATCGAACTGGCGGGCTATGACCGGATCCATTATATCAATACCATGTATCCCTGGGAGGGACAGGTTTACCGGAGGCCTGCTTACAGCCTGGGAAAGAATGACCGGGGAAGGGGCATGTTCAGTCAGGCAGAATATAATCCGGTGGGTTCTTACCGAAGGGAATTTGACCTGGAAAAAGGACTTCAGGGAAAGCAGGTGTTTATCCGGCTGGAAGGCGTGGAGCAGGCCATGTATGTGTGGCTGAACGGCTCCTTTGTGGGTTATGCAGAAGACAGCTTCACGCCTTCGGAATTCGATCTGACTCCGTATTTGAAGGCGGAAGGAAATCTTCTTGCAGTGGAAGTCCACAAAAGGAGTAGCGCGGCATTTCTGGAAGACCAGGATTTCTTCCGCTTTTTCGGGATCTTCCGCAACGTGAGCCTGTATGCAAAGCCCCGGATGCATGTGGAAGATCTGTGGGTGAAGCCTGTATGGCATCCCGATGGAAGCGGCAGTATCTCGGCGGAATTCCGGGTGTCCATGGAAGAAGGCGTGTCCGGCAGGATGGAAATTCTGCTGAAGGACAGAAAAGAGCGGACCGTTTTCACGCATGAGATTCTGTTTCCGGGCGGCTGCTGCCGGGGAGTCGGGTGTGTCATGGGGCAGAAAGATCTGGGGACGGTAGAGGCCTGGGACATTGGTTCACCCTGTCTCTATCGGCTGGAAGTGCGGCTGTACGATACCCGGGGCAGGCTGTCGGAAGTGGTCCCGCTCCAACTGGGATTCCGGCGGATTGAGATCAAAGACAGGGTGATCCGGCTGAACGGAAAGCGCCTGATTATCAACGGCGTCAACCGGCACGAGTGGAGTCCCGAAAGCGGGAGATGCATCGGCATGGAAGAGATGAAGCGGGATATGGAAATTCTTCTGCAGAACCATATCAATGCGGTACGTACCTGCCATTATCCGGATCAGACCCCCTGGTATCGGCTCTGTGATGAGAACGGTATCTGTCTCATGGCAGAAGCGAATCTGGAGTCGCACGGAAGCTGGCAGAAGATGGGGGAGGTGGAGCCCTCCTGGAATGTACCCGGAAGCCTTTTGCAGTGGAAGGAAGCAGTGCTGGACCGGGTCCGGAGCAATTTTGAATGGTTTAAAAATCACCCTTCCGTCCTGTTCTGGTCTCTGGGAAATGAGTCCTATGCGGGAGATGTGCTGCTGGCGGCCAATGCCTGGCTGAAGGAAAGGGATGACAGCCGTCTGGTGCACTATGAGGGAGTCTGCCGGAACCGGGAGTATGAAGATGGCATCTCCGATGTGGAGAGCCGCATGTACGCGCCGCCGGATGAGGTGCGTGCCTGGCTGGAGAATGATCCCAAGAAGCCTTTCCTGATGTGTGAATACATGCATGATATGGGAAATTCTCTGGGAGGTATGGCTTCGTACATGGAGCTGCTGGATCAGTATGAAATGTATCAGGGCGGATTTATCTGGGATTTTATTGATCAGGCGCTCTATGTGGAAGATGAGATGACCGGACATCCGGCGCTGCGTTATGGCGGCGACTTTGATGATCGGCCATCCGACTACGCATTTTCAGGGAACGGCATCATTTTTGCGGACCGGACTGAGAAACCGGCCATGCAGGAAGTGAGGTATTTTTATGGAAAATACAGATAAAAAGCCGGAAGGCAGGGATCTGCTGCATCTTGTCTATGGAGATGTGACGCTGGGGATTCACGGGAGCCGGGACGGAGCGGAGTTTCATTATCTGTTCTCCTATACGGCCGGCGGCATGGAATCGCTGGTATCCGGCGGCATGGAGTGGCTGTACCGGCCGCCGCGTCCCTGCTTCTGGCGGGCCTCCACAGATAACGACCGGGGAAACGGTTTTGTCCTGAAGAGCGGTATGTGGCTGGCGGCCGATCAGTTTATCCGGTGCGGAAAGATCACTATATGGGTGGACGGAGAGAAGATTCCTTTTCCGTCCGCGCCGGAGAATAACAAATATACAGGCCGGGAAACGGCTTCAAAGGTACGGATTGCCTATACGTATGAAACAGTTACGGTTCCCCCTGCGCAGACCGAAGTGTTTTATGAGATCGATGTCAGAGGCGCGATACAGATCCGGGCCCATTATCATGGAATGCAGGGGCTTCCGGAACTTCCGCTTTTCGGCATGCGTTTCGTCATGCCCACCTGTGCGGACGGATTTACTTATGAGGGATTGTCCGGGGAAACATATCCGGACAGAAAGGCGGGAGGGATTCCGGGAATCTATAAGGTAAAAGGACTTCCGGTTACGCCCTACCTGGTCCCTCAGGACTGCGGAATGCATATGGACACTGCCTGGGTGGAAATACAGAGGAGCCGGAGGCTGGATAACAGGAAAAGCGTTTCCGGAAGCGCCGCCCTCCGGTTTCAGTGTGAAAAAGGCAGGCTGTTTGCGTTCTCCTGTCTGCCCTATACCGCATCCGAACTGGAAAATGCCCTCCATCAGGAGGAGCTGCCGCCGCCCAGACGGACCGTCCTTGGCATCTTCGGAGCGGTCAGAGGAGTGGGAGGCATCGACAGCTGGGGCGCGGATGTGGAGAGCGCATACAGAATTGATGCGGAAAACGACATCCGGTACGCTTTTGGAATTCAACCGGGAGCAGAAGAAAAAAATACTGTTTGATCAGAAAAAAGACGGCATGTCATAATGGACGTGCTGTCTTTTTTGATAAAAAAAAGCGCCGATTCTCCTATTGCCGGAGGACAGAAAACTGTATATACTTAAGGACAGAAGAAACTGTTGTTTGCAGGAACGATGTTATACAGGAGGAAACGGGGGGCAGGAAATGGCGAAGACAAGGGGCAGGGTGACGCTGCCAAGCGAAGCCGGTTTTCTAAGCGAGACGAAGGAGATGCTCGCGCGCTGGGGCGCCGACGCGCTTCGGGACAGCGACGGGACGAAGCTGGATCCGGAGATTAAAAAACTGGATGCGAAGATTTATACGACCTATTTTGTGGCAAGAGGGCACAACGAATTTGCCAGGGAGCATATGGAAGAGTGCCAGCAGCTTTATCTGATGTCCAGACGATGTACTGCAGTGGACGAAGAGCTGCGGATTTCTTTTATGGAGGGCTATTACGGGGAGCAGGTGGTTCCGGATTATCTGCATGATCCGAAGGAATGGTGGGAGGTCATGGACCGGACCGCCGGGCAGCCGGTGCCTGCCGGGGGCTGGGAACTGGACCCGGAGCGTCATCAGGTCTGTGTGCGGAAGGCGGAACCGTTTCATGAGTATACGGTGAGCTTTCTTGTGTATGCGGTGTGGGATCCCACGCAGATGTACAACCACATCACCAACAACTGGGGGGACAGGCCCCATGAGATTCCGTTTGATGTGCGCCAGACGTCTTCCGGACAGTTTGCGAAGGAATACCTGATCCGGTGGCTGAAGGAAAATCCGGACACGGATGTGGTCCGCTTTACTACGTTTTTCTATCATTTTACGCTGGTATTCAACCAGGAGGCAAAGGAAAAATTTGTGGACTGGTTCGGCTACGGAGGCACCGTATCCGTAAAAGCGCTGCAGGAATTTGAGGCGGAGTACGGTTACCGGCTGCGCCCGGAGGACCTGGTGGACAACGGATATTACAATACGCCCTTCCGGGTGCCTGCAAAGGCATATCGGGATTACATGGATTTTATCCAGCGGTTTGTGGCGAAAAAGGCGGCGGAGCTGGTGGCGCTGGTCCATAAGGCCGGGAAAGAGGCCATGATGTTCCTGGGGGACAACTGGATCGGCACGGAGCCCTACGGCCCGTATTTTGAAAGCATCGGCCTGGACGCGGTGGTGGGAAGCGTGGGCGGGGGCGCTACGCTGCGGCTGATCTCGGACATTCCAGGCGTGAAGTATACAGAAGGACGTTTTCTGCCGTATTTCTTTCCGGATACGTTTTATGAAGGAAACGATCCGTGCGTTGAAGCAAGAGAGAACTGGCTGTCTGCCAGAAGAGCGCTTATGAGAAAGCCTCTGGACCGCATCGGCTACGGCGGCTACCTGAGTCTGGCTTATCAGTTTCCGGAGTTTACGGACTATATCGAGAAGCTTACCGATGAATTCCGGGACATTTACGATAAAATTCACGGCAGGAAGCCGTACTGCGGACTGAAAGCGGCGGTCTTGAACTGCTGGGGCAGGCTTCGTTCTTGGCAGGCGTATATGGTGGCCCACGCCCTCTGGTATAAGCAGACCTATTCGTATTTCGGGATGCTGGAAGCCTTGAGCGGCATGAGCGTGGACGTGTGTTTCCTGAGCTTTGATGAGATCCTCTCGTCCGGAATCCCGGAGGATGTGGATGTGATCATCAATGCGGGAGATGCGGGCAGCGCATATTCCGGCGGTTCCCGCTGGGAGGATGAAAAGCTTGTCAGCCTGGTCAGGCGCTGGGTCCATGAAGGCGGCGGACTGGTGGGGATCGGCGAGCCGTCGGCGGTACATAAAAACGGAAGGTTTTTCCAGCTGGCGGATGTGTTCGGCGTGGAGAAGGAACTGGGCTTTACCCTGTCGACTGATAAATATTTCACAAAGCCCCTGGAGCAGCATTACCTCACGCAGGACCGGACCGGCCCCTTTGACTTTGGAGAGGGCATGAAAAACATCTATGCGCTGGGGGCAGATACGGAGATTGTGGAATATTCTGATCATGAGGTCCATCTGGCGGTCCACCCTTACGGAAAGGGGAAAAGCGTGTATATGGCCGGACTTCCCTACAGCTGCGAGAACACCCGTCTTCTGCTCCGGTCCCTGTACTGCGCGGCCGGTCAGGAGGAGAAGCTGTACCGCTGGTATGCGGATGATCCTCAGTGCGAGGTTCACGCGTATCCAAAGGCCGGTATCTATGCGGTACTGAACAACAGCGGCGAAGAGCGGTCTACGACCGTGTACGACGGCCTGGGCAGGACGGAGCAGATCACGCTGGAGGCGGGAGCCATCCGGTGGAAAACCATATAGGCAGATGCAGCATTCGTCATGCAGAACATATGGGCAGTGTCAAGTGACCTGTAAAAAACAGCAATGGACCGCACAGGCTCCAGAAGGGGAACTGCGGAATTTTAAGGAGGAAAGAAAAATGAAGAAACCAGTACTCGTCATTATGGCAGCAGGCATGGGAAGCCGCTACGGCGGTCTGAAGCAAATTGATCCGGTGGATGCGGACGGACATATCATCATGGACTTTTCCATCTATGATGCAGTGAAGGCAGGGTTTGAGAAGGTCATCTTTATCATTAAGAAGGAGAATGAGAAGGATTTTAAAGGGACCATCGGAAACCGCATGGAGCAGAGAATTAAGGTGGAATATGCTTTCCAGGAGATGGAAAATCTGCCGGAGGGCTTCCAGGCGCCGGAAGGCCGGGTGAAGCCCTGGGGAACGGCTCATGCAGTGCTGTCCTGTCTGCCGCTGGTGGACGGTCCCTTTGCCGTCATCAACGCGGATGATTACTACGGACAGCAGGCGTTTCAGATGATCTATGATTTCCTGTCGTCTCATGAGGATACGGACCGATACCAGTATACGATGGTAGGATATCTGCTGAAGAATACACTTACAGAGAACGGACATGTGGCCAGAGGCGTCTGCGAGACGGATGAGAACGGGAAACTGACCGAGATCGTGGAGCGGGTCCGCATTGAGAAAAGAGAGGACGGTCCGGCGTATACGGAAGACGACGGAGCGGCCTGGACGCCCCTTGCGGAGGATGCAGTAGTATCCATGAACATGTGGGGCTTTACAAAGAGCATGATGGGAGAGATCCGGGACCGGTTCGCTGCATTCCTGACAGAGAATTTACCGAAAAATCCGCTGAAATGCGAATATTTTCTGCCCTTTGTGGTGGATGAACTGATCCAGGAGAAAAAGGCGGAGGTGACCGTCTTAAAATCCAGAGACCGCTGGTACGGGGTGACCTATCGGGAGGATAAGCCGGTGGTGGTAAAAGCCATCCAGTCGCTGAAGGATCAAGGCCTGTATCCGCAGAAGCTGTGGGAATAAAGCCGGTATGCGGTTTCTCCGGTCCCGCCGCCTGGCATGAAAGCCGATATGCGGTCCTCCGGTTCTGCCGCCTGACACGAAAGCCGGCTCAGCCTGGCTGATCCGAAAGCGCCTTGATGGAAGAGGCGTATTCGGAAGGGGTCATGCCGGTGATCCGCTTAAACTGTCTGGAAAAATAATGGATGGAGGAAAATCCAAGGGCATCTGCGATCTGCGTAAAGTTGTAATGGTGTTCCCGGATCATCTGTCTGGCCAGATCCACTTTCATCCTTGAGAAATATTCGATGGCACCATAGCCGCTCCTGGTCCGAAACAGCTTCTGAAGCTGGGAGCGGCCTATGGAATTGCTTCTGCAGAGCTGCTCGATGGTCAGATTCTCGTTGATATGGGTCTCCATATATTCCAGAATCTGCGAGAAGAGCTCTCCGTCCGCCTTCTGCTTGATGGATTTGACGATGGCAGGATTGACCGGTGCGGTGCGGACCATGTACCGGCGGATCAGCTGGATCAGGAGCTGCTCCAGATACAGTCGGATCAGCTGTTCCCCGGCAAAACGGGGACTTTCCGCACGGATCAGTTCTTCCTGGTAGGGATCATCCATCCGTCCCTCAAATACATGTCTGGCTTCCTGAATGATCTGCGCCAGGAGGATCCGCTCCGGTTCGCTGATCTTCAACACCTTTTCTTCAAAAAAAGTCATTACCGGCGAAGTGCAGGAAAAGGACATGACCACCAGATTGGGGGCGATCAGCCCGTTGGATTTCACATCATGAAACTCGTTTGGCTTATGGAAAATGATGTCTCCCTTTTTCAGCACATGGAATTTTTCCCCGGCCATGACATTCACTTCTCCTTTGTCAACGCATAAAAATTCCCAGAAATCATGGGATTCTCCCGGAAAAGAAAAATCACACATGTATTCAAAATAATGGATGGAATAGATCTCGTGAATAGTCAGGATATCCTGCAGGGAAACGCTTTTGTAACTCATGCTCTGTCCGCTCCTTTCTGGAAATGGGCTGATTATGCAAATTTTTTATCCTATTTGATACCATTATAATACAAAAGTGCAAAAAAGAAAAGCAAAAGTGACAGAAACTGATTACGGAAATTGTGAAAAATGCAGATGAAAAAAAAGAGATTATACGATTTTTGGGCAATATTACATCTTTTGTTTTGGCTTAATGAGTGAATATCACCTGTAGAAAAAGAGAAAATGAAGATGAAATGTGAAAAATACACAAAAAACGGGCTGATAATGCAAAAAGGTAAATGAATAAGACAAAGACTTTTTCGGAAAGTCTTACTATAATGGAGACATCAAGCGGCACAGGAATACAGAACAGAGATTTCTGTATCCTGTATATTTTGAAACAATCAGGAGGTAAAAAGTATGAAAAAGAAGATGTTAAGTGCGCTTCTGTGTGCGACTATGGTGGCAGCGACACTGGCAGGCTGCGGTTCTTCCGGCAATCAGCCGGCGGCGGACAGCGGAACGGAAGCACCGGCGGCGGATGCGGCAGAGGGCGGAACGGAAGCACCGGCAGGAGCGACGGGCGACGGACTGGTATACTGGTCCATGTGGGATGCGGCGGAACCGCAGGCGCAGGCGATCAAACAGTCCATCGAGGCGTTTACCGCAGAGACGGGCATCGCAGTGGATGTGCAGTTCAAGGGACGTACGGGTATCCGTGAGGGTCTGCAGCCGGCGCTGGACGCAGGAACCAACATCGATGTGTTCGACGAGGACATCGACCGTGTGAACACTACCTGGGGCAGCTATCTGATGGATCTGGAGGAGCTGGCAAAGGCCAATGATTATGAGGCGACAGCCAATGCGGGACTGATCGCTGCATGCCGTGAGGTAGGCGGCGGGACGCTGAAATCTATCCCGTATCAGCCCAACGTATTCGCTTATTTCTATAATGAGGAGATCTTTAAAGAAGCAGGCGTGGAGAAGGTTCCGGAGACCTGGGATGAGTTCCTGGATACCTGCCAGAAGATCAAGGATGCAAACTATACTCCGATTACCAATGACAATGCATACATTGCCAGCCTGTTCGGATATCACATGAGCCGTCTGATCGGTGAGCCGGCAACGGAAGAAGTGGTAAAGAACGGCGACTGGGACAACGAGGCAGTGCTGAAGACTGCACAGGCTTATGAAGAGCTGGCGAGCAAGGGATATTTCTCCGAGACCATCGAGAGCAACCAGTGGCCGGCAGGACAGAATACAGAACTGGCTATGGGTACCGCGGCAATGTATCTGAACGGTTCCTGGCTTCCGAACGAAGTGAAGGATATTGCAGGTGAAGACTTTAAGTGGGGCTGCTTCAGCTATCCGGCAGTGGAAGGCGGAGTGGATGGAACGGAAGCTTCCAACTACGGTGCGCAGGTATTTGCGATCAATGCAAAATCCACCAAGGCAGAGCAGGCATTCCAGCTTATCACCTATCTGACCAAGGGCGAAGCAGACGCGCTTCTCTCAGAGATGTCAGTTGGTATTCCGGCAGACACCAGCAACACAGAGTGGCCGACGCTTCTGACCAATGTAAAACCGGTGATGGACAGCATGACGACCCGTTATCCGTGGGCAGCAGGCGCAGAGGCGAATGCGGATATGACTCCGATCATTGTTGAGAATTTCACAAAGCTCTGCGGCGGTTCTCTGGATGCACAGGGATTCGTAGATGCGCTGAAAGCAGCAGGCAACTAAGTGAATACCTGTTTTGAAAAAAGTGCATAAAGAGCTGCACGGACAGGCATGAGACAATTATGGCGGCATCGTGAAAGGCGGTGCTGCCATGTTTTTAGAATTAAGGAAAACAAGAGACCTGTTATGAAAAGAGGGGGGTTGCCGGATTGAAAAAGAATAAGACCATGATCGTGGTGTTCCTTGCGCCTGCGGTTATCATGTTTTGTATTATCTTCCTGTATCCGATCTTCCGCACCATTGCCATGAGTTTTTTCAAGATCGAAGGCGTGACGGATGCGGTATCCAAATGGCAGTTTTCAGGACTTGCCAACTACATCAAACTGTTTAATACGGAGCTGTTCCGGATCTCCATGTGGAACATTTTCCGGATCTGGCTCTTTGGGGGAATTATTGTGATGGGGCTTGCGCTTCTTTTCGCGGCGATTCTGACCAGCGGAATCCGTTTCAAAAGCGCGTTCCGGGCGATTATCTACATGCCCAACGTGGTCAGCGCCGTAGCGCTGGCGACCATGTGGCTGCAGTATGTGTTCAGCCCCAAGTTCGGCCTTTTTAAATCCATCGGAGAGCTGCTTCACTGGGAAGGGCTTGCGAAGTTCCAGTGGCTGGACCCGTCCCATCTGTTCTTTGCGCTTCTGGTTGCTTACTGTTTTGGAATGGTGGGTTACCATATGCTGATTTTTGCCAGCGGCATTGAGCGGATCAGTACGGATTATTTTGAAGCGGCCACGCTGGACGGCGCCAGCAAGGTGCAGCAGTTCCGATATATTACGCTGCCGCTTCTAAAGGGTGTCACAAAGACGAATATTACCATGTGGAGTATCAGCTCCGCCGGATTTTTCCTGTGGTCCCAGCTGTTTTCCATGGTGGTTTCCAATACGCAGACGATCACGCCGGTGGTCTACATGTACCAGAATATCTTCGGGGCAGGAAACAGTATGACCGAGCGGAACGCCGGCATCGGCGCAGCAGTGGGCGTGCTCCTGAGCGTATGTGTGGTGCTGATCTTTGTCGTATGTAACAAAGTGTTCAAAGATGACGATATCGAATTTTAAGGGAGGGAGTAAGGATGGCAAAAGAAAAAAGAGTGCGTGAACGCGTGAACTGGCGCAGAGAACTTCGCCTGGCTCCCGGTTACATTATATTGTCCCTGTGGGTGCTGTTTACTTTTATCCTGCTTGGCTGGGTGATCGGAGCCAGCTTCTCCACTTCCAGGGAGATCTTCTCCGGTACGGTCTTCCAGTTTGAGAGCGGGTTTCATCTGGAAAATTATGCGAAGGCGTGGAGCGCGTCCAACGTATCGGTCTTCTTCACCAATTCGCTTGTGTATGCATCCATATCCTGTGCGTTTCTGGTGCTGATCTGTGCGCCCGCAGCCTATGTTCTGTCCCGTTTTACCTTTCTGGGAAACAAACTGATCCAGAACGGTTTTGTGGCTGCCATGGGCGTACCGGCAACCATGATCGTGCTGCCGCTGTTCGGCCTGGTGGCGGGATGGAACATCCTGAACGTGTCGCTGGCCAACCGCGCGGTGCTGATCTTTCTGTATGTGGGCATCAACGTGCCCTATACGACGATCTTCCTCCTGACCTTTTTCAGCAATCTGTCCCGATCCTTTGAGGAGGCGGCTGCCATTGACGGATGTCCGCCCATGAAGACGTTCTGGAAGATCATGCTGCCCATGGCGCAGCCGGGCATCATCACCGTGACCATTTTCAACTTTATCAATGTGTGGAACGAATATTTTATGTCCCTGATCTTTGCAAACTCCGACAGGGTAAAATCCGTAGCTATCGGATTGTATGGAATGATCAATTCCATGCGGTATACCGGAGACTATGCGGGAATGTTTGCGGCAGTGGTCATCGTATTCCTGCCCACCTTTATCCTGTATGTGTTCCTGTCAGAGAAGATTATCGCCGGTGTCACAGGCGGCGGTGTGAAAGGTTAGGAGGCGTCTGTATGAGCAGAGAAAAGTCGGAATTACTGCAGATCTCGGGAAGATTTGCCATAGATGGGGAGCTGGAGAATATCGAGTCCCATGGGAACGGACATATCAACGATACCTTTCTCCTGACCTGTCGTGCGGCGTCCGGAGAGAAATGCCGGTATATTCTCCAGAGGATGAATCATGAGGTGTTTAAGGACCCCAGAGGGCTGATGGAGAATATCGTGGGCGTGACCGCATTTCTGCAGAAAAAGATCGCGGAGAACGGCGGAGACCCCAGAAGGGAGGCCCTGAATGTGATTCCGGTCGCAGACGGCGGCTCTTATCGGCAGGAAGAGGACGGCACGTTCTGGCGGATGTACCGGTTCGTGGAGAATGCGGTCAGCTATGATGTGGTGGAACGTCCGGAAGATTTTTATGAAAGCGCGGTGGCGTTTGGCCATTTCCAGAAGCTTCTGGCGGATTATCCGGCGGAAAGTCTCCATGAAACGATCCCGAATTTCCACAATACGGTGGACCGCCTGAGAAATTTTAAAAAGGCGGTGGAGGCGGATGTGCTGCAGCGTGCCGCAGGGGTATCGGAAGAGATCCGGTTTGTGCTGGACAGGGAAGAGGACTGCCATGTACTCTGCGATATGCTGGCATCCGGCGAGATACCGCTTCGGGTTACACATAATGATACCAAGCTGAATAACATTATGCTGGATCAGGTGACCAGAAAGGGAATCTGTGTCATCGACCTGGATACGGTTATGCCCGGTTCGGCGCTGTATGATTATGGGGATTCCATCCGGTTCGGGGCAAATACCGGAGCGGAGGATGAGAAGGATCTGTCAAAGGTATCCTGCGACCTGGAGCTGTTCGCCCTGTATACGAAGGGGTTCATTGAGGGCTGCGGCGGATCGCTGACCGGGAAAGAGATCCAGATGCTTCCCGTGGGTGCAAAGCTGATGACGCTGGAGTGCGGGATGCGTTTTCTGGCCGATTACCTGGAGGGTGACCATTATTTCAAGATTCATCGTCCGGAACATAATCTGGACCGCTGCAGGACCCAGTTCCGTATGGTAAAGGATATGGAAGAGAAATGGGGACGGATGCAGGCGATCGCAGAACAGTATTTATAAGGTATTAAAAGTTCTTCTTTCAATTCGGAAAGCAGTATGCAGAGAGCAACATGCAGACGAAATGCAGATACCGAAACGGTGCATGGATGCTTTCCGAATAAGAAGGACGTTTGATATTTCTATCGTCGGCCGCAGGGTCGATTTCGTTGGTTCTTTTGTGATTTCCAAATGCTTTTGAATTGAATAAAATGATTTGTTCTGTCTTAATATTTTAAAGCAGATCGTGTATTTTGTATGGCAACGGGGTATCCAGCCTGTTATTTTGTGCAAACAGGTTGAAAAGGATTCTGTTCTGTTATAAACTATAAAAAACAGGAAATGCTGGAAAACTGTGGTGAATGATTGAATTCTCAAGTATACAGACAGGTTGTTTCAGGGGATAATAAATTACAGTGGGGTTTACAGATACATTGTAATAAAGCTGTATATTTTGGAAGAAATGGATTGCCGGTTTGGAGGAATAGCAAATGTATAAAGAGGAGATGTTTACAGAACAGGCGGAGTATATCGACAGTCATGATTTGGACAAATGGCATATCGAACATCCTGATGAGAAGATAAAATTGTTTACATATTGAAGTAAAGAGAAACGAGTTGCTGAATGATTTGTTGGATGAATTTGACAAGTTATGCCAAATGCGCCATGCGATCGTGCATTCAAGCCGTATTCTTGCCGGGAAAAATGCTGTCAGGTTGAACGTTCCTCCGAATAACCAGAAAGTACTGGTGAAAACAGGATATGCCCAGTTACAGGAATGTGCCAGCATCTGTATATCGTGTGTGATGGCATTGAATCTTAAACTGTTTGAAGAAATGATGACAAGATGGGCAATAAATTGGAGAAAGATAGACGATTTTTGGAACAGTATTGACGAGAATCATTATTTTACAGGGATGTGGGATGTCTTTTCATCGGAAATAGATCGTACGGATGCACAACTGGCTGAGATGACAAAAACAAAATGTAAAAACGCAGTAAAAAAAGAGTTCCATGTATGATGAAGGTGGTGTAACAAGTATGTATGTGGACAACCGTCGGCTGTAAGATACAAAAAACGAATATAAGGAGGAGAAAACCATGCGTGAGATAGAAGTGAGCCGGATCACGGATGTGGTGGAGCGTCTCTGCATTGAGGCGAACGAGCATCTGCCGGAGGACGTCAAAGATGCGATTCAGAGCTGCCGCGCCTGTGAGGACGGTGAGATTGCCAAAGATGTTCTGGATCATATCATCGAGAACTATGAGATCGCGGACCGGGAGCAGGTGCCGGTCTGCCAGGATACGGGAATGGCGTGCGTATTTCTGGAGATCGGGCAGGATGTCCATCTGACCGGAGGAGACCTGACGGAGGCGGTGGACGAAGGGGTCCGCAGGGGATATGAGAAAGGATACCTGCGGAAATCCGTGGTAAAGGACCCGGTGCGCCGGGGAAATACCGGCGACAACACGCCGGCCATGCTGTATACGGAGATCGTGCCGGGAGAGCAGGTGCGCGTCACCGTGGGTCCTAAGGGTTTCGGAAGCGAAAATATGAGCGCCATCCGGATGTTCAAGCCGTCTGCGGGACTTGAGGGGATCAAGGATTTCATCTTGGAGACCGTGGAGACGGCAGGGCCTAATCCCTGTCCGCCCATGGTGGTGGGCGTAGGGATCGGAGGCACCTTTGACAAGGCGGCGCTGCTGGCGAAAAAGGCGCTGATGCGTCCTTTGGATTCGCCGCATCCGGATCCGTTCTATGCGGATCTGGAGCGGGAGATGCTGGAGAAAATCAATGAACTGGGCATCGGCCCGCAGGGCTTTGGCGGCAGGACGACGGCGCTGGGACTGAATATCGAGACGCTGCCGACCCATATTGCCGGGATGCCCTGCGCCATCAACATCAGCTGCCATGTGACGAGACATAAGACGGAGGTGATCTGACATGGAAAGACATATTACGCTGCCGCTTACGGAGGAACTGGCGCGGACGCTTCATGCAGGAGATACGGTCTATCTGACCGGAGAGATCTATACGTCCCGGGATGCGGGGCATAAGAGAATGTGCGAAGCGCTTGAAAGAGGGGAAACGCTTCCCTTTGACCCGCAGGACGCGACCATCTATTATGTGGGGCCGACGCCGGCGAAGCCGGGGCAGGTCATCGGGTCCGCCGGACCGACCACCAGCGGCCGTATGGACGCCTATGCGCCCACGCTGATGTCCGTGGGCGCCAGAGGAATGATCGGCAAGGGGGCGCGCCTTCCGGAGGTGGTGGACGCCATGAAGAAATACGTCGGGGTGTATTTCGGAGCCATAGGAGGCGCGGGCGCGCTGCTGGCAAAATGCATCAAAAAATCAGAACTGATCGCCTACGAGGACCTTGGGGCCGAGGCGCTGCGCAGGCTGTACGTGGAGGAGATGCCGCTGGTGGTCATCATTGACAGCGATGGAAGAAACCTCTACGAGGAAGGCAGGGCGGCCTATCTGGCGTCCCGGAGACAGGAGAAAGAATAAAAGAAAGAATAGAAAAAAATGCCTGCCGGGCCGGCCGAAAATCCGGACCGGATGAGGGAATCGAAAATCTGTTCTGTTTTTCTGCTTGTTATTTTTTTCAAAATTTTGTATACTATATCCTGTATTTTCAAAAAAGGAGCAGGATAGTATGGCATACAACACCTACGATGCGGACAGTATCGCGGTCCTGGAAGGACTGGAAGCGGTGCGCAAGAGGCCCGGCATGTACATCGGCAGCGTATCCACAAAGGGCCTGAACCACCTGATCTATGAGATCGTGGACAATTCAGTAGATGAGCATCTGGCAGGGTTTTGCAGCCGGATTGAGGTATATCTGGAAAAGGACGGTTCCTGTACCGTCAGTGACAACGGGCGCGGGATTCCGGTAGGGATGCACGCCAAAGGCATGTCCGCGGAGCGGCTGGTCTTTACGACCCTGCATGCGGGCGGAAAATTTGATGATTCTGTATATAAGACCAGCGGAGGACTTCACGGAGTGGGTTCTTCGGTGGTCAATGCGCTGTCCGTATATCTGGACATCGAGGTATCCCGGGACGGGTACATCCACCACGATCACTATGAGCGGGGAAATCCTACGGTAGAACTGGTCAAAGGGCTTCTGCCCACCATGGGCCGGACGAAGCAGACCGGCACGAAGATCAATTTTCTGCCGGACCCGGAGATCTTCGAGAAGACCCGCTTTAAGGCGGAGGAGGTCAAAAGCCGGCTGCACGAGACGGCCTATCTCAATCCGGAGCTGACCATTCTTTTCGAGGACCGGCGCGGGGCGCAGACGGAACGGATCGAATTCCATGAGCCGGACGGGCTGGTGGGTTTTGTGAAGGATCTGAACGGCTCCCAGGAGACGATCCACGACGTGGTATATTTTAAAGGGGAAAATGAAGGTATCACCGTAGAGTGCGCGTTTCAGTACATCAACGAATTTCATGAAAATGTCCTGGGCTTCTGCAACAACATCTACAACACCGAGGGCGGGACGCATATCACCGGATTCAAGACCGTGTTCACATCGGTCATCAACAGTTATGCAAGAGAGCTGGGCATTCTGAAGGAAAAGGATACGAATTTTACCGGAGCGGATGTGCGGAACGGCATGACCGCAGTCATCTCCATCAAGCACCCGGATCCCCGGTTCGAGGGGCAGACCAAGACGAAGCTGGACAATCAGGATGCCTCCAAAGCGGCCTCCAAAGTGACCGGAGACGAGATCCAGCGGTATTTCGACCGGAATCTGGAGACCTTAAAAGCGGTGATCGGCTGTGCGGAGAAGGCGGCGAAGATCCGGAGGACCGAGGAAAAAGCCAAAACCAATCTTCTGACAAAACAGAAATTTTCTTTTGATTCCAACGGGAAGCTTGCCAACTGCGAGAGCCGGGACGCCTCCAGATGCGAGATATTCATCGTGGAGGGCGATTCTGCGGGCGGCTCTGCCAAGACCGCGCGCAACCGGGCGTATCAGGCGATCCTGCCGATCCGCGGCAAGATCCTGAATGTGGAGAAGGCCAGCATCGACAAGGTACTGGCCAATGCGGAGATCAAGACCATGATCAACGCGTTCGGATGCGGTTTTTCCGAAGGATACGGCAACGATTTTGACATCACAAAGCTTCGGTACGACAAGATCATCATCATGGCGGATGCGGACGTGGACGGCGCCCATATCAGTACGCTGCTTCTGACCCTGTTCTACCGGTTCATGCCGGAGCTGATCTACGAGGGCCATGTGTATATCGCCATGCCGCCTCTCTATAAGGCCATGCCCTCCCGGGGGAAGGAAGAGTACCTGTATGACGACAAGGCGCTGGAACGGTACCGGAAGAAGCATACCGGGTCCTTTACGCTGCAGCGGTACAAGGGCCTGGGAGAGATGGACGCGGAGCAGCTCTGGGAGACGACCATGGATCCGGAAAACAGGAGGCTGAAGCAGGTGGAGATCGAGGATGCCAGACTGGCCTCGTCCGTGACCGAGATGCTCATGGGAACCGAGGTGCCTCCCAGACGCAGGTTTATCTATGAAAACGCAGTGGACGCGGAGCTGGATATTTAACCATATCTTGATACAGTGATACAGGAGAATATATGAGCGAAGAAATTATCATAAAGACAGAATATTCGGATGTCATGCAGAAGTCGTATATTGATTATGCCATGAGCGTCATTGTAGCCCGCGCGCTTCCGGATGTGAGAGACGGGCTGAAGCCGGTACAGAGACGGACTCTGTACGACATGCATGAGCTGGGAATCCGGAGCGACCGGCCGTATCGGAAATGCGCCCGTATCGTGGGGGACACCATGGGTAAATACCATCCTCACGGGGACAGTTCCATTTATGAGGCGCTGGTGGTCATGAGCCAGGAGTTCAAGAAAGGGCTGCCGCTGGTGGACGGCCATGGGAATTTTGGTTCCATCGAGGGAGACGGGGCGGCTGCCATGCGTTATACGGAGGCCAGGCTTCAGAAGGTCAGCGAAGAAGCGCTGCTGGCGGATCTGGATAAGGACATTGTGGATTTTGTGCCGAATTTCGACGAGACGGAGAAGGAACCGGGGGTCCTGCCCGCCAGAATCCCGCATCTTCTGATCAACGGGGCGGAGGGAATCGCGGTGGGCATGTCCACCAGTATTCCGCCTCACAATCTGGGGGAAACCATTGACGCCATGAAGGCGTATATGAAAAATCCGAAGCTGACGGTGGAGGAACTTTTGAAGATCATGCCGGGGCCCGATTTCCCCACCGGCGGCATTGTGGTCAACAAGGATGAACTGACGGAAATCTACCGGACCGGCAGCGGAAAAATCAGGATCCGCGGCAAAGTGGAGGTGGAGAAGATCAAGGGAGGCAGGGAGCAGCTGGTCATCACGGAGATCCCCTATACCATGATCGGAGCCAACATCGGTAAGTTTTTGAATGACATCGGATCGCTGGTGGAGAATAAGAAGACGACGGACATCGTGGACATCACGAACCAGTCGTCCAAGGAGGGTATCCGGATCGTGCTGGAGCTCCGGAAAGGGACGGATACGGAGCAGCTCACCAACATGCTCTATAAAAAGACCCGTCTGGAGGATACCTTCGGCGTCAATATGCTGGCGGTGGCGGACGGCAGGCCGGAGACGCTGGGGCTCATCCAGATCTTCGACCACGTGATCGATTTTCAGTTTGAACTGAATACAAGAAAGTATAAGACCCTTCTGAACAAAGAGCTGGACAAAAAGGAGATTCAGGAGGGGCTGATCAAGGCGTGCGACGTGATCGACCTGATCATTGAGATTCTGAGGGGCAGCCGTGACCTGAAGATGGCAAAGGCGTGCCTTATGAGCGGGCAGACGGAGGGCATCCGGTTTCAATCGGAAAAATCGAAGAAACAGGCGGCGAAGCTGAATTTTACGGAACGCCAGGCCACCGCGATTCTGGAGATGCGGCTCTATCGTCTGATCGGCCTGGAGATCCAGGCGCTGATGAAAGAGCACGACGCCACCATGAAAAACATCGCCCGGTATTCGGAGATTCTGAACAATTACGACGAGATGGCGAAGGTCATCATGAAAGAGCTGGACCGGTTTAAAAAGGCATATGCGGCGCCCAGGAAGACCGTCATTGAGAACGGTAAGGAGGCAGTCTTTGTGGAGAAGAAGGCGGAGGAGATGCCGGTGGTGTTCCTCATGGACCGTTTTGGATACTGCAGAACCATCGACGTGCCCACGTATGAGCGGAACCGGGAAGCGGCGGACAGCGAGAGCCGCCATGTGATCCCCTGTAAAAATACGGACCGCATCTGCATCTTTACGGACAGCGGGAAGATGCATACGGTGAAGGTGCTGGACCTGCCCTTTGGAAAATTCCGGGACAAGGCGTTTCCCATCGACAATTACAGCAACTTTGACAGCAGCCAGGAGCAGATGGTCTGCGTGGCCAGCATGGAAAGGCTGCTGGAGGGAGAACTGCTCTTTGTGACGAAACAGGGAATGAGCAAGGCGGTATGCGGCCAGGAATATGACGTGCGGACCAGAACCAGCGCGGCCACGAAGCTGAACGAGGGAGACACGGTGCTGCTGGCAGCGTTTCTGGGTGAAAACATGCAGCTGGCCCTCCAGTCGGAAGAAGGGTATTTCCTCCGGTTCAGCGCGGACGAAATACCGGAGAAAAAGAAGGCGGCCGTGGGCGTGCGCGCCATGAAGCTTTCGGATACAGACTGCCTGACGGGCGCCTGGCTGTTTGCAAAGGGAACGGAGCAAATCATTACTTATAAAGAAAAAGAGGTTGCGCTTCAGAAGCTGAAACCGGCGGGACGTGACCAGAAAGGGACGAAGATCCGGGTGTAGCGTTCCGCGTGGTTTCGGGAATTGAAATCCGGCGGGAGCCGGCGTACGGATCAGGAGTCAGGAGATACAACAGATGAAATTTCAATATGCAGTTTTTGATATGGATGGGACGCTGATCGATTCGATTCCCTGGTGGGACCGTCTGGTGCCGGATTTTTTGAATACCTTCGGCATCAGGGCGACAGCGGAGCTGAACCAGGAGATGGCGGCCATGTCCATGCAGGAGTCCGGAATCTGGCTGAAGGAAAAATTTTCGCTTGCGGAGCCGGCGGAGGAGATCGTACAGGAGCTCTGTACGAGAATCGGAAAACACTATGCGGAGGACATTCCGCTGAAGCCGGGCGTGAAGGAATGGCTTTCGTACCTGAAGGAGCAGGGCGTCCGCATGTGCGTGGCGACCGCGTCCTCGGCGGAGCTTGGAAGGCCGGCGCTTGTGCGGAACGGAATCCTGCCGTATTTTGACTTTATGGTGGACTGCGGGATGGTGGGCGTCGGGAAGACCAGCCCGGCGGTCTACGAGCTGGCGGTGGAGAAGTTCGGGGCCTCCATGTCGGAGTGCGTGGTGGTGGAGGACGCGGCTTTTGCGCTGAAGACGGCAAAGAACGCGGGCTTCCTGACCATCGGCGTATATGAAAGCTCCGAGCCGGATCAGGACAGCGTCCGAAGATACAGCGACTGGTATGTAAAGGATCATTTTCATGCTTTGATGAAAGAACGTCTGTAGCAATACAGGCGTTTTTTGTTATTGCCGGTGCAGAGGATAAATTTTTAAAAAGAATTCGGAAACAGATGAAACTTTTTGCCCTGCCGGCAGGTCTAACAGTCAGAAAGGATGAGAGAGGAGGAGATCAGAATGAAAGGTGCCGAGAAGGAGGCGCTGGTCCATGAATGTCTGGTGGCGAATTATGAGAAATATTACCGGATTGCGTACAGCTATGTCTTTCAGGAGCAGGATGCCATGGACATCGTACAGGAAGGAGCCTACAGGGCGATCCTGAAGAGTGATTCTCTGAAAAATCCGGCGTATGTAGATACGTGGATCTGCAGGATCATGATGAATGAAGCGGTCCGCTTTCTGGAAAAATACAGAGGACGCACCGCGCCCATGGAGGAAGTGCCGGAGGAAGGAAGAGAGGACGGAATCGAGGATCTGGATCTTCAGCAGGCTCTTTTGAAGCTGAACGAGGAGGAGCGCAGGATCGTGGTGCTGCGGTATTTTGAGGAAGAGAAGCTGGAAACCATCGCGGCGGCCATGGGACTGAAAGTGAATACGGTCAAAAGCCGCCTGTACCGCGCGGTAGAGAAGCTGAAAACATATATGGAGCCTCAGGAAAGCAAAAGGGCCGAAGCAGGACTTTGACGGAGAGGAGAGATCACGTATGGAAAGATGGAAAGAGGAATATGATAACATTACCGTACCGAAACAGGTAAAAGAAAAGATGGAGGAGGCAGTTATGAGGGCAAGAGAAAGCAAGAAGAGGGCAAAGAGGAACCGGTTGATCCGTTACATGGGAAGCGCGGCGGCAGTGTTCGCCATCCTGCTGATCCTTCCCAACACCAGCCGGACGGCGGCTGCGGCCATGCAGCAGATCCCGGTGCTTGGGGAATTTTTCAAGGTGGTAACGATTCGGGAGTATCAGGTGGACGAGGACCGTTATCAGGCGGACGTAAAAGTGCCGGAGGTGGTGCCGGAGACCGGGGACGGCGTATCGGAGGAGACTGCGCAGCAGGCGAAGGAGACGGCGGACGCCATCAATTTCGATATCCAGAAGGTGACCGACGAGCTGATCGAGGAATTTAAGAGCACTATGGAAGAGTTTGAAGACGGCTATGGAGATATCATGGTGGACAGCCAGGTGCTGACGGATGATGAGAAATGGTTTTCTCTGGATCTGGTGCTCTATCAGGGAGCCGGCAGCGGTTATGAGCGCCACCGTCATTATACCGTCGACAAGACTACCGGGAAACGGGCGGAGCTTTCCGAATTCTTCGGGGAAGATTACGTGAAGACGGTCAGCGACGAAGTCAAGGCACAGATGCGGAGCCGGATGGCGGAGGATGAAAATGTAATCTACTGGATCGATTATGAGGATGTTCCGGAATGGAATTTTGAATCCATCGCGGAGGATCAGGATTTTTATGTAAACCGGGATGGAGACGTGGTGATCTGCTTTGACGAATACGAGGTGGCTCCCGGCTATATGGGCTGCGTGGAATTTGTCATGGAACGTACCGTGGAAGAATAACCGTCCCTTGACGGAAAAACCGGCGAAGGCGTACTGCTTCGCCGGTTTTTTCCGCCTTTTAAGAAACTTTTAAGAAGAATTAAGAAGATTTTCTCGGGAGGTTGTAGTAAAATAGAGAAAAACTGCGTTTCTATGTATGTAGATGCATTTACCAGGAGGATAAAATATGTTTCTGTTTCTGGCGCTTTTGGACAGTCCGGAGGAACAGGAAAAGTTTACGGAGCTCTATCACCTCTATCGGCATTTTATGTGGTATGTGGCGAATCAGAAGCTGCAGGATGAACATCTTGCGGAAGATGCGGTTCAGGAGGCTTTTCTGGCATTGACGGGACATCTGGATCAGGTGGAAGACACGCACAGCCCGAGGACGAAGAAATTTCTTGCGACGATTGTCAGGAGTAAGGCGGTGGATATTCTGCGAAAGGCAAAGCCGGAGGAAGAGCTGGATGAGCACGTGCTGCCGGAAAAAGGCCATGGGGATATTCTGGAGCAGTATCTGACAAAGGAGAATTACAATCGTCTGGTGTCCTGTATTCTGGAACTTGAGGACTGCTATCGTGTGGTATTTGAATACAAGTATGTCTATCAGATGGGGGATGCTGAGATTGGGGATATTCTCGGGATTTCTGCAAAGAATGTGAACGTGCGCTACTTTCGGGCAAGAAAGAAGCTGCAGAAGATGATTCAGGAGGAGGGCGAGCGGTTTGGAAAGGCATGAGACTTTTTCTGAAGGAGAAAAACTTCTGGCCGGGATTCTGGACGAGTGCCTGGACGAAGATCTGAGTTTTGTTCCGCCGGAGAGAGAGATCGCCAGAACACACCGTTTTTCGGAGTCGTTTGAGCGGGCGATGGAAGAGCTGCTGGAAACGGGACAGGACATGGAGCGGGAACAGAAGATCCGGAGGCATTTTTCGCCCCGGTATGGCCAGTGGGCGGCGTGTATCCTTGTATTTTGCGTGTGCGGATGGCTGTTCTATCAGGTGGGCAGTTCCATCGTCGGTTCGGGAGCGGACAAATCGGCGGAGCTGGAGTCTGCCGCGGAGGATACCATGGAGGAGCCGGCCGAGGCGGAAGAGGAGGCTTCAGCTCCGGCGGATGTGAACGACGCCGCGGGAAGCGCGGACGCGGGAGCGCCGTCAGGAGGCGCCGGCGCGGAAGAGCCGTCGGAATCCGGAGGACAGGACGGATGGCCCTACTGCGGAATGACGATCTATCCGTCCGGCAGGCAGGAGGTGCCCGAGCGGCTTTCGAATGTGACTACGCTGGTGAACTGCCCGGTACTGGACGAAGAGAATCCGGTTCTGTTTCTGACGATCGGCAATACCGGAGAAGAGGATATTGTATATCGGAACCAGTATGAGCTGGAGGTGCAGTTCGACGGGGTCTGGTACCGCATACCGTGGGAATCCGGCGAAGAGGAGCAGTGGCTGACGCTGGAAGCGGGAATGGCTGTGGACGAGGAAATCGACCTGTCCGGGTATCCCATCGACTATGACGCGGGCCAGTACCGGTTGATCACCCATGTGGAACAGGAGCTGGTCAGCGCGGAATTTACCTTCGGGGAAGCATTTACGGAAAAGATGGAACAGCTGGAGGAATGACGACTTCAGGGAACAGGAGGGAAGGATGAGAAAGAAGTATCAGATTGTATTGCTGGCAGTTGTATTTCTGCTGACGACGGCAGCGGCCGGATGCGGGAGCGGGAGCAAAAACAGTATGAGCGGGATGGGCGGAGAGTCTTATGAATCGGCGGCCGCGGATGCGGCGGCTCCAGCGGAAGCTCCGGCGGAGGTGGAGGAAGCGTCCGATGATTATGAGATGGATGCAGGCGCCGGAGCGGTCACGTCGGAGAGCGGGATCGATCCGGTGATGGAGAACGGGCGCAAGCTGATCAAGAATGTGCGTCTGGAGATGCAGACAAGAGAATACGATCAGGTCATAGAAGGACTGACGAAAAAGGTACAGGAGATCGGCGGCTATGTGGAAAATTCCTCCGTGTGGGGCAGCAGCATCTATCAGAACAGCACCCGCAATTCGGAATATACCGTGCGGATTCCGTCCGACCGCCTGAACGAATTTGTGGATGTGGTCAGCGGGCTTGGCAACGTGACCTATAAAAATGAATACGTGGAAGACGTCACGCTCCAGTATGTGGATGTGGAGAGCCACAAGAAAGCGCTGGAGATGCAGCAGGACCGGCTGCTGGAGCTTCTGGAGCAGGCAGAGAACCTGGAGGACCTTCTGACCATCGAAAGCAGGCTTTCCGAGGTGCGCTATGAACTGGAGAACTACGAAAGCCAGAAGCGGATTCTGGATAATCAGATTGACTACAGCACGGTGTCCATCAGCATCGTAGAGGTGGAACGGCTTACGGAGACCAGACAGCTGTCCTTCTTTGAGGAGATCGCGGAACAGTTTGGCGACAGCCTGTACCGGGTGGGCAGAGGAACCCGCGGGTTCATCATTGGTTTTGTCGGCTCCCTGCCGATCCTGGCCGTGTGGGCCTTGGTGATCGCTGCCTTTGTCGTGGTGATCCGCAGAATCTTTTACAGGGAGAAAAAGGAGGATCGGGGTTTTTGGAGGAAAAAGACACCGGAAGAAAAGCCGGAAGATCCGGCTGACAGACCGTAGGATTTCAGGGAAAAAGGACATCTCCGGGCGCACTGCCTGGAGATGTCCCTTTTTTCCATTGCCAAAAACGGGAAGAGATGCTATAATGCTTATAATTGGGTTAAGTGTCGATTGCTGAAGGGAAAGGTACATAAAATGTTTGGTTACCGTATCAGTGCCGGAAATCCGGCCTGTCTGGGAGTGACAAAAAGAGGAAGCGACATCAATTTTGCAGTGGTGGTACGGGATGGAAAGGACTGCAGCCTGCTTTTGTACAGAAAAGGGATGCAGGATGTGGAAGCGGAACTTCCCTTTACGGAAGAGATGCGGTTTGGAGAGATCTGCGCCATGGAGATCGGCCGTTTTCCGGTAACGGAATATGAATACAATTACCGGATCGACGGCGAGGTGGTACAGGATCCTTATGCCAGGCGGCTCCGGGGAAGAGAACGCTGGGGGGAATCTGTGGAGGGTTCGCACAGATTGAGGGCGGCGGTCTGCCTGGACCGGTTTTCCTGGAACGGAGACCGTCCGCCCGGCCTTCCATATGAAGCGTGCGTCATGTATGTGACCCATGTGAGAGGATTTACCATGGATGAATCCTCCAGGGTCCGGCATAAGGGGACTTTCGCGGGGATCCGGGAGAAAATACCTTATCTGAAACAGCTGGGCGTCAACCAGCTGGAGCTGATGCCCGTATACGAATTTGCGGAGCGGGAGAGGAAAAAGACGTCCGGAAAGCATGTGCCGGTCATGAGGACAGAACGTAACCGGATCAATTACTGGGGTTACGGCGAGGCCTGTTATTTTGCGCCGAAAGCTTCCTACAGTGCGTCGGGGAATCCGGTAAAAGAACTGAAGGAGCTGGTGAGGGAGCTCCATAAAAACGGGATCGAACTGATTCTGGAGTTTTATTTTCCGAAGACGGCCAATCCCTGCCTGATCCAGGACTGCATCCGTTACTGGGCGTCGGAGTACCATATCGACGGCGTGCATATCAACAATCAGGGAGTACCGCTCCGGGAGCTTGCGCTTGATCCGCAGCTGTCACAGATTAAGATCATGAGCGAAAGCTTTGCGCTGGAAGAGTGTTATGAATCAGGCTATGAGCCGGCGCGCCGAAGGCTTGCCGAGTACAATGACGGCTTTCAGCAGACAGCCCGGCGTTTCCTGCGGGGAGACGAAGAGATGACGGATCAGATGGCCTTCTGCATGCGGCGGAATCCCATGCAGTGCGCGGTCATCAACTATGTGGCGGGACATAATGGATTTACCTTTGCGGATATGGTTTCCTATGATGTGAGCCACAATGAGGACAACGGGGAAGAGAACCGGGACGGCTGCAGCTATAACTACAGCTGTAATTACGGGGAAGAAGGAGAAAGTTCGTTAAGGGCGCTGAAGCAGCTCCGCAGAAGACAGCTGCGCAACGCGTTTTTGATCCTGCTGCTGTCGCAGGGGGTTCCGGCGATCTACGGCGGGGATGAGATGGGGAATTCCCAGAACGGCAATAACAATGCCTGGTGCCAGGATAATCCGATCTCCTGGATTCAGTGGAGCAGGAAGAAGGCGGACCGGCAGCTGCAGGCTTTTGTAAAAGATGCGATTTTCTTCCGTCAGAAGATGCCGGCTTTTGGAAGGAGGAAGGAATATACCATGCGGGATATCCTCTCCAAAGGAATGCCCGATCTGTCTTATCATGGAAGGAAGGCATGGTATGGCGAGTTTGAGAATTACAGCCGGCAGCTGGGCATCCTTTACGCGGGGTGCTATACCGGCGGCAGGACCTGCTATGTTCTCTATAATATGCATATGATCGAACATGAGTTCGCGCTTCCGATCCTTCCCCGGGGAGAACGGTGGCATATCGTGGCGGACACAGGAAGGGAAGAGCACGTATTTTATGAAGAAGAGGCGGAACCGCTTCTGGAAAATCAGAAGATGCTGTCCGTCCCTCCAAGGACGATTCTGATACTGGCGGGTAAGAACGATGAAACTGATTAATATATGGAGACATTTTTATACGATTACGCAGCATAAAGCGGCGGTGGCCAGGCACTGCTTTCAGGTGGGGATGTACTGGCAGGGGCTGACCCACGATCTGTCCAAGTATACGCCGGCGGAATTCTGGCAGGGCTGCAGGTATTATCAGGGGTTCCAGAGCCCCAACAACGCGGAGCGGGAGGCAAAGGGCTATTCCTCCGCGTGGCTGCATCATAAGGGGCGCAACAAGCACCATTATGAATACTGGATCGACTACAGCCTGAAGCCGAGAAGGTGCATGGCGGGCATGAAAATGCCCCTGCGCTATGTGAATGAGATGATTATGGACCGGATCGCGGCGTCCAAGGTGTACGAGGGAGAAAGGTATACGCAGCACTCCCCTCTGGCCTATTATGAGCAGGGCAAAGGCGCTTATCTGATTCATGAAGAGACCAGGGAACTTCTGGAACTCATCCTGCATATGCTGGATGAACACGGGGAGAAAAAGACGTTTGCCTATATGAAAAAGTATATGGTGGGGAAAAAAGATTATCCGGAAATAAAAAAGATCAAAAAAATAAAAAAAATTGAAAAATAAAGAAGGATTATCGAGTTCCGTGCAGTATGTTATTTATATAAGGGAGTTTTTGAAGAGCATCGAAAGGGGAGGAGCAGGATGACGATCCGGGAACAGACGGAGAACTGGGAAAAAGAATATCTGAGTCCTTATGCAGCGTTCAGCGGGAACTCCAGGGGACGGGACCGGGAAGAGCCGCCGTGCGATATCCGGCCGGTCTATCAGAGAGACCGGGACCGTATCCTCCACTGCAAGTCCTTCCGGAGGCTGAAGCACAAGACACAGGTGTTCCTCACGCCCAAAGGCGATCATTACCGGACCCGCCTGACGCATACGCTGGAGGTGGCTCAGAACGCCAGGACCATTGCCAGGGCGCTGAGGCTCAACGAGGATCTGGCAGAGGCCATAGCCCTCGGACACGATCTGGGACACACGCCCTTTGGACATGCGGGAGAGCGTGCGCTGGATCAGGTCAGCAGCGAAGGATTCGCCCACTACCGGCAGAGCGTGCGCATTGTGGAGCGGGTGGAGAAGGACGGCAGAGGGCTGAATCTGACGTGGGAAGTACGGGACGGTATCCTGAACCATCAGATGTCGGGCAGGGCGGCGACTCTGGAAGGAAGGATCGTCCGCTATTCGGACAAGATCGCGTATATCAATCATGATGTGGACGACGCGATCCGGGGCGGTATCATCCGGGAGATCGATCTTCCCCGTGCCTTTACGGACATTCTGGGCCACTCCACGAGAGAGCGTCTGAATACGCTGATCCATGACATCGTGGAGCAGAGCCAGGACAAGCCCGATATCATGATGTCGGAGGATGTGGAGTACGCGTTTGTGGGCATGAGAAAGTACATGTTCGACAATGTGTATACGAATCCCAAGGCCAAGGGGGAAGAGCGGAAGGCAGAATATATCGTGAAAGAGCTGTTCGGCTATTATATGGAACATCCGGAACTCCTTCCCAATGAATATGTTGAACGGATGTGGTATGCCGGCGAGACACAGGAACGCAGTGTCTGCGATTATATTGCCGGGATGACCGATCAGTATGCCATCTCCAGATTCCGGGAGTTTTTTGTGCCGGATGCCTGGGGAGTTTAACGGAAATCAGGTGTGAAATGGGTTTTTATTCGCAGGATCTTTTGGAAGAGATCCGTTCCAGAAGCGATATTGTGGATGTGATCTCGGGGTATGTCAGGCTGCAGAAAAAAGGCAGCAACTATGTGGGCGTCTGCCCGTTCCATAACGACAGGAATCCTTCCATGTCCGTCAATCAGCCCCGGCAGATCTATCATTGCTTCAGCTGCGGCGCGGGCGGCGATGTGTATAAATTTGTGATGGAATACGAGAACCTGACGTTTCCGGAAGCGGTGAAGGTACTGGCGGACCGGGCGGGCGTGGAACTTCCCGAACAGGAGTTCTCAAAGGAAGCCAGGCAGCAGGCGGATCTCAAGGCGCAGATCATGGAGATGAACCGGCTGGCTGCAAAATATTATTATTATACCCTGCGCCAGCCTGCGGGAAAGACAGGGCTTGATTATCTGCTGGGAAGGCAGCTCAGCCAGGAGACGATACGGAAGTTCGGGCTGGGTTACGCGGATAAGTACAGCACCAGCCTCTATCAGTATCTGAAGAGCAAAGGGTATTCGGACCAGCTTCTGAAGGAATCCGGGCTGATGCAGGTGGACGAAAAGCGGGGCATGTATGATAAATTCTGGAACCGGGTGATTTTTCCTATTATGGACATTCACAACCGGGTGATCGGGTTCGGCGGCAGGGTCATGGGCGACGGCAAGCCCAAATATCTGAATTCGCCGGAGACGAGGGTATTTGACAAGAGCAGGAACCTGTACGGCCTGAATCTGGCAAGGCTCAGCCGGAAGCCCAACATCATCCTCTGCGAAGGGTATATGGATGTGATCGCCATGCATCAGGCAGGGTTTTCCCAGGCGGTGGCGTCTCTGGGCACTGCGTTTACCGCGCAGCAGTCGGTGATCCTGAAGAGGTATACCGGGGAGGTTCTGCTGACCTATGACAGCGACGAGGCCGGTGTGCGCGCGGCGCTCCGTGCGATTCCGATCTTGAAGGAGGCCGGGCTTGCAGCGAAGATCATCAACATGGAGCCCTATAAGGACCCGGATGAATTTATCAAGGCGGAAGGAGCGGAGAACTTTCAAAAGCGGATCGATGAGGCGGAGAGCAGTTTCTTCTTTGAACTGCGGATGCTGGAACGGCAGTATGATTTCCGGGAGCCGGAGAGCAAGACCGCGTTTTTCAGGGCGCTGTCTGAAAAGCTTCTGGAATTTGAGCAGGGAATTGAACGAAACAATTACATAGAAGCGGCGGCGGCAAAGTATCATTTGACCGGGGAGCAGCTGAAGCGCATGGTGGATCAGACCGGGGAACGGCTTGGAGGGCTGCAGAGAACACCGGCGCCGGCGAACCCTTCGGCTTCCCGGAAGAAAAAGACAGAGGACGGAGGGCTTCGGTCGCAGCGCCTCCTCATTACCTGGATGAGTTCCGGGGAGCGGATGCTCAGAAATATATGCAGGTATGTGGAACCGGAGGAGTTCACGGACCCCCTGTGCAGAAGAGTTGCGGAGCTTCTGGCGGAACAGCAGGCTTTGGGCCGTCTGAATCCGGCCGCCCTGTTCCAGCAGTTCACAGAGGAGGAAGAACAGCAGAAAGTGTCGGCCATGTTTCACGGCACGATTCCGGATCTGTCAGGCAGAGAGGAAGAGGAGAGGGCGCTGCAGGAGACGATTCTAAGGGTAAAGCAGGGAAGTATCCGCTGGCAGACTGAGCACATGGACCCGAATAATGCGGAAATGCTTCGGAAGATCGTACAAAGACGCCGGGAAATTGAGAAATTGCATATTTCTTTGGATTAAGGATAAAATATGAACAATTATGGAAGGAAGAACCAGTATGGAAGAAAATATGGTGAAATTCAGTGAAAAGTTGAAAGAGCTGCTTTCGATCGCCAAAAAGAAGAAAAATGTCCTGGAATACCAGGAGATCAGCGACTTTTTCAATGATATGGAGCTGGATGCAGAAAAGTTCGAAAAGATTCTGGATTTTCTGGAACAGAATAATATTGATGTGCTTCGCATCACGGACGATGACGACGACAGCAATATTATCCTGACCGACGAGGACGATGTGGATGTGGAACAGATCGACCTGTCGGTTCCGGACGGAGTCAGCATCGAGGATCCGGTTCGTATGTATCTGAAAGAAATAGGCAAGGTGCCGCTTCTGAGCGCGGAGGAAGAGATCGACCTGGCAAAACGGATGGAGCTGGGGGACGAGGAGGCGAAAAAGCGTCTGGCGGAGGCGAACCTCCGTCTCGTGGTCAGCATTGCCAAGCGCTATGTGGGCAGAGGCATGCTTTTCCTGGATCTGATCCAGGAGGGAAACCTGGGGCTGATCAAGGCGGTGGAGAAGTTCGATTACCGCAAAGGGTACAAATTCAGTACCTACGCTACCTGGTGGATCCGTCAGGCGATTACGAGAGCCATTGCGGACCAGGCCAGGACGATCCGTATCCCGGTCCATATGGTGGAGACCATCAACAAGCTGATCCGGGTATCCAGACAGCTTCTTCAGGAGCTTGGAAGGGAACCCCAGCCGGAGGAAATCGCGGAAGAGATGAGCATGCCGGTGGAGCGGGTGCGTGAGATCCTGAAGATTTCCCAGGAGCCGGTTTCTCTGGAGACGCCCATCGGCGAGGAGGAGGACAGCCATCTGGGTGATTTTATCCAGGACGACAATGTGCCGGTGCCCGCGGAGGCGGCTGCCTTTACGCTTCTGAAAGAGCAGCTGGTGGAGGTGCTGGGAACGCTGACAGAGCGCGAACAGAAGGTACTCCGCCTGCGTTTCGGACTGGATGACGGCCGGGCGCGTACCCTGGAAGAAGTAGGCAAGGAGTTCAATGTAACAAGAGAGCGTATCCGCCAGATCGAGGCAAAGGCGCTCAGAAAACTCCGCCATCCCAGCCGGAGCAGGAAGCTGAAGGACTTTCTGGATTAGGGGCAGGGCATGCAGTTATCAAACAGGATGCGGAAACTGGCTTCTCTGGTGACAAAGGGGAACCGGCTGGCAGATGTGGGGACGGATCATGCATATATCCCCATCGCCCTGGTCCGTGAGGGAAGGATACCGTCTGCTCTGGCCATGGATGTGAATCAGGGGCCGCTTTCCCGCGCCCGGGAACATATTCGGTCATCCGGACTGGATACATACATTGAGACCCGTCTGTCTGACGGACTGGAGAAGCTGAGGTCAGAGGAGGCGGATACGGTGCTGATCGCCGGCATGGGCGGCATGCTGACGGTACGTATCCTGGAGGGAGGATTCCACTGTCTGGATACCGTACAGGAGCTGATCCTTCAGCCCCAGTCAGACATTCAGGAAGTCCGGAAATGGCTGTACGTCCATGGATACCGGATTGTGGCGGAGGACGTGGCGGAGGAGGACGGGAAATACTATCCCATGATGAAAGCGGTCCCCGGCCGGGAGGAGATGCCGCAGGAAGCGGAGCTGTATTACGGAAATGTGGAACTTCAGAGAGCTCCGGACCTGCTGTGTGCCTGCCTTCTGAAGCAGCTGGCGAGAGAACAGAACGTTATGGAATCTCTGCGCCGGTGCGGGAAAGAGGGTACAAAGCGTGCCCGGGAGGTGGAATGTGCCATGGAGCGGATCGGGGATCAGATGCGGAGGCTGAGAGCAGCCAAAGAGGGAGAGGAGGCTTTCCATATATGAGATGTGATGAAATATGTACGCTTCTGGAGCAGGAGTATTCCAGAGAGTATGCCTGCGAATGGGACAACGTAGGCCTGCTGGCAGGCAGACGGGATAAGGAAGTGAAGAAGATCCTGCTGGCGCTGGACGCGACGGACGAAGTGATCCGGATGGCGGCGGACAGTGGGGCGGATATGCTGATCACCCACCATCCCATGCTCTTTTCCCCGGTGAAAAGGGTGACGGATGAAGATATGACCGGCAGAAGGCTGATGGAACTGATCCGCCGCGATATTTCTTATTATGCCATGCATACCAATTATGATGCGAGGGGAATGGCGGACCTGGCGGCGCGGTTTCTGCGGATGCAGGAGTGTACCGTACTGGAGGAGATCCGGGACGGAGAAGGCATCGGACGGGTGGGGGTTCTGGAAGCGCCCATGACTCTGAAGGAATGCGCGGAGTTTGTGAAGGAGGCGTTTGCGGTTCCCAGCGTGCGGATCTTCGGTCCGGCGGACGCGGTCGTCCGGTCGGCGGCGGTCTGTCCGGGATCGGGAAAGAGTACCGTGAAGGAAGCGCTGCGTTTTGGATGCGATGTGTATATTACAGGGGATATTGACCACCATACGGGTATCGACGCGGTGGATCAGGGACTGTATATTATTGATGCCGGACATTACGGAATCGAACATATTTTTATGGCAGATGTAAAGGAGTATCTGGAAAAAGTGCTGACGGGAGTGCATATGGACTGTGTTCCGGTGAAGCATCCGTTTCTGGTGGTCTGACATCTGATGGAAGAGGAAGGGGGATACATATGAGAGAGATCATCGTGGAGGGAAAGAAGACAACCGTACGGGAAGGGACAACCTATCTGGAGCTTGCCCGGGAATATCAGAGCGGGTATCCGCACGATATCGTGCTTGTGCTGGAGAATGGAAAGATGCGGGAACTTTTCCGTGAGGTAAAGGGCGAAAGCGTTGTTACATTTTTAACGACCGGACAGGTGGATGGGCATAAGACCTACAAGCGCAGCGCGACGCTGCTCATGCTGAAGGCGATCTATGACGTGGCGGGCATGGAGGCGGTTGGCGGGATCAAGGTGCATTTTTCCGTAAGCCAGGGATATTATTGTACAAGCAAATATGTGAAACCGGACGGGGAATTTCTGGAAAAGGTCCGTGTACGCATGGAAGAGCTGGTAAAGCTCGCCCTTCCCATCGAGAAGAAAACGATTCCGGTGGATGAAGCCATCGAGAATTTTACGCGCCATGGCATGATGGACAAGGCAAAACTGTTCTGGTATCGGAGAAGTTCTACGGTCAATGTCTATCTGCTTGATGGATTTGAAGATTATTACTATGGATATATGGTGCCGGACACCAGTTATCTGAAATATTTTAAGCTGATTCCCTTTGACGAGGGGTTTGTACTGGAATTCCCGCCGGCCAGGACGCCGGAGACTTTCCAGGAATTCAAGCCGGAGAAAAAGCTGTTCATGACCCTGAAAAACTCCACAGAGTGGAGCGAAGTACTGAATGTGGCGACTATCGGGGCGCTGAACGAGCAGATTACCTGCGGGACCATCGGGGATATCATCCTGGCACAGGAAGCGATCATGGAAAAGGAACTGGGGAATATCGCGGCTCAGATCGCGTCTCAGCATGATAAGAAACTGATCATGATTGCAGGCCCCTCTTCCTCCGGCAAGACCACCTTTTCCCACCGGCTGTCCATTCAGCTGCTGGCCCATGGGCTGCGGCCGCATCCCATCGCCGTGGACAATTATTTTGTGGAACGGGAAGATACGCCGAAGGACGAGGACGGCAATTACAATTTTGAGTGCCTCGGCGCCATGGATATCGAACTGTTCAACAACCAGATGGCGGCGCTTTTAAGGGGCGAGGAAGTGTCCATGCCGACCTTTAATTTCCTGACGGGAAAGAAAGAATACAAAGGGAATACCCTGAAGCTCGGGGAAGATGACGTGCTGGTCATTGAGGGCATTCACTGCCTGAACGACGCGCTGTCCTATTCGCTTCCCAAGGAAAATAAGTTCAAGATCTATCTGAGCGCCCTGACGCAGCTGAACATCGACGAGCACAACCGGATCGCGACGACGGATGGACGCCTGATCCGCCGTATGGTCAGAGACGCAAGGACCAGGGGCGCGGGTGCGAAGAAGACGATCTCCATGTGGCCGTCCGTGCGCCGCGGAGAAGATGAAAATATTTTCCCGTATCAGGGGGATGCGGATGTGGTGTTTAACTCTGCCCTGATCTATGAGCTTTCCGTTTTAAAACAGTATGCGGAGCCGCTGCTGCTGGGAATCCGCCAGGGAGAACCGGAATATCCGGAAGCGAAGAGGCTGTTGAAATTTCTGAATTATTTCCAGGGGATCGACAGCAACCTGGTGCCGAACAATTCGATTCTTCGGGAGTTTATCGGAGGAAGCTATTTTCACGTCTGAGCGTGATGTGTAAGCGGAGTATCTGTATTTATGAAAAAATTGATAAAAGAACGGCATCTCATACCCCTGGGGGTATGGTTTGTCGTTTATATGGGGTTGTTTTTATACCTGGAGGTCTTTGAACCGGATCAGGTCCATCTGATCGTCTGCGGGCTGGACCGGCGGATCCCGTATCTGCCGGTCTTTGTCTATCCATATCTGAGCTGGTTTCCTTATATTATAGCCGTATCGTTTCTCGCGGTCAGAAATCTGACCGGCCCGGAATACAGAAAAGCGGTTCTGATCCTGATTACGGGCATGAATCTCTTTCTGCTGATCTCCTATGTGTGGCCCACGGGGCTGGATCTGAGGGAAGGAATCGTCTATGATACCACCGCCCTGTCCGGAAGGCTGGTGCAGCTGGTGCAGACGGTGGACACACCCAAAAGCGTCTTTCCGAGCATGCACGTATATGTGACGCTGGTGCTGCAGGATACGCTGGAGATGCAGAGAAAAAGGCTGCCTGCGGTGTTTTTGTGGACCGGAAGGGCATTCGCGGCGGCGATCATCCTGTCCACCATGTTCACGAAACAGCATTCGGTGCTGGATGTGCTGGCCGCAGTGCTTCTGTTTGCCGCGCTGACAGGCGCCTGGTACATGGTGGGAGAGAGACTGGGGGCAGGAAAAACATATGAAACTGTATTATAAGACACGGGGAAACGGAAGCCCTCAGGGGAAGCCAAGGGTTTATTTCTGCTGCCATCCGTCGGATTTTGAGCGCTTTTTTGCACCTGTATCGGAGGAGATTCTGGCAAAACAGAACTGTTCCGTCTGGTATGACGCAGAGCCGGAGGAGGCATATGACAATGAGGAGTTCCGGATGAATTTGGGACAGATGCAGCTGTTCGTAGTTCCGGTCACCACACGCTTTCTGTGCGAACCAAACCGCGGAAGGGATGTGGAATTTCCCTTCGCCGTTGACAGCCAGATTCCGATCCTGCCCCTGATGCAGGAGGGAGGCCTGGAAGAGCTTTTCAATGAGACGTGCGGCAGCCTCCAGACGCTGAATAAGAATGACAGAGACCGGACGGCCATCAGCTATGACGAGAAGCTGGAGAAATTCCTGGCTTCCGTACTGGTGGGAGACGAGCTGGCCGGAAGGATCCGGTCGGCCTTTGAAGCGTATATTTTTCTGAGCTATCGGAAAATGGACCGCAGATATGCCCAGGAACTTATGCACCTGATCCATGAGAATGAGTTCTGCAGGGATATCGCCATCTGGTACGATGAATTTCTCACGCCGGGGGAAGATTTTAATGAGACGATCCGGAACGCGCTGCAGAAGAGCAGTCTGTTTGCCCTCGTGGTCACGCCCAACATTCTCAGGCCCAATGCCATGAATGAGGACAATTTTGTCATGAAGACCGAATATCCCATGGCGCAGGCGGAGGGGAAGCCGGTCTTTCCGGCGGAGATCCGGACGACGAACAAGCATCAGCTGAAGGAAAAATTCCCGGGGCTTCCGGGCTGCGCGGATGCCCGGATCGCCCATGACGATGAGGCGTTTGCCGATGCCCTGAAAAAAGCGGTGGAGAAGATGGAGCTTCCCAAAGGCGACGCCTCTCCGGAGAAAGATTACCTGATCGGCCTTGCGTATCTGAGCGGCGTGGATATGGAGGTGGACCGCAGACGTGCGGTGACGCGGATTCGGGCGGCAGCCGACGCGGGATATCCGGAAGCCATGGAGAAAATGGTCGGTATGTATCGGACGGGAGAGGGCGTGAAGCGGGATTACCGGACGGCCGTCGAATGGCAGGAGAAGCTGGCGGGCTGCCGGAGGGCGCAGTTTGCGTTCAGCCTGGCTCAGGACGACGCGGCGGAATGGGCGGCGGAGGCGCTGAAACTCGGCGATTACTGTTATGAACTGCGGGATCTGGGACCGGCGAGAGCCATTCTGGAAGAAATGAGGGCGCTTCTGGAGTTTTTTGCCCTGAATGAGGACTACTCGGAGTTCTGGTATTATCTGCCTACGGTGTACGAGCGGCTGGGAAATGTGATCCAGGCGCAGGGACAGCTGGAGGAAGCGCAGGAATACTACAGGAAAGGACTGGAGCTGAGCGGGCGCATTGCCAGGGAGGATGAATCCGGGGCGGCGATGGCCGACTATGCGGTCAACTGTGAGCGGCTGGCGAATATTTATCGTCAGGAGGGGCGTCTTCCGGAAGCAAGGGAATATTATCAGCTGCTTCTGGATCTGTCCTGCCGGCTGCTGGAAGAGGAAGAGGAGCCGGGATACTGTGTAAAAAGGAACGCGGCGGTCGCCTGGGAGGACATGGGAGACATCAGCTTTGACGAAGGAGATCTGGACGGTGCAGAGCGGTATTATGGGGAGAGCCTTTCTGCTTTCCAAAAGCTGGCGGAAGAGGACGAAGGAAATGTTGTGACGCGGGAAGGACTGATACGGGTTTACAGCAGGACAGGCGACGTCAGTCTGGCGAAGGGGGATCTGGACAGGGCATGGGACTATTATGACCGGATGCTGCAGACCGCTCAGGAACTGGAGAAGGAGACGGGTACGGTAGAATCCAGGTGGAGTCTGGTACACGCCTATTATCGGATCGGGGATGCCTGCGAAAAGGGAGGCCATGCAGGGAAGGCGGAAACGTATTATAATATCAGCGAGAAGCTGTGCAGGGAGCTCAGGCAGGAAGCGGATACGGTGAATTTTCAGACCGACCATGCCGTCATTCTGGGAAGCCTGAGTTATGTAAACCGGGTGGAAGGGCACCTGGAGGAGGCCGGAGTCTGGGAGCAGGAGGCGCTGGAGCTGAGAAAGAGGCTGGTCCGGGAGACGGGAACCGTGGAAGCGAGAGGGAATCTGGGCAGCAGCTATCGGAACCTCGGGAGTATCTATGAGGCGCGGGAGCGTTTGACGGAGGCCAGACAAAGCTATGAAGAGGGACTGAAGCTCTGGCGCCGGCTGGCAGAAGAGACAGGGACCATCAAGGCGAGAACTTTTGTGGGTGCGCTCTGTGAAAATCTGGGCGGCGTCTGTCAGGCGGAAGGGAACTTGAAGGAAGCGGAGCGTTATTATGAAGAATGCATGAACGTGTTCCGGCAGCTGGTCCGGGAAACGGAGGAAACAGAAGTCTGGAACGATCTGGCGGATATCTGCGGGAGAAGGGCAGCGCTCAGCCAGATGAGGGGAGACGGGGAAGCAGCGGACCGGTATTTTCTGGAAGGGGAAGCGGTTGTCCGGCAGCTGTGCGGAAAAACAGGGGCCGCCCGTGCCAGAATCAATCTGGCCACCTTTCTGGAACGGAGAGGGGCGAATCTCCAGCTGCAGGGCCGGCAGGCAGAGGCAAGAGCCTGCTATGAAGAATGTCTGGAGATCCGGAAAAAGCTGTATGAGGAGACGGGGACGTCTCATGAAAAGATGGGCCTTTCCTGCAGTTACGAACGGATGGGAGATATTTGTCAGGCTGAAGGCGACGTCGGAGAGGCGGCGGAGCATTACGAGGAGAGCCGTAGACTGAGGCAGGAGCTGTGCGAGGAGACGGGGACCGTGGAAGCGAGGAGAAATCTTTCCATCAGCCTGGAACGGATCGGCAGCCTCTGGTGGATAGCGGAGCGCCTGGATGAAGCGCAGAGATATTACGAAGGCAGCAGGAATATTCTCAGACAGCTGATGGAAGAGACGGGGACTCAGGAGTCCCGGAGGAATCTTGCGGTCATTTACGACCGGCTCGGAACGATCTGCTGTGAGAAAGAGCTTTTGAAAGAAGGCAGAACGTATTATGAGGAGGGCATGCGGCTCCGCCTTGAACTGCGGGAAGAAAGCGACTGGATCGAGATTCGGCGCGATCTTGTAATCAGCTGCAGGAATTTGGGCGGGGTCAGCCTCCTGGAAGGACGTCTGGCGGAGGCGGAAGAATATTATGGCAGGGCCATGGAGGCAGGCCGACGGCTGTGTGAAGAGACGGAAACGGCGGCGGATTATGACAGCCTTGCGACCACCTGTTATGAAGCCTCGTCGGCGGGCGGCGGGAAGAATACGGCGCTTCTGGAGGAAGCCTGTGAGATCTGGAAGAATCTGTCCGCAAAATATCCGGACAATACAAGATTCCAGAGTTGTCTGGAGCTGGCTCTGGAGGAGTTGGAGAATCGGAAAGGGACCGGGATGTAACCGGTCCCCTTTTTGACTGTACAGGTTCAGAATGCCGGTTCAGCGGCGGAAAAAGGCCTGAATCCGGTCCATCCGGGACGTCATATCGGCCATCAGCAGGTCCAGCACGGTCAGCGCGGCCATGCATTCCACCACCACCACGGCCCGGGGGACGATAATGGGATCGTGGCGTCCGTGGATGGATACGGTGATGTTCTCGCCGTCCCGGTTCACGGTCTGCTGTTCGGCGCTGATGGACGGAGTCGGCTTGAACGCCGCCCGGAAGATGATGTCGCTTCCGTCGCTGATACCGCCCAGAACGCCTCCGGCGTGATTGCTCTTCTTGGCGATCGTGCCGTTTTCAGCTGTACAGAACGCGTCGTTGTTTTCGCTTCCCCGGGATTTTGCCGCGGCGAAGCCGTCCCCGATCTCGAAGCCCTTGACCGCTCCGATGGAACAGACGGCTTTCGCCAGACAGGCGTTCAGTTTGTCGAAACAGGGTTCTCCCACGCCGGCCGGCATGCCGTGGATCACACATTCGATGATCCCGCCGCAGGAGTCCTGTTCTGCCCTGCAGGAGTCCAGATGGGCTTCTGCCTGTCTGGCGGCCTCGGCATCCGGCATATTGACGGCGTTCTGCTCCATCAGGGACAGGTCAAAACGGTCGTAGCTGATCTCCACAGGGCCGATGGCGCGGGTGTAGGCGGTGACGGTGATGCCGAGCGTTTCCAGAATCCGGGCGGCCACAGCCCCTGCCGCCACGCGGCCGATGGTCTCTCTGCCGGAGGAACGTCCGCCGCCGGTATAATCCCGGAAGCCGTATTTACAGTCATAAGTGTAATCCGCGTGTCCGGGACGGTAATAAGAAGCGATTTCGCTGTAATCCTTCGAGCGTTGGGACGTATTGCGCACCATCAGGGAGATGGGGGTTCCGGTCGTCTTTCCTTCAAAGACGCCGGACCAGATCTCCACCAGGTCGTCTTCCTTCCGCGGGGTAGTAAAACGGGACTGTCCGGGTTTCCTGCGGTTCAGATAGATCTGGATGTCGTTTTCTTCCAGAGGCAGTCCCGCAGGACAGCCGTCGATGACGACGCCGATGCCTCTGCCGTGGGATTCTCCCCAGGTGGTGACGGACAAAAGTGTTCCGAATGTTGAACCTGCCATAATGATTCTCCTGTTCTGTAAAGCGATTGCATGTTGACTAACCATCAGTATATATAATATACTCTCATTTGTAAATGGATTTGTAGACGGTTTGAATGGGAATGGATGAGGTAAGGTATGTATAAGCTGATCAAAAAAGACGGAAATGCAAAGCGCGGAGAATTTCATACGGTTCACGGCGTCATACAGACGCCGGTATTCATGAATGTGGGGACCGCGGCGGCCATCAAAGGCGCGGTATCCACGGAAGACCTGGAGGGAATCGGAACCCAGGTGGAACTGTCCAATACCTATCACCTGCATGTGCGGCCGGGAGACCAGGTGGTGAAGCGGATGGGAGGGCTGCATAAGTTCATGTCCTGGAACCGTCCGATCCTGACGGATTCCGGCGGGTTTCAGGTCTTTTCCCTGTCGGACCTTCGGAAGATTAAAGAAGAAGGGGTGTATTTTCACTCGCATGTGGACGGGAGGAAGATCTTCATGGGCCCGGAGGAGAGTATGCAGATCCAGTCCAATCTGGCTTCTACGATCGCCATGGCGTTTGACGAGTGCGCGCCCAGTAAGGCGGACAGAAGCTATGTGCAGGCTTCCGTGGAGCGGACGACCCGGTGGCTTTTCAGATGCAGGGCGGAGATGGAACGGCTGAACAGCCTGGAGGGTACGATCAATCGGAATCAGCTTCTGTTCGGCATCAACCAGGGGGCGGTCTATGAGGATATCCGGGTGGAACATGCAAAAGAGATTGCTCAGATGGATCTGGACGGATACGCCATCGGCGGGCTGGCAGTGGGGGAGACCCATGAAGAGATGTACCGGATTATCGAAGCGGTGGTTCCGCATCTTCCCGTGGAAAAGCCCACATATCTTATGGGGGTCGGAACCCCGGCAAATATTCTGGAAGCGGTGGAACGGGGCGTTGATTTCTTTGACTGTGTGTATCCCAGCAGGAACGGAAGGCACGGGCATGTCTATACGAACCATGGAAAACGGAACCTGTTCAACGCGAAATATGAGCTGGATGACCGTCCCATTGAGGAAGGCTGCGGCTGTCCCGCCTGCAGGAGGTACAGCAGGGCCTATATCCGGCATCTTCTGAAAGCGAAGGAAATGCTTGGAATGCGTCTGTGCGTGCTTCACAACCTGTATTTTTACAATCATATGATGGAAGAGATCCGGGATGCCATTGAGGCCGGACGATACGGAGAGTATAAGAAAAAAAAGCTGGAAGGAATGACGCAGAAGTAAAACGCAACAAAGTGTTTGCCGGTTTTCACCAGTTTTCGGCAGACGCAAAAAAGTGCTTGCCCTGAACGGAAAATTTGTGTACAATAGACATTAAGTTATTTTTCAGGAGGAAAAGATATGTTATTGACAAGCGCAGGCATGGGCGGCAGTATGATACTGATTCTGGTTGTATGGGGCGCGTTTCTTTATTTCTTTATGATGCGGCCGCAGAAAAAAGAACAGAAGAGAGTCGCTGCCATGCTTGCTTCCCTTGAAGTGGGCGATGTGGTAGTCACGACCAGCGGTTTTTACGGAGTTCTGATTGACATTACTGACGAGGACGTGATCGTAGAGTTCGGGAGCAACCGCAACTGCCGTATTCCCATGAAGAAATCAGCCATCCAGGAAGTGGAAAAACAGAACTAGGCAAGGGTGCAAGCGGGGCGGAAGGGTACTTCCGCCTTTTTCTGTGAAAATTATGACACTGGATTTCTGACAGAGAAAGTTTCATGATAGATGGAGGAGGAAGAAGGAATGAACTGCAGGATAGGAGTCATCTCCGGCGACGGGATCGGTCCGGAGATCGTAAGAGAAGCGAGAAAGGTACTGGACCAGGTGGCGTCAAAATACGGACATGCGTTTGAGTATACAGAACTTTTGCTGGGCGGCGCGTCCATTGATGTGCACGGGGTTCCGCTGACAGAGGAGACGGTCCGTCAGGCGAAAACCTGTGACGCGGTGCTGATGGGTTCCATCGGCGGGGATGCGAAGACGTCGCCCTGGTATCGGCTGGAGCCGTCCAAAAGGCCGGAGGCGGGGCTTCTGGGCATCCGTAAGGCGCTGAACCTGTTTGCCAATTTAAGGCCGGCGTATCTGTACGAGGAGCTTCGGGCCGCGTGCCCGCTCCGGGAGGACATCAGCGCGGCGGGATTTGACATGCTGATTATGCGGGAACTGACCGGCGGCCTGTATTTCGGCGCCCGGAAGACGGAAGAGGTGGACGGCGTGCTGACGGCGGTGGACACGCTCTCCTACAACGAATATGAGATCCGCCGGATCGCAAAGCGGGCGTTTGACATCGCCATGAAGAGAAGAAAAAAGGTATGCAGCGTTGACAAGGCGAATGTGCTGGATTCCTCCAGGCTCTGGAGGAAGGTCGTGGAGGAAGTGGCGAAGGATTATCCGGAGGTGGAGCTTTCTCATATGTACGTGGACAACTGCGCCATGCAGCTGGTCATGAACCCGGCACAGTTCGATGTGATTCTGACCGAAAATATGTTTGGAGACATTCTGTCCGACGAGGCGTCCATGGTGACCGGTTCCATCGGCATGCTCTCCAGCGCCAGCCTGAATGATACAAAATTCGGCCTTTATGAGCCGAGCCACGGTTCGGCGCCGGATATCGCCGGACAGGACCGGGCCAACCCCATTGCGACGATTCTCTCGGCGGCGATGATGCTGCGCTACTCCTTCGATCTGGACGAGGAGGCGGACCGGGTGGAAGCAGCTGTCAGAACAGTGCTGAAGGAAGGTTACCGGACCGGCGACATCCTGTCGGAAGGATGTACCTGTGTGGGTACGGCCCGGATGGGAGACCTGATAGCAGAAAGGATCTGAGGATCAGGAATGGACAAAAAAGAAGACGTCTATACGCGCAGACACATAAAATAATACAATCAGGAGGAAACAAGATGCGAAGTGATGCAGTTACAAAGGGGATGCAGCAGGCGCCCCACCGGTCCCTGTTCCATGCGCTGGGACTGACAGAGGAGGAGATGAACCGCCCGCTGGTGGGAATCGTCAGTTCCTATAATGAGATCGTGCCGGGACATATGAATCTGGATAAGATCGTGGAAGCGGTCAAGCTTGGCGTGTCCATGGCAGGAGGTACGCCCATTGTATTTCCGGCGATTGCCGTATGCGACGGGATTGCCATGGGACATGTGGGTATGAAATATTCTCTGGTGACCAGGGACCTGATCGCGGATTCTACGGAGGCCATGGCCATGGCGCATCAGTTTGACGCGCTGGTTATGGTGCCCAACTGCGACAAGAATGTGCCGGGGCTTCTGATGGCGGCGGCAAGAGTGAATGTGCCCACGGTATTTGTCAGCGGCGGCCCCATGCTGGCGGGCCATGTGAAAGGAAAGAAGAGAAGCCTTTCCAGCATGTTTGAGGCAGTGGGTTCCTATGCGGCGGGGATCATGACGGAAGAAGACGTGAAAGAATTTGAGAATAAAGTGTGCCCCACCTGCGGTTCCTGTTCCGGTATGTATACGGCGAACAGCATGAACTGCCTGACCGAGGCGCTGGGTATGGGGCTTCCGGGCAACGGTACGATTCCGGCCGTCTATTCCGAGCGGATCAAGCTTGCCAAAAAGGCGGGCATGCAGGTGATGGAAATGCTGAAGAAGAATATCCGCCCCAGGGATATCATGACGGAGCAGGCGTTTATGAACGCCCTGACCGTGGATATGGCGCTGGGTTGTTCCACTAACAGCATGCTGCATCTGCCGGCCATCGCCCATGAGGCGGGCGTGGAACTGAACGTGGATATCGCCAATGAGGTCAGCGCAAGGACGCCCAACCTCTGCCATCTTGCACCTGCGGGGCCGACTTACATGGAGGATCTGAATGAGGCGGGCGGCGTTTATGCGGTCATGAACGAACTGTCCAAAAAGAATCTGCTGAATCTGGACGGCATGACGGTGACCGGCAGGACCGTAGGGGAAAATATCGCTCCCTGCCGAAACCTGAATCCGGAAGTGATCCGTCCGGTGGAAAATCCGTACAGCGAGACCGGCGGGATCGCGATTCTGAAAGGAAATCTGGCTCCGGACAGCGGCGTGGTGAAGCGTTCTGCCGTAGCGCCGGAGATGCTGGTGCATGAGGGCCCCGCCCGTGTCTTTGACTGTGAGGAAGACGCCATCGAGGCCATCAAGAGCGGCAGGATCGTGGCGGGAGACGTGGTGGTCATCCGCTATGAGGGACCCAAAGGCGGTCCGGGCATGAGAGAGATGCTGAATCCGACCTCTGCCATTGCGGGCATGGGGCTTGGTTCTTCCGTAGCGCTGATTACGGACGGACGTTTCAGCGGCGCCAGCCGAGGCGCATCCATCGGGCATGTGTCGCCGGAGGCGGCCGTGGGCGGGCCGATCGCGCTGGTGGAAGAGGGAGATATCATCCGGATCAACATTCCGGAGAACCGGCTGGATGTGGATGTTTCCGAGGAAGAGATGGAACAGAGGCGTGCGAAATGGCAGCCGCGGGAGCCGAAGGTGACGACCGGATATCTGGCCCGTTATGCGTCCATGGTGACTTCCGGCAACAGAGGGGCCATTCTGGAGATCTCAAGATAAATGATTCAGGAAGAACAGATCAGTACGAGGGGAGAGAATAAGATGGTTTTATCAGGTGCAGAGATCGTCATTGCCTGTCTGAAGGAACAGGGTGTGGATACCGTGTTCGGTTATCCGGGCGGAGCGATCCTTAATATCTATGACGCGTTATACGGGCATAAAGAGATCCGCCATATACTGACTTCCCATGAGCAGGGGGCTTCTCATGCGGCGGACGGCTATGCAAGGGCTACCGGCAGGACAGGGGTCTGCTTTGCCACCTCAGGCCCGGGAGCCACCAATCTGGTCACGGGGATCGCGACGGCCTATATGGATTCCATTCCGGTAGTTGCGATCACCTGCAATGTGGGGACGCCGCTTCTTGGAAAAGACAGTTTTCAGGAGATCGACATTACCGGCATCACCATGCCGGTGACAAAATACAGCTTTATTGTAAAAGACGTCAAGGATCTGGCGGGAGCCATCCGGCGTGCGTTCCGGATCGCGAAATCGGGACGCCCGGGCCCGGTGCTGGTGGATATTACCAAGGATGTGACGGCGAATAAGACAGAATATGTGGAGGAGGTCCCGGAGGAAGTGCGTCCGGACAATTCCACGATCCTTGAGGCGGATCTTGACTGTGCGGTGCAGATGATCCTTGAAGCGAAGAAGCCTATGATTTTTGTGGGCGGCGGCGCGATCGCATCCAATGCGTCCGAAGAGCTGCTGGAGTTTGTAGAGAAAGTAGACGCGCCGGTATGCGATACGCTTATGGGAAAAGGCGCTTTTTCCGGGGAGCATAAGCTGTACGCGGGCATGCTGGGCATGCACGGAACCAAATATGCGAACTTCGGCGTGGCAAAATGCGATCTTCTGATTACGGTGGGTTCCCGGTTCAGCGACCGGGTGTTCGGCGATGCGTCCCGGTTTGCTTCCAATGCGAAGATCCTTCAGATCGACGTGGACCCGGCAGAGATCAATAAAAACATCATAGCGAATGCCAGCGTGATCGGGGATATCAAAGAGGTGCTGAAACGCCTGAATCCAAGACTGGAGCAGCAGGACCACGGGGACTGGATCGCATACATTGACGGGCTGAAGGAGCGTTTTCCGTTAAAATACGCAGAGGAAGGGCTGACCGGTCCCTTTATGATGGAGGAAATCTATAAGGCGACCAAAGGAGACGCGATCATCTGTACCGAGGTCGGCCAGCACCAGATGTGGGCGGCGCAGTATTATAAATACAGGAATCCGCGTACCTTCTTAAGCTCCGGAGGGCTTGGAACCATGGGCTACGGCCTTGGCGCCGCTCTGGGCGCGAAGGTTGCCATGCCGGAGAAGCGCGTGATCAATATTGCCGGGGACGGCTGTTTCCGTATGAACATGAATGAGCTGGCCACGGCGTCCCGTTATCAGATTCCGGTGGTGGAGATCGTTTTCAACAATCATGTGCTGGGGATGGTGCACCAGTGGCAGGAGCTGTTTTATGAACGCCGGTATTCTGCGACGATCCTGAACGACCAGGCGGATTTTGTCAAAGTGGCGGAAGCGCTTGGCTGTAAGGGAATCCGCGTGACGAAAAAGGAGGAATTCCTTCCGGCGCTGGAAGAAGCGTTTGCCTGCGAAGGGCCGGTGCTTCTGGACTGCCAGCTTGACTGCGACGACAAGGTATTTCCGATGGTGCCGGCGGGGGCTCCCATTGAAAATGCATTTGATCAGGATGATCTGCAGGCCTAGAGAGCGGATCCTTTCATATATTCTTGACTTTGCCGGGATATGTGTACTATAATATATTAAGAATTAAAGGGAAAGAATGAAATTGCCGGGGGATGTTGCAAAATGTTCGTTTCCGATACTTGACAATACTTGATGGGAGTTTTTTCAAGCGCTGCGGGTGATCTGGAAGGACTGGGTGCGACATCCCCCCTGTGTGTTGGAAGAGAGGATATGGAGTTATGAAGAGAGTTTATAATTTTTCAGCTGGCCCGGCGGTGCTGCCGGAAGAGGTGCTTCAGGAGATTGCGGAGGAGATGATGGACTACCGGGGAACAGGAATGTCCGTCATGGAGATGAGCCACCGTTCCAAAGCGTTTGATGAGATCATTCAGACGGCAGAGCAGGATTTCCGAGACCTTCTGCAGGTTCCGGATCATTATAAGGTGCTGTTTCTGCAGGGCGGCGCGCATCTGCAGTTTTCCGCAGTGCCCATGAATCTGATGAAAAACCGCGTGGCGGATTATATTGTGACCGGACAGTGGGCAAAGAGAGCCTATGAGGAAGCAAAACAGTACGGAACAGCCAATAAGATCGCATCCAGCGAGGATAAAACCTTCTCCTATATTCCGGACTGTACGGACCTTCCGATCAGCAAAGACGCGGATTATGTATATATCTGTGAAAACAACACGATCTACGGTACAAAATTCCGGACGCTTCCCAACACGAAGGGGAAGGATCTGGTGTCGGACGTATCCTCCTGCTTTTTATCGGAGCCGATGGATGTGTCAAATTATGCAGTGCTGTACGGCGGTGTCCAGAAAAATATCGGACCTGCGGGCATGGTGATCGCCGTGGTAAGGGACGATCTGATCACGGATGATGTGCTTCCGGGGACACCGACGATCATGAAATACAAGACACAGGCGGATGCCGGTTCTCTGTACAATACACCGAACTGCTTCTGCATCTATGCCTGCGGAAAAGTGTTTCGGTGGCTGAAGAACATGGGCGGACTGGAGGTGATGAAGCAGAAGAATGAAGAAAAGGCGAAGATCCTGTACGATTTCCTGGACAGCAGCAGCCTTTTTACCGGCACAGTGAGGAAGGAAGACCGTTCTCTGATGAATGTTCCCTTTGTGACCGGCAGTAAGGAGCTGGATGCCAGATTTGTAAAGGAAGCAGATGCGGCGGGACTGGTGAACCTGAAAGGACATCGGAGCGTGGGCGGCATGCGCGCCAGCATCTATAACGCCATGCCGAAAGAGGGCGTAGAGGCGCTTGTGGAATTTATGAAAAAATTTGAAGAGGAGAACATGTAGAGCTATGTATCAGTATTACTGCCTGAATCCGATTGCGGAGGTTGGACTGAAGAAATTTGACGGCAACTATGCCAGGACGGATAAGATGGAAAATGCGGACGCGATTCTGGTGCGGAGTGCGGCGATGCATGATATAGAGTTCCCCGAAAGCGTATGTGTGATTGGAAGAGCCGGCGCGGGAACCAACAACATCCCCATGGGAAAATGTTCGGAGCAGGGGATCGCGGTCTTCAATACACCCGGAGCCAATGCAAACGGCGTCAAGGAGCTGGTGCTTGCAGGCCTGCTTCTGGCGTCCAGGGATATCATAGGAGGGCTCTACTGGGTGCGCTCCGAGCGTCAGAATGAAGAGCTGGGGCAGCTGGCAGAAAAGCAGAAAAAGGCGTTTGCCGGCAATGAGATCATGGGAAAGAAACTGGGCGTCATAGGACTGGGCGCCATCGGGATCCTGGTGGCCAATGCGGCGGCGTCACTGGGCATGGAAGTGTACGGGTATGATCCCTACATATCGGTCAATGCCGCATGGAAGCTTTCCAGAGACGTCAGGCATATTACAGACGTGAACGACATTTACAGAGAATGCGACTACATTACCGTCCATGTACCTCTGATGGACAGCACAAAGGGAATGATCGATTCCATGGCCATTGCACAGATGAAGCAGAGTGCGGTCATCCTGAATTTTGCAAGAGGGCCGCTGGTGGATCAGAAGGCGATTGTGGAAGCGCTCAGAACGAACCGGATCCGCAAGTATGTGACGGATTTCCCCACATCGGATATTGCGTCACTGAAAAATGCCATCGTGATCCCTCATCTGGGAGCCTCCACGGCGGAATCGGAAGACAACTGTGCGATTATGGCGGTGGAGGAGATCCGGGATTATCTGGAAAACGGAAATATTCACAATTCGGTTAATTATCCAAACTGTGACATGGGCGTCTGTAAATACGCCATGCGTGTCACGATCATTCATCGGAACATTCCGAACATGCTGACCAAGTTTACGGCGACGTTCGGCGACCTGGGGATCAATATTGAGAGAATGAGCAATGTAACCAGAGGAGAGTATGGTTATGTGATCATAGATCTTGCCAATACGGCAGACGAAGCTTCGATCGAAACCATACGGCAGATCAAAGGCGTTCTGAAAGTAAGGGTGATGAAGTAAAATGGCAGTTGTAAGACCGTTCTGCTGTGTCCATCCGGCAAAAGGAATGGAGTCCGAGATTGCTGCTCTACCATATGATGTATACAGCAGAGAAGAAGCAAGAGAAGCGGTGAAAGGAAAACCGCTGTCCTTTTTGAACATTGACCGTCCGGAGACGCTGTTTGCTCCGGAGCAGGATATGTATGCGCAGGAAGTCTATGAGGCGGCCAGGGAACGTCTCCAGAAGATGCGGGAAGAGGGCGCCCTTGTAAAAGAGGCCTGTCCGGTCTACTACCTTTATGAACTGTCCGTAGACGGGCATTCCCAGACAGGGATTGTGGGCTGCGCTTCCATTGATGACTATGAAAATCAGGTGATCCGAAAGCATGAAAATACCAGAGCGGAAAAAGAGGCGGACCGGATCCGCCATGTGGATGCATGCAATGCGCAGACCGGTCCCATTTTTCTCGCCTACCGCTCTCAGGAAAGGGTCCGTCAGATTCTGGCAGAGATAAAGACAGAAGAACCGGAGTTTGCTTTTACGGCAGAAGACGGGGTGCGCCATGCCGGCTGGAGGATCTCGGATGAAAAGCAGATCCAGGCGCTCATGGGCGCATTTGAAAACGTCAGCCATATCTATATTGCTGACGGACACCATCGGGCGGCATCTGCAGTCCGGGTGGGACAGAGGCGCAGGGAGGCCCATCCCGGATATGACGGGACGGAAGAGTTTAATTATTTCCTGTCGGTCCTTTTTCCGGATGATGAACTGCGGATTCTGGACTACAACCGGGTGGTAAAGGATCTGAACGGGCTGACCATGGAAGAATTTCTGGGAAAGGTGTCGGAGAAATTTGATGTTCTGCTTCTGGAGAAGGTTCGGAAGCCGGAAAAGAAGGGCCAGATCATCATGTATCTTCACGGATACTGGTTTCGGCTTACCATAAAGGACGCGTTCATGCGGCAGGATCCGGTGGAAGGGATGGACGTGGCCTATCTGCAGAGAGAACTGCTGGAGCCGGTTCTGGGGATCAATGATCCGAAGACCGATGAACGCGTAGACTTTGTCGGCGGGATTCGGGGAATGGAAGAACTGAAAAGACGGGCGGATGAGGATATGGAAGTGGCATTTGCCATGTATCCTACATCGATACAGGAATTGTTTGAAGTGGCGGATGCGGGACTTTTGATGCCGCCGAAATCTACCTGGTTCGAGCCCAAGCTCAGAAGCGGGCTGTTTATACATGAGATTTAGCATATACATATAGAAAAAGACGGGGGTGATACTTATGTTGAATGGTATTCAGGGAAAAAATCCATATGACGCCGTATATCCGGGCAGTTTCGGACACAGGGCCGGAGCGGTTTCCGGGCCGCAGAGAGCGGAAACGGTTCCGCCGCAGGCACATGGTTCCCGGACGGTGGCTGCTGCCACGGAAGTCAAAGGCTACCGAATGCCGATGGAAGAAGAGAGTACTCTGGAGGGTGCAGGCGCTGCCGTCCAGGGCATTGTGGGCCGCAGAGGCGTGGACCCGGTGGAATACGCGGTGCGGATGCGCATACAGTATGTAGATCCGGAGGAGGCTTTGCCGGGACAGGAAAAAGTCCAGGGATCGGACGGTCCGGGAGCGGTGGAGGACGGAGAGTGCCAGACCTGTGAGAAACGGAAATACCAGGACGGGTCCAACGACATGGGAGTTTCCTTCAAAACCCCTACCCGGATCGCACCGGAAGCGGCCGGTGCCATGGTGCGCAGCCATGAGCAGGAGCATGTGAGCCGGGAACGCGCCAAAGCGGAACGGGAAGACCGCCAGGTGGTCAGTCAGAGCGTGACCCTGCATACGGATATCTGTCCGGAGTGCGGCAAAGTCTATATCTCCGGCGGAACCACCCGGACGACGACGGCTGCCAGGCCGGAGTCTCCAAAGGCCCTGCAGCCGGATGGGGCGGAACGTCGGCCGTTTTCCGCGGTGGCGTAACGATACGAAAACAATACTGTGTGAAAAGAGGAGCCTTCCTGTCCTGTTGCAGGAGGGCTTTTCTGTGTGCCGGAAGATTCCGTTTGCTTTCTGAATTTCAAGTCCTGATTTCTTCTTCGTCAAGAAAAAATACTTGACAAAGTGGAACGAACAACACTGAATTTTAAGGCATCTGCGTGCTCCGTGGGTGCCTTTTGCGACAATTTTGTGACAAATTAAAGTGGAGAGATTTAAAAGAATGCCGGAGAGATTGATAATTTTCTTGATATAGCCGTACGGCAAAATTTTGGAGAGATAGATGAAGATTACAGATTCAAAAACGTTAGGGCAGGCAATCCGGTCCAGAAGAAAAGAATTGCGCTATACACAGGCCTGTTTGTCGGAGGTTACAGGACTCAGCATTACATTTATTTCCGATGTGGAGCGGGGAAAACCAACAGCCGAAATAGAAAAAACGATTCGCCTGATCAACCTTCTGGGGCTGGATCTTCTGGTGGAAAGGAGATGATGGCAGAATGAGAAGGCTGATGGTTCAGATAGAGGTCAATGGCACGTGCAAATACGTAGGAGACATTACAGAAAAGGACTTTGGTAAGGCTTATTTTACCTACGCAGACGAATATTTGTCAGATTCGGGAAGCCGTCCCATATCAATCAGTCTGCCGTTGGATGAAAAGACATTTGATGCTGTCCGCACAAAAAAATATTTTGATGGTCTGTTACCAGAGGGATTTACAAGACGGTGTGTAGCTGAATGGATGCATACAGAGGAAAAGGACTATCTTTCTATTCTTTCAGGTTTAGGAAGGGAATGTCTTGGCGCAATCATGGCTTTGAAATTTGAAACAGCTATAAAAACGGCACAGGCTGAACTGGAAGAAAATGGATTTTCGGGGACAGATGTAATACTTGGACAGATATTAAAAAAAGGCGGAATAAAGAATTTTATTAGTCATTGACAACTCTGGCATTTCAAATTCAGAGAAACATTCTATAATGAAGGAGAACAGAAAGGACTGATAAATGAGCGATATGAAGATAAACCGGCATTCGGTTTTTTGGCGGCATTGGATCTGAAGTTGGAGGAAAACAGAAAATGTACAATCTCCTTATAATAGGAGTGACTAAAAATTGTAATTATGTATATTGAAACATAAGACAAAAGCCTGTTTTGTTGGCAATGAATCGAAAGTACTTCCTGCAATACGGCAGAAAACAAGGAAAGCGGCTGTTGTAAAAAAAAGAAAAACTGCTATAATGAAAGTAAACAGCGAGAGGACTGACGAATGGAAGAAATAAAAATCCAGTGGCATCCCGGCTTTGTGGCGGCGATGGATCTGGAATTTGGAGAAAACAGAAAAGACCTCATCTATGAGAAAGAATATAATCTGAACACGAAACCACTGGAGATTGATCTTCTGGTGATCAAAAAGGATTCGGATGTTCAGATTGTGAATGAGATAGGGAAGTTGTTTCGGGGACATAATATTGTAGAATACAAGTCGCCGGAAGATCATATGGATATAGATGATTTCTATAAAGCAGCGGCGTACGGATGTCTGTACAAGGCTTCCGGCCAATACGTAGATGAAAGGAACGCGGATGATATCACTGTTACCATGATTCGTCACGCAAAGCCGGAAGGACTGTTTCGGTATTTTGAAGAGCATCATGTAAAAATGACGAATCCGTATGCAGGCATTTATTATATTCTGGATACAGTATTGTTTCCGACACAGATCATTGTAGGAAAAGAGCTGAACAGGAAAAGCCACACATGGCTTAGTGCATTATCAGACAAAATGCAGAAGCAGGAGATGAAGGAACTGCTGGAAAGAATCGGCAGCTTAACACAAAAATTTGACAGGGAGCTTGCGGATTCCGTATTGGAGGTAAGCGTCAGGGCCAATAAGCAGGTAATAGAAGAATTGAGAGGAGATGACAGTATGTGTCAGGCATTGTTGGAAATCATGGAGCCGGAGATTGAAAAAATCAAGAGGGATGAGGCGCAGAAAGGGCATATTTATGGTGCGATTTCGATGTGTCGGGATTTGGGGCTGTCGGATGATGTGATTTTAAAAAGGCTGCAGGAAAAATATCATTTGTCATGGAAAGAAGCTGAAAAATATTTACAGGCAGATTCCTGATTTCCTCAAGAAACATATCTTTATGACACGGAGTATTGAAGAAAAAGAGCTGAAGAGAAAGCTGAAACTGCAGAGACGTAGTTTCAGCTTTTTTCTCTGGAAAAGTTATATGGAAACTCTTTGGGGCCTAATTGCTAGACTGATCCATAACATATTCTTCCAGATTTCTTTTTGGTATTTTCCAGACTTTCCCAATACGGAATCCTTTGAGATCTCCATTTTCCAATAATTTATATACGCGATTTTTACCGATGTATAAAGCTTCTGATACATCATAGACGCTCATGATGTCCTGGTATTGATGAAACATGCTTTTGTCCTCCTGCTTTTTTAAATTATTATTTTGTTATCACTCACATCACTTTGTAATAAAACAATGCTGTAGAAGCCGACAGAAGCAAAAAGGAGAGTGATGGAGCGCATGAAAGCATATGTAAGTCTGGATGATCAATCATATAATAAGAAACCTTTAAAAAAAGAGATACCAAAAATAAAATACAGAGCGGTTTCGGGATGGAAGGAGATGGATATAAAGGAACTGGCAGAACTGGTTGGAAATAAAGGATGTACGATGGTGCCGGCACATCTGGCAGGAGGTATTGCATCCGGAAATTTTAAAGGGATACAGTTATTCGCACTGGATTTTGATCATGGATGTAAATTTGATGAGATAAAAAAGAAATGTGGAAATTTTGGAATTTCCATATCGTTTGCATATCATACGTTCAGCGCTACGCCGGAAGAAGAAAGATTCCGGGTCGTATTTACATATGAATGTCTGATAGAAGATCCGTTTGCAGCGAAAGTAATCTTATATATGCTGATGAAAATATTTCCGGAATGTGACAGTGGCTGTAAAAATCTGGATCGTATGTTCTTTGGGGGAAAAGAACTGATATATGTTAATGGGGACGCACGTATTGCTTTGGTGCAACTGCTCCCTGTTTTTCTGGAAACCATAGATACGGAGGGAAATTATAAAAGGAATATACAGTGCTTTTCTAAAAAAACAGGTGTTCTCCTTTGTGATGGAACACCTGTAATGGGAAGAAGAGAAAATTCGTCATTTTTTATTATTGAAAAAAGGGGCATGCACCAAAGCATAACGTGCAGAGAAAAGATAAAAAGGGTTGATATTTTCAAGGCAGATGGAATTTGCCGATTACTGGATCAGTTTATGGCAGGAAAGGAACTGGACCATAATACTGAATTTGCCATACTTACAAATTTCCTTCATATCAATGGGGGAAGAAATATTTTTCTGAATATCATAAAAAAGATATATGGAGAGTCAAAATGTGAAAAATGGAAACGTGCCATGAAATATGTAAAAGGATACCATTCCATGAGATGTTCTTCCAGTTTTTGTCCTTATTATAATTTTTGTGTGAATGCAGGGACGATCGCAGACACTCTTGCTTCGAACAGAAAGGTTTACATATTGGAAGAAGAGCAATATTACTCTCTTGGAGAAGCACAGAAATGTCTGGTGGAAAATCTTCAAAAAGCTTTTGCGTGTCATGGGGCAGGGCTCCATCTCATAAAAGCGCAGACAGCACTTGGGAAAACAACTGCATATATCAATCTGATTCGAAGCAATCCGGAAAAAAAGTTTCTGATTACTCTTCCGACGAATATTTTAAAAGATCAGGTTGCTGAAGATCTGATTTCTTATGATCTGTCAAAAGAAGATGTGTTTGTAACAGCCAGTGTGCAGAGAAACTGTTTTATACCAGTTGATATACAGAAAAAGATTGCACATATGCATGAATGTGGAATTCACAACCAGACAAAGAAGATTCTTAAAACCTATTATGACAGGATAAAGGACAGTGGGCAGACTGCGCTGATAGAAGAATGTGAAAAATTACTGGAGGGTATCTTTGCGGTGAAGGATGAAAGGGTCATTGTTACCACCCATGCTTTTTTTCTGCAGATGCCGGAGGAATTTTTGAAACAGTATACAATCATTATTGATGAAGATATCCTACAGCTGCAGATATTTAACCGGATCTACAGTATCCGTACAGCCTGTCTGGAAGAACTGGTCAGAAAAAGAATTCCTGTATTCTGCGATGTGGCAGGGGAGATGCTTCAGACAGATTTAAATGAATACAGGAAAATAAATGTTCCTTTCGGATGTCCAATGAGAGAAGAGGAATTGGAAAAACTGGAATGCTTTGATAAAGATGATAATATAAACGACCTGTTATATGTAAAAGCATTTGTCAGGATAGAGGACAGATATACAGGAAATGAGATAATAAAATACTTCTGTCCACAGAAGTTGCCTCCGTTAAAATACATTGTGCTTTCAGCAACTCTCAATGAAAAGATGTATCAGGCATATTTTGGGGACGATATGAAAGTTTATATGTATCCTGGGAAAAAAGCGGCATATAAGGGAAAACTGATGCAGTATACTTATCATTCTTTAGGAAGGAGCGACTTGTCTAATAAAAGGCAGGTTTTTTTATTTGTAAAAGAGCTGGCAGGGAATCCGGGACTGGAAATTATTACCTTTAAGGAAAACGAAAAACTGCCTGATCTTTCAGAGGTGAATTCTAAAAGACTTCATTTTGGAAATACTACGGGGATCAATTCGCTGTCAGGCTGCGATCTGGGGATTGTGGGAAAGCCCTATAAGGTAGAGGAGGCATATAAACTGATTGCCTGTTATCTTGGGGCAGATGTTAATAAAAGGCAGGACAGCAGACCCGGATGGAGAAGAGTTGTATATAAAAATACCAGCTTTCTGCTGACTACGTATCATGATCCTGTACTACGGGAAATACAACTTTATTCTCTTGAAAGTGAACTGGAGCAGTGTATTGGAAGAGCAAGGCTGCTCCGAAAGAACTGTACAGTTTATGTTTTTTCGGCATTTCCGTGTGAGCAGGCAGAAATTATAACCGGAAACTATCTTCAGGAAAAATCGGTTTAGCGTATGCCTGGAATACGGATGGTGTAGATTTAGGTTTTAAAAGTCAGCAGATCTTTTACAGGTATCTGCAGTACATCCGCAATATCCATTAAAGTTTCCAGAGAGATGGAAGTAGGCATATTAGGCGCCTCTATATTGCTCATGTGAGTGCGGCTGATGCCGGATGCTTCTGCGAGCTGCATCTGGCTTAAGCCGTTCAGCTTACGGTAATATGCGATATTCAGACCGATCATCTTGTATTCAAGCTCGTGTTTGGTATTCATCGGAATCCTCCCTTTTCATAGTCTATCCATTTCAATAGAAATAATAAACAATATAAAAATGTGTATTTGCAAAGTAATATATTGCATAAACAATATGGGGATTGCATAATGTGGATAAAGATATCAGGATATTTGAAGAAAGTGAAAAAAATTGTAGAAATTTAGAAAGGGGGACATACGTGTGACCGGGTGAAAATGTATAATCAAATAAATGAGATTGGAAAGGAGATGGGAAATATGTTGCCGCCGATTTTTATAGTAGAAGAATGTGAATATTGTAAGAAGAAGAAAGTAATTAGACGTAAAGGGTTTACCGGCGAATGGGTATGTCCTTCCTGTGGAAAGACGAACAGGAAAGAGACGTTAACCGTCTGGTTGTTATAAGAGGTTAGACATGCTATGGAGAGGGAACATGGGCGGCCTGCAAAGTAGAACCACTTTTTCCCAGGGACTCAGGTTTACTGTAATCAAAACTGAGAAGGTCTGATTTTGTCAGTTTTTGAATCCATATCTTGAAGTGTTACGAGTACGACTACATCATAGTATTATGTTTTGAATTATTTGTTTTTGACCAGAGTCTGCATTTTGCAGTCCAACAGTCTGCTTTCTACATAATTCAGTCGTTGTCTCTGCTTCAGCCCCTGTAGATCAGCCTCGCGTAATGCCTGAATAATGATGCAAATCCGTTCGTTTTCCATGTATAGAGTTCCCAACTGGAAACGTTCCAGCATGGATTTAATTTTTTCGATATCATAACCCAATACGATACATATGATGATCATTTTATCATAGCTGATTCTTTTGGTTTTGTTGAAAAAATCATATAGATGAGAATGCGACATATAACAATGCTGTGCAAACTGATTAACAGATTGGAACTGATGTTCTATTTCCTGGCGTAGACAAAGCTTCTCTTTTTTTAGATCAGTAAATTTTTCGGAAACTGCAGGCTGTCCACTGGTTGCTTTCTGAAATCGTTCATCAGCCGATAATTTTACATTTTTATCCATTATAAGACCTCTTTCGTCATATGTTTACATGATTCTACAGTAATATGTAATTCTTTACAATAAAATCCTGTCGAAAGTATCCGGAATTTTTCGACATTTTACTTGTATAAAAGTAGCTGAAACGTGAATTTGTCGCTGGCAGCGACAAAGGAAATGAGTCAAAGAGGTTATAATAGTTAAGAAACAGGTGACTGTAATTTGCTGTTTTGGCAAAATGAGCAGAATACGAAAGGAAAAATGAAAATGGAATTGAATTATTTTAAAGAGATACTTTTTGATCTGGTGAATGAAAGTGATAAGCTGGCTGTATTGGATATAGAAGAAGATTACAATAATAATACAATGATCTTCACGATGCCTGACGGACGCCGGATACTGATGGAGTGCAGGACGATAGAATGAAAAAAGCCTGGAAACTGCCCAGAGGCGAGTGACCTCTGGGCATCAGGTCCATGGATAGCCTGTTCACTTGATGAATATAACAATTTCTGTTATAAATTTTTCTACTAAGACAAGTTGAGAATGGGAAAGATTTTCCAGTTTTGGAATGAGTTCCTGAAGATATTCTGTGTTATCTGCTTTTTCGGCAGGAGAAATTTCAATAATATCTTCAATGCCAATCTGAAAAATAGAACATAAGCAGATGATTTTTTCAATAGTAAAATTACGTTCCCCTCTTTCCAGTTGGGCATAATACTGTGTATCCAGATTTAACAGTTCCGCGAGTTGTTCCTGGGTCATATGATTTAGTAATCGATATTTCTTGATGTTCCGGGAAATGGAATCAGGTATTTTTCTGTTCATTTATAAAAACTCCTTATTTTTAGATTATCCCTAAAATGCATAAATAATAAGTTTTTTTATGCTTAGGTTACTATTGCAAAATGCTATATATATGGTAAAATAAATATGAGGTGATTTAGCAGGGAGTAAGGGGAGGTGCTATGGATAAAAAAAACAGAATACTGGCAATATTATATCGTCTTTTAACAGGAGAACATATATCGCAGAAGGATCTGGTGAGTGAATACGGAGTTGAAGAAAGAAGCATTCGTCGGGATATTGCAGTTCTTCGCCAGTTCCTTTCGGAGAATCGGGAGCGGGTTGGTGATCTGGAGCTGCTTAGAAAAAATGAAGTGTATTATCTGAACCATACAGATTTGCTGTCGCCGGATGAACTGCTTTTTGTCATAAAAATATTGATCGGAAGCCGGGTTATGGATAAAACGAAGCTGCAGAAGCTGTTGGAGAAGCTGATGCGGGGTTACGGCTGTCAGGACAGGGGATTCTTTACAAACCTGTTTAAGGATGACATGAAATTATATCCCTCTGCTGGAGATAGCGGAAGTGCAGATCTGTTTGAACGGGTGTGGAAGCTGGAAGGAATGATACGGAGAGGAAACGTAATCAGGATCAGCTATGAACGGCTTGATAATGAACTGGTAGACAGGGAACTGTATCCTGTCACGGTTGTTTTTTCAGAGTATTATTTTTATCTGCTTGCCTGCCGTGCGGACAAGGATGATATGCTGGTGATCTATTATCGTCTGGACCGGATAAAATCAATGAAGGAGCTGGATCAGAAGGCTTATTTTGGCACAAATGGACGGTATGACTTGAGTGATGCAAAACGCTATAGCCAGAATATGTTTATGGGGAAGAGAATATCGATCCGGTTTGTCTATACAGGTCCATCTATAGAAGCGATTCTGGACAAGTTTCCGACAGCGAAAATTGTTCGGAGAGATGAAGAGGAAGCGGAACTGACAGCAGTGGTGGAGTACAGCCGAGGGACGATTATGGAACTGTTGTCTCAGGGAAGTTGGATTCGGGTGTTGAAACCAGATAATGTGGTGGAGGACATACAGAACGAATTAAGGATAATGAAATCGTATTATATGTAACGATAAAATCAATGGAAAAAGAAAATTATAAGTTGAGACTGGTGCTCTTATTACATAAGAGATCGGAAAATGTTTTGTATCAGGACAGAAATTATTTACTTGATTGTGCTTGAAACTTCAGGCATCTGCCCCTGTTCTGCCGGTGGAGAAATTGAGTAAATCAAATATTATTATACCAGGAGGAAAAACTATGTTTCTTGCAAATCTGAATGACACTCAAAAGGATGCGTTCATGACACTGGCGTATAAGTTAATTGCGGTGGATGGAGTTCTGGATGAAGGGGAACTTGCCATGATGGCGCAGTACAAACTGGAAATGAATCTGCCGTCCGATTATGACGAAACGCAGGGTAATCTGGAAACGGCGATTGCTGCATTCACAGCAGAACCGGATGCGGTAAAAAAACAGATTATGTTTGAACTGGTGGGCCTTGCCTGCGCAGGAGATGACTATGAGAATGAAGAATATACATTGATTGAACAGGTTCGGACTGCGTTTGATCTGCGGGCAGATTTCCCGGGGAAATGCGAAGTATACATATCGGAACTTAAAAAGCTGTATGAGAAGATCGGAACGCTGGTAGGAAAATAATATGTTTTTGTAAGCATAAGGAAATCATAAGAATTTTTTTGAAAATACAGGAAAGTGATGGTGATACAGAGTGTCGGGAGTTTATGCAGCAGATGTTGGAAAAGATTTTTATCCAGATCCGTCTGAACCGGTTCTGAAAAGTATTTTCCAACAGTATGAACAGGTTCTGGTAGAAAGTCTGATTACATCTTTTGGCCTGGATTTCCTGATAAAGGATCAGCATGGCGGAGACGTTGATACGATTCATAATGTCCGCCGGATTGGACAGGATGAGCAGATGACTTATAAGAATTCAGCAAATCAGTCTGCTTATGAAAATCTGGAAATATATAATTCATCAAAATATCACAGAGATGCGGGATATATTGCAAAAAACAGGGAGATAAAAGCACAGAGAAAAGAAGGTTCTCTTGTTGATGCGTATACCGGAGAAAAAATTGCCCGAGACGGAAAAAGTGATCTGGATCATGTTATCTCTGCAAAAGAAATACATGATGACAGGGGGCGTGTATTGGCGGGCATAAAGGGTACGGATTTAGCTAATTGTGAGGAAAACTTACAGGCAACAAATCCCCATACGAATCGGACGAAGAAGGCAGATTCTATGGACGAGTTTCTCGATAAGTATGGAGATGAGTACACGGAAGACCAGAAATCCAACATGCATCAAATAGACGCTGCAGCGAGAAAATCGTATGAAAGTAAGCTGGGGAAAGCTTATTATACCAGTCCCCGGTTTGTAAAAGATTTAACTGTAACGGCCGGAAACGTCAGTGTACGCATGGGAGCACGTCAGGCTCTTGGGCTGGTCTTTGCAGAAATGTGGTTTGCAGTCAAAGAAGAATTTCAAAATGTTGGGGAGAAATTTAATTTAGGTGATTTCTTCACGTCTTTGGGACGCGGCATCAAAGTTGGATTTGAACGGGCAAAAAGAAAATACGATGAGCTTTTCTCCCGTTTTTTAAGCGGAGCTGTCGCAGGGGCTCTTGCCAGCCTGACAACAACATTATGTAATTTCTTTTTTTCAACCGCTAAAAACGTAGTTCGAATTATCCGTCAGTCATATGCTTCGCTGGTTGAAGCTGGAAAAGTGCTTTTTATCAATCTCGATAACTATACTTTTGGTGACCGGATGAGGGCAGTTGTAAAAATCTTATCAATTGGAGCAAGTATTGTTGTCGGTGTAATTGTTTCTGATGCAGTTGGAAAAACAGGGATTGCATCAATTCCTGTTTTGGGTGAGGCGGTTCAGACATTTTGCGGTACCTTTGTAACCGGAATTATGAGTTGTACGCTGCTTTATTTTTTTGACAGAAGCGAAATAATAAGAAAACTTGTCAAAGCCCTGGATGGACTGCATACGATTGAAACAGAAATTGATTATTACCGCCGGCAGGCAGATTATTTTGAAAAATATGCAGCGCAGCTTATGGAAATTGATTTGGAACAATTCCAACAGGAAGCAGCTTTGTGTAACAGCATTGCCTCTGATATCGAACATGCAAAAACGGAAAAGGATTTAAATATTATTCTTAGAAAGGCACTGAAAGATATCGGTGGTATATTACCGTGGGATGAACAAAAAAGTTTCAATGATTTTATGAAAGACAGGAGCGCATGTTTAATATTTGAATGATGTTTATATGTGACAAGTGCGGTGAATGCTGCCGAAACCTTAATTTATCATGGATATATCACGATCTTGATCGCGGAGACGGCGTGTGTAAGTTTTTGGATGGGAATTTATGCAGTATTTATGAAACACGCCCTCTTATATGCCGGGTAGATGAAAGTTATGAAGCTTTTTTCAGAGAAAGAATGAACAGAAAAGATTATTACAGACTTAACTATGCGGTCTGTAACAAAATAAAAGCCAAGGAGTGATTATTATGCCATTACCTCTTATTTTGGGAGTCGGAGCGGCTCTTGCCGGTGTTGCCGGTGTTGGAAGCGGAATTCATGGGGCAGCGAAGATGAAAGAAGCAAATGACACCATGCAGTCTGCAGATTCGAGGCACAGACGTAATCTGGCCATATTTGAAAAACAGAGTACCAAAACAAATGCTACCATGGACGAGTTGGGCAGGCTGGAACTGGAAATTCTGAAAAGTTTGAGGCTTCTGGCATGATGGTGGGTACTTGACCATGCCCAATTAACAACTGCA
>CAJUAA010000016.1 GCA_910584205.1 uncultured Lachnospiraceae bacterium
ACAAACAAAATATCGGATTATCATGAAGAAATTAGATCCTCATGAATAATTCAGGCTCTTTATACATTTTGATCCTCTCTTTCTCCTTCCTGACTGCGAATATCCAGAACCCGGTCCAGAATCTGGATTCCGGTCGCCAGCATGGCATACTGATGTTTCACACTCTCTCCATGCAGTGGAATCATACTCAGAAACAGTAACGCTTCGATCAGTTCGATCTTCTCCCTGTCCGCCCCGATTTCTTCTGAAAAAACTTCCAGGAACAGTTCGTACAGTCTGTATTCCCGATTTCGGTCCAGAATCTGAAAATCGATCACCGCTCTGTCCCTGTCTGCTTCCAGACGGAACAGATCTTTTATGATAAAGTCATATTTCCCGTCCACGCTGTGAAACAGCTTGGCCAGCTCATACCGCTGGTCCCCATAGATGTCATAGGTTCCAAATTTTCCTCTTGGGTCGATCACCTTGATAAAAGAAAAATTGCTGTCTATCATGATATTGGAAAACACAAATCGCCGTGAATGATGTGAAAAACATCCACATCATACAATCTTGCAGGGATTTCCGACTCCAGAAGATGGCAAATCTGATCCAGAGACTGATAACGTTTTCCATTGATCTGTAACGGCCTGTCAAAAAATGCAGAGAAGTATTCCTGGCCACGAAGCATATCCAGACGTTTCTTTGTTTTATCCAGATATACATCTTTCAATGCCGCATGCATATGGCCATCCTGCACGCTGTACCGTTTAAAATCGTTATAAATAAATCGGATCCTTCGAAAAATGTCCATCCACTGCTGATAACTCAGATCGCCATACAGAAACAACTCATGCACAGTATGGTAAGAGTAATATTCCATAGCAATATGCAGATCCTCGTAACAGGTAGAATATGAAAAAATCCTTGGCCTCACATATTCAATATCTGCCGGCAGTTTCAGATACCAGAGAATCTCTCCGATGAATTTTTCTTTATCATCACTGCGTTTTTGAAGTATTCCTCTGTTTTTGTCAATCGTGATATGGTTAAATTCTCTGGCTTTGACTTCCAGTGTGGAATTGTAATATTTATCCACATGCCCGATATCAAACCAATTCTCCGTACACACCGCACACATCGGATGCAGTCTGCTGTAGGCCATCAGCGCATGATAAAAGCTGTTCATCTCTCCATTTTTTGCCTGAAGCGAACATTTCAGGCAGCGTTTAAAATCCGCCTCGTCCGACAGTCGAAATACGCCGACAAAAAGTTTCTGTCTGATCCTGGCATCCAGTCCGGTCTTTTTATCACACACTGATGTGATGGTTCCATCTTCACAGTCAAAATAAGTCCACACATCCGACGGATAATCCTCCGAATAAAAGAAACTGTCCTCTGCATCCTGGGGCAGGCTGTCCATAACAATCGTATCCGCAAAATTGATGATCACCGGCGTATGTCTATCCCCAAGTCCTGCATATATGGTATCCCCCAGATCCCCCAGACAATCCAGACATTGAAGACAGACCTTCTCTGATCGACAGGCCGAAAGCCGCCGTTCCACTTCTTCTGCCATCTCATAATACATAATCCGGATCGATTCTGCATCTTTCTCATACTGTTCCATCAGATAATCAAACACTATCCCCTGTCCCACCGGATAGAGAATGGCCGGAAGCTTCCCAATGTTCTGCAGTTCCTCTGGTACAATCTTTGCACTGGGAATCAATACATTCATCCCCATGCCCTGCATCCTTCTTCCACGTCCTGCTCCTCCAGCAGATCAATCAGGTCTTCTGAATATCCGCTTTGGAATTTTTTCGCATACAGGCAATTGCCTTCCATCAGTTTCCCATAATCTTCCTGACTCAGGATTTTGGCTCCTTTATCTTCCGGCAACCAGATAATTCGGAAAATATCCTCCCTGCTCTCAACCGCATCCCGAAACCTGGAATGAAACAGAACAGTTGCTACATAAAAGTCGTCCGGTGCATGCATCCGCTGAAAATAATGATTGAATCCTTTATTATATTTATAAAAATCCAGCAAATAAGAAGCACAGTCTCCTGACAGTGCCCATTTCGGCGCTATCCCGTAGAGATCGTACTTCTCTCCTCTGTAGATTACATAATCTTCTTTTCCCTTTTTTCCGCACTTTCTCAAGATTTTTTCATATATCTGAAAACATTTGCGGAGAATTCTGTGATCTCTGGACGCATGGTAATACAAATGATCATACTGTTCTCCGCTCACAACATCCGCATGAATATATTCTCTGTGCGCATTCTCAAGAAAAAACGTCTCAATCTCCTCATCCGAACGAATGGGATAGTCAAGTCCTGTCAATAATACAAATCGATCATAGCGTTCCCTCTGAAACGCCTGTTCCATCATGGAAAAAGTCGCCTGAAGAATGGAATATCCTCCCCATACAATCCGATACCGTTCTCTGGACAAAAAGACCCTGCCATTTCCATGTACGCCGGCAAGCGCCTGTCGGAAAGGTTCCAGATCTACACTGGCATTAATATGCACAAAAACATCTGAAGTTCCGCACAGACGTGCTGCCAGGCGCTTCAGCTGTTCCGGGTCCATGTATGCAATGACCAAATATGCAATTTTGAAATGTTTTTTCATCAGTATTTCTCCCTGTTTTTCGTCTTTTGTGTGACCATTTATTCCCTCTTGGGAATTATAACATACAATTTATATTTCAACAAGGAGAGCGACAAGATTTTCTCTTTTTCTCAATCCCTCCGGAACAAATCCCTCGTATACACTTTCTCCTCCACGTCGTCCAGTTCCGTATCGTACCGGTTGGTGATCACGATTTCGCTGAGTTTCTTGAACTTTTCCAGGTCATTGACCACCAGGCTGCCGAAGAAGCGGCTGCCGTCCTCCAGAGTCGGCTCATAGACGATCACCTCCGCGCCCTTTGCCTTAATCCGCTTCATGACGCCCTGGATGGAACTCTGACGGAAATTATCGCTGTCCGATTTCATGGTCAGGCGGTAGACGCCGATGGTCACATGTCTGCCCGGCATCCCGTTTCTTCCGTTGGCGCCGTCAAAATACCCTGCTTTCTCCAATACCCGGTCCGCCATAAAATCCTTCCTCGTCCGGTTGGCGTCCACGATGGCCTGAATCAGCTTCTCCGGCACGTCCTTATAATTTGCCAGCAGCTGTTTGGTGTCCTTCGGCAGGCAGTATCCGCCGTATCCGAAGGAAGGATTGTTATAATGGGTGCCGATCCGCGGGTCCAGACAGACTCCGTCAATAATATTTCTGGTGTCCAGCCCATGGACCTCCGCATAGGTATCCAGTTCATTAAAATACGATACGCGAAGCGCCAGAAACGTATTGGCAAAAAGCTTCACCGCCTCCGCTTCCGTAGACGCCATGAAAAGCGTCGGAATCTCTTTCTTAATCGCTCCTTCCTGCAGAAGCCCTGCAAAGAGCCGGGCCGCCTCTTCCAGCGCGCCTCCCCGCTCCGGCATTCCCACAATGATTCTGGACGGATACAGATTGTCATACAGCGCCTTGCCTTCTCTTAAAAATTCCGGAGAGAACAAAAGCTTCGCCTCCGGAAACAGTTCCCGCATGCGCACAGTAAATCCCACCGGAACCGTAGATTTGATCACCATCACCGCCTCCGGGCTGCATTCCCCCACCAGCCGGATCACCTGCTCCACCGAACTGGTATCAAAATAATTTTTCACCGGATCGTAGTTGGTCGGCGTTGAGATAATGACAAAATCCGCATCCCCATACGCCTGCCGGGCGTCCGTCGTCGCCGTCAGGTCCAGTTCCCGACGTTCCAAATACTCTTCAATCTCCTGATCAATAATCGGGGATCGTCTCTGATTGATCTGATCCACCTTCTCCTGAATCACATCCACAGCCAGAACCCGATGGTTCTGCGACAGCAGGATTGCATTGGACAGTCCCACATAACCGGTTCCCGCTACTGCTATTGTATATTTTTTCACAATCTTTCCGTCCTTTCTGAACTTTTCTTCAAATTTCTGTAAATTTCCTCAAAACGATTCAGCATGTTTTCTTCCGAAAAGACTGCTTCCACCCGCTCCCTGCTTTTTCTCCCTTTTTCCATCAATATAGTTTCATCTGCCAACGCATGCTGTATCGTCTCTGCCAGCGCCTCCGCACTGACCTCCGGCGCGATCCAGCCGCAGCTGCCGTCTATGAGCTCCGGCATCGTACACACCGGGAATGCCGCCACCGGCGTCCCGCACGCCATGGCCTCTATATTGGTCAGCCCAAACGTCTCATACACGGATGGATTTACCAGAAGATCCGCCATAGCATAAAATTCATTCAGTTCTCTCTGGGTATGCAGATACCCCAGATGCCGGATGGGAAATCTGGCCGTCAGCTCCTGCAGTGCACTGCTTTCCTGACCGGCCACCAGAAGCAGGCAGTTTTCCGAGTCCGGAAGCAGGGCGAGCGCCTTCAAAAGATAGTCCATACCTTTCAGCGTCTTCTGAGGGTCCGCCGCTATGAAACCAATGATACGCTTCGAAGCGTCCAGCCCATACCGGCGGCGGACTTCCTTCTTGTCCAGCGACGTCCAGACTCCGGCGTCCAGGCTGTTGTAGACGCACATGCATTCCTGGCCTTTCAGATGAGACATCCGAAACTGTTCCTGCATCCATTTGGACGGAACGGTAAACAGGATCCGATGTTTTCGGAACGCGCTCTGTTTTTCCTGAAAAAGCCGGCGTGTCACATCTTTCCGAAGAGCCGGATAATTTCCCAGGCAGGGACAGTTCCCGCAGCCCTCTTTCCACCGGTCCGTGCAGCCGTGCGGGTAGGTACAGTGCCCCGTCATGGCCCAGAAATCGTGAAGCGTCCACACCATGGGACGCATCCCTGCCAGGCCCGCAATATCCCTGATCCCCAGAAAATTGTCATGGGGATTGTGGAGATGGATCACGTCGATCTTATATTTTTTTATAAACGAACGGATATACCAGTTCGTATACCAGATGGAAAGGCTCCGGTTCCCGTGATTTCCCGTGATCAGCCGGTTGAACAGCCTCATAAACAGCGAATGGTAAATGACATGCGCCCCCGGCGGCAGTTCGGAATTTCTTCTGTCATAGCTGACGATCTGATATACCTGATGCCCTCGTTTTCTCATGCCATGGAAAAGCTGCGACGCAACCTTTTCCGCACCCCCACACTGCCAGGTCGTATTCAGATATAATATATTCATGCCTTTTTCTGCTCCTGCATCCTGTCCGGCGGTTTCCCGCGGAACTTTCATGCCCCCCATTATAACGAATCTGGCCGTCGTTTGCAATTCTTTTACACACAATTCTCAGCCAGTTCCCACCCTCGAATAAAAACTACACAAAAAAGCGTACAGTCCGTCTTCCGGTTTTCCTGTACACTTTTTCAAATTCCGTATCGCTGATTTTGTACTGCTGTCAACTGACCTGTACCATTTTTATATCGATCCGTCCCCAGACCTCATAAAGCCTGAAGCAAAAATCAGAATACCATTTTGCAAACAGACACTTTTCCTTAATCTGCCCTTCCAGCTCTTCCAGACAATGATCCATATGAAAAAATATCGGACTACTGTACTTTTCCATGTTATCGATCCGAAAAGACAGTCTGGCATTCTCTCCGGTAAATATATGATACAGCTTTTCTATGTAGTCCAGAAGATAACAGGCATATTTTTTATTCACCAGATTGTCATAAAAAATAAAATCTGTCATTGTCTGGGAAGCGGACTCTTTGATTCTTTCTATTTCAATCAAAAATTCATTGATTTCTGATTGAAAAACATGTGTGTCAAATGTTTTCTCCGCTTCCGTTTCCCGCCATTCCATCTGTCCTGCGATTTCCATACGTTTTTCAAACAGATCCTCCATCTGCGCAAAACGATGATTGATCTGATCCAATACGCCTTTGACTCCGTCCGATCCCTGAGCAAGATAACTATTCACAATCCACATGATTCCTGAAAACATATTGTCAATCAGACTTTTGCCCCGCTGAAGATCAAAGAGCCCAAAATACAGTTCCGCATCCCGGTCCATGTAAACAGATCTCATATTGATGCATTCAACCAGAAAATTGCCATACAGGAGATTCCTCCTTACTTCTGACAGGAAATGGCCTTCCTTCTTTTCAATCAGTTTATAATCATCCTTCCCATATTCAAACTGTTTCAAAGAAATCAACTCTTTCCCTTTTATGAACTCCAGATCTTTTGTACAGCATATAATTCCTGAAAACACATTTTCATCCGAACAGTTCGTAATATAGGCTTCCGTTCCTGTTCTTACAAATTTGTACTTTCTTTCCTCAAATACTTTTTCCAGCATTAGAAGTACTTCTGTCTTATCCAGGCACATAGTAAAACGACAATCCGTAATTTTCCCGCAGACATCGCCGGTCAACCGGTTATACATGGAAAAAATTATCTTCAGTTCATCTGTCATGATTAACCGCAGATTTTGTCCACTTCATCCAGAATATAGTTCAGGCACTTATTATTCCGATACTTTTTAAAAGAATGCAGAATATATTCTCCGTACTGTTTACCCAGCGGAATCGTGGATAATCTGCAAACCTCCTTTTCTACATAAAAAATACCATTTTTCTTCATATAATCAATATATTTTCCCAGTAGTTTTTTCTTCCAGTCATCCAGCAGATAAACCGTTCTCTTTCTTGAAGCCCTTTGCTCCAACTCATAAAAACCATATAAAATTGGAAAATTCATATTTTCAAAAAACTTATAATTCTGTTCGCCTGCATGAATCACCGATTCCGTGCAGCTTTTCCCCTCCTGATTGATGATGGTTCTTTTCACGATTGTGCCTTTTCCCGAATCACATGCCGTCAGGCACGCCGCAAAAACCCGGTTGGGTGAAATTCCCATCTTTTTGCTGACGTCATGAATCACAAACGACAGCGGATATCCCAGCAGTCTCTTTCTACCTGGCTTCTGTTCCAGAAATCGTTCTTCGTCCAGCTGCCCGTTGCATTGCAGAAGTCTTTCAATCAGTCCCTGCACTTCGTCCACGTTTTCATCACTGTTCCAGGACCGTTTCCCTTCAGCGTCTCTGACACTTTTCAGATAATTTTTCACAACCTCATGGTATCGGCTTTCCAGTTCTCTGGAATCCGGTGTGAAATCCTCCACCTTTTTCTGTTCCAAAGAAAAATTTTTCAGAATCAGAAGCTTTTCTTCAATTCTTTTTTCATCCAGTATGTCTTTTTCCAGGATCCAGTCAGAAAAATTGTATGTTTCAATCTGTTTATCCCACTCCAGAAGACGTATTCCGGTCTTATGAAGGAACAGCATGGCCAACCAGCTGCTGATACAGTACTCGGCTTCCCGTACCCTGAATTCATATTCCTTCTGGATACCCTCCACTTTCTGCAAATATGATTTTCTCAACCCCAACGCTCTGAGTACCGCAGAAAGCTTTTCCACCTGTTCATCATTCATTGCGTTTAAATGCACATATGGAATCAAAATGGTCCGTTTGATATCCTCATAAAAATATACGCGGATGCAGCAGACATCGCACACCGGCAGTTCCCGAAAACGTTTCAGTTCCCTCCCTGCGTAGGAATAAGCATACAGATTCATGTTTTTCATATCCAGACTGGATATGTCATAAAATTCTTCTTTTTCCTTTTTCCATGCGTCAATCAGCTGTCTGTGGGGAAGCTCAATATAAAAACAGGGAACATAGGCTATATACGGCCTTCCCGACATATAAAATGTTCTTACAATCTGATCCGAAAGCGCTTTTCGCTTCTGTTCTTCCAGATAGTAACGAACATGGATCTTATCTTCCAGCTGCTCCAGAAAGATACTTTTTTCTTTTTTTCTTCCATAGGATTCCAGCAAAATCATCGTATGCTTTGGAGCAATATGAAGCAGCTGTTCATATAAATCACTGATGGTACGTCCATGTATAATAATATCATCCGCTATAATAATTCTGGAGTAATCACCCTTTTGTATGTCGGGCTTTAAAACAGGAATCGCATTATTTGTAATAATTATTTTCTCATGCTGAAAAGGAATACCCATTTTCATATATTTTTCGCAGTTTAAATCATGAAATACAAAAAAGAAATTAAAGAATTTACGGGCCATCAGTATTAAAAGATCGTACTCCATAAGATAAAGTTCCTCTACAAAGTCACAGATATCATTGATCTGTTCCTGCGGAAGATACCTGAGAATATTTTTTCTGATTATTTCTTCCATGCACGACTCCCCCCTCTTTGACCCGATAAGACTGATAAACGCTTTCCAGATATTGTACATTTTGGGTTGCTTTTACATCAATGCAAACTGTCACTTCGTATAATTCTCCTTCTACAGTAAGCATTTTATAAACTCCCTCAATCTCTGATGCAATGTATTTTGGATTTTTACGATAATGATTATTCAGAAGAGATTTTAGTTCCATTTCAAATGTATGGTCTTCCGTATCTTTATGCTTTATTCCCCGCACATCCAGAATTGTCCCCACATGCCATCTGCCGGTTCCGTTCTGTCTTAAAATACATCGTACCGGCTCAACGCATCGGCAGCAAAAAGTATTCTCCGATATTTTCCACAAAATACTTTCACACCAGATTTCCCTGATACAGTTGTCATTGATGTCCCGAAAGTCAAATGTCAGATACATTCCATACTGCGGATTTCTGACAAGATCCGGAAAATCTGTACGCCACACATCATCAAGCAGATCGTTCTCCGGAAAATTCTTCGGCACACATCCTTTTCCCGACTTCCAGAACAAATGTGCGCCACAGGCAATACACTTTGGAAAACCGGAAATGCGCCTTAATTCTTGATCCTTCTGATAAATAATATGACTTTGATACAAAGTAACGCTTCCAAGCAGTGCGGCGGGAAGATAGCTGCCAAAAAAAGAAAACCAGCTGTCACCCGTAAAACGTGTAGGATACCATCGGAACAAACCCAAACTGTATATGATATCGTACACCAAAGGAAACAGCAATACCACAAAAATGATCTGAAGCACTGTCTTCCAGCCCTTCTTCCTCCTGTTTTTTCCTGTTTCCGGCACAATATTTTTGTATTTTATTATACACATTCTTCTTCTCCCTGACAATGTTTTTTCAGCATATTCGGTATTCTTACGCCCATATTCAGAAATTTATCCGCACCGTCCCATGATAAACGCCGCCACCACTTTCGGCGTCAGCGCCCGGCTCATCCGGATTCTTTCCTGGTTGGCCAGAATAATGTCGCTGCCCTGAATCCCTGTAATTTTACGCAGAGAGACGATGCAGCTCTGGCTGCACCGGATAAAATGATACGAAGACAACTGCTTCATCTCATCTGTCAGACTCCCGTATTTTTCATAGATACCGGCCGTTGTACAGATGCTAATCAGATGCCGGTTGATTTTTAAATAAAAAATATCATCGATGGGAATCCGGAATACAGCCGTTCTTGTTTTACAGATATACGCTTTCCTGTCATCCGCATAGGCCTCCAGCGCACGCTCCAGCCCCTCTTTTCCATACTGCTGCAGGAAAAAAAGAATCCTGTCCTTTAAATCCTTATCGTTTTTCCATTCGTCATTCCAGTCCATTCGCCAGGCTCCTTTTTCCCTTTTTTCAATATTCTACCTATTCCCTGTATTTCCCTCCATATTTTTTACATATTCTGCGGTTAAAACCGCATATTTTGCATCTTTTTCCTGAAAACTGTCATAATTCGTCTGTTCAATCGTTTAATATACAGTACGATAAAAGGAGATCCCCTGTTTTATGAATGAACGTAATGAAATCCATATGGTCATAAGAGATGTTCCTGCGGACAGCTGTGAGGAACTGGTGCAGAAACTGCACGAACTGATCCGTCCGTATCCGGGCAGCCTGGACATCTCCGTAACCCGGCCTTTTCTTTGGCTGTCTACAAAAAAAGGGCATTTCAAGCTCTATTACTCGAAATGCCGCTTTGTAGAAACCGATAACCGAAATCTTGTGTTCCATTATAAAGACCAGCTCATCAGCAAATCCGGAAAAATCTCGTCCATGCTGAAAAAGCTTCCGGGCCGGATTTTTTTCCGCTGCAACAACAGCTACATTGTAAATCTTGACTATGTGTCCAGCATCGTTCCGGAGGGGGACCGCTACAACATCTGGCTTACCACCGGCGAAGTGATTCCTCTGAGCAGAAGCCGTTACCACGAGATCCGCGACCGTCTGGACCGCCTTTAGGCAAGCACCACTCTTTTAAAACTTTTTTTGCCGCGCCGGACCACCAGCCCGGCCTGCAGCTGCTCCTGCGTATAGGACGCCCCGATGTCCGTTACCTTTTCTCCGTCCACAGTGACGCCTCCCTGCTGCACGTTTCTCCTGGCCTCGGACCGGGACGCGCACAGGCCGGACCTGTGGACGATGGTCAGGATGTCCGCCCTGCCGTCCCGCAGATCGTCCATGGACAGCTCCGCTGTCGGCATCTCTTCCGCATTGCCGCTTCCAAAGAGAGCACGGGCGCTTTCCTGCGCTTTTTTCGCCTCCTCCTCGCTGTGCACCAGTTTGGTCAGCTCATACGCAAGGATTTCTTTCGCCTCATTCAGCTGACTGCCCTCCCACCGGTCCATGGCGTCAATCTGTTCCAGAGGAAGAAACGTCAGCATCCGCAGGCATTTCAGCACATCCGCGTCCGCCACATTTCTCCAGTACTGATAGAACTCGTAAGGGCTTGTCTTCTCCGGGTCCAGCCACACGGCACCCTTCGCGGTCTTGCCCATCTTGTTGCCTTCGGAATTCAAAAGCAGCGTGATCGTCATGGCATGGGCGTCTTTCCCCAACTTCCGGCGGATGAGTTCCGTCCCGCCCAGCATGTTCGACCACTGGTCGTCTCCTCCAAACTGCATGTTGCAGCCGTATTTTTCATAAAGCTGCAGAAAATCATAGCTCTGCATAATCATGTAGTTAAACTCCAGGAAGCTTAAGCCCTTTTCCATACGCTTTTTATAGCATTCCGCCGTCAGCATGCGGTTGACGCTGAAATGCGCTCCCACATCCCGCAGCATCTCCACATAGTTCAGCGGCATCAGCCAGTCCGCATTATTGACCAGCAGCGCCTTCCCATCAGAAAAATCGATAAATTTACTCATCTGCTTTTTGAAGCAGTCCACATTGTGCTGAATGGTTTCCGGCGTCATCATCTGCCTCATATCTGTCCTTCCGGACGGATCGCCCACCATGGCCGTACCGCCTCCGATCAAAGCGATGGGTTTGTTGCCTGCCATCTGCAGCCGCTTCATCAGACACAGCGCCATAAAATGTCCCACATGAAGGCTGTCTGCTGTCGGATCGAATCCGATGTAAAATACAGCCTTTCCGTGATTTACCATCTCCCGGATCTCCTCTTCGTTTGTCACCTGAGCGATCAGCCCTCTTGCCACAAGTTCATCATAAATCTGCATAGTTTCCTCCTTATTTCAGTTCCGCTTCGGCCCTCCCGGCACACGGATGGGAGATCAATTCCCGTACGCAAAAAAGCGTCCGCTCATTGATCTGTGGCCCTTCCGGGCCTCCGCTGATTTTCAGTTCCGCTTCGGCCCGTCCGGAGACCGGAGCTTTCTACTGTTCCGGACGGGAAACAGACATAAAAAATCCCCGTCCTTACACAAAAGGACGAGAATCCAAATGTTCCCGTGTTACCACCTTTATTCACGGCATACTCGCGCATGCCGCCTCAGCAGGTATCATCACAATACCCTGCACGATAACGGGTGCACCCGTCTCCTCCTACCCACGCAGAAACGCGCTTCAGAGGGAAGCTCAGGGAGGTATTCATGAATGTCTTTCCCCGCGCCTCTCATCTGCCGGCTGCTTTCTGTGGGTTCCGTCCAGTCTCTACTTGTTCCCGTCAACGCCTTTCCATATCCAGTATCTTAACGGGAAACCGGCCTCATGTCAACCCCGAATGTACCGATCCGGCAGAACCTTTCGGAAAAAGGAGATCCAGTTGCCGCCGATGAATTTCTCCGCATCCTCCCTGGACATCCCCCGCTGCAGAAGAGCCGCTGTCAGTTCCGGGGCGCGGCTGTGATTGCCAAGGCAGTCCGCAGGGCGGATCATACGCGCAAATCCCGGTTCCGCCTCCGTATAGGAATCACAGAAATCCAGCCCAAGGCCCACATGCTCGATACCGACCGTTTGGATTTCATGCTCCACATGACGGCAGAGCATCTCCAGCGGGTCCTCCCCTCCGGTGCAGCCCACAATGGAATCGCACCCGTTCAGGCCGATCACTCCGCCCCGTTCTGCCAGAATCTCCATCTGCCGGTCCGTCAGATTCCGATAGTGAACATGCACGCTGCGGCTGTTGGAATGCGTCGCCGCAAAAGGTTTTTTTGCGATCCGGCATACATCTTCAAAGCCATCGTCATTCAGATGGCTCACGTCCAGAAACATGCCCAGCCGCTCCATCTCCTCCACCGCCCGGATTCCCTCCGGCGACAGGCCGCCCGGGATCTGTACCTGCTCTCCCGCCCTGCAGCAGCCGCTGGCAAGGTCGTTTCTCCGGCTCCAGGTCAGAGAGGCACCCCGCACGCCCAGCTCCCACAGAACCCGCAGAAGCCTCAGATCCTTTCCGATACAGTCCAGGCCCTCCATATAGAGCAGAATTCCGATCCTGCCCTCTTCAAGCGCGCGCTCCATGTCCTCCCTGGTCCGCACCATACAGAATTCCCGGTTCTTTTCCACCTCGTCCAGAAGGACGCTGATCTGGTCCAGTGCGTTCCGAAGCCCCGCCTCCGGCAGTTCACTGTCCCTCAGATAGACCGACGAAACGATCAGCCGGAAACCGCCGGCGCGCAGATGCTCCAGATACCGGCCGCGAAGCGGGTTCTCCTCTTTGTTTTGTACGCGGAACAGAAGCTCTCCCGCAAGATCCAGATGGGCGTCCACCGCCGGATATTCTTTATGAAGCTCTGCCGCCGCCCTTCTGTATGTTTCTTCTATGACCATTCTGATCTCCTCCATGATTGTTCCGGACACCGTCCCGCACGCTCTGAACCACCCTGCCGGTTTCTGCATATTCTGTATCAGATCACGCCGGAGCCTGACGTTCCGGTATTTCACAGGTAATTATATGACGGTTCTGATCGCCGGTATACCCGGAAATACAACGAACTATGAACATGCCCTGTCCCGCTGCCGGATTCGCTGTGAAACCTCTCTTCACCCTGAAAACCTGTCCTCTTATGACAAGCTTCTGCTGCCCGGAGGCGGTGACATCCATCCGTCCCGTTTCGGTCAGGAGGACCGGGGTTCCGCAGCCGCGGACAAAGCTCTGGACGAAGCGCAGTTTTCCCTGCTCCATGCGTTCCTGCAGGCCGGAAAGCCGGTCCTCGGCATCTGCCGCGGCATGCAGATCATCAATGTGTACCTGGGCGGCGACCTGATCCAGGACCTCCCCACCGCCCCGCTCCACCGCTGGTCCGGCCAGGATCAGGCACACCAGGCCCAAACGGAACCCGGTTCCCTTCTCTCCGCCTTCTGCCCGCCTCTCTGCCAGGTAAACAGCGCGCACCATCAGGGCTGCGGCAGGATTGGAACCGGACTCACCGTTACCCAGTGGTCCCCGGACGGGGTGCCGGAAGCAGTGGAACATGAAAACGGACGCATTCTCGGAGTCCAGTGGCACCCGGAACGCACGCACCTGCTGTCGCATCTGCCGGACATGATCGACGGCGGCAGAATTATCCGATATTTTGCAGAGAGTCTGTGATTTTTTTAACGATCTCCCGGATATTCAGACGTTCCGCGTCAATGACCAGATCCGCGTATTTCTCATACAGGGGGCTCCGGACCTCCATCAGGTCCCGGATCGTCTGTCCGGGCTTCAGCACCACGCCCCGCGCATGGAGGTCTCCCAGCCGCTCCATCAGCCTCTCGCAGGACAGCCGCAGATAGATGACCGTGGAGATCTCCCGCAGATGCCCCATGGCCTCCTTTCCATAGACCGCGCTCCCGCCGGTGGCGATCACCGAATGCTGCACCTGAAGCGCCGCATTCACCCGGTTTTCCACCTCCAGAAACCCTTCGTCTCCCAGCTCCTCGATCAATTCATGGAGAAGCTTACCGGCCTGTTCCTGGATCTCCAGATCTGAATCCACAAAACGGTATCCCAGCACCTTTGCCAGGACGACTCCCACCGTGCTCTTGCCCGCGCCTGGCATGCCGATCAGCGTGATGTTATTCTTCTTCCCCAGTGCCTGCACTGTTTCTTCTGTATGATAAAATGATGCCATATCCTGTGGTACCTCTCCTTTTCCTGACTGTGTCTTTCCTGTTCCTCTTCGCATTTCCTGTCCCGCTTTGTATTTTCCATTTCTGCCGTAAACGCCCGCGGTTCACCGCCAGATGCGGAAGGTCCGCACCAGCCACGCCATGACCCGGTAACGCACATCCTCCAGCTCTCTGGACGCCTGCTTCAGCTCCTTACGGATCTCGATCTTCTGGGGGCAGAGCCGCTCGCATCTGCCGCACCGGATACAGCCGGAAGCCGGATTCTGATGCTTCCGGAAGGCAGTCGTCATCAGATATTCCTTCCGCCCCACTTTCGGGCGCTCCGTGTACATCTCATTATAGCAGCGGAACGTTCCCGGAATATCGATTCCCTGAGGGCAGGGCATACAGTATCCGCAGGCTGTGCATCCCACCTTCACCTTCCGGTTGATCTCCTGCTTCACCTTCCGGTACAGCTCCCGGTCCGCATCCGTCAGTTCTCCCGGTTCTGCACTGGACGCCGCCTCCGTATTTTCCCGGACCATCTGTACCGAATTCATACCGGACAGCACCACCGTGACCCCGGTCTGATCCCACAGCCAACGGAATGCCCACTCTGCCGGCGTGCGTTCCGGCCTGGCCCCGGCGAAAAGTTCCTTCGCTTCGGACGGCAGAAGATCCACCAGCTTTCCGCCCCTTAGCGGCTCCATAATGACGACGGGGATTCCCTTCTGCTCCGCGTACTGCAGACCGGCCCGGCCCGCCTGGGTGTCTTCATCCATGTAATTATACTGAATCTGGCAGAAGTCCCAGTCATACGCGTCCAGAAGCTTTTTGAAATTCCCGGAATTCCCATGATAGGAAAATCCGATATTCCGGATCGCGCCCGCCTTCAGCTTCTCCTCGATCCAGTCCTGCACGCCCTTCTGCTTCAGCGCTTCCCATGTGTCCGCATCATTCAGCATATGCATCAGATAATAGTCCACATGGTCCGTCTGCAGCCGGTTCAGCTGTTCCTGAAAACACCGTTCCAGGCCCGCCCGGGACTTGATCAGATAATGCGGAAGCTTCGTCGCGATATACACCTGCTCCCGGCAGCCGTTCCGTTCCAGTATCTCTCCCAGAGCTGCCTCACTGCCCTGATATACATAGGCCGTATCAAAATAGTTGACTCCCCGTTTGATGGCCTCCAGAATCTCGGTCTCCGCTTTTTTCAGATCGATCTTTCCGTTTTTCCTTGTAAAGCGCAGGCATCCGTACCCCAGTATGGAAAGCTGCGTCCCTTTTCTGTCACTTCGATACCTCATAGTTCCCCTCCTCGGCAATGTATCCAGTCTACCAAAAGGACAGGTATGCGTCAATAGAGTATTTTTCAGATAATTTAATTTTTTTCAGAAAAAGTATTGACAAATATTTTTTGTCTGTTATAATAAACTCATAAAACAGAAGAGAGAAAGAAAAAAACTAAAAATCCAAGAAAGAAGGAGCAGGAAAAGGAGGAGATTCCAATCAAAACTTAATGGAACACCCCATAATATAACAGAAAGGAAGGTACAGACCACCGGAAACAGTTATTTAATCTTATACAATTAAATATGGGATATTTTTAATCACAAGAATTACCGTTGGAGGTAATAATAAGAAATGCTTTGAAGAAGGTAAAGGAACATACCTTGATAATAAAAAACCCGCGTGAAAGACCATAAAGATTCCAAAGGAATTGCATATGGCAAAGGGGTCGGCAAGACCAGAGAAAGGGTCCTCAGAGGCCATAAAAAAAATATAGAAGAAAGTCGAGGTTATACGCCGTTGGATACGATAGTTTAACAGGCGATATGAGAATTTTCAAAAAAGATTCTTATATCGCCTGTTTCATGTCCTTCTTTATTTGTACATATCTACCGGTATTTTCGTTTCCACTTATCAAAATTCCAGTTTTTAAGAAAACGTTCCGCCGCACTCCATCCATTATCGAAAAGAACCCGGCTGTCTTCCCGGTTGATGTCAAAATCTACAGCGCTGATCCGCCTCCGTCCTTCCTTTGTCTCCACGGTCGCCGGAATCCGTATGGTCCGCTCATAATCGCCTTCCAAAAGGTGGCTGTTGTCCATGGCGTCCAGACAGGTGGAGACGATCGCTTTCAGATAATCCGGAAAATTTACGTCTGCCTGGCAGCCCCGGCAGGACGTTTCTCCGTCCACAAATTTGAACCCAAAGGTCGGACAGGACGGCATACGCTCTCCGTCATCCAGAAGCCACACCGGATAATTGCTCAAAAGCCCGCCGTCCACGATCAAATGCTCTCTGCCCTGCCGGTCTTTCCAGCGGACCGGTTCGAAAAAGATCGGAATGCTCACGCTCATCCGTACGGCCGGGGCGATACAAAAATCATCCGGAGCTTCCGCAAAATCTCCCAGATCATCCGGCAGAACCAGAAGGCGCCGGTCCGTCAGGTCACTGGCCGTGATCTTCAGCCTTCTTCCGCTGCCCTTCACATCTCCGAATCGCCGTATTCCTTTCCGGTTCAGAAGTTCGTCGATCCAGTCTTCCAGATAATCCGTATGATAGACGCCCAGACTCATAAGAAGCGAAACGCTCTTTCCCAGCATCCCGAAATAATCCGGCAGGTCCTTTCCCTTAAACCGCATATAATCCAGAGTCTCCAGTTCCTTTCTCAATTCCCTGCCGCTGTAACCTGCTGCCAGAAGCGCAGCGACGATGGCCCCTGCCGACGAACCTGCCAGATCCGCAAACTGCCACCCGGCCTGTTCCATCCGGCATACCGCTCCCACATGTCCGATTCCCCGGACACCTCCTCCTTCGAACACTGCATTGCACTTTTTCAAAGGTCAGCCTCCTGCACCGGGAGTTTCTATTAGTGTATGCCGCAGGAAGGAAAGACGATCCTGAATCTATTTTCCGGTCAGGTCAGACAGCGGTCGAAAGCTGTATCCCATCTCTTCCCATCTGGTCAGAAGCTCGTCCAGAATCTCTCCATTGGTCCGGGAAGTATTGTGCAGCAGCACTACTGCTCCCGGATGTACCCGGTCGGTAAGCTTTTTGATCGATTCCTCCCGTCCCGGCTGGTTGTCCTGATCCCAGTCCACATGGGCAAGGCTCCAGAATACGGTAGCATATCCCAGTTCCTGCGCCATTTTCAGATTTTCCACATTGCACTTTCCCTGGGGCGGACGGTAATAAGGCGAAAGCTCCGTACCGGTGATCTCCTGGAACAGATCGGATACTCCATCCATCTCTTCCCGGAACTTCTCCATATCGGAAATCGTCGGCATGTCCAGATGGTGATACGTATGATTTCCTACGGCATGGCCTTCCTCCACCATGCGCTTTACCATCTCCGGCGCTGTCTCCAGGAAATGACCTACCACGAAAAAGGTTCCTTTGGCATCGTGTTTTTTCAGCGCATCCAGGATCGGCTCTGTGTTGCCGTTCTCATAGCCGCAGTCAAAGGTAATATAGAGTACTTTCTCGCTGCCGTCTCCCACAAAATAACCGTCGTACCATGCCAGGTCCTCCGCAGAGGCATTTCCAACCGGCTGTGTCCCCGGTTCCCCAAAAGAAAGCCCCCAGTCCTCCGAAGCCAGCTCCAGCTCCCAGCCTTCCGGCGGCGTCTTCTTTTCCTCCGGCTGGTTATCCTCCGCGCCGTCTTCTCCTTCTCCGCCGTCATCGCTTTCCCTGTTGGTATCGCTTTCGCTGTCTACATTTCGGGAAGCAGCATCCTCCATGGGATCCTCCGGCGTTCCGGAAAGCTCTGTTCCCTTCTCCGTGTCCTCTGCCTCCATTGTGCCATCATCCACGTTTTTCACTTCCGGCTGTGCGGCGGAACCCTGGCAGCCGGCCAGAGACAATGCCAGAAGGAACGAGAGGGCGAACGCCGTTTTTTTGCCTGTATCAGTCCTATGTTTCATCTCTTCATCTCCTGATCTAAATTCTGCATGATACATGATAAGCCATAACCGCATCAAATTCGCATCATACGATCTGTAAATTTTATTTTTCCCTGAGGAAACGGAAACTATACGGTAAATGCATGAAAAGAAAAATAAAAGCTCCGGACCGCAGAGGGGCCCGGAACCGGAAAATCAGAGTCTGTTCTCATTCGCCGCCGATGATGCTGACTGCAATGACCTGATCGAAGAATACCACCAGAAAAGGAATCTGAGCGGTCGTTCCGCCTGACTGAAGCAGGACATTTTTTAACATGAAAAATCCGTCATTATTTTCCAGCGGCGCGTCAGTCGGAAGACGGTTCTCTTTATAATAACCTCTGGCCAGCTCTGAGGTAACCTTTGTCATGGATGCCACATTCGGGTCTGCCTCTTCTTTGGGAATGGCGGTTCCAACAATCATCCCCGCGGGGGTCAGAAGCACCAGACGGCTGTCTTTCATCGTTTCGAGAGAGGTCATTGCGGCAAACTGCCGGATCAGATCTTTCTTTAATGTAGTCATAACATTTCTCCACCTTTCTTTCAAAAGCTGTCAGCAGCCGCGTGTTTCTAAGGGATATTCTGTGGTTGAGCTTAGACACCGGCTGTACGGGCGAAACCGCACTCCTCCCGGAACTGACAGCCTGATCTTATTATAGAGCCTGCGCACCAAAAATGCAAGAACATCAGAACTGTCAACATTCAACCTGTCAACATTCAACCGAAGATTTTACAGGCGGCTCAGGAGGCATACGGTCTCCACATTCCCGGACCACGGGAACATGTCCACACAGCAGGCCCTTTCCACCCGATAGCCGGACGCCTGCAGAAATTCCAGATCCCGTGCCAGGCTGGTGGGTTTGCAGGAAATATAGACCATCCGCTCCACGCCATACGCGATGATTTTCTTCAGCGCCTTTGGATGGATTCCGTCTCTGGGCGGGTCCAGGACGATCAGATCCGGCTTTTCCTCCACCGTATCCAGCACCTTCAGCACATCTCCTGCCAGAAACTCACAGTTCGACAGGCTGTTCTGCGCCGCGTTTTCCCGGGCGGCCTCCACCGCTTCCTCCACGATTTCCACGCCGATGACTTTCCCCGCCACGGGCGCCAGGATCTGGGCGATCGTTCCCGTACCGCTGTACAGATCGTAGACGGTCTGTCCTCTGGTCTCTCCGATGTATTCCCGGGCGGTCTCGTAGAGCACCTCCGCCCCCAGCGAATTGGTCTGGAAAAAGGAGAAGGGCGAGATCCGGAACCGGAGCCCCAGAAGTTCCTCGTAAAAATAATCTCTCCCGAACAGTATTTCCGTACCGTCATTCTGCACCACATCCGCCAGGCTGTCGTTGCGGACATGGAGAATTCCGCCCAGCGTTCCCTTCAGGGGCAGCGCCTGAATCCGATCCGCCCATTCTGTCAAAAGATGCTGCTCTGATCCGCCTTCTTCAAAGGGACGCTGGCTGGTCGTCACCAGAGCGGCCAGCAGTTCGCCCGTCTTCATTCCTTTTCGTACCAGCAGATGGCGAAGATAGCCGCTGTGCTGCATCTTATGATAAAAAGAAATCTTCTTTTCCTGAAAAAATGCCAGTGTCTCCTTCAGAATCCGCCCGAAATCCTCATCGGCAATCCGGCAGTCCCCTACCGTCACAATATCGTAAAAGCTTCCTTTTTTATGCATGCCCAGAGCCAGCGGCCCGTCCTTCACTTCATCTCCAAAGGAAAACTCCATCTTGTTCCGATATCCGTAAGGCTTTGGGCTTCCCTTGATCCCTTCAAAAAGAAAGGAGCCGCCCTGCTTTTCCACCGCCTGATGCAGAAGCTCCTTCACCTGCCGTTCCTTCAGACGGAGCTGTTCTTCATAGGGCAGCATCTGCCAGATGCAGCCGCCGCATTCTCCAAAATGCCTGCAGGCGGGCCCGCATTCTTCCGGCGCGTGTTCCACCACCTCCAGAAGCCGCCCTTCCGCCTTACCCTTCCGTATTTTGTTCACCTGAAACCTTACCTTCTGCCCCGGCGCTCCGTTTTTCACGGTCACAATCCGATCCCCGACCCTGACCTGTCCTTTATTGGGAAACTGCACCTTTTCGATTACGCCTTCATAAACCTGTCCTTTTTTCATATATCCCTCCAACAGATACAGCCCTCTGCCCCGGACAAACACCGCCTGGAACAGAGGGCTGCATCATAAAACTGAGTGATGGAATTACTCTTCCTCAGCCGCCTTGGCCTCCTCTTCTGCCTCTTCCTCGTCGTCAAAAAAATCGTCGTCAAAGTCATCGTCAAAATCTTCGTCAAAGTCTTCCAGATAATCCGGAGTAAAGAAACGATACACGGCATAGGCAATACCCGCCACCGCGATCACAGCACCGATGATGATGAAAATCCACATCACCACATTCTGTTTTTTCTCTTCTTCCTTCTTGATATGAAGCAGCTCCCCCAGCATTTCATTGGTTTTCGCTGAATTGATAAAATCTTCTACACGGCTCATAGCGGATACCTCTTTTCCTGATTGATATTTTGTACTCTGCAGTGCTCACTGCCTGTCTGTAGTATACCATACTTTCCATAAAAATACTATAGACTTTCTATTTTTTTCAGCTTCGCAAAAGATGCAAACATTTTTTTGACGCCTGCACGGTCAAAATCCACCTTTACTTCGTAATCCCGCCCGCCTTCTGTCACATCCAGAACCGTTCCTTCCCCGAATTTCACATGGGACACCCGGTCGCCCACCCCATAATCCAGGCTCTCCGCTTTCGTCACCTTAAACTGCTGAGGATCAAACGTCTTCGTGCGGAACGCTTCCCTGGCCTTTGTATAGGCGCTGTTCACCGGCTGCTGCACCTTCGGCATGGGAGGAACCGCTTCCTTCCGCTGCAGGACCTCCTGAGGGAGCTCATGGACAAATCTGGAAACGTTGTTATACTGGTTCTCCCCGCGGATCATGCGGACACGGACCGCCGTCAGCGTCAGCTCCTTCATGGCTCTGGTAATTCCCACATAACAGAGCCGCCGTTCCTCCTCGATCTCCTCCAGCGGGTCATCCGCCGCGATGGACAGGTAGCTCGGAAAGATCCCGTCTTCCATGCCGGCCAGATATACGCAGGGAAATTCCAGTCCCTTCGCGCTGTGCAGCGTCATCAGAAGCACCTTGTTGTCCTCCTCTTCCAGGCTGTCAATGTCCGCCACCAGCGCCACCTCTTCCAGAAATCCGCTCAGCTCCGGATGCTCGTTGCTTTCCTCATAGGAGACCGCCTTGCTGACCAGTTCCCCGATGTTTTCCAGACGCGCCTCCGCTTCGTCCGTCCCTTCCTCCTTCAGTTCCCCGACATACCCGGTCCGTTCCAGAATCTCCTGGATCAGCTGCTCCACCGTCAGATCCGGAAGCTTCAGCCGGAGCTCATGGATCAGGAGCACAAAGGGCTGGATCTTCAGAAGCGCCTTCCCAAGCCCCGGAACGTCCGCAGCCGATTCCAGCGCCTCGAAAAAACTGATTCCCCGGGAACCCGCGTAGGCCTGTACTTTATTGATCGTGACCGCGCCGATACCGCGCCGGGGCACGTTGATGATCCGAAGCACCGCCAGATCGTCTTTGCCGTTATCCACGGTCTTCAGATAAGCCAGCACGTCTTTGATTTCTTTTCGGGAATAAAAGTTCACGCCGCCGATGATCTTATAGGGCACGTTTGCCATCAGGAATTTTTCTTCAAACATGCGGGACTGGGCGTTGGTCCGGTACAGGACAGCAAAATCCCTGTATTCCGCCCCTTCGGTACGCGTCTTTCTCCGGATCTCTCCGGTGATGTATTCCGCCTCTTCATAGGCTGTCTGGAAATGCCGGAAAGTAATGGGCTCTCCCTGTCCGTTTTCGGTCCAGAGCGCCTTTTCCTTTCGGCTTCTGTTGTTTTTTATCACGCCGTTCGCTGCATTCAGAATATTCTGGGTGGAACGGTAATTCTGCTCCAGCTTGATGACCCTGGCGTCCGGAAAGACGTTCTCAAAATTCAGGATATTTCCGATGTTGGCGCCGCGAAATTTGTAGATGGACTGATCGTCGTCGCCCACCACGCAGAGATTACGGTATTTTTTTGCCAGAATGCTGACAAACTGAAACTGTACCGTATTCGTATCCTGGTACTCGTCCACCATAATATAACGGAACCGGTCCTGATAATACTCCAGCACGTCCGGGCAGCTCTGGAAAAGCTCCACGGCTTTCACCAGCAGATCGTCAAAATCCAGCGCGTTGTTTTTCTTCAGCTCTTTCTGATATTCCGCATACACCTGGGCGACCTTTTCCTTTCGGAAATCTCCCTGGACGTCCAGCCGGTATTCCTCCGGCGATATGTATTCATTCTTGGCGCGGGAGATCTCCGAAAGCAGCATCCGCTCCTTATAAAGCTTCGTATCCACCTGGAGCCTGCGGCACACATCCTTTATGACGGTCTTCTGGTCCTCCGTGTCATAAATCGTAAATCTCTGCTCATAGCCCAGCCGATCGATGTAACGGCGCAGAATCCGGACACAGGCGGAGTGGAAGGTGCTGACCCACACGCTCTCCGATCCAAAGCCCACGATCCGGTCCACACGTTCCCGCATCTCTCCGGCGGCCTTGTTGGTAAAGGTAATGGCCAGGATATTCCACGGATTTACCCCGCACTCATCGATCAGATACGCAACCCGGCAGGTAAGCACCCGGGTCTTGCCCGACCCCGCGCCCGCCAGAATCAAAAGCGGCCCGTCCGTGTGCAGCACCGCCTCCTTCTGTTCTTTATTCAAAAGCTCCATGTCTGTCATTTCTCATTCTCCTTTTCTTCCGGAACGCTGTATCATTTCTTTTCAGCATACCACAGGAACAAACGTTTGACAAACAATTTCGATGCAAAGACCCCACAGACCGGCTTGCACCCGGACCCGGCAGCATATATAATCAGCATATAGAATGAAAAAATCCGGTTCATTGATACAATCAAAGGAGGGCATTTCCATGTACCAGAAGCTCAAACGCATCCTTGCGCTGTCTGCCGCAGTGATCATCCTGCTGCTCTATCTTGTCACTTTCCTGCTTTCTTTCTTAAAAAGCGAACAGGCAGGAGAGCTGCTGATGATATCCCTGACCGCCACCGTCGTCATCCCGGTGCTGCTCTACCTCTATCTGTGGCTGTTCCGCATGTTTCACGGCAAAGATCAGGACCATTGACACATCCTTCTTTCCCCCGCATATATTACACTATAAAATTTTGCGGAGGAATCAACTATGAAAAAATGGATCAGTCTTCTCCTGGCGGGCATGCTGGGCCTCATGACCGGCTGCGGCAGCCAGGAAGGACCGGCAGCGGACCTGACCCCTGTCACACTGAACGAAGTGGCACATTCCATCTTCTATGCGCCTCAGTATGTAGCCATCGAAAACGGATATTTTGCGGAGGAAGGCCTGGACCTGACGCTCGTCACAGGCTTCGGCGCCGACAAGGTAGCCACCGCCCTGGTATCCGGAGACGCGGATATCGGATTCATGGGAAGTGAATCTTCCATCTACATCTACCATCAGAACCCCGAAGACTATATCGTCAATTTTGCCCAGCTCACTCAGCGCGCCGGCAATTTCCTCGTGGCAAGAGAACCGATGGATGACTTTCAATGGGAAGATCTCAAAGGCACCTATGTACTGGGGGGCCGAAAAGGCGGTATGCCCCAGATGGTCTTTGAATTTATCCTGAAAAAGAACAACATTGACCCGGCTGCGGACCTGACCATCGATCAGAGCATCGACTTTGGTTCCACGGCCGCCGCCTTCACCGGCAACGATGCGGACTATACCGTCGAATTCGAACCGTCGGCTACGGCTCTGGAAGACGAAGGCGTCGGCCATGTGGTGGCTTCCCTGGGAGAAGCTTCCGGCTACGTCCCCTACACCGCCTACAGCGTGAAGCAGAGTTATCTGGCGGAACATCCGGAAGTCGTGCAGGCATTTACCAACGCGCTCCAGAAAGGCATGGACTATGTACAGTCCCATACGCCGGAGGAAATCGCCAAAGTCATACAGCCTCAGTTCGAAGAGACGGATCTGGAAACCATCACCGCCATCGTCACCCGGTATTACGAGCAGGATACCTGGAAAGAAAACCTGGTGTTTGAAAAGGAAAGCTTCGACCTTCTCCAGAATATCCTTCAGGAGGCCGGAGAGCTTCCCGAATGGACTCCTTATGAAGACCTGATCAACACAGAATTCGCGGAAAAGGCCGCTAAATAATGTAGTTTTCAATACTATATGTATTGACTTTTAGAAACAGATACCCTATAATTGTTTTGATAATCAAAATAATTATAGGGTTCTGCCGTCTGCCGCGCAGGATGCCCGGAAAGGTTTTTCATGAATACAATAAGATTGGATATCGGAAATAAAACAGCGAAGCTTCCCCTGATCCAGGGCGGAATGGGCGTCGGCATCAGCCTGGCCGGGCTGGCCGGAGCCGTTGCCCGGGAAGGCGGAATCGGCATCATCTCTTCGGCCCAGATCGGCTTCCGGGAACCGGATTTCGGGACAGACTCCAAAAAGGCCAACCTGCGCGCCATGGCCCTGGAACTTCAGAAGGCAAGAGCCATTGCCGCCGGCCCCGACGGCCGCTGCGAGGGGCTGCTGGGCTTTAATATCATGGTCGCCACCCGGGATTACGGCGACTATGTGCGGACAGCCGCTTCCGCCGGTGCGGACGTCATCATCTCCGGCGCCGGCCTTCCGGTGGACCTGCCAAAATACGTGGAAGGAACAGATACCCTGATCGCGCCCATCGTCTCCTCGGAAAAGGCCGCACGCATCATCCTGAAGATGTGGGACCGGCATTACCGCCGGACCGCGGATTTTCTCGTCATCGAGGGTGCGCACGCCGGCGGGCATCTGGGTTTTTCCCGGGAAGACCTGGAGCGCATGCAGGAAGAAGGCTTTGACATCGCCTACGACCTGGAGATCCGGAAGATCATCGCCTGCGCGGATTCCTGGGCGAAAGCCTACGGCACCCGGATTCCGGTCATCGTCGCCGGAGGCATTATGAACGCCGCCCAGGTACAGCATGCCCTCTCCCTGGGCGCCTCGGGAGTCCAGGTCGCCACTCCTTTCGTAACCACAAAAGAATGCGACGCTGCGGAGGCGTTCAAGCAGGCCTACGTACATGCCCGCCCGGAGGATATCGAGATCGTCACAAGCCCTGTAGGCATGCCTGCCCGCGCCATCCACAATCCGTTTCTGGAGAAGGTACAGCAGGGATCGGAACAAATCACCCGCTGCTACCGCTGTCTGGAAAAATGTTCTCCCAAAACCGCCCCTTACTGCATTACTCAGGCGCTGATCCGCGCCGTACAGGGAGATGTGGAAAACGGGCTGATCTTCTGCGGAGACAATGCGGCGCGCCTGACGGAAATCACAACAGTGGCAGACGTGATCCGGACGCTGTTTCCCTGACCAGGCCTTCTGCCGGATCCGCACATGCGCCGCTGAATCTGGCCGCAAAAAGCGCCTCCCCTGCGGGAAGCGCTTTTTTCATATCTGCTGAGGTTTTTCTTCTAATTCCGCTGTTCTGCAATCTGATCCGCCAGATCGCTCAGATACAGAAACCGTTCCATCTTTTCCTCCAGAAGGGCCTCCAGCCCTTCCTTTTCCCCGGTCAGCTCATTCAAACGGACAAAATCCGTCGCCGCCAGTTCGATCTGCTTCTCAAGCCCGGCGATCCTTGTCTCGATCTCTGCGATCTCTTCTTCAATACTGTCGTAATCCTTCTGCTCCTGCCAGGTAAATTTCAGCTTTACGGTCTTTTTCTTCGTTGTTTTTTCTACATCTGAAAGCTGTTTCCTTTCCGGCCGGGCAGAGAGCTCTTCTCTTTCCCCGCGGGCTTCCAGATAGTCGGAGTATCCTCCTTCGTACTGCCGCAGCCGCCCTCCCTCTTCAAAAGCAAACAGCCTCTCTGCGGTCCGGTCCAGAAAATACCGGTCGTGGGAAACCATGATCAGAATGCCCGGAAAGCGGTCCAGATAGTCTTCCAGAATCGCCAGCGTCTGGATGTCCAGATCATTGGTGGGCTCATCCAGAATCAGGATGTTGGGCGCCTCCATAAGCACCTTCAACAGATACAGCCGCCGCTTCTCCCCGCCTGACAGTTTCCCGATCCGCGAATACTGCAGGGCGCCGTCAAACAGAAAGCGTTCCAGCATCATGGAAGCCGATACGCTTCCGTCTTCTGTCCGCACATACTCCGCCGTATCCCGGATATAGTCGATCACTCTCTGCTCCGGGTCCAGATATTCATTTTCCTGAGAAAAATATCCGATCTTCACCGTAGAACCCATAACCACCTGGCCCCGGTCCGGTTCCTCCAGTCCCATAATCAGCTTCATCAGCGTCGTCTTCCCGCAGCCGTTGGGGCCCACGATCCCGATCCGGTCTTTTTTCCGGAACGCATAGCTGAATCCGTCGATCAGCGGTTCTTCTCCGTAACCTTTGGTAAGTTCCACAAGCTCCAGCGTTTTCTTCCCCAGACGGGAGGATACCGTGTTCACTTCCACCTTCCCATCCTTCGCAGGAGCCTTTGTGATTTCCTTCAGATCCTCATACCGCTGGATATGCGCCTTCTGCTTGGTAGATCTGGCCCTTGCGCCCCGGCGCATCCATTCCAGTTCCTTCCGCAGAATGTTCCGGTTCTTCCGATAGGTGGCAAGCTCCATGTCCTCCCTCGCCGCCTTGGCTTCCAGAAAGCCCGTGAAACCCGTCTGGTATTCGTACAGCTTTCCTTTGTCGATCTCCACGATCCGGCTGCACACCCGGTCCAGAAAATACCGGTCGTGGGTCACCATGACCAGAGCCCCTTTTCTCTGAATCAGCATCTGTTCCAGCCACAGTACCATATCACTGTTCAGATGGTTCGTAGGCTCGTCCAGAAGCAGGATATCACAGGGCGCCACCAGCGCAGCCGCCAGCGCCACCATCTTCTTCTGGCCTCCCGACAGATGGTCGATCACTTCGTTTTCATCCGGAAAGCCCATCAGGTTCAGGATCGCCCGGCTGTCCCCGGCAATGCTCCACTCGTTGTCCTCTGTCCGGTTTGCCTTTACCACATAGCCGCAGATCGTCATTCCTTCCGGAAATACCGGTTCCTGGGGCAGATAGCGGACATACACCTGATTTCCCCTGACCACCTCTCCTTCGTCCGGCTGCTCCAGGCCCGCCAGAATCCGGAGCAGCGTGGATTTGCCGGTTCCGTTGATCCCCACGATGCCCGTCTTGTCCCGGTCGTCAACACCCAAGTCCACATGGTCGAAAAGCGTCCGTTCCGTAAAATTCTTTGTGATCCCTTTTGCCGTCAGTAAATTCATATCGTTCTCTCCACGGAGCCTTACTCCTGAAAATCCACCTCTCTGAGCAGATGGTTTCCGAATTCATCCACACTCTTTTTCGTCACCCGCTCAAAGAGATGGCGGATGCTTCCTTTCTCAGCCCGCTCGATGGCGCCGTCGATCAGCTCCTTGACCTCCGCCACCGTCACCAGATGGTCGTTGGTCTGCCGGCTTCCGATCCGGTCATACAGCGCCAGAATCCCGAACTCGTCAAAGCCGTAGCCCTGCTCCAGCGCATAGGATTTTCCAAACGCCACAAGCTCGTCGTTCGTAAACACCGGGATATCGATGGTATGGTCAAATTTCGATGCAAAATTGCTGTTCCTGCGGAAAAGCTTCTGGATCTCCTCTGTGGAATCCTCCAGGATAAAGAGAAGCCCTCCGGTATCCGACTCCATGGCAAGGCTCAGAGCCATCATCGTGGCATCCGAAAGCCCGCCCGCGCTCTCGATGATCAGAGCGCCGCCCTTCAGCCTGCTGACCACATCATAGATATCTTTCGTGTTCAGCTTCTGTCCGCTGATCTTCGCCATCTTCCTGCCTGATATCTGATCCTGCCGCTGAAGCGCTTTCACAATGTCGATGGCCAGCGTGGTCTTTCCGTTGCCCCTCTCCCCGGTAATCGTCAGATTTCCTTTGGAGGAATTCGTCTGCCCTCTCTGGGCATTTCCTTTAAACAGCACGGAAAGCTGCTCGCTCATGCCCTTTACACAGGTAAAATAAGCAAAAAGCCTTGCCTGCTCCCGGGTCAGATGCCCGGCGTTCACCGCCTTTTCCGATTCTTTCGACGCCAGAGAACGGCCCAGATCCTGAATCATATTTCCGGACCTGCCGTCCTCTGGAAGATCGTCCAGTTCCACCGCCGGCAGCTCCTCCTCTGAAGCGTCCAGTTCGTCCAGAGAAAACTCTTCTTCCTCTTTCATGTCCTCTGCCTCATCCGTCTCCGGCGACGGCGGCAGTTCTTCTTTGGCCTCTCCGGAAATATTTTTCAGATACCGTTCTTCATCCAGCTCGTCCAGGATCTGCTGCACGTCCTCCGGGATCAGTTCCGAGATCCCCTGGATGACCTTCATCAGCTCCTCAGTCTCCTGCTTCACCTGCTCCCTGCGCTTCTGTTCCTCTCTGGCGCCGGCCTGCAGCATCGCCTCGGTCTTCACTTTTGTGTTTTCCCATTCGTTCAGGATCTCGTCGATGACTTCCTGGCCCGTATACTGCTTTTTCTCCGGGTCTTCCAGTCTATCCGGATCGTCCGGGAATTCCGGCTCCGGCTGTGCTTCCGGCTCCGGCCGGCCGGCCTTCTGATCTGCGTCGTCTTCGAAATCTTCCGGCTCCGGAAATGCTTCCAGAATCGGAAGTTCGATGACGACATTTTTCCGTTCGCTCTGTTTCGGCTCCTCTGCAGCCGCTTCCGCAGGTTCGGCGGGCGCTTCCACCGATTCAGCGGAGGTCTCCGGTTCGGCGAATACTTCCGCTTCGCCCTCCAACCCAAGCTCCGGCAGTTCGATCGTCTTGTCTTCCTTCAGATCCTCCTCTATCGCCGGCTCCTCCGGCTCGACAGATTCATTCGGCTCGTCTTCCAAGCCAAGTTCCGGCAGTTCGATCGTCTTGTCTTCCTTCAGGTCCTCTTCTATCGCCGGCTCCTCCGGCTCGACAGATTCATTCGGCTCGTCTTCCAGGCCAAGTTCCGGCAGCTCGATTGTCTTGTCTTCCTTCAGGTCCTCTTCTATCGCCGGCTCCTCCGCTTCGGCGAATACTTCCGCTTCGCCCTCCAACCCAAGCTCCGGCAGTTCGATCGTCTTGTCTTCCTTCAAGTCCTCCTCTATCGTCGGCTCCTCCGCTTCGGCGAATACTTCCGCTTCGCCTTCAAGACCCAGTTCCGGCAGCTCGATCGTCTTATCCTCTTTCAGATCTTCTTTCGCAGACGGCTCTTCTGCAGCCGGCTTCTCTGGTTCAGCAAACGCTTCCTCCGGTTCAGCGAATTCCGCCGCTTCGTCCTCAAGGCCCAGTTCCGGCAGTTCAATCGTCTTGTCCTCCTTCAGAAGCTCGTCCAGATTTTCCGCCAGTTCCGCCTGCAGGTTGACCGTGCTGAAGCGGTCCGTATTAAATTCCATCACTGCAGGTTCTTCAAAATCATCTTCATTTACCGGGGAAGCCGTGCCGGACCGATAGATATATTTCTCCTGCTGCGCAGCGGATAACGGCTCGTATTTCTGCTTCAGCTCCAGCGCCTTCGTCACATATTCTCCCTCGCTGAACCAGAGGATCAGTTCGTCGCACTCACGGACGCACTCGTCCCCCATACCCGCCTCGTCATAGAGCATGGCAAGCTCATAGGCCCACTTTTCCTGGTATTCATGGGTCTTGTATTCTGCCAGTATCCGGATCTGGTCCTCCACGCTGGATCCCCGCTCCCGATAAATCTGATATTTCAAAATGTAACGGCTCTGGTCGTGGGGGGCCGCCTTGACAAATTCTCTGTACAGGGAGATCGCCTCTTCAAAATTATGCATCTTCGTGCAGACCTCGGTCATCCGGTACAGCAGCATACGCCCTACCGGTGCACGGTCATAGGCAATATCCAGGATCTCCATGCATTCCCCGTAGCGTTCGGTCTGCTCATAAATCTCGCTGACAATATACAGCATATTCAGATTCTTCACGCGCCGCCAGTCGATGGTGTCCGCGATCTTCGCCGCTGTCTTGTAGTCCTTTTTCTTTACTAATTTCTCTATCTGCTCCGCTTTCAGACGGTATTCGTACTTATCCAATGGATCTCATCCTCATTTCCCTGTGCTTCCATGTCCCTTTATACTTCCACTGTTTTCGTGCAGGCTACTGCCAGCGCCCCGTCTCCGATATGGCAGGCCACGCTCAGAGACAGTTCGTCCACCAGCATCACCGGATATCCCGGGAACTCCGCCTGGATCTCCTTCTTGAATTCCAGCGCCGCCGTCTCATTGTTCGTATGGGCAACGTCGATCCTCATGCTGCATCCTGCAAAGCGTTTCTCCAGATCGTTCCGGATCGCATCCAGCATGACCCGTTTCGCCGCGCTCATGGTACGGACTTTGGAAAATGCGTCCAGCTTTTCACCCTGGATCTGCAGCACCGGTTTCAGCCGGAGCATTGTCCCGAGCGCCGCGGCAGCCGGTGTGATCCTGCCGCCCTTTTTCAGATATTTCAACGTGGTCAGCGTAATATAAATGCTGGCTTTTAACGCCTCCTCTTCAAGGACCGCACGGATTTCCGCCGCACTCTTTCCCGCCTCTGCCAGATTCTGCGCATCCAGAACGGAGGACACCTGCGTGATGGAGATCCGCTGGTTATTCACCACCTCCACCTTCCCGTCATAATCCTCCGCCAGCATCCTGGCGGTCTGGCAGCTTCCGCTTAAACCGCTGGACATGGGAATATGGACGATCTCGTCATACTCCTTCAGAAGGCGGTCCCAAAGCGCCATGACGGATTCCGGCGAGGGCTGCGAAGTGGATACGTCCGCATCCTTTGCCAGATATTCATAAAATTCTTTCGGAAACAGATCAATCCCGTCCAGGTATTCCTTCCCGTCGATCAGAAAAGGCATGGGAAGTACATGGATTCCCATCTCCTCCGCCTTTTTCTGACTGATCCCGCTGTTGCTGTCTGTAACGATCGCTATCCTGCTCATATAATACTCCCATCTTTTTTCCTGTCATTAGATTTCCATATTTGCATCGCTCACTCTGGTCGGATGGCATCCGCTGTGCCATACTCCGTCTCATTATAGCAAAACACATTCCGAAAAACAAGAATAGCAGAAACCTTTTTACTGGTTTCTGCTATCTCTTTGCGCAGTAGATAGGGGAATCGAACCCCTGTTTCCGCCGTGAGAGGGCGGCGTCTTAACCCCTTGACCAATCTACCATATTTGTGTCTGTCCTGCCGACTTGCTTACTATATCATATGTTTTTTCAAAATGCAAGTCTTTTTTTTATTTTTTTACATATTTTTTTCCCGATCCGCAGACACTGTGAAAAAGGAGTGAGCAATCATGGATTATCTCAATGCATTCTGGGTGGGCGGGCTCATCTGCGCTCTGGTGCAGATCCTGATGGAAAAGACCAAACTCATGCCCGGACGGATCATGGTTCTTCTGGTATGCAGCGGCGCCGTGCTGGGCGCCGTGGGGCTGTATGGACCCTTTCAGGAATATGCGGGTGCGGGCGCCAGCGTCCCTCTCCTGGGCTTTGGCAACACCTTATGGAAAGGAATCCAGGAGGCCGTGGATACGGACGGGTTCCTCGGCATCTTCAAAGGAGGCTTCACCGCCAGCGCCGCGGGTATCTGCGCCGCACTGGTGTTCGGATACCTGGCAAGCCTGGTGTTCGATTCCCGGATGAAGAAATAACCGCTCTTTCAGAAAAACCCTGCCCCGCTGCCGGTATCTGGCAGCGGGGCAGGGTTCTGTTCCATTATAGGAAAGCTCGCTGATGCCCGCGCAGGTCATCAACTTCCGCTTCGCTCCAGTTGGTGACATTATGTCATGCGTTGACTGTGGGAAAGATCCGCCGATACCGCGTCAGCGCGCTCAGCAGTACATTTCCCAGCACACCGACGGCGATCACCTCGCCGATCCCCACCGTCAGCATCAGGAACGGAATCGGAAGCGGCACCCCGTATCCGTACCGCAGGACATACGGCACGATCAGCGTATTGGAGATGATCGGCGGAAGCAGTACGAGAAACCGGTTGAAGCGCAGACGGTACGAACCGATGGCTCCGATCAGAGTCGCCGCGCTTCCAAGCACCACATCCAGCAGGATGGAGCCGCCCATCAGGTTGGCGATGAGGCATCCGACAAACAGCCCCGGTATGGCTGCCGGCGTGAAAAAGGGCAGGATCACCAGCGCTTCCGCCACGCGCACCTGGATTTCCCCGTAGCTGATGGGGGCAAATACGGCGCAGAGCACCACGTAAACCGCAGCGATCATGGCCGCCTGTGTGAGAAACGTTACCTTGTTTTCTTTCATATTCTGTTTTCTCCTTTAGTTTTGTTTTACGTCAGGAAGGTCTCGAACTGACGTTGTATTTTTGGAAAACCCTTGATTTTATGGGCTTTTCCGAAACTTTATTATAAAGGAAAAACAGAAAATGTCAAGCCCTGGATCAACTTTTGACTCAACTCCTTAATTATTTGATAAACTGCACAGTAAATTCATACCATTCCACTTACAGGACAAATTCTGCTTTCTTTTCAGTTTCAGCCTTTTTACGCCTGCCATTCTGCAATCTGGCGTTTTTTTCAGATATTCTTAAGAATTCTTCGGTTTTTCTGCTATTGTTTTCAAAAATTACATATGCTATCATTAGCAAAGATTCAAGAAAGAAGATTCAGGAGGAAACCATAATGTCAGGTAAGATCAGGACATTTTTAAAGGAATATCCCCATGCGTGGGCCATTCTGTATTTTGCGGTCTATATTCCGTGGTTCATCTGGCTGGAGAGCCGTGCCAGCCTGCCCTACCATGTGATCCATTTTCCGCTGGACGACTACATTCCATTTTGTGAATATTTTGTCATTCCGTATTTTCTCTGGTTTGTCTATATTGCGGCCGTCTTCACCTGGCTGTTCTTCAAGGACCGGAACAATTTTTACCGTTACATCCTGTTCCTGTATACGGGCATGACGCTGTTTCTCGTGGTGTCCACTTTCTACCCCAACGGGCATCTGCTCCGTCCGGCGGAATTTGAGCGAGACAACCTGTTTATACGGATGGTATGTTTTTTATACTGGGCGGACACGTCCACCAACATCCTTCCCAGTATCCATGTGTTCAACTCCATCGCCGCCCACGCGGCGGTCATGCACCATTCACAGCTTGGGCATAACAAATGGACAGTCCGATGTTCACGCCTCCTGTGCGTATCCATCATCCTGTCCACCATGTTTTTAAAACAGCATTCCTGTGTGGATGTGATCCTGGGAATCGCCCTTGCCGCCTGCCTAAACCAGATGGTCTATGAGTCCGACTTCCTAGTTAAAGCCCATAACTTTGTTGGCAAGCTTGTAGGCGATCACCGATACCTTTCGCCCGCCTTTTCCCGGAAGATTCATGGCCCGGCCAAAGATGCCGAAATATAATTTGTAGAAAAGACCTGCATCCTTTTTCTTGAGGTACTGCCACAGGTCTTTTTTCTTTTGCAGGCTTTCCTCCGTGCCGGAACGGATCAGCATGATGGAGGACACGGTCATCATGATGTCCAGATAGCTGATCATGTATTTCCGGAGCTTGGGGTTCTGGATCGCCCTTAAGTCATACTGGTCGATCATGATCTTGTTCACCTTGATCTGCTGATCCACCCTTCCGATCATCACCTGCTCGTTGACCGACTGATCCGCCCTTCCGATAAAATAACGATACAGATCCACGTCCATATAGTACAGCGTCTTCACATACGGAAGCGGATAATAGACAAAAATGTTGTCCACATAGAACGTATGTTCAGGAAGCTCCAGCCCGCAGTTCTGCAGCATGCGGGTCCGGTAGATGACGGAATGCATGAGGATGTACTGCCCAAGGTGGAAATGCTTCACATCGCTCCAGGTGAAGATCTGGTCCTGCGGGAACGCCGTCGTATAGCGGACGGTTTTCTTCCGCTTCGCCCCCTGTTTTTCATATACATAATTACAGATCATCATATCCACCGGGTCGCCCTCGTGTACCAGTTCCGCCAGCTTCGCCAGCACCTTCTGATAGCTCTCCGGGTCCACCCAGTCGTCGCTGTCCACCACCTTAAAATAAAGCCCGGTGGCGTTCCGAAGCCCGGTGTTGACCGCCTCTCCGTGCCCGCCGTTCTCCTGATGGACCGCCTTCACGATCCCCGGATAGTTGGCCTCGTATTCGTCCGCGATCTGCGCCGTCCGATCCTTTGTGGAACCGTCATCCACGATGATGATCTCCACCTCCTCGCCTCCCGGGAGCAGGGACTCGATACAGTTTCTCATGTAATCTTCCGAATTGTAGCACGGAATGGCTATTGACAATAATTTCATATGACACCTCTTATCCTGTTCGTACGTATCTCATTCTGCGGTTTTCCGTCCATCATTTCCCTTTGATCCGGTCGGTCAGCTCCAGCGCCTTCATCACCATGGCGTCGATGTTGTAATACTTATATTCTGCCAGGCGTCCCAGAAGATATACATTGGGCGTTCCGGAAAGCAGCTCTTTGTATCTTTCGTACAGCTTCTGATTTTCCTCGCAGGCGATGGAATAATAGGGGATCTCTCCCGGGCCGCCTGTATAGGCGAAGGGGTATTCCCTCACGATCGTCGTCCCGGACGCCTTCTGCCCGGTCAGGTATTTAAACTCCGTAATGCGGGTGAAATCCTCGCTGACCGTATAGTTTACCACGCTGTGCCCCTGATAGTCCTCCTGCTCCAGATATTCAAAATCGAAGCGCAGCGAACGATAGGGAAGCCTTCCGAACCGGCAGTCAAACAGCTCGTCCAGAGGGCCGGTATAGATCACCTCTCCTGTAAACAGCGCGCCGTCAAACAGCACCTGCCCTTCGGTAAAGGAAAGCCTCTCCCGGGCGTCCGCGCCGGTCTCCACCGTAATGCCCGGATGGTCCAGCATGGCCTGGAACATGGGCGTATAGCCCTCCAGCGGCATTCCCTGCCAGGGCTCCTGAAAATACCGGTTATCGTAGGAAACCAGCACCGGCACCCGCCCGGTCACCGCCGGATCGATCTCCTCCGGCGTCTGTCCCCACTGCTTCATGGTATAATGAAGGAAAATATTCTCATACACATAATCGGCGATCTGCCGGATCTTCGGATCCTCGTGCTCCCGAAGCTTCAGGATCGGCACTCTCGTGCCCATGCCGAACGCCTGCACCAGCTTCTCCTCCAGAGCGTCCGCCTCCTCCTTCTCATACACCATATGGAGCGTGTTAAGATTAAAGGGCACCGGGATCAGCGTCCCGTGCACGTTCGCCACCACCTCATGTCCGAATTCGTACCATTTGGTAAAGCGGGACAGATACTCATACGCCCGCTGCTCCTTTGTATGGAAAATGTGCGGGCCGTACTTATGGAGCAGAATCCCGTGCTCATCCTTCTCATCGTAACAGTTCCCTCCGATATGCTCTCTCTTCTCCAGCACCAGCACCTTTTTCCCTGCTTCCGCCAGTTCTCTCGCCGCCACACTGCCGGCAACGCCGGCTCCAATGATCACACTGTCAAACATCTTTCTGCCTTTCTTCGTATTTTTCCTGTCCCAGTACAATGTCCATATACCCTGCATAGGCCCCGAAAGCCGCCGGGATCGGATAGGTTTCCTCTGTTTCTTTTGCATCGATGAAGATCAGGCCGTCCCGGTCCATATCCTCCGTCTCCTCCAGGCTCACCGCATAGCCTGTCATCTGCCATTCCACATGGCTGAAGATATGCTTCGCCCCCGCCAGAGGCAGGATCCGAAGGGGAGCCAGTCCCCAGCGCCGTACCTGGCCGAGCACCTCTTCCTCTCCCAGATGCCCCTCCATGTTCGGCAGTTCATACAGTCCCGCCAGAAGTCCCTTCGCGGGACGCTTCCGGATGGCGACCCGGTCGCCTTCCCGGAGGATCAGCACCGTCCGCGCTTCCACCCGTCGTTCCTTCTTCGCCTTTTTTACCGGAATCTCTTCTATGATCCCCTCCGCCTTCGCCCTGCAGCAGAACGCCAGCGGACATTCCCTGCATCTGGCCTTTCCGTTGGGAACACAGACGATGGCGCCCAGCTCGATCAGCGCCTGGTTAAAGTCGCCGGCTCTGCCCGCCGGGATGATCTCCTTTACTTCCCGCTCCATGGCGGCCTTGACCGACTGCTTCATAATGTCTTCACGGCTGGCCTTTACGCGGGACAGCACCCGCAGCACATTCCCGTCCACGGCCGGCATCCGGATGCCGAAGGCGATGGAGCCGATGGCGCCCGCCGTATAATGCCCGATCCCCGGAAGGGACAGCAGGCGGTCGTAGTCCCCGGGAAATGCGCCCCCGTACTCCGACATGATCACCCGGGCGGCCTTCTGCATGTTCCGCACCCGGTTGTAATATCCAAGTCCTTCCCACAGCTTCAAAAGCCGGTCCTCGGGACATTCCGAAAGCGTCTTTACATCCGGAAGCGCTTTTACAAACCGTTCAAAAAACGGCTTCACCGCCTCCACCCTCGTCTGCTGCAGCATGATCTCCGACACCCACACCCGATAGGGACTGTGGTCTTCCCGCCAGGGAAGCACACGGGCATGTCCATCATACCATGAAAGCAGCGGTTTTACAATCATTTCCAGCTCCGCCATCTACAGCCGCACCTCCACTTCCCTGTCCGCCCGGATGGACGCGGGCGTTACCACGCAGTCCGCCGCCAGCACCTGCACGCCCGCCTTCTCCGCCCTTCTGAGCGCTTCCCCGAAAGCGGCGTGGGTGCGGTCGTTGGGCTCCAGATAACGGGCTCCCTTCATCTGTATGATAAACAGGATCACCGCCTCGTATCCGTCGTTTTTACAGGCGATCAGTTCTTCTACATGCTTCACGCCCCGCTCCGTGGGCGCGTCCGGAAACCGGACGATCCCGTCTTCCTCCAGAGTCACGCCCTTGACCTCCACATACATCCTTCGGGAACCTTTTTCCAGATACAAGTCAAATCTGGAAGTTCCGTAACGCACCTCCCGGCGGATCACCGTCGGCCCGTCCAGAAGATGGCCGGCCCTGATCCACTCCTCCGCCACCTGATTGGGGATCTGGGAATCCATGTTGATGACGCGTCCGTTTTTCTCCACGGCGATCAGGTCCAGCGCCGTCTTCCGGTGCGCGCTTTCGTTCCGCTGGACCCAGATCCGCGCGTCCGGCACCAGAAGTTCCCTGCACCGCCCCGTATTTTTCACATGGCAGACTTCCCCGCCCCGCTCTGTCACCACCTGCGCCAGAAACCGGTTGGGCCGGGACCGGAAGACTGCTTCTTCGATTCTTTCGTACAACATAGTCTATAGTATAACATATTTTCCTGTTTTATCACAACACCTTGATTTTTCCACGGTTTTCCCATACAATAGGATTTATTTGAGAAAGAAATTCATTCGGAAAGGAATTCGGTCTATTATGAAACCTGACAGCATCATTCTGGATATCGACGGCACACTCTGGAACTCCACTCCCATCGTGGCGGAGGCATGGAACAAAGCGCTGGAGGCGGACCCGTCCATCGCGTTCCGCTTCACTCCCCAGGGACTGACAAAGCTCTTCGGACATCCCATGAGCGAGATCGCGGACCTGTCGTTTCCGTTTCTGCCGGAAAAGGAGCGCTACGCGCTTATGGATACCTGCTGCGAGCTGGAACACGACTATCTGTACGCTTCTACGCAGAACCTGCTCTATCCCGGCGTGGCGGACACCATCCGGAAGCTCTCCAAAACCTGTCCGCTCTTTATCGTCAGCAACTGCCAGTCCGGATACATCGAACTGTTCCTGGAGAAAACCGGCCTGGGCGGCTGCATCACGGACTTTGAGTGCCCGGGCGGCACCGGCATGGGCAAGGGTCCGAACATCCGCCTGGTCATGGAGCGGAACCATCTGAAATCCCCCGTCTATGTGGGCGACATCGAGGGCGACCGCGCCGCCTCAAAGGAAGCGGGTATTCCCTTCTGCCACGCCGCCTACGGCTTTGGGGCGGTCACGGACCCGGACTATGTCATCCGGCAGTTTTCTGACCTGCTGACGCTTTTTACATATTCCGCTTAATTCCGCCGAAACACTCTGCGGATCTGCCCTTCTGCCTGAAGCAGCATCGAATCCGACACGCCGGCGCGTTTCACATATGCATATTCATCCCCTGTTCCCGTTCCGTGGGGAACCAGATAGGCTCCGGCATCGCTTCCAAGCCCGATACAGGCATGAAGGGATGCCGCTTTTTTTACCCGCACTGTCTGCATCTCCAGATTTTTCCGCACCTCTTCGTCAGGAAACCGTCCGCATCCGAGCAGGTTTCCCACCGGGGCAAAGGTAGGTATCCACGGAATCTGCCGCTCCGCCAGAAGGTGCAACGTCTCATCCTCCATAAAAAATCCGTGCTCCAGGCTGTCCACGCCGGCCTCCAGCGTCTCATAACAGGTCCGGTCCCCATTGCAGTGGGCCATGACCGCCATGCCCTCCTCATGGGCCATGTGGATCATCCGGCGGATCTCTTCTCCTGAAAGCCCTTCCTCGGTCAGCGTGCCCGCATGAGCGAAATCCAGCAACCCGCTGACCATGATTTTGATGAAATCCGCTCCTTCTTCCACGGCTTTTCTCACCAGTCCCCGGTATTCTTCCCAGGTTTCAAAAGGATAACCGACGATCCCGCCGTAATGTCCCCTTTTGTGTATGGCAAACAGGGGCGTCCGATACTCAATCCCGTATTCCGGCGCCAGCTTCTTCGCAAACGCCGACACCCCCCTTGCGTCCCCACCGTCTCTCACAAAGCGGATTCCCGCCTTCCGGCACGCTTCCAGATGCCCGCGCACCGCCTCTTCACATACCTTTTCCTTATGCAGCGCCACAGCCGCCTTATAATTGACGCCGTCCATAATCATATGGGCATGGCACTCACCCAGCATGTTTATCACCTCGTATCCTGTCTGTGGGAGCCGGCAGCGCCGCGCCCGCTCCTGCCTGTCAGTTTACCACCTTTTCGGCAAAAAGTAAAATCACGGATACATGGAATAATCCGCCGTCCGTTCGTAGGCCTCCGCCGCAGGGTCCTTCATAAGGTAGACCCGCCTCCACTCCTTCGTCTCATTGTTCCTCACCGCCTCCGACTGGTTCCGATAGAGGAAATTCGTGATCTGATAGCAGTCGATCCAGATCTCGTTGTTTCCGTCCTTCTGGGACTCGTCGAAGATGAGCTGCATGCCGAAGTGCAGATGAGTTTCGTCGATGTTATTCGTATCCTCGGTAGTGCTGTAGCCCGTATGCCCCATATAGCCGATCACATCTCCCGCCAGCACCACGGAACCCTCCTTCAGCTCCGGCTGATAGGGAAAGCCCTGACGCAGATGGGCGTAATAATAGTATCTTTTTTTATCGAAGCTGCGGACCCCGATCCGCCATCCTCCGTACTGATTCCAGCCCAGCGCCTCCACATAACCGGATTCGACGCAGACCACGGGCGTACCGATCTGGCCAAGCATGTCATGTCCCAGATGGTTCCGTTTGTATCCATAGCTTCTCGAAGCCCCGAAATCGTCATAATCGCTGTAGGGAAACCCTTTGGCGATGGGACTGAACGCCTTCAGGCCGTATCGCTTCTCCCAGGTTTTCCGGCCGTCCCCGTCCGCCGCGGGCACCTCGATTTCATATTCTCCCACCATGCCTCCCAGGACCGCCGCATACGCTTCCTGATAATAGGCAAAGTATTCCAGATCCTTTACGATCTTCTCCAGCTTCTCCCCCTTCGCGATCTTTTCCTTCAGCTGGTCCATATACTGGCAGACCGTCCGGTCGTTGTCGAAGCTGCCGCCTGTATGCGCCGCCGTGTAAGCCAGCAGGTCGATCCAGCTGATATGCTGGTCGGTCCCATACGAATCCCTGTCATACTCATATGCTTCCGTCATGGCAAATTTGGACACGCCGAAATCCACCCACCGGATGAAATCCTTTTTTTCTGTATTTTCTTTTTCTGTATTTTCCTTTTCGGAATTCTCTTTTTCTTCCTCCTGGTCCGGCCCTTCCGTTTCCGAAGCCTCTTTCCGCTCCGTCTCCCCGTCCTTCGGGCCCCTTTCTTCCTGCTCTGCTTCCCGGGCCTCCTGCACGCCTGCCGACAGCGCATCCTCCACTTTTCTCTTTTCCTCCGACCAATAGGACACGCCCGCAAAGATGAGCAGAATCAGAACATTTACAAACAGTATCCGTTTCAAAGTATTTCCTGTCCTTTTCCCGTTATTATCCAGTCTATGTCCCGGATTTTCATTTCATGACCGTCGATTTTTCTCTTGCTTTGTCAGTCGATTTTATTTGACACGCTTCTCAATCTATGATAGGCTTAGTCCATGCACTATTATGCATGCATAGATAGAAGGAGGTACCGGAATGAACAAAGGTACAGTGAAATGGTTCAACAACCAGAAAGGATATGGTTTCATCTCTGATGAAGATGGCAACGACGTATTTGTCCATTATTCAGGGCTGAACATGGACGGCTTCAAGTCCCTTGAGGAAGGCCAGGCTGTTGAATTCGAAGTTGTTAACGGTGCAAAAGGGCCGCAGGCTACCAATGTCACCAAGCTTTAATCCTTTTTTAAACATTTACAGATTCTTATGATATTAAAATAGATATGAGTCCCACAACTTCTTAGATATTTTATGAACCAGGAATTATGTGAAATGCTGAAATGGAAGAGTAAAAGGGAGACGCGCAGGCGTCTCCCTTTTACTGCTGTTCGAAAAAGCGTCCGATCCCGTCCGCCATGCCTTCCGCCATCAGATCCTGGTAATCCTCCGACGCCATGTTCAGATCCTCCGTGGGATTCGTCATATATCCCATCTCGATGATCGTCACCGGCACGGACGCCCAGTTGATCCCGCTCATGGTGTCCGTCTCCCACACCCGCTGCTTCTTCGCCCCGGTTTTCTCCACAAACGCGTCCAGCACGCAGTCCGACAGCGCCCGGCTCTCGCTGTAGAGTCCCCCGTTATACGGATTGGACGATGTCTGGCAGATGGTCATGGCGCCGTTCACGCTGCTGTCCTCGGAACCGTTGGCATGGATTCGGATAAATGCGTCCGCGCCTGCGTCGTTGGCCACTGCCGCCCGTTCCGCATTGCTGATGTTCACATCATTGGACGTACGGACCATGAGCACCTCATATCCCCGTTCCTTAAGGATCTCTTCCAGCTTCAGCGCCACCTGGAGCGTCAGTTCGTATTCCTTCAGTCCGGACGCCCCGCCGGACGTTCCGCCGGCAACTTTCGCCTTCGTCTCCGACGCGCCCGGCCCCACCGGTTCCTTCTCGGAATTTCCCTTCTGCTGATGGCCCGCGTCGATCACCACCAGGCGGCCGCCTCCGTCTGCGGCGCCTTCCTCCGGTTCTGTTTCCTCCGGTTGCCCGTCCGGTCCTTCCCCGTCCTCCTGTCCGTCTCCTGCGGACATCTGAGATTCCTCCGTCCCGTCCTCCAGGGGCGCCTGGGCCTCCTCCGGCCCCTTCGATTCTGCTTCGTCCTCCGGCGAATCCGTCTCCCCATCCTCCGTGTCAGCGGGATCGGCGCCTTCCTCCGTTACGTCTCCACTCTCTTCCTCTGCTGCCGGTTCTGTCTCCGCCGACGCGGCCCCGCCTCCGCAGGCCGCCACCGACAGCGCCAGAAACACCGACGCCAGCAGGATTCTGTACTTTTTCATATACGCTCTCCTCTCTTTGCTTCGTGAAACTTCTCTATGCCATAAATAAAAGCGTCCAAACCTGCAGGCTCTCCTGCTGTCCGAACGCTGTTGTTTTTAGTCGGGGTACGGTATCCGTTTACGCGCCGACGAGCTGCCGCCCCCATTTATGAGCTACCAAAATCTCCCACCTTCCGACAGACGGCCCTTCCGCTCTCTGCAGCTTTCAGGCGGTCCTGAATGAAAAACCCCGGTAAAACTTTCATGCTCTTACTATACCATCTAAATATGTCCAAATTATGGGGATTCCCTAAACAAAACATAAAATCAGATCCGCATTCTTTATAAATCCTTCATCATCTGTTCTGCCCCGCCGGCATCCCCTCAGGACTTCCGCCGTCTACTTTGCCAGCTCCCGCAGTTCCTGCATAAGCTCCAGATCGGACTGCTGCACTTTGATATTCGCCGTCATGGGGTCCTGGCCCGGTTTGGTCACCGTAATCTCGATGACCGTCCCCTCCTCGATACCTTTTGCGTACACAGCGCTTAAAAAGGCGACGAATTTGGGATGGTTGTCCCTGAAACGGTTCTTTGCGCTCATAAGCTTCATAATTGCTGCCGGATTCATCCTGAAACCTCCTCTTTTCCTGTCTCTGATTGTCTCATCATACCACACCGTCTGTCCGGCATCAAGCCGAAAAATGAAGATCCTGATCCTGTCAAAAGTTCCGGCCCGGCCTCCCCCGGGACCTGCCTCATCCGATTGGGAGATCCACATTCCTTACTACAAAAAACACCAGCAGCGACGCCAAAAGCAGCCGCATGCCCGCCGTTTCCCATTTCTTCCAGACAGTCCCGGTCCCCCGTACATAATTCCACAGGGATTTCCCCAGTATCCATGCCAGAAAGGGGCTGAAGCAGAACAGGACCGGATGGCTGAAAAAAGCCTGCCGGACATTCCCTGCCGCCATGTAAAGAAGCATATGCGTTACTCCGCACCCCGGGCATTTCCAATGAAAAAAATACCGGAACAGACATGGGATTCCCGTTCCGGTACTTTTTACAAAGCCATAATAAACCGCCAGAGCAAGAGCCGCGGACAGCACATTTCTCAGACGTTTCTTCTGCACCTTATGCACCTGCTTCGGACAGCTTGTTCAGTTCGTTCTGGATCAGCGCAAAAGCAGCCACATAACAGATCAAATACAGAATCAGGTAGAGCACTCCGCCGTTGGAAGCGGGCATTCCTCTGTCCGCCTTGGCTTTATCCAGCTTCTCACCGCATTTATATGCCCAGTACAGCCCATAGATCCCGCAGGTAATAATAACCAGCAGAAGCGCCATGACTCCGGAGGTTCCTTCCTCCCCTGCCGCGATGTTCGTGTCATCCGTCAGGCATACAAGCCAGTACAGGCCATAGATGCCGCAGGTCACAAGCGTCAATATGATTCCCAGAGCAATGCTGCGGTTCGGAACTGTCTGCCTTATCATCTCCATAACACATCCTCCTTTGTAATTTATGTATGTATTTCATCTGTTCAATATACCACTTTTATATACCGGATGCAATACCATACCATACCACGTCAGTCCACCCTCCTTCCGGAATGCAGATATTCGCTGTACGCGATTTTCTCGATCATGAAATGGTTCCGGTCCGCACTGTACAGTTTCCGGTAAGTCATCACCTTCAGAAGGCCGCCAGAATCATCCAGCACCTCCGTCTCGATTTCCACCGGCAGCTCCTCGGCCCTGGTACCCCAAAACACCGCCCGCAGGCGTCCGTTCTCATACGTAACCTCCAGCTTTATGGGGTATTTCTCATTGTTGGCGATCCGCAGGTCCAGCGCGTCCCATGCGACCGCCGCGTCCATGCCGGCGTCCGCATAGCTGGACACGTAGGTGTGATTCCATCGCTCCGGAATCTCCAGCCCCGCATACAGCGCCGCCTCGAAAATCGTGGTGGACACCTGGCAGATCCCTCCTCCGTACGCCTGGATGATCTTCCCGTCCAGTATGGCGTTGGCTTTGTAAAATCCGGTCTCCGCCGTCTGCTCCCCCACCGTGTCATTAAAGGAAAATTCATCGCCCGCGTTCAGAATGATCCCGTTGCACCGTTCCACTGCCACGCGAATGTTGGCCCTGCGGTTTTCGCTGCCGCCCACACTGGTAGAAAATTCTGCAAGCACATTTTCGAACATATGTTCTTTTAAATCTTCCGTGCTGACCTCAGGCTCCGTATAAACCAGATCGATCTCCACGGTATCTCCCTCTTCCGCCGCTTTCAGCAGGCCGCGCAGCTCCTCCACATCAAAATCCGCTCCCGTGACCGAAGGAACGATCGCATACCCGTTTTCCGGGTCCAGCCTGGCGTCTGACGCGTCCCGGTGAATCTCCGCAAAAAGCTGATCCGGGTCCACCGGCACGGCTGCCGCCTCCACGGTCGGACAGTCGATCCTCTTTTCAAAATTTCCCGACCGGACCGCTTCCCCAACCGCTTCCAGAAGCGCCTCTTTCTCAGCCGTCCTGCCGGATCTGCCCAGCGTAATGACCAGCCGTCCGTCCTTTTCCTCATAAGAAGTCTTAACCCCGGTATCCGCATCCAGCAGGCCGCTGTCTTCTACCGCCTTATGAAGCAACTCTGTGTCCGCCGCAGGCGGAATCACCAGCTCTCTTCCCACAGTCAGCGCTTCCAGACAGAAGATTCCCCGAACTGGAAACGGCTCCCGTCCCGGGCGAAGCGCCTCCGCTGCCGCCGCCCTGCTGTCATACGTCAGTGCAGCGCCCACATTGACCGGATATTCCTGCCCCTCAAAGAAGACCGAAAGCAGATTTTCCTGCCTGCGGGACTGCGCTTCCCGGTCCAGCGCCTGAACAGCCTCCTCCTCCGTCATGCCACCCAAATCCACTCCATTTACTTTTGTCCCTGTAAGCACCCTCTCCGGCCCGGGCACGGTGCAGAGCGCCATATAGGAGACTGCCAGCGCCGCCAGTACGCCGACAAACCATAACGCCACCTTTCCTGATCGTTCTGATTTCCTTTTTTTCCTCATTTTTCCGCCATCCGTTGTTTTGTTTCCTGATAAAATTCCACCATGCGGCTGAAATTTCATGATATGACGGCTTTTGAGATTCCGTTATCTGCGTCCCGCCGCCTTTTTATCATGCAGTTCTGCCATTATCGTCAACCGCAAAAAGAGATACCTGTTGCCCGGTATCTCTTCCGGAGGTTTACAAAAAACACTTCCAAAAAACTAAGCTTCAAATATATTTCTCAAGATTTTTTTTAAGTTCTGTGAATATAAAATTATAAGGATACCACCCATTTGGAGAAAGAATATCTTTCAATCTTTTTTCAGCAGTTGTATTAATCTTCACAAGTTCATCAACTGACAATGACTCAATAAAAGTTACCTGCCTCTCCAGAATCTCTTTTTTACATTTCATGAACATTTCAAATCGACTGTCATAGCATATCATCCCACAGGCAATCTGAATACTTTCAAACCCTGTTTTATTTAAAAAATAAGCACTGTATGTATTCAGTATAACACAGTCATCAAGAAGATTTTCCACATCCTCTTTGGTCGGGATCTCGCCTGCCATAACAGTAAAAATAAAGGTCCGATTATACGATCGGCCGTATAGCCGATAACTGTTCATAGCGTTAATACAACCTGCTCTACTGTCTTCCACAAAAATACTGTCTGTGTCAAACAGTTCAATCAAAAAATTCCCATAACGCTCAAGAAGTTGATCGGATTCATTGGATATCTCAACTTTTATTTTCACATATCCGGCAAAGACTTTCTTGTTATCAGATCTGCACTGTTTCCAGCATTTGAGCCCCTGTGCCGCATCCAGAAAGTTTACAATTTCCTCTTCTTCCGCCTTTTGATCGTCTACTTTGGCAACAATCTCATAGTGGTTCTGACGCTTTTGGATCTCAAATGCCTTTTCATTGGCTCTAAAGCACGGAAATCGGTCTGCTTTCTCACTATTGGTCTGCATGTGACAGCAAATCAGGTTATAATCTGCCGTTTTGCCGCCTTTTGACACCGGAAAAATGTGATCAACATTCCATCCGTATTTGCTGCCTCTGTCATTGTAGGCAGCTTTCGCCATCTCACGTCCGGCAAAATCAGTCGCCTTCTGCCTTTTTCCAAATTGTTTCACCCACAATCGCATAGCCGTTTCTTTGTTTAAATCCATAGGTTTCTTCATATACCATACTTCCCTTTCCAGTGAAATGAAAAGTATAATTTGTATTAACCTCCTTAATAGAATTTCGCAAATACTCTGACCGGCACATGGGGCAACCCACTGCTGAAACCTCGAAGGGTAATCCTTATAACAGCTTGACTAAGGATTTGCCAATCATCTTTTCACATATGCAAAAAGGAATAAGATTTGCTGCCTTCAATGTAACATATTTCGTGGATTATAGCAATAAGTATGATTATTCTAAGTCAGCTCTAAGTCAGCTTCGACAGAAAAATATCTCCAACCGTCACCGCATCCTCAATGGTCAGGTAATGATCGGCGCTTCGGCTCACCAGAAGCTTTCCGGACGCTTCAAATTCTTCATCCGCCAGCCAGATGTTCAGCCGCAGGGGGTAACGAGGCAGAAACGGGAACACGGCGCACAGATCCGCCCGTCCCTTCACAAATTCCGCCCCAAGCCCCCGGATCAGGCCGTCCTTCAGCGATCCAAACGGAATCATTTCCGGCGAAACATCGGTTCCGTCCGCCAGATCCAGATAATGCAGGAGCACCAGCTGATGCCATCCGGCGATTTCCGGCTGAAAAATGCAGTCCGGAAATGTAATCCGGACGGTTTCATGAAAACTCTGCACTTCCAAAGAAGAATCTTCCTCATAAAAAACCGCACCGCTTTTTCGGGCAATATCCTCCGGTGAATGGAGACACACCCGTTCCTTCGCAGGCTGCAGCATCTGCTGAAACGCCCGGTTATCCTGCATTTTTTGACACCCTCTTTCCTTTTCCATATAATTCTCCTTATTCTTCCAGAAACTCCTCCAGGCTTACGCCCTCCGGTATGACATATCCGCAGGCGCTGCATGCGCTCTCTCCCACGGTCACGCCATCCTTTAAGAATACTTCCAGCGCGTCTTCCTCCCGACAGTTCGGACAGTCGATTTCCAGAATCGTTTTCTTGTTTCTCTCATCCTGACAGTCTGCAAATACACTCATTTTTTCGTATTCCTTCCTATTCTTCTTCCAGCTGCCTGCGCAGATAGGCGCCTACAATATGAGAAAAGTTACTGATATCCCGGATGTAGGCAAAATCTTTTCCGAATATCATCTTTTCCGTTGCGGTATCCTCATAATTTCCTGCGAAAATGCCCAGCACGGAGATCCCCAGGGCTCTGGCCCTGCGCACCTCGAACGCCGTGTCCTTCACCGCCGTTTCCCCGGTGTAATCCGCCGGGCTTTTGATTCCCGGCCGGCGGACGCTGACGTCGCACGGTTTCCCGTCGCTTAACAGAATCAGAATCTTATGAAGCTCCGGGCGCTCCAGCATGGAGTCGTAAGCGGCCCTCACCGCCAGCCCGTCCCGGTTGTCTCCGGACGCGCGGAATTCGAAGATCCGCTCATTTTTCTCTCTTCTGTCGTCGTAATCCCGAAAACGGTGCAGCACCGTATGGTTCCAGAAGGTACAGTAGCTGACTACCCGGTGGGGAATTCCCACCACGCTCAGGGCCTCGCTGATCATATAGCCCTGCACCGCCACCTGAGACTGCCTTGCCGCCTGAGAACCGCTGGAATCCAGCAGAAGATCCACCACAAATTCTGTGGAACCGGATACGATTCTTTTGTCAAACAGCTTCTCATCTTCCGTCCGCCCCAGCTTCCACAGTCTCGCCGGAGCCAGCTGTCCGCTGGTGGAACGGCAGAAATCCTCCTGGCTTCGCATGACCAGCGCTTTTTTCAGCGTATCCGCCAGCGTCATGATATTCCGTTTGATGATGCGGTTGTTTTCGTAATAATACAATCTGTTTTTCTCAAACTGGAGCTGGTTGAAGCGATACTGATTGTTGGCCTTTACCGGGTCCTGCAGGATGCCGTCCGTATCGTGCAGAAAACAGTCGGTGTGGATTCCGGTACAGAGCCGGTTCCTCCTCTTTTCCTGTTCCAGAGGAGACAGATAGTTTTTCCCATAGTTCAGCGCCACATATTCCTGTACCTTCCGAAGGGAGGCTTCGTCTATAATTTCACAATCTTCCTCTTCCTGTTTTCCGGATTTCCTCCAGTTCCTCTGCTGCTTCTTCGGTTTCTCCCGGATCTGCAGGCTCATCATGTCCTTGCCCAGCCCGGCCAGATACTTCTTGATGATGTCCTCCATCTGTTCGTCCGTCAGAAACTCCTGCCACGCGGCGTCCGACAGCGCCTGCGGAGGCACGTTCAGGACGGCGTCCAGATTTCCGTGCTGCTTTTCAAAGGATTGATCGAAGATGGTATTGTAAATGTTCTCAATAACACGGATAATGTCCAGCGTATCCCCGGCCTGCTCCAGGGCCTTGATTTCCTCCGCCGTCTGCCGGACCGCATCCGGGATTCCTGAAAGCGCCCTGCCCAGATACTCCTTCATCATCACGACCTTTACCTGGCCGAAAAAGGTCTGGTTCAAAACCGACTCTTCCTGACTTAAAAGATCCCCGAAGGCCTCTCTTCGGATGTCGTCTGTCCCGGGACGTTCTTCCGCCATTTTCGGGTAGGCCGCCGCATCCACACAGAGCCGGGCCAGCTCCAGAAGCGGCTTTTCCTGTGCTGAAAGATACGTCTTCTTCATCATGTACAGCGCCAGCTCTCCCGAATCAAAGTACCGGGCAAACGCGCCCTGTTTCATGGCGTCGTAAAGAGCCGCGGACCGGGATCTTAAAAATGCTTTCACATCCGGTTTTACATCCAGCGTATAGTCTCCGCTGATGGTCCAGAACAGATTGCGGATCCGGTTCTCGATCTCCAGACGATGATCCTCCGCCTGTTTCTCCCACATCCGGTAAGCACGCTCCTTCATACCCGTCACCCCTCGAAAATCTCCGCTCTCGTCCAGGAAGCGGGAATACGGGTGGCGGTCACGTCCTCCAGTATCTCCTTTTCAAACACGTCAAAGCTCTTGTTCACGATTCCCATACGGATGGCGGAAAGCGGCGACAGATTGGAACGAATGGCTTTCATGGATGCGATCATGCCTCTGAGATCCAGCGATCTGGCGGAAACCTCCCCATTGTAGACCTTCGCCTGCAGATCCAAAAACAGACCGGTAAACTGTTCCAGCGCCTGTTCCTTCACATCTGAAAAATGCTTTTTCAAAAGGAAACGAATGGTGCCCTCGTCAAGGGGCGGCATATCCACCACCAGAAAGCGGGATACCAGAGCTTCGTTCAGCTCCTTCGTCCCGGCGTATCCGTAATTCATCGTCCCGATAAAGCGCGCCGCCGGATGCAGCGCCACCCTGGCATACCCCGGGACGTCAATGCGCCTGCGGTGGTCCAGCGTCGCATGGAGCACGGAAACCGCATCGTTTTTTGCCATATTGACCTCGTCCAGGACGCCGAAGCCGCCGTATTCCGCGCACTGATAGACCGGGCCTTTGCGAAGCCGCACTTCGTTGTTGACGAAAGTATCCGTCCCGATCAAAGACGCGCTGTCCGTATTGACATGGAAAGAAATATCATAGGAAGGCCTTCCAAACAGCCAGGCAAGCGTCTCGCAGAGCACGTTTTTTCCGGTCGCCTTGGCGCCGGAGAGCAGAAGGTTCTCTCCCTGCAGAAGCGCTGCCATGGACATTTCCAGAATGTCTTTTCCGTAGAAAAGTATATCCGGAACGCCGATCCGCTCCTGTACCTCCTCCGGAACCTCATACGTCTCCCGGAATTCCTTCACGTCATGAATCAGGCCGTCGTCAATGTTCTGCTGCTCCAGATAAGAAACCAGCAGCCGGTGATCTTCTCTCATTTACAGTCCCATCCTTTCCAGAATCTCATACAGCGCCTTTTTCACCGGCGCGTCCTCCGGCAGTTCCACCAGCGCTTTCCCGTCGCAGTCATACCGATAGACCATCTCATCCTGCGGAATGACGCCCAGCAGCGTCAGGCCCTGCTTTTCAATCTCCGCCTTTGTGCCCTCGTCCAGCCTGCCTTCCGGCGCCCGGTTGATGATCACGCCGGTCTTCTCCGGCTTCAGATTCAGTTCCTGCATCAGAGCCGCAATTCTTCCGGCTGCCTGTACGCCCCTTCTGGAACAGTCGCTGACCAGGATCGTCGTATTCATGGAAGGAAGCAGCCCTCTGCTCACATGCTCCATGCCCGCCTCGTTATCCACCACCACATAGGGATAATGGCTCTGCAGCTTCTGGATCTGCGTCTGCACCAGACCGTTGACAAAGCAGTAACAGCCCTGCCCCTGGGTACGTCCCATGACCATAAAGTCAAAATCATCCTCTTCGATCACCGCGTCCGCCATCCGGATCTCCAGCCACGCCTGCTTTGTCATCCCGGACGGAATCTGATAACGGTCGTCCACGCCGGCCCGCTCGATCTCCTCCCGCAGTTCCCCGAGCGTGGCGCCGACTTCCACCCCAAGCACTTCATTCAGATTGGAATTGGCGTCCGCGTCCACAGCCAGCACCGGCTTTTTTCCATGGCTGCACAGATATTGAATGATCAGGCCGCACAGCGTGGTCTTTCCCACGCCGCCTTTTCCGGCCACTGCGATAATATGTCCCATTTTCTTACCTCCGGTTCTTTTTATTGAACAACGTGTTGATTATTTTTATATGATTCAGTATAATAAAGATCAGAAAAAAGGCAAGCAACAATATGGGAAATCTGTACCGTTACTGAACAAATGAAAGAAATTGTTGATTTTCATAAAATATGCAAAAATATGGAGGAAACCGCCATGACTGAGAAAAACAGAAAAGAAGACCGGCGCATCCGGTATACGAAACAGGTCATAAAAGAGACGTTCTTAAAGCTTCTGGAAAAAAACAGCTTTTCAAAAATTACGGTGACGGAGCTGTGTCGCATGGCCGAGATCAACCGGGGCACCTTTTATCTGCACTATTACGACATGGACGATGTGCTGGACGATATCCTGAACGACATGCTTTCCGACACTTCCTCCGTCATGGAACACGTCCTGTCCCAGACATGCAGTCCGGCAAACTGCTCCTATCCGTTCTGCGACAAGATCCACAGCAACGACATGTTCCGTTACCTGCTGCTGGACGATACGATTTTCACAAGGATCATCGACAAAATGGCAGACCATAAGGAACATTATATTACCTGGCTTATGTCTCACAGCATTCTCACATTTGAGGAAGCGGAGGCCGTCTTCTATTTTCAGATGAACGGCTGTCTGTCCATCAATAAACTGATGACCCGCAATCACTGCAGCGACTGGAAGAAAATACAGCGGACGATCGACGCCTTTATCAAGGCGGGGCTGGAGAGCTTTCTGATTCATGACAGAGGGTAACTCTCCAGCGCTTCCATTCTCCCGGCATTGTTACCGGAAAACCCGGGTCCTGTTCCTGGACCCGGGTTTTCTTTCTCAAGATACAGAGGAATATCATCGTTCTTGCCGTCCCCTCTCCTGGTGAACGAGTAATACCCTCTTTCGTTTCAGCAGATTTTGCAGTTAATCCAGATCCTCTCCGTTACTCTCGATACACTTCCGGTACCAGTAAAAGGAATCTTTCCTGAAGCGTTTCCTGCTTCCTTTTCCTTCATCATCCTGATCCACATAGATGACTCCATAACGTTTGCTCATCTCCATCGGACCGCAGGATACGATATCAATAAATCCCCACATGGTGTATCCAATCAGATCCACCCCATCCAGAATTGCCTCTTTCATCTGCTCTACATGAGCTTTCAGATAATCAATCCGATATGGATCGTGAACAGAGCCGTCATTTTCCAGAATATCTCTTGCTCCCAACCCGTTTTCTGCGATGAAGACCGGCAGCTGATAGCGGTCGTAGATTTGATTCAGCGTAATGCGCAGACCTACCGGATCTTTCTGCCAGCCCCATTCGCTGGATTCCAGATAGGGATTCTTATTTGCCATGATCAGATTTCCGCTCGTCTTCTCCCAGCCCTGCTGCGTTGTCGACACCTGGGAGAAATAGTAAGAAAATGAAGTAAAATCAATCGTATTATTTTTCAGGATTTCATCATCCATCGGTTCTTTGTGAATCCGGATATTTTCCTTTTCAAAATACCGCTCCATATAAGCCGGATATTTTCCTCTCGCCATGACGTCCAGATAAAACCAGTTGGAATACTGATCATCCAGGATCATCTGCATCACATCATCCGGATGACAGGTTGCCGGGTAGGTAGTAAACCTTGCGATCATGCCTCCGATCATAGAACCGGGCAGAATCTCATGACCTGCTTTTATTGTCAGTGCATTGGCGATAAACTGATGGTGCAGACACTGGAAGATCGCATTCACATAATCCTCCTCCTGATCTTCCACAAGGCACACCCCATTGAACGGATTAAAACGTCCTGCATTAAATTCATTGAAAGGCAGCCAGTAATCTACACGGTTTCCCAGCCGTTGAAACAGCGTTGTCGCATATGTCACATAAAAATCAATGGTTCTGCGGTTTTTCCAGCCTCCGTATTTCAGCAGCAGATTGGCAGGGATATTATAATGAAGAATCGTCGCAAATACTTTGATTCCATATTTGTGGCATTCATCAAACAGATCGATGTAAAACTGAATACCTTCCTCGTTCGGCACTGCATCATCACCGTTTGGATAGATCCTTGCCCAGTTGATGGAAGTTCTGAGCACCTTGATCCCAAGCTCATGGAATAATTTAATATCTTCTTTATACGTATTGTAAAAATCAATCCCCCACCGAAACGGATAATGTACGGTGTCCTTATCCACCAGAGCCTTCTGAAATTTCGCATCGTTCATGCGGCGGTTCTGAAACATGGCACGTTCCTCTTTCGTCCATGCCGCATCAAAATATCTCAGATCCTGCGTATCCAGACCTTTTCCTCCCTGATCATAAGCTCCGTCTGCCTGTGAAGCAGCAATCGCGCCGCCCCATAAAAAATTTTCCGGAAACCCTGTTCTCATACTCTCGTCCTCCTAGTTTTCTTTTTTTGTCAGCATAAATGAAATTGCAAACCCGGATGCCCATGCAACTGCCATGACAATCAGCAAAAGCAGGAAATTATTTCCATCATCCATATAAGTCGCAATGCTTGTGATGCCCGGCATGGAAAATGCATAGGTAACAACTCCTAAAATCATTGCAAGCGCACCGGCAATGGCTCCTCCTGCCATGGCGGCATATAACGGCTTCTTCTCCGGCAATGCAATACCATACAAAGCCGGCTCCGTGATTCCCAGAATACACACCAGTCCCGTCGAAACCGCAGCTGATTTCTGCTCTCCCGGTTTCATCTTTAATGCATAGGCGAGCACTGCACCGGAGACCGCCAGATTGGAATAGAAAAAATTGGGAAGCATAAAATCATATCCCAGATTCGCCAGATTCTGAAGCTCCACCGCGGACCATCCTTTGATTCCAAAAATGATCGTCAGCGGAATGATCCCGCAGAACAGCCCGCCGGCAAAGGGTCCGGCATTGTTAAACAGCCATGAAAATCCGCCTGTCATGCCAGCGGCGATCCAGTTCCCCAAAGGCGCCGCAAATCCAAGAAACAACGGTGCGGTAATCAAGAAGGACAGAGCGCCTGAAAATACGATCCGAAGATTCTTCGGCATCCGTTTATCAATAAAGTGAAACACGATCGAAAAAATCCACACGGACAATATTACCGGAAAAATAGATCCTTTGTAATTGTAAGCCGGGATATCAAACAGCACAAAGCGATATCCGGAAACCCCCTCTGCAGGCGACAAAAACGTGGAATACATCAGAATTCCGGCTGTCATGATTCCGAAGATTTCTTTTACTTTAAAGCGTTTGGCCGCCGCATATCCAATAATGAACGGCATGAAATAAAACGGTGCGTCGCCTACCGCATTCAGCACGGTGATCACGTCAGAATCCGCGGCAAACAGCCCGATGGCCGTGATCAGAGAAATAATTCCTTTGATCATACCTCCGGCAACGATCGCATACAGACCGGGCGTCACGCAGGAAGCCAGTGTATTCAGTCCCTGTGTAATCAGATTCGGTTTCTTCTCTGTTCCTGCTTCATCCGCCGACTCCGTATCCGCCTCCCCGTTTGCCTTTATCCCTGCAATGTTCAGAAAATCTGTATACACTTCCGCAACAGCAGTACCTACCACGCACTGAAGCTGCCCGCTTGATTCGATCACCTTTATTAAACCGCTGACATGGTTCAGCTTCTCCATATCCACTTTGTCTCTGTTGATCGGAACAATTCTCAGACGGGTCACACAATGAAAGACATTTTTAATATTTTTGCTTCCTCCGACTGCTTCCAGGATCTCCGAACACATTTTCCCATATTCATATTTTGAAGTATCTTTTATTATATTTTCCTTTTTCTCCCCGTCTGTCACCGTTGCAAGCTCTGTATCCGGTGATACTTCCGCAGCAGGCAAAAGGACTGTTTTATATTCATCTCCATTTGTAAAGATCATGATGACCGTTGTGTCCAGCCCCGCCGCTTTGACTGTCTCAATATCGAACTCGATCACTGCCTCATGTGCCTTCACATGATCGTTCTCCTTCTTTAATACTTTAAATCCCTTTCCGTTCAGATTCACCGTATTGATTCCAATATGAACCAGTATCTCCAGACCATTTTCCGTCTTAAATCCCATCGCATGTCCTGTCGGGAATACCATGGAAACCGTACTGTCTGCAGGCGCATACACAACACCTTTTTGAGGTATGACGCCAAAACCAGTTCCCATTACTCCGCTGCTGAACGTTGGATCATTTACGTCTTCCAGACGAACATACTGTCCGTTCGCCGGTGAATAAATCTTCAGACTCATAAATCCTTTCCTCCTTATCTTGTTTATGTTTTCCTGAACCGGTTCTTACGCCTATATCATATTCAAAATCCACCGCACTTACAATTTCGTAATTAAAGATATTTACTTACCGGACTTAAGGGATGTGAGCATCCTGTTTGACGCACCAAAATCAAGATAGTATAATGGCACCAGATGCAGGAGGGGAATCATTTATGAATCTCAAACAATTAGAAAGCAAGCTGACAAATCTGACTCCAAACGAACGCAGTCACCGTGCACATCCGGAACGGCTGAGCAGCCGCTACGACCAAATTGACAAAACCATTGTAGATGGCCAGGAATTATATATCTTTAAATTCGATTCCATTATGAACCAGCACAATATATGCCTTAACCAGGAATCCCGCTTTACCTCTATTCCGAAACATATTCATTCTGTGATCGAGCTGAACTATGTCTACAGAGGAAAAATGACCCAGCTCATAAACGGAAAGGAGATCACTCTGCACCAGGGAGACGTCTGCATCCTGGACCTCAATACGGCTCATGAGATCCTTCCATTATCTGAAAATGATATTGTCATTACAATCGATATGCGAAAAAAATACTTTACAGCGAGCTTTCTGTCCCGGCTTTCTACTCAGGGACTGGTCTCCCGTTTCCTGATCAACGCGCTTCTGGAAAGCCAGAACAAACAGCAGCATATGATCTTCTACAGTCATCCTGATATCAACATTCACTTTATCGTCCAGCAGCTTCTCTGTGAATATTATGATTCCAGAATCTGCAGCGACGAGGTCATGGATGCTTACATGATTATATTGTTTTCGCAGCTTCTCCGCATGTATCAGAAACAGCCGGTTTCCACATCTTCTGAAGATTCGGACAATGAAATTCTGCTGCTGATCCTCCGATACATGGAATCCAACTATCAAACGGTCACTCTGCATTCTGTTGCGGAACTGTTTGGTTTCCATCCTAATTATCTGAGTGCCTATATCAAAAAGCATACCGGCGTAACTTTTAAGGAGCTCATCATTACCCATCGCATACTCCAGGCAGGATTTTTTCTGAAAAACACCAATCTGTCTGTTGCGGAGATTGCACGTAAAGTAGGATACGAAAATCAGGGATTTTTCTACAAAAAATTCCAAAACTACTACCATATGTCTCCAATCGATTACCGGAATTCCCGGAAATACTGAACCTTTATCAATCATACACTGCAGGCCCTTTTAAGCCCCCTGCCGTTCAAAAGGAGAAATTTGAAAATGAAAGAAAATCTGAAACATTTAGTCGAACTTGGGAAAATCCCCGCTCCTTCTCATCAGGAAGGCAGACGTGCGGAATTCTGCAGAGACTGGCTGATTCTTCAAGGGGCAAAAGATGTGGAGATTGATCGGGCCAACAATGTCATATGCAGAATCCACTGCGAACATCCGGAAGGTCTGGTCGCATTTATGGCTCATACAGATATCGTTTTCCCAGACCAGGATACGCTTCAGATGAGGCTGGAAGGACGAAAACTGTATGCGCCCGGCATCGGAGATGATACTGCTAATCTGGTAAATCTCCTGATGGCGGCAAAGTATCTTCTGAAATATGAACCCGATCTGAAGATGGGATTTTTGATTATTGCCAATTCGTGTGAAGAAGGGCTTGGAAATCTGGAGGGGAGCAAAGAAATTTTCAGAGTCTACGGCGATCGGATCAAAGTCTCTTATTCTTTTGACTGTTACTTATCTCAGTGCATCAGCACTGCCGTAGGTTCTTATCGATATAAAATCACTGCGAAAACTGCCGGCGGACATTCCTGGAAGAAATTCGGCTGCCCGAATGCAATTCAGGTTTTATGTGCACTTGTGGAAAAATTATATCAGCTGAAAGTCCCTGAGGAGCCCAAAACCACTTACAATGTAGGATATTTTAATGGCGGAACTACGGTAAATGCCATTGCGCAGGAGGCCTCCATGCTCTTTGAATTTCGTTCCGTCAGTCAGAAATGTCTGCAGGACATGGACCTGAAATTAAGAGAGATCACAGAAGATTTTTCAGGAGCTTTCAGCATCGATATGGAACTGCTGGGAATCCGTCCGGGAAACGGAGCAGTTGATCTGAATGAACTGGAGAAATTTACAAGACAAAGTATAAAAATCATAAAGGAATTCTACCACGGAGAACTGAATCTGGAAGCCGCTTCCACCGACTCCAACATTCCGCTCTCCAGAGGAATCTGCGCCAATACAATCGGAACGGTCGCCGGTGACGGCGCTCATACCCGCGAAGAATGGATTGATCTGGATTCTCTCCCTGCAGGAATGAAAATTGCACTCAGTCTGATGCTTTATTATACGGAACTGGCAGATTGAATCATTTCCCTGAAAATTTCTTTTGATCTTTCTCGCATCAGCTTCTGGAGTATGAACAGAGAATCCGCATCCTTTCAATACGATTCTCTGTTTTTTGTCTCCGTATTCTTATTTCTCAATCAGGAACAGTCATCACATCTGCCATACTCATCCTTCTCTTTTACACCTGTTTTTATTATTTCATCAGCATACTTTCCAATCTCATTTGTATTTCTGCTGTTCTCATAATCAAGTACACAGGATCGAGCGGTTATAACTGCACTTCAATTAAGATTATCCATCCTCCGCCGAAATATATAATAACGGGAACGATTCAGCCGCACCGCATATACATGCGGATAGGAAAAGAGGGATATTATGGGAATCAGGATGATTACTTCATTAAATATGTATGCGGAAAACATGAAGATGACAGCACGGTGGCAGGAACGGCAGGTAACGGGGGATTATGATCCGGATGAACCCACATTTGTGGATCATTCTTTTCAGAACAAGATAGAAGAGGACGATCCGCGGCCTGAACGTTCCGAGCAGATGGAGATGGACATTGAGATAAAACTGAATGCCGGGAAAAAGCTCAGCGCCGAAGAGATGTTATATTTGAAAGCCTATGCCCCGGATACTTACCAGAAAGCCCAGACGATTTTACAGGAACGAACGGCTTACGAGAAAGCATTGGAATCCTGTCAGACTAAGGATGAGGTAGAGCAGCTTAAATCCAGATACGCATCAGCGGCTGTGGAGCGGATCCAGGCGATCCGGAAGACCCCCGGCCTTTCCAGCAGGAACAAACGGGAACTCCTGAAAATGGAGCACATGAGAGCGGCTGCCCTTGACGACAGCATGCATGAGTTTGTCAAAAGCCGGGAATATGAAATGCTTCCTGAAGGGACAGAGAACCAGGAAGAAGGGAACATGGAAGGAAATGAAAAAGCCGGCCCTGGATTCATCATGAGATCTCTTCAGGAGAAAAAAGACAGTCTGATCAAAGCAGCCGAAGAAGCGGAAGTGTATGAAACGGCAGAAAAGGGCGTGGAGCAGGAGAAAAAAGGCGACGCAAAAGAAGTATTTGACGACGACGCGGAAGAAGAAGGAAGCATCATGAAGGCCATTTTAGACGAGGAAGCCAGATGGGCCAGAGAAGACGAAGAAAACGCTGCTTCAGGCAATGAGCCGGCGGAAGAAACTTTTACAAGCAGCCAGATAAACCAGGCAAAGGCTGCGTACTTTGATGCTCAGGTGTATACGATTTACGAGGGTGCCGCAAGGATCGACATAAAGAAATAAGGAAACAATACAATGGAAATAAAACGTTCAAGTGAAAAAGATCTGGAACGAATCATGGAAATATATGCATATGCACGGAACTTCATGGCCGAACATGGAAATCCAAATCAATGGGGGGCGACGCAGTGGCCGCCGGCCTCCTTAATACACCATGATATTTTATGCGGAACAAGCTATGTATGCGTACATGAAAACCGGATCGTAGGAACCCTTTTCTTCGCAATGGGTGACGACATAGAGCCAGCGTACCGGTACATTGAGGATGGGAACTGGCTGCACGACGGGGCCTATGGCGCGGTACACCGGCTTGCCGGAGATGGTTCTGTCCGCGGAATCGGGAAATTCTGTCTGGACTGGGCATACCGGCAGTGCGGGCATCTCCGCATCGATACCCATGGAGACAATATCGTCATGCAGAAGCTTCTGAAAAAAGAAGGCTTTACACACTGCGGAACCATCTACGTTGAAGAAGATAGCGATCCGCGGCTTGCATATGAAAAATGGGAACCGCCGCATATGTCATAAGACGCTGCGGCAGTTCCCATATTGAGTTTACAGATTATAAAACCATAAACAGGGTTCCGGCACCGATCAGAACGCAGCCGACCAGTGATTTTACCGTAAACGGTTCATGAAGGATAGCAAACGCCAGAAAAAGGGTAATCACAACGCTCAGCTTATCAATCGGCACCACTTTGGAAGCCTCTCCGATCTGCAATGCCCGGTAATAGAAGAGCCACGACGCACCGGTTGCCAGCCCGGAGAGAATCAGAAATATCCAGCTTTTTTTACTGATTTCTACGATTCCGCCCTGTGTATTTGTCATAAATACCATTCCCCAGGCCATGGCAACGACGACCATGGTCCGTATTGCCGTGGCAAGGTTTGAATTAACGCCCTCTATACCAATTTTCGCCAGAATAGAGGTTAGTGCAGCAAATACAGCAGACAGCAATGCAAATAAAAACCACATCTGAACCTTCCTCCCATCTTTCATAAACCTTCTCCAATATCTGTCATTTTTTGCGCCATTTCATCCCGATCCCGTTCTCCCGGCATTGGTATTGTTACCGGAAAACCCCGGTCCTATTCCCGAACCTGGTTCCGGCCCCCGGAACTCCTGAACACAAAAACCAGGATTCATGTTCTGCTGTCATCAGAAAGTGGCCAATCCCATATGCTCTTTTCTATGATCCGCACGTTCTACAATCACCTCTGCAGCTGTATGGTGATGAATGGCATAATACAGCTTATTCTGAACTATGACAAAAAACGTCTTAGATGTAGATGCTGTAGGAGAATAGTCCACTGCCGTTGCATAAATATCCGTTATTTTTTGATAGAATTTCCTCTCGCTTGCGCGAATTTCCCTGATTTCATCAAGTAAATGTTCAAAATATTCCTCATCAAATATCTGCCCATTTTCAAGGCGTTTTTTATCCAGCACATACCCCTGAATCGTAAAGGTCTTTAACACCTTTGTTGCCCACTGCCTGAACCGGGTTGCCCGAATGGAATTAATTCGGTAACCCACAGAGATAATCGCGTCAAGATTATAAAATTTCATCCTGTATTTTTTACCATCAGAAGCAGTTGCCGAGGATTCCTCGGTAACTGCTTCTGCATCTAGCTCTCCGCTGGAAAAAATATTTTTTAAATGTAAACTAATATTATCCGTTGAACAGTCAAACAGCTGCGCCATGCTCTTTTGTGTCAGCCATACGTCTTCATCGTGCACTCTGACCTCAATGCCATCTTCCCCATTCTGTTTGGTAAACACAAGGAAATCAGAAGTACTGTTTCTGATCTGTATTTTCTTATCCATCAAATCACCCAATCCCATTTATGACAATCAATTCTGTCAATGTCGCAAAAAGGCAAATTGCTTCCAACTTCTTGTCTTCGTATTTCTTACTGACATCAATCGACATACCCTCCTGCTTATAATAGGAACGCAGCATTTCCACAAGAAGAAAAAGCTGCCCTGCCTCATTCTCTCCTTTTTCCTTATGAAATTGTTTAACTGCCATTTTCAATCTCCTGGCAAAATCAAAGAAATTCAGCTTACCATCATTTTCGTTCTTGCTCCCATTCCCTGCCTGTTTGTGAAATTTTTTTCTAAAACCTCCGTTCCTGTCAAAACAGCGTTAATCTCATAATAGCCAATGAACCCATACAAATCCTGAATAAATCCACCCCAATCAATTCTTTCCAAATCCATATCCATTTGGTTGTGCAAAGCCTCAAACAATGCCCACGGATCGTTATTCCTCTGAGGATATTGAGTTTGAAACAGATAATTGATCCAGCCGATATATGTCTGCGAAGTTACGACGTCTCCATTTACCATCGCCACAGTCGGTCCATCTATATACAAACTCTCCAAAACATATGCTGCAACAACAACCCTGTGAAACTCCCGCCATCCAATCTTTTCGCTCCACACATATCCCCCTTTCGAACTAAACCCCGCATTTTCCCAACAATCGTCTTCAAAATAATTATAATAAAAATCCATACCATAATCATGCATGGAAGCTTTTTTAATTGTCACCGCCTTTTTCCCGCACAATCGTACCTGTTCCATTTCCATCATTCCACCCATTTGAAACAATTTTTCGATGCGGACTTTGAATTCTTTCTTTTTTCATCCGGTATCCCCGCTCCTGCCTTATGAAACAACGTTGCAAATGTTCCCATGTCAGTTTTCTCCCCGCATAATATTCTTAATATTGTCTTTAAGCAGCTTGTCATATCCTGATATCCGCTCATATTGTTCCGTTTGCACTTTCATACAATCGAAAACTTCTATCACGGACTCATCTTTTAAACGCACCATATCACAAATACTTCGTTCAATATTATAAATATTGTATTTTCCAAATTTCGTTTCTATCTTCTTTATTCCATACGGAAAATGACTGCTCGAAAAATAGTGTCTTTCTATCGGAAACTTCATTTTTATCACGCTGCGGTCTGTACGCTCCGTTGCAACTGCTAAAACATCCGGTTCTGATTCGATAAGTCCTTGATAATAGCATGCACTTTTCATAGCTATCACTGCCCGGGGAGCACTTAAGCACACTTCAATACATTTATAATCATCCGGCTTTTTATGCCCGCATTGCAGCATCCAGTAACAACCATGACATATTTTCTCAAGATAATTCTCTTCTGTCAAAACTGCTATCTGACGATTAGAAAATCCTTCATCCAGCAGTTCCCTTGTGCTAATATATCCGCTGTACCTTCTATATAAACATTCCAGCCTGTAATAAGTCGTAATTCTCATGATACTTTCTTTAATCTTCCTCTAATTCTGTTTCTTCCAATTCAATTAGAGCCTTCGGCAGCCACTCTCTGTGTATTTCCCCAAGGTTTTTGAATTTTGACTCTGCCTGATCATCTAAATTCATTTCTGTAATAACAACATCCGCATATTCCATGCTTATATCGTCTTTATGAAACCATTCTTTATCACCGGTAGGATAATTGAAAAACCTGTGTTGTCCATATATAAAACCATTATCCTTAAGTCATTCCTGTGCTAAATACACAGAAGAAAAAAGTCTGACTTCCTCATCAACAGGCTCCATTGTTAAGATTCCTATCTTCATTCTGCTCAACTCTACATAGTAATACTTCACTGATTTTCTCCGCTGCATTCACCGGATTCGCATTTTTTATTACACATAATAGCATTTTTTGTTACGCATGTCAACAAACCATTTCACTACCCCGGTAGGCTGTCCCTCACACACAGCGCCCCGTACCCCGCGTATGTCAAGTTAATGTCACAAACTTTTTTCACTTTTCCCACGCGAAAATTGCTAAAACCCGCATAACTTCGTGGGGCGTATGGTTCGCTAATGCTAAGTTGGGACAAAATTGACAGTGGATTAGTGTCAAGTTGAAGCATCCGAAATCACCACCACTATTTCTCCAAAATCTCCATTATTTCTTAATCTTCTGTGACAACATCGCCGTCATCCATCAATGATAATTGAAAATATTTCACGTCAGAATGCCCTATTTTGCCAGAATATTTTATCAAATAAAATTCCAGAATATCTTTAAGGTCATTTGGCCAAGGTGTATTTCTTAGTTCTGCTATATTAAGAGATGCCAATTCCATTAAATGCTTTTTCTGATCATTGTTTAGTTTGCAATATAGAGTCTTCCATTTTGTCGTTGTACCATTCTCTTCAAAATATGAACGGAACATAATCAGTGTCCGGGGCATCGCTAATAGTTCAAAATATTCATCCAGATTATTACCAAATGCCTTATAAAAAAAACTGGACCCAGCTGCCACAACGCCCTTTGTCACCTGCAGAATCGCAGAAATTGCACGGACTGATTTCTTGCACCAATTAATGCCGATATAAGTGCGATCTGTTTCGCTGATCGGAGAATATTTCATCGGGAATGAAAAAATCTGAATACCCAATTCCTTATTCAATTCAATGTTGATACGTAAACGTTCATACAAATCTTCCGGCTTATCCTTGTAATTGAACAGAATGTAATTGGAAATTTCTTTGATACCATGACGATATGCAGTACGTACCGCCTGACAATATACATCCTTTAAATGAATATCATCAAACGCAATACGCAAAGGACGAACCGCAAGCCGAGCAAGCTGTTCCATAGTTTCGTCATTGATCTTTCTTGCGTCGACACCTTGATTAAAGTCCAAGTAACGTGCTTTTTTTGCTTTGTTACGATACTTCTCAATGATCGGAGACAATTCTTTATCATGATCCAGCATATATTGTGCATAGTCAACAGCGTCCTCTGCCCCAATGACAATTTGAAGGAATGTTTCTAACATTTCAGCGGATTTAATACGTTTTTTAAAACCATCCAAATATGTAGCCATCTTCTTATTGAGAAAATCTGCTCGGTCTCCATTACGATAACGCATTATGACAATATTGTATGCACCAGGATCTACATACTTTGCCCCCCGACCAAATCCCGCTTTACACAAATCATCAACAAGAGACTTCAAATCTGCAGTATTCAGAATATTATTATCCAAAAGTAGAAGGTGCTGCTTAGGACCGTATTTTTCGTCAATAGTCCTAATCTGATCAACAATGCTGTTTGTCACATGAAAATGTGGCTCCAAAATAGGTACCGCACAAAAAGAACAATGGTTCGGACATCCTCTGGTAGTATAAGCAAAATAATTATCGCCGGCAGGGTACTTATAATCAATCTGTTCCAGAATATCATAATCCAGCGGCAATTCGTCCACATTGATATCGTTACTATCACCAACCACCGAAGTGTCAGTGAACAACCCAGTCAAAATATGAAAACGATCAATTCCTGTTGCTTCTACGATTTTCTCCGGCATAAGCGATGCCATAATGCCACCAACATAAAGATCATCAATGTTGTTTACCAGCAATTTATAATGATTGATGGTTTTCACATCCACATCAAAATCAAAGGTAAATAGAGTGGTAATATAGATTCTATCCCAAACTTTTTTATCTACACTGTGATCAAAGCCTTTGACAAACTGCACCTCATCTCCCAACCTCTTATGGTATGTACTTATTTTCATTAATCCCATTGGAGGATATTTATTTTTATAATTTGGTTCGACTAATAAAACTCTCATTTCTTTTTCACGCTCAGTTCAGATTTTATAGCCTCTCTCAGTTTTTCTGCCGTCTCAGGCTCTTCGTTGAAGAATGTATCAATTACAGTAATAATACGCTGATATAGCTTCCGCTCATCTCGACTATACGAGGTTGGTAAATCATGCTTGGTTGCATAATCAGCATTAATGACTTTCTTATTTAACGAAGTAACCTTTCTCGCTGCTATCTCCGTCTGCGACAACACTTTCTCAACCGTTTCTTTGCGGTCAACATCAAATGTGCCACGCACTTGCGCATTTCGGACAGTTTTTTCTTCAACCTCACGCTTCTTAGCAATTTGCTTGAGCTTTTCAGCAATCTGTTCTCTCTTTTCATCAGAGGTAATTGCACCAGAATCAATTTTTTCTTCTAGTTCCTTCTGTTCTGCATTCAGCTGATTTAAGCGTCTAAGCGCAGACGTTGCTTCAGACATGCCACGACGATACTTCTTATTAATTTCTCCTGCCCACTTACTTAGAGCCTGCCTCATTTCATTGTAAATTGCATTAGGCTCGAAATCATCTCTCTGAGAGTTCGGAATCAATTCATTATGCAAAGCATGAATTTCTCCTGCAAACATACGATTTGCATTATGACCTTCAGAAGGGAAATATTTCACAAATGTGGTGTTATTACCAACTAAAATATTTCCCTTTCGAAAACGTATACCTTGTACTGCTTCATCCGAAATAATACCTGAAAAATCTGTAAGTGCAAGCCACCCAATATATAAAGGTTTCCCATCGGATGCTTCGGCATACACAAATTCTACATCACGGACAGAATCCTTATTCCTTGTTTTGACTTGTTTACCAGTAGACAATGTACGGGAATAAGGCTTATATATGGGAAGTTTTCTTGATCCACGAATTATTTTATAGCAGGGTATCGGGCAACGATGTTCACTAAAATAATCCCGTATTTTTTGTGCCTGCGAAAACTGTTGGCTATTAAAGTCAACAGGAGCAGTTTCGGAAAGGTAACTCCACACAGTATTTTCTTCAAGCAAGCCTGACTCCAAAGGAACACCTATCATTTGTACTTCAAAATAATGTGCATCTTTATCCTCTGGTTGAGGATCGGCAAAACTGCTGATTGCCTTAAAAGTCTCCATAACATCTGAAGTTTCAGCATTAGACTTTTGGAGAAGTCTCTGCAATTTAACACAATCGCATGTCATAACTATCTTTACTTCTTCGCCAAATGTGGAAGTAACAAAATTAACTTCTTTTGCATAAGCCAGACCTGCAAGTCGTCCAATACCTCGAAAACCTCTCTCGTCCATGCCATTCTTATCAGAATCGCCAATACTCAACAGAATCTTTCTAGTTTTTTCAGCAGGAATACCATAACCATTATCATGAATAATGATTCTCTGCTTTGCACCATCGATTTCAATATGAATTGCAGCCTCAGATGAAGAAATTACTCCACCCGCAACAGCTTTGTCAATTGAGTCTGTGCTATTTTGAATATATTCCCGATAAACATGCATCGGGTTAGAATACATACCTTTGGTAAGTATTTCTAGTAAAAACTTACCAGCAACAGGTTCCCCCACTATTTACTACCCCCTTGATTGTAAGACGGGAAAGGAAATTGAATCTTCAGCAATGTTTTGAAAACAGGATGATGAAGAATCAAATCTCCCTTCTTTAGTCTGGTCATCATATTTGCATATACTGTAGGAACAAATTTATAGTCCGGACGGGATACCTCAATAGCATTTGTACGACCATATACATTTGTGCCACAATTGCCTTTGATACGTTCGTGAATCGCACTTCTAAACTGTTCCGCTGAAAACAGCACAACACCTTCCGATCGACCACGCTCGGTAATATCCAACAAGTTTGCCAACAAAGGAGAATTCTTACTAGATGTAGAAGGTGCATACTTATTCAATTCGTCAACAAAAATTATGATTCGTTGAGGAACAGGCATTTTACTACTGCGATCATCTTGGTCATAATCCCCATGCTTCAAAGAATAGACAGAACGTATAATATCACCGAAAACCAAACACTGCAACTGCTCAGTCAATCCCGCAATATCAACAACCATCATTTCGCCTCCATTGATATTCAGAACTTCATCAGATAAGTATACTTGATGCTGATCACTTGCCATTGATCTTGAATTGACGAAAACGTCATCATTAATCGAATTATTAATTAGACGTTTAAATCTTTGCCAGGATTGCATCAAAATACCTGATGAACGGTTTTTCTCGCTCCCCTTAACACAAAATTCTTTTAATTTTTCTTTAAATTCATTCCAACTTGAAACATCTTTAAATTCCGATCCAGAATCAATTTGATTCAAAATTGACTCAATGGTGTAATTCGGGTCATCGACATTAGAAAAAAGCATATCTACCTTATCAATATCATGTTCAAAAGTATATACATAATTTGCCGCCTGCTTAGCAGCATACTGCTCAGCCAAATCTTCTCCAGACAGTGCCGTATTTGCGTACAGCTTATCCTTCTGGCGCCGATAAGGATACAAGTATTTTACATTTTCGAAGGGTTCGCAGGGAATGCCTAACGCATCCCATTCGTCACGCTGTGACGAAGTGATTTTCTCATTTGGCTGGTGAACATGAAGCAAATCATCACCTTTGACATTCATAACAATAATAGCAACATCATCTTTGTATTTATACTGTATCGCTTTTAGCAAAAACATCACATAACTTGTCTTAGTTGCCAAACCAGAAATGCCAGAAATATTCATATGCGCACCTTCTGGGCCAATCAAAAAATCACCATTGTATTTAATAGATACAGGGTCATTACTGCTGGTTTTCATCAATCCAGCAGGAATTGCTGTTCGCTCATCAATGTTATCCAAACCGAGAGCAGTTTCGATATCATTGTTATCAGTGGTATAGACAGGAGCCCCTTCAAAAACAGGCATAAAGTTTTCTTTTGTGTTGTGTATAACGGAAACCTTTGCATAAGACAGAGAAAGTCGTCTGGTCATCGGTATTGTATCCACATTACCGAAGTCAGAAGACACATAATTACTAAGATGACCCGTACCATCTGTAATATGCAAAATATCCTGCACCACTCCATAGGTTACGGAATCATCAGTTTTATTCTCAACTCGAACAATATCAAAGGGACTCAAAATGGTATCATCCGAAAGCCAAAACTGAAAATCATCACAAGATGACGGATATTTTTCTGTAGCAGAAACTCTGCCAATTAATTTTCTGTTACTCATACCTTTGTCTCCTTCTTAACGGAAATTTCGTTTAAAATTGTTGATAAATGCCAAGTCACTTTCAAACGATGATTTTATTAATGTTTCGGTTAGATACACCGAGTATAGGTGACTAGCCCATCGTCCGTCCCGTCCGTAGCAAGTAGGGGAACCTTCATTCAACAGCCAAAAAGAGAGATTGTCTACTACAGAGGAATCCAAACCTTCTTCCTCTTCCAGTACCGCCATCTTTTCAATTTTAATTATGCCTTCAAGAGGACCGGACACCTTATTTTTCGGCCGAATCCGTAAATACCAGAAACCAAACTTACGATGCTTACTGTTCTCCTTCAAAAACACTGGTGTCCTTTGACCATATTTCAGTTTTAGAAGTTCTGCACCAATCTGGGTTCCCCCACGCTTATTTTTGTTCGAAGTCGGCAACATTGGATCAAAACTCTTAGAAACACCGACAACATTATAAAACATATCCGCAAACTCTGGCTTTCCGGTATCTTGCCGAATGAACTGCAGTGGGCCATCCACAATCAACATATGATCGGGTTCCAGCGTACCTGAATGAACCATCTGTCCCAGAATAGCAATTTCCATATCGTGCATTATGGAATTTGCCTTGGCAATAGCTGCATTGATCGGAACACTGTCCTTTGCAGAATCAAAGTGATATTTCACTATATCCAAATGAATATCCTTTGCCATTTGTGTTTTGAGGATGCGCTGACGAATTTCCTGAAAATCCACCTCATTCATCTTATCACTTAGAAGGAGAAGATTTTTCCTTTGAACTAATCCATGTGTATGCAACTTTTTCTGTCGGTCTCGTTCTGTACATCCCGCCCGAACCTGAGCAACAACAACAGGATATATCTTCTTGCCCTCTAAGACCATATCTCCAATTTTATATGTACGACGAGAGCCATCCATAAAATAACTAAAACCAGAATATGTTCGATCTTCGCTTATCAAATCAAGAGAACGTATTTTCTTCGACTCATCGGTTTCAAATGGTTTGCCCATTTCTTTGATTTCATCGTTTTCATCCTGATAAGGTTCCTGATAATAGTGATCCAGATCAAGACTTTCGTTCTGATAAAGGAGAATTTTCCGTTTATCAAATATCTCACTTAACGTAGGCATATCTTCGACTCCATCTTTACCTAAGTATTTTTGATACGAAACTGGTTAATTTTACACTCATATTTGAATGGCATAATTTCAACCGTTCCTTTATTTATTCTCGTAGTATCGCAGGTTTTTAGTCCGTCCTTTTTTAATCAGCACGCCCTCGTCAGTTAGTTCTCGCAAAAGCAGGATTGCAGTAGATTGGGACACACCCAGTTCCATTTCTACATCACTACGAACAATAAAACCTTTACTGCGACACAGTTCCAAAACAGTATTAATTCGTTCTTCCTTTTTTGTCGCACTGGTAGTTCCACCCGTTCTAAGGATATTTTGAACTTTTTGTTCTTCTGCATGGAAGTTTGTATTGGGAAGCGTAATCTTAAAAGCATTACTTGTTGTTTCGATCACAGGTTTCACAACATAATTATCGTAACATTCATTGATCTTAAGAATCCCTGTGCCATATGCTTCAATCAATCTCAGACGATAGAAAATATTCGCTAAATGCTGATTGCGCAACGCGGACACTCCCAGCATCACGTCATCCAATGCAATACCTTTCACCAAACCACCAATGGTTACAAATTCAATTCGGTCTTCAAAAATACTGATAAGTGTAGCACCGCTAAAAGAATAGTCTCGATGGACGATTGCATTCAGTAGTGCTTCACGGATTGCTTCCGTGGGATAATCTCTCATGTCTAACCGGTCCAGTCCTGAGAATTCTGCACGGGTACGATTGTAACGATCAATATAATTGAAAGCTTCCTCCATCTGATTTAAAAGGGAACCCGACAATTCCTGTCGATCCCTGAATACAGATTTCTTACTCCCCTCAAAAGCAGCCAGTTTGATCATATGTGTACACTGTTCAGACAGCAAAAATGCCAGATTCGTGTACATACCATCTTCGCCAATCAGGTGAAGTGAACGCATCTGAGTTCTTCCAAACTCTACTTTCCGTTTACTAAAGAAATCGACAGCTTTGTTAAAAGTAAGATGCTGATCGAGAGAGCGAGCCGCCTCATAACTGTCACCACTGGTATCCTTGATCATATTCAAGATAGCGGTATCTGTTGCCGGAACTGTCGATGCTCCCTGACGAACATAAACACCCTCCGGACGAATTCCTTTTCCTTGCAGATAATACGGTCTTGCCGTACCGCGCTGGACAATTATACATACAATTGCCTTTTCGTCCATTACATCATTACGGCATTCCACAAACATAGTAACATCTGGCCGCACAGCATCTCTGATTGCATTGGTTACACGCAACATAGTATCATCAACATTACCGACACCACAAGCTGTTCCATCATCGTTCACCCCGATATAAAGTGTACCACCATCACAGTTTGCAAATGCAACAATAGTATTTTTTATATCCTCAACATATTCTCGCTTGAATTCGGTTGTTTTATTTTCTACGAACACAAAATATCCTCCAACCAATTCTAATCATATTTAAATCTAATAATTATTATAATCATTTTTTTATTATTTACAAGTAGAATCTGATTTTTTGTGAAAAAGTAAGCCAATTTTCTTTATGATATTGCACACATTTAGTTGACACTTTATGCTTAAATATTTATAACACTCTAAAAGAACCAATGGTACAAGTCACAATAGCAAAAATATATCATAAAAGCACTTTATTCGGCACCATATACGAAGAACAAAGTGCTTATTTCTCTAAAAATCTACTCTCTTTTACACAGGCAAACTATTTTCAACACAAAGCGCCCCGTACCCCACCTGATTATTCGGATACGCGCCAAACCCAGGCAGCGGCCGCGCCCCGCGCTGCAGATACGCTTTTACCTTCTCTCCATACAAAAACGGATCTTCCCCGTCCACCACGCCATACTGCATAAGCAGCGCCGCCGCGCCGGTCACGAAGGGTGTGGCGAAGGACGTCCCGGTCTGGCTCACGTACCGGCCGTCCGGCGCCGCCGTCTCGATGTTCACCCCGGGAGCCGCCAGGGAAGGCTTTAAGGCCCCGCCGTCTTCCGATCCCCGCCCGGAAAAGTCCGCGTAGGCGTCCGTGGCGGTATTGTAGGCGCCCACGGTGATGACATTGGAGGCCGTGGAGGGGATCGTCAGCGTATCGCTCTCCCGGGGGCGCAGGAAACGGGTGGCGTTTCCCGTGGCGGCGCTGCTGGGAAACCACATCTGATAGCTGCCGTCCACGATTCTTCCCGGCACCAGCCGCACGTTCCAGACACCGGAGTCAATATAGTCCCCCAGCGGAAGAAAATCCACATAGATTTCCTGTTCCACGCTGTAGGGGCTGGGTTCTCCGTAGTAGACCAGAAGCTCCGTTCTCCCCGCCCGGTACCGCTGGGTGGCCGGACGCTCGTAGAAGGGCCCCAGGACCGTTCCGTTTGGATGGACGAGAAAAATATCAAATGTATCCACATAATTTTTCCAGATCTGCAGGCTCAGGGTCGGCTCGTAATTCCCCACCGCAAATTCCACATTCTGAATCTCCCCGTCCGCAAGCCTGCCTCCCGCATGTCCGGCCGCTGCACCTTCGTTGCCGCTGCCCACGCAGAAAACCGATTTCCACAGATTGCTGATGTCATCTATATAAGTCTCCAGAAGACTCTTCCCCGTATGGGAACCGTAGGTATTGCCAAAGCTGATGTTGATCGCCACCGGCATCCGGTATTCCAGCGCCTTTTCAATCACATAGTTGATCCCCATCATCAGCTCCGTCGTCCGGGGAAAGCTGTCCGCCTTCGGACTCCCCAGCTTTACCACGAGGATCTCGCTCTCATAGGCCACGCCGTTATTGCCCGCGGCAATGGCCAGAACGCCGGTTCCGTGCCCGCTCACGTCCCGGCTCACCGGCAGCACATTCTGCCGCGCCAACATTTCACCAGACGTCTTACGGACAGCTCCCTGCTGCATCAGCCCTTCGTCAGACGCCTCCCGAACTGCTTCCTGTTGCGTCAGCCCCTCCCGCGCCAACGCTTCATTCAGCTGCTCCTGCGTATACTCTGTTCCCACATAGTATCCGGGCGGCGGCGTCCCCTCCGCCGTCTGATCCCACAGAGCGCGGATCCTCGTGGTCCCGTCCAGGTTCCGGAACTCCGGATGGCGGTAATCCGCCCCGGAATCCAGCACCGCCACCAGCACCCCTCTTCCTGTGAGGGACAGGGGCGGACGCTGCACCGGCGTCATGCAGGAGGCCCGCTTTCCGTCCGCTCTTGCAAAATAAAGGCGCTTCGGCTTCTCGATATATTCGATCTCCGGAATATCCGCCAGCCGCCCGATCAGCGACTCCGGCACCACCAGGATAGCGTATTCATTCAAAAGCCGGGTCACCTGAATATTTTCGGAGGCGATCCGCTCCAGGTCTCCCGTATATTTGACGATCAGTTCCCAGGTCCGCTCCTCCCGGTCATAGCCGGTATTTAATACAACGGATTTCTCCCGCTCTTCCTCCGTAGCCTCCAGCGCCAGATTCAGCTGGTTCTCAATCTTCTGGTCATTCATAGCACACTCCCGCCGCCTTGGTGGGATTTCTTCCTTATATGATATGTCACAAGGCTCCGGCCGCCCACCAAAAATCAGTATCCATACCGCTTCCTGTATTTCCAGTACATTCCCGCCGACAGGAGAAGCGCCATCAGCTCCGCCGCCGGCGTCGCCAGCCAGATCCCGTTCACGCCCAGCAGCAGGGGCAGCACGATCATGGCGGCCAGCATCAACACAAAGGATCTGGAAAATGCCAGCACCGCCGACACCACTCCGTTGGACAATGCGGTAAACATCCCGCTGGCAAAAATATTAAAACCGATGAAAAGCAATGCGATCGTGCAGATCCGGTTCCCGGTTACCGCCAGCGCATACACCGGATCCTCCGGACGGGCAAAGACCGATACCAGCGGCTCCGTAAGTCCAAGGGACACTGCCACCGTGATCACGGACACCACCTCGATCACCTTCCGGCTCAACGCCACCAGCTTTTTCAGCTTCTCCCGGTTCTGCTCTCCGTGGTAAAAGCTGAGCATGGGCGCCACGCCGTAAGAATATCCCGTGTACAGCGAGCTGGCGAACATGAGCACATACATGATGATCGTGACCGCCGCCACTCCGTCTTCCCCCACGTAGGTGAGCATGGTCCAGTTGAACATCATGGTGACAATCCCGGTTACCAGCGCCGTGGCCATCTCCGAACATCCATTCGACGCTGCGTTTACAAGGACCCTCAGCCGAAACACCGGCTTTTTAAAATGAAGCAGGCTCTCCTTTCGGCCAAACACGAACAGGCCCGCCACCGCCGTCACGGAGTATCCCAGCCCGGTGGCGATGGCCGCGCCGCCGATCCCCAGATGGAACACCGCCAGAAATACATAGTCCAGCACCATGTTCAGCACGCCTCCGGTCACGGAACAGACCAGGGAAAGCGCTGCCTTCTCACTGGCGATCAGATAGAGCGTAAAATTGTTCATCAGCAGGATGGGCACCGTAAATACCAGATAGCGGCTCAGATATTCCCCGCAGTACCCCTCCACCTGGACCGACAGACCCATGCCGGCGAAAACGCGACCCATGGCGAGATATCCAAGCCCCCACATGAGGAGCCCCACTGCCGCATTGATCAGAATCAGCGCCGTAAAATCTTCTCTTGCCTCTTCTGCTTTTTTCTCGCCCATCTTCTTCATAATGACTGCGCTGCCTCCCGTAGCCAGCATGGTGGAGACGGCTGTGACCAGCTGAATCACAGGCGCGGTCAGATTGATGGCGGAAAGGGCGTCCGTACCGATGAGATTTGACACGAACAGACCGTCGACCATGGTATAAAAGGACATAAACACCGTCATGGCGATGGTCGGAACGGCGAATTTCAGGATATTTTTCAGAGTTACCGGTTTCAGGTATCCATTTTGATTTTCCATATTTTTTCTCCTTTTGTCTTGCATTTGTCCCATGTATCCGGTATCATAAACCATATAGTAACTGTACAGTCAAGAGCCATTTGTAAAAAATCGGCAGGGAACAGAGATTGCATGTCACTCGGCTTCATGCTATCTTTTATATAGGAACAAACTGACAAATCGGAATGGGAAAGGAGAATGAATGTATGGCGGATTACGGTAATTTATGGGATGATTATTCGATTGAGTTCAACTCAAAACTGATAGATTCAGGCGGAGACTGGAGCAGACTTGATGAAGACGAACAGGAGATTGCAGCTTTGTGGAAGCTGTATGTGGATATCAATAACGGAGGATTTATCCAGTTCTTCTGCAACTGGGGCTTCCAGTGTTTATGTTATGCCATGCGTGGGCTGAAACGCATAGAAGATACCAGTCTGTACGATTTGTTGGACGATACCTATTGTAATGTTCTGGATAAATTTAAAAATGACACCAGATTAACAGCGTATTGGGATATACCAGAATATTTGACGGATGAAGATATGGAACGCCTTGACGCTGCCGATACACAGTTTTACGAAACGGAATGTGAGCATTTTACAAAAATGGCTTACGAATATTATAGTCAAACGCTGAAGAAAATGGTAACGCCGGTTAACGGTTAATTATCCCTGTTTGCGGTAAACAGAACTCCCATTGATCGGGCTGGTAAACATCCAAAACAGGCGCAGTGCGCAGTTTGTCAACACCATGATATCAGAAAGGAAGGATACCAAAATGCCGGAATTGCCCAGTATTCCACTCACCCACCAGGAAGGCGTATACAAGGTGGCCGATTTCAGCGGGGACCTTGACAACGACAACGCAGTTTCCTTAGACTATGACCCGCAGTATCAAATGCTCACCTATGATATTCCTGTCGGAAAGGACTGGCGCGGGATGACGCTGTACAATGTACCGGAAGACGATCTTGATCGGACGCTCCTTGCAGCCTATGACAAGGAGGGACACCTTCAGACCATCACCGCCATGCTGAGCGGTCACGAAACGCTTTTGTACATCCGTTATGAAAACGAGCAGCATGCCAGGCAGAAAATCCATAGATTTGCCATCCGGAATGCAAATGCCATAATTGAACAAATCCAACGATGTCCGGATATCGTGGCAAGGCTTTTCATTGAGTATTACATGGATGCGGATACCATAGATTACCATGCAGTGATTGGCACCGCAGCTCAGATGGAAGCGGTCATGCAGAAAGGTCATTACGAAGATTCCTGCGACTATTCCGGCAACTATCCGTCCGAAAACATCGAGGGCGATAACGAAAGGCTGATCACAATGGTGCGCTGCGCCGAAGGCCATCCATGTGAAAATTTCCGGTATGCAGTGGAAATTATGTCAAAACATATCGAGGAACACGCGTTGCCAGCACTGCACAAGACGGAGGATTTCAAATATATCTGCGCGGAATATGACTGAAAATCAGAATCGAAAGAGAGGATACCATGAAAAAAATCGCTTTGACAGCAAGCATTCTATTTATTATTTTAACTTTTATTGGCGCAGGGTATGTTTTATATAACAGAGGGCAGGTAAATGCAGGGTATGCCGTTATTCCATCCTTATTTGCCCTTGCCAGTACCGCCTTTTATCGAAATAAAAAGTAACAGCTCCGCCGCCCAGGTCTCTGGAAGCCCCCGAAAGGAATCTGCATGGAAAAAGAAAGAAAACTGCTCACCATCGGCCAGTTCGCCGCCCTTCATGGCATCAACAAAAAGACGCTCATGTGGTATGACCAGATCGGCCTGTTCCGGCCGGCCGCCGTCAACCCGGTCAACGGCTACCGCTGCTATGACTATCATCAAAGCGCCGTGCTGGAGACGATCCTGCTTCTGCGGGAACTGGATGTGTCCATCCAGGAAATACAGGATTTCATGAAAGACCGTTCTGCCGAACATCTGAAATGCCTGCTGGAAGAAAAGATTGCCGGACTGGATCGGCAGCTTAGGCATCTGCAGGCGGTCCGGAAGACCCTGTGCGGCCATCACCAGAATATGGTCACCCTGCTGACCATGGACCTGTCTGAAATCTGCATCGTGGAAAAAGAAGAGCGCTGCCTGGTGACTGTGGAGATCGACCGGGACACTTCCTTTGAAAAAGAGGTGGAGCTGATTACCGCCGAGACTGCCCGGTACGGCCTCGGCCGCCTGCACGACGCCTCCTACGGCTCCATGATCCCCGTCTCCAGCCTTCAGGAGGGCGGCTTTGACAATTATACCCGGCTCTTTATCGAGATCCCCTTTCTGCCGCGCAAAAAAGGGCTGCATATACAGCCCGGCGGAACCTATCTGAGAGCTTTCCACAAAGGAGACTGGAATCAGCTCCCCCAGCGGTATCAGGCGATCCTTTCCTACGCCCGGGAGCAGGGCCTGACCCTGTCCGGCTTCTCCTATGAAAAAGGCATCAATGAGACCGTCGCCGACCGCATGGAAGACTATATTGTGCAGATCGAGATCCCGGTTCGCAGGTGACCGACAAAATCAGACTACCATCTCCAGAATCGTCCTGTCGCCGCATTTTATTCCTTTTAAGCCTGTTCTTTTATTCTTGTTAAAGCGAAAACTCGGCAGAAACTCTTTCTGTACATGATATACATCCAGGTAATCTGCAAGCTACAGCTCTCCCCGCTTATTGTATTCATTTCCGCGCCATATTTTGATCTCGACAATATACTGCCTGCCATGAATATCCCAACCCAAACATCAGTGTACAAGGGGCTACAAACGATATAAAGAAATATTTCAGATATGCAGAGTGGAAAAGTCAGATTTTCCACTCTATTTTTACATACTCGCTGGTTGCGCTGATTGATGAAATCAGGCCGTCCGTGGCTTTCCTCTTATCCTCAAAACTGATATTCTCCCAGTCATCCAGATAGCCGGACAGCAAATCAATCTGCTGCTGGGAAATGGTCTCCACGGATAAATCGGCAATCGCCTTTGTGATTTTCTGGCGGCGCGTGTCCAGTTCCTCGATTTTCTTGTTGGCGTAGGCAAGCAGGGTAGCGTTTGCCCCGGTCAGCGTGTCAAGTAACTTTTCAATTTCCGCCTCCACTTGTGCCAGCTCCACTTGATAGGCGGTCAATTTCGGGTTGGCCTTTTCCTCACCGCCCCGAAGGTGTTTGAAATCCCGGAATTTCTCTCCCATAGCGGTAAATATAAACTGTTCAAATTCCACTTTGCGGAGAGTGCCGCACCCCGGACAGCCCTTGTGGTCGGACCGTTTATTGCACCGGAGGTATTCATAGCCGGAAGGGTTGCGGGTGACTTTCAAAGCATAACCGCATTTTCCGCATTTCACTTTACCAGCCAGCCATGTGTTCCGGGCCTTCCGTCCATTCTGGAAAGTAATGTTCGCCATGAGCTTTTTCCGGCATTTCAGCCAGGTGTCAGAGGAAACAATCCCTTCATGGGGAGCGATAACAAGTATCTGGTCTTTCAGGCTCCTGTCCTTGTCCTCCTTCACGTCCCGCCCCTGGTAGAGATAGCAGCCGTTTGTCCCGGCGAAGTCGGCGGCGTCATTGACGACTGCCGCCCCCTGGCTCTTGAAGAACTCATACAATTCCAGGTCGGCCTGCGCGTATACCGGGTTGCGAAGCAGCTGGGAGAGGAAGGGACGGAACAGCGATTTTCCGTGAACCTTAATGTCGTTTTCCTCAAAGTACCGGCTGATGTCCCCGAAGGAGGTCCCGGGCTCGGCGTACATTTCAAACATCAGGCGTACATGGTCGGCAGCTGTCGGGTCGGGCACCATCATTTTTGTGCGGATGCCCTCAACCGTGGTCGGCTCCAGCCGGAAACCGTAGGGGGCCTGGCCGCTCATGTGGAAGCCTTTCAGGCACCGGGAATAGTAGGCGTCCGTGACGCGCTTCTGGATGTTCTCCCGTTCCAGCTGGGCGAACACAATGCAGATGTTCAGCATGGCCCGCCCCATTGGGGTGGAGGTGTCGAACTTTTCCGTGGAGGAGACAAACTCCACGTCGTACTCCTGGAACAGCTCCATCATGTTCGCAAAATCCAGAATGGAGCGGCTGATCCGGTCCAGCTTGTAGACAATGACCCGCCGCACCTTCCCCTTGCGGATCTCGTCAAGCAGTTTCTGGAACTCGGGCCGGTCGGTGTTCTTCCCCGAATAGCCCTTGTCCTTGAAAATCTTGCAGCTGCCGCCTTTCAGCTCATACTTGCAGAAGTCAATCTGGCTCTCAATACTGATACTGTCCTTGCGGTCAACGGACTGTCTGGCATAAATATAATCTTCTCTAATGTTCATTGTAGGCTCCTTTCCTATGGGAATGGAGCTACCAACCTTACAAGCATATTATACCATTGATAGCCCCGGAGGGCAATGTTGTCGGGGTCAGCACCGGCTCTGGCGGTACTTGCTGAACACATCATACAGACAGCGCTCAATCTCTTTTTTCCGCCTCTCTTTCTCTTTTGGGGAAAGCACCGGGGTAAGGCTTTCCAGCACAATCGTCTTTCCCTGGAAGGGGACGGTTCTTGTTTCTCTCTGGTAGGTTACAGATTGTACCATCTGGGCCTCCTTTCCGAATCGGGGTTGAAGCCTTCCGTTTCCCTCTTGTCCTATGGGGAAACACGAAAAGGCAGCGCCCGGCAAAGAGCGCTGCCCCTTCGTCTTTCTCCACGCTTCGGGCCAGCTTGGCCCGAGGCGCTTCTGCCTTTCTATATACCATTTCATTTTCAGGGCTTTTTCGGTACACCTTAGAGATTATTTTTCAAAAATTTTTCCATGTTCCGAAGCCCCCGCTCGATTGCCAGGCGCACCACCTTTTCGTCCACGCCTTCGGCCCTGGCAATGTCGGTCTTGCTCATGCCGAGGACGAAATGGGCGTAGATACGTTTGGCCTGTTTGTCGGGCAGGCTGGAAATGGCCGCGTGGAGTTCCTGCGTGGTGACTTTGCGCTCGTAAACCTCACAAGGGGAGAGGGAAACGAACAAGGCCGAGTGCTCAATGCCATCCTCCCGGTCGAGGGAATAGTAGGCCTTATGGCGGTATGTACGCAGACGGTAGGCCGCCTCCCTGCGGTCAAATTCTGCCATTGCCTCCGCTACCTCATCAGGCACTTCAATAAAGGAATCCACTGTATAGTACGGGTAAAAATCCCGCAGATTGATGATAGTCATGTTTACCTCCGTTTCGGTGTTTGGTGAATGAGTTACTGAAACGGAGGCGGTGGAGAGCGGCACCGGGGCCGGGCTTCGGGCCAGGTTGGCCCGAGGCTGTCCCATGAGAACA
>CAJUAA010000017.1 GCA_910584205.1 uncultured Lachnospiraceae bacterium
AACATAAATCTCAATGAAAGGGTTATTCTTTTTATTAAAACTTTTTACTGTCCAGAATTATTTATATATATAATATTATTTATTTGCAGCAAAAACAGCTTGTCAGATGTATCCTGTTTATTATAGAATAAATCGAAAAGGAGGGAGAATGCCATGAACGCTGTAAATAAGAAACCCATTGTCTTAACAGACCGGGAATATAAAGTAATGGAAGTCCTGTGGAACCACGAGCGGGCACTGACGGTCAACGAAATCTCGGACTTCTCTGTAGATCCGGAACTGACCGTTGCCTGTATCGCACAGGTGATTCCGCGTCTTTTGAAAAAAGAACTGATCCATGTAGAGCAGTTTATCCCCGTAAATACCAAATATGCCCGTACCTTCCGCCCCAACATCACCCAGGAGGATTATATGGAAGACGAGCTGCGGCGTCTGTTCCGGAAATCCGGAGTCAAAACCATGCTCAGCGCCCTGGTGCAGATCAATGACCCGGAAGAAAATGACGCTCTTCTGGAAGAACTGGAAGCGTTCACCAGCGAATACCGAGCGAAGCAGAGGGGGAAATCTTCTTGAATCTTTCTTTTATGACCATACTCACCATCACCTTTTCCCTCTGTATCCTGCTGGCCGTCCTGCTGCCGTTTCTGACCTGCAGGTACTGCCTGAAATACATAAGCACCGACTGCCTGATCGCGTTTTGCATGGCCGTTCTGATACGGGCACTTTTTCCGGTGGAATTTTCCTTCTCCCGGACCATACCGGACAGCGGAATCATCCCTGTCATTCGGGACGTGATGATCGCCCCGGTGTCCGCAGCGGGTCAGACGTTCTGTTTCTGCCACATTCTGTTTTTTATATGGCTGGCCGCCGCATGTTTCCTGCTTCTGAAAAAACTGCTTCTCTGCCGCCAGATACAGACGCTGGTCCGGCGGATGCCTGACTGCAAGGACCTGACTGTACAAAGTGCCTGGAAAACCATACTGAAAAAATATCCTGCCGCCGCAGATGTCCGTATATTGCGAACAAAGTTGAAGATCAGTCCGCAGATTATGGGCATCCTGCATCCGGTCATCCTGCTGCCGGAATATCCGTTCACCCAGACGGAGTATGAGATGATCCTGGAGCACGAAGCGCTGCACTGTCTGCGGCACGACATCCTTCTGAAAACAGCTGTTGACTTCCTCTGTACTTTTTACTGGTGGAATCCGCTGTTTTATCTTTTGAGAAGTCGGATCTTTGACCTGATTGAGATCCGAAATGACAGCCGGATGACCCGGTCCCTGTCTGACGACGAGAAGGCTGTCTATATGCAGTGCCTGACCGACACAGTCAAAAAGATCCAGGAACCCCCCATCCCTCTGGCGCTGCCCCTTGGCCGCCCGGACCAGAAGGTCCTGCACAGGAGAATGTATGTAGTCGGCTATTCCCGTCTCTCCGGCCGCATATGGCAGGCTGCTTTTTTCCTCTTTCTGCTTCTGTCTCTGGGACTGGCCACGTCTTTCACCCTGGAGCCCTATGAGAAACTGGATGAGCCTTATTTTGTACTGGATGCAGCTAATACTTTTCTTGTGAAAACCAGCGGGAAGTATGAAGTATATTATCAGGGGGACCTTCTCTATACCACCGATTCCATTGATTATTTTTCGAAGGATATTCCGGTCTATGAAAAAAGGACGAATCCGTACCGTACCAGTGAGGAACGCAGCATGTTCTCTGACGGCCGGGAACTGACGCCGGAGGAGCGGCGGATGTATCCGATCGATAACTGATGAAAAAGGAACAGCGAAGTTTATACATCTGCTGTTCCTTTTATGATTTTATGAAACTGCCTGTTTAATCGCCTGAGCCATCACTTCCGCCGCCAGCGTCCCCGCCACATTGATATCCGCCTCCACGTTTCCCGTGGAAGCCGCATAGATCGTATCGCCGTCCGCCATGGTGCCCACCGGACGGATGCAGCGTCCGTAGGCGCTTCTCGCCATGGATGCGATCTTATTCATCTCCGCCTTGGAAAACCTGCCGTTGGTCACGACCACGCCGATGGTTGTATTGCTGTTGAACAGTTCCTGCCTCCGGCTGATCTGATACAGCATCTGGCACGTATCCGCAAAGCCCTGTCCGTCCTCCGAGCGGAGTCCCGCGATCTTCTGTCCGCTTTGGGGATCATAGATGTCGCCCAGCGCGTTGACAACGACGACCGCCGCCATCTGAAGGTTCCCCACTGCCGCCGCATGGATGCCAAGCCCTGCCTTCATGGAACGTTCCATACCGCAGAGCTTTCCCACGGTTGCTCCGGTCCCCGCGCCCACGTTTCCGGTAAGCGGCTCATTCCTTTCTGCGTCCACACAGGCCGCATAGCCCATATCCGCATCCGGGCGGATGTCGGCCCTGCCGTATCCCAGATCATAGATACAGGACTGACACACCAGCGGTACTTTTGCGTAACCGGTCTCATATCCTGCTCCGTGCTCCTCCAGATAACGCATCACGCCGTCTCCCGCTGCCAGCCCGAAGGCGGAACCGCCGGACAGTACGATGGCATTGACCGGATTGTCCGCCGTCACCGGAGACGTAAGCGGCGTCTCCCTGGAGGCCGGACCGCCGCCGCTTACGTCCACGCCTGCCGTCGCGCCCTGATCAAAGAGAAGAACCGTAACGCCGGTCTTCGCTTCCTCGTCCTGGGCATTCCCGATCCGGACGCCTTCGATCTCTGTCATTGATATCTCTGTCATTGATATCTCTCTCATTTTCTCCCGCATCCTTTCCGCTTACATTTATTTCAGGCTGTCTTCCACTTCTGCCCTACGCCGCCTTCAGCGCCACGCCCAGCGCTCTGGATACCGCGCTGGCGATCACAAAGCAGACTCCCGCCTCAATCAGTCCCTGAATTCCCACAAACGCCAGCACAAACATGAACGGATTCGTCACACCCAGAGCCGTCACAATGCCCTGGATATATTCTGTATGATAAAAGATCAAAACCACTGCGCTCATGAAAAATACCGTATTCAGAAGCGGACACGCCAGGCTGGCCGCGAAATACGCGCTGTTTCCGGCTGCTTTTTTCACCTCCTGGAAGACCAGCCCGCAGAGCAGTCCTTCCAGAACACGGGGAACGACGCAGGTAACTACCGTCCCCGCCGGGTTGATGCTCAGCAGCATGGAACCGAAGGTGCCGCCCATAAAACACTGGATCAGGCTGGTGATGCCGAAGGCCAGTCCGCAGACCGCCCCGCCCTTCGGCCCCAGGATGATGGCTCCCACCGCCACCGGTACGGTCAGAAACGTGATCGAGAGTCCCGGCGTCCGGAAATAACCCAGCGGAGTAAACGCCATAAGGAAGATAATGGCGGTCATCAGTGCCAGCTCTACCATATAGAGCGTGTGTCTTGAGGTGTTGCTTTTCATTTTTTTCTCCTTTTTTGTCTGATAAAACGGCGCATCCTGCGTCCCCTGTCTTTCAGCACTTTTTATTCTGGGGAAAGTGAACGGAATTCTGAAAGAACATCAGAAAAGATCTGCCGATGGCAGATATAGAAGCTTTACACTGCAAAAGTTGCCGCCAAAAAAGTCAGCACTTATTTTCTGATACATCTTCTCTCGAATGACGTTCCTCTATACTATAACACAAAACTCCGGAAAAGCAAGAAAATTTCATTGACTTCTTCGTCTCCCTGTGTTATTTTATATTTAGACATTTAGAAAATCATCTAAATATAATCAAAAAAGGAGGGAGCACCATGGGATTTCAGGACAGCTTCAAAGCACTGTCAGACCCTACGAGAAGAGAGATCCTGACGCTTCTGCGGGCAGGCCCCCTCTCCGCCGGAGAACTTCTGGAACATTTTTCCATCACCGGAGCCTCGCTCTCCCATCATCTGTCCACCCTGAAGCATGCCGGGCTGATTGATGACGAGAAAAAGGGGAAATATATTTACTATACACTGAATACCACCATACTGGATGACATTCTGAACTGGATGATGTCCCTGAAAGGGACTGAGAAAGGAGAATCCGACCATGAAAAACCGTAAACTGCGCATCCTTACCTATGTGCTGGCTCTGGCAGGCATCCTGCTGACAGCCGTTCTCTATCCGTCTCTGCCCGAGCAGATCCCGACCCACTGGGATATGGACGGGAACGTCACCTACGGCGGCCGGTATACGATCTTTATTACCGCCGGCATGGGGCTTTTGTTCGCCGTCATGTTCGACGTGCTTCCGAAGATCGACCCCCGTCGGCAGAATTATGAGAAATTCGGCAGTTTTTACGACCTGTTCTGTGTCCTGATGGAGCTCTTTCTGCTGATCATAAACGGCGTTATAATCACCGAGACACTGCGTCCCGGTACGGTTTCCGTCCCCATGGCCATCACCTTGAGCATCGGCGTCCTGTTTGTGGTGATCGGGAATTTCATGCCCAAGTTCAAGAGCAATTTCTACATGGGCATCAAGACCCCGTGGACCCTTTCCAGCGACGAGGTCTGGCGCAAAACCCACCGGCTGGGCGGAAAATGCTTCTTCCTGTCGGGACTGCTGTTCATCCTCTGCTCGTTTCTGCCCGAAAGCGCCCTGAACCTCTGTGTCATCGCGGTTCTCATCGCCTGCTTCATCCCGGGACTCATGTCCTGGGTCTGGTGGCGGCAGGAGCAGAAAGACGCATAGATCGATCCCGGAGCCCACACCCTTGATCTGGCGGAAACAGAAGCAGAAAAATGCATAAAATCTCAGCCGCCAAAGGACTGTTACAAAAGTCCTCCGGCGGCTGTCTTTGTTTTTGTCTTTTACTCTGCTTTGGAATCCTCCGACGTCTCTTCACCGACCCCGAATTTTTCCAGAATCCGCGGAATCATCTCTCTGGAAATCGGAAGCGAAAATCCCATGGGATTCAGCATATACGCCTTCGCATCCTTCACCCAGAACCGGGAAAGGTCTCGGAACGGAACCTGGATCGGACGCAGGTTCTTCTTCCCCTGGGCGGCGTATTTCCGATATTCCCACACATCCGTAAAGACCGGGAAGAAAGTGTCCCCATTTTGATGCTTCAGATAGGGAAGCTGGCACTCCTTCAGGTTGAGCTTCGGCGACTTCTCCTGCCCCGCCGGCGGAAGAACCGCCAGATACAGCCGGGACCGGACCAGATTGGACGAGAACTCTTCGTCCAGCGCCTGCAGGTTTTTCATATCCACGTATTCCTTCTTCCTGCGCGCCTCCTGCATCAGATAGAGCCCGGTAAGCTGGAGAGTCGGCTGATACGTCCCGCTTTCCGCCATCTTTTTTTCAAAATCTTCCGGGAGCAGTCCGGACAGCTCCAGAAACCTGCCGTCCTGTCCCTGCGGCTTATAACATACTCCGTTGATACCCAGGATCGGCAGGATGCTCAGGTATTCGCGGACCTGGTTCAGATACAGTCTTTTCTTCTCCCCGCCGGGCCTGTCCGGTTTCACCGGAACCTGCACCTCCACGGTCTTAAGCTCCCGCACCGTGACCCGGATCCCCTTCTCCTCCAGTTCTTTCCCCGCCGTCTCCGCATCCTCACGCTTCTGATACAGACGGACCTGGTCGTTATAGTTTTCCTCCTCACACTCCGCATACGGCATATTCGTAAGCGGCGAGTACAGCGTATACGCTTCCTTCAGATTCCTGACCTCTGATACGGATTTTTCATCCTCGACCTGCGGGTCCTCCGCCTTCTTCCCTTCCGGATAAACTCCGGGGATCTTTGACTCTACCGGCATCTGCTTATCCTCCTACTCATTATAGACCAGCGCCATCATGACCAGTTCTTCATCGGAATCGTTCTCGAATCCATGGCTCTGCCCGCACGCAATCAGGCACACGTCGTCCGGCCCCACCGGAATCCTGGTCTGATCATGGTCGATAAAGGTGCCGTGGCCGGAGACGATATAATACGGCTCCGTCTCCCCCAGATGCTCGTGATAACCGATGCTGCTGTGGGGCTCCATCTTTATGAGCGCATACAGCCTGCCATGCCCGTTCAGTTCCTCCGGCTTCAGGATGTGGTGCATCTCCAGCTTTCCCACACCGCCCCGAAGATTTTCCGCTGTTTTAATCTCTGCTTTGCGTACCATACGTTTATTTCCTCCGTCTCATTGTCCGCCAGCCGCCTCTGCTGCGCCGGCCTGCGGCTTTTTCCGGATTATAACACATTTCTCTGTCCTCCGCAATCCGCCTGGATGTCACGGTTCCCGGCCCGTCTCTTCTCCGGCCGCTGTTTCCCCGTCCGCCTCTTCTTCAGGCGGCCTGGCCGCCTCCGGCTGCGGGCCGCTGTCCGGCTCCGAAGCCTCAGCCTCCGTCTCAAAGACCACTGCGTGCTCCAGGAGCCAGTTCACCCAGTCCTTATAATATTTTCCAAGTACATGGGCGTTGTCCGCCGTGTAGTCTTCCGACAGATTCCCCTCTTCGTCGTCAAAAAGTTCGTTGACGTCCAGATAAAACCGTCTCCGGCCGTCAGCCATCCGCTCCACCGCGGCGTTAAACCGGTTCAGGTTCTCATTGGTATAAACCGGCGACGTCTCCGACTTCTTCCCGGTGATGTGAAGGTTCGCCTGAAGAAAGAGGACCGCGTCCGGCTGTTTTTCCTCCAGCGTCTCCAAAAGCCCCGCGTACCGCTCCACCGTGCGGTCATACTCATATCCCAGCTCGTTGATGCCCAGCATCACATAGATCTTTCCGAACTGACGTTCTTCCAGCATCGCCTCCAGCGTCTTCTCTTCCCCGGACACCGTCACAAATTCTTTTTCAAATATTTTGTACACGTTCATGCCGGAATCCGCGATCACCTCGGCATTTCCCAGATTCCCGTATTCGCGGAGCCCCACCGTACGGGAGTCTCCGATAAACAGCGCGTCGTCAAAATAGGACAGCCCTTCCGCCCTCATAACAGGAACCGGCGCCGTCTCCGGCTCTCCCGCTTCCTCTTCTTCCGGAAGCCCCTGCTCCGGTTCTGTCTTTGGAAGTTCGGGCTCTTCCGCCCCGGTCTCCGGGTCCGTCCGGCTGTGGTCCGACACCGCCTGGACCTCCTCCACGGACCTGGGCAGGTTCAAAGCGATTCCCTTCTCCCCCTCTTCAAGGATCCCCGTCCGAAATCCCGCCGCCAGCATGAGAAAACTGACGGCCAGCATACAGATAAACGAATGCTGCCTTACACCTCTTCTGTTCATACTGTTTCCTCTTTAGAACTGATAATACAGAAACGGGTCGTCCAGCCCCAGATACATGCAGTATACACATGCCCAGAACAGCAGGACCAGCACCAGCGTCACTGTAAATGTATATTTTTTCTCTTCATAAATCTTTCTCGGGACGCCGGTGCAGCACAGCGCTGCCGCCGCCAGCGACCAGAAGCATGCGCTTCCGTATTTGACAAAATCTCCGCGGAACACCGCCTGTCCCGTATTTCCCAAAAAGGGAAAAAGCCTGCTCATATAGAGCCCCACCTGTCCCATGTCCGTCACCGCAAAAAGAAGCCAGGAGAGCGGAATCACCAGCATCATATACAGATGGCCGGCAACCGGATACTTTTCCAGCACTCCGCCGAACCATCTCTTTTCCAGCAGGATCAGGACGAAGATGCAACAGCCCCACAGTACAAAATTCCAGCTGGCTCCATGCCACAGCCCCGTCAGCATCCATACGAGGAACAGATTCCGGTACAGATGATGCCGGTTGCCGCCCAGGGGAATATAGACATATTCCCGGAACCAGCTCCCAAGCGTCATGTGCCACCGCCTCCAGAATTCCGTCATGGACCTGGACTGATACGGATTGCGGAAATTATCCGGAAAATCAAAACCCATCATCCGTCCCAGTCCCTTTGCCATCAGGGAATAGCCGTAAAAATCAAAGTAGATCTGAAACGTATAAGCCACAATTCCAAGCCACGCCAGCGGGCAGGAGATGCTCTCAAACCCGATGGAATTCACCTGCGTCCACAGGCCCCCCACCTTGTTCGCGATGAGTACCTTCAGGGACAGCCCGATGGTAAATTCCCTGAGCCCGTCTTCCACATTCCGGAACGAGTGGACACGGAACGCCATCTGCTTCTGTACGTGGGAATAGGTCACGATCGGACCCGCGATCAGCTGCGGAAACATGCACAGATACGTTCCAAGAGTCAGAAGAGAGCGTTCCGCACGGATGTTTTTCCGATAGACATCCAGCAGATAGGAACTGATCTGAAAGGTGTAAAAGCTGATGCCGATGGGAAGCACCAGTCCCGCGCCGGACAGCTGCACCCCCGTGCCTGCCCTTCCAAGAAGCAGATTTACATTGTCAATCACAAAATCCAGATATTTAAACAGAAACAGGCATCCGATGTTCCAGCTCATGCCCGCCAGCATACAGCGCGTTCTCCCGCTCCTTCTCCTGCACCGGCCCATACACTGCGCCGCCGTATAGTTGACGGCCAGAGAAGCCAGCATGAGAAGGACATATCCCGGATGGTCCTTTACGCCGTAATAGTAGAAAATCAGGCTTCCTGAAAATATCACCGTGTTTTTCCATGCCCCAGGCGCCAGAAAATATACCAGCAGAAAGGCAGGCAGGAAATAAAAAAGAAAGGTAAAGCTGCTGAAAACCATCTGTGTCTTTGTTCCTCTTTCTTCCGTTCTGACATTTAGACCTTTCAGCTCCCTGAAAAGTTTCATCTGTACAGGCTTTATTTTAAGTGCTCCATGCATCCAAACAGCATCATATGTGTTAAGCAATTATGACAATTTGTTGCAATTTTATTTTACCTCAAAAAAAGAAAAATGGGAACTGCCTCTTACAGGTAATTCCCATTCTTCATTCTTTTTTCAGTATTTCTTCATACTTTCTGCACTTTTTCTCTTCTTCCTCCCAATCGGCTTTTTCTTCCTCCCGGCGGGCCTTTTCTTCCGGCCGGCCGCCCGTCTCCTGGCTCTTTTTTTCATCCGCCGGTACTCTGTCCCCATCAAAAGCAAAAGCACTGCCGATGCCGCCGCGCCGACCGCCACCAGGGCATCCGTCAGTCTGACAGACGACAGCAGACGCCCCTTTTCCGGAAGAAAGCCGACCCCGCCGTCTTCTTTCTCCGACCCGGGAGCGGAAAGCTCCGGCTCCCGGACAGAACCGGTATCCGTTCCCTCCGGTTCCGATACCGCCGGCTCCGTCACGGATACCGTCCGGTCGTTCCCCTGGCGGATTCCGATGTCTCTGCGGCTTCCGCTTTTGAAGGAAACCTTCGATGCGGGCGTCTCCGTCTGGACCGGAACCGACGCGGAACCGGCAGGATTCCCGCTGCCGTCCGAGCCGCCAAAAGATCCGTCCCCGACAGGATTCCCGCTCAGATTTCCGTCCGGCCCCGGCGGCAGAGGCGTACCTCCCGGCTGCTCCTGCCCGGGGCCGCCGGCTCCTCCGTCTCCTGCCGTAAGCCGCGCCTCCCCGGGAGCATGGACTTCCGCCCTCTGCTGCATGTCATACACGCTGTTCACCAGCTTCAGGCTGTCTTTCTTCACTCTGACCGTGGCAGACGCTCCTGTGCCCGTACCGGAACTTAAAATTACCTTTCCCAGGCTGATCTCCCCTGTGGCCGCATCCGCCAGGCTTGTTCTGCCGTCTCCGGACACATAGACTGTCAGGACGCCCGTCTCCTTCTGATACCGGTACTGCTGCACACTGCCGGAAAGCCCCGGATCGAACGCGAACGAAACATCCGCGCCCGTTCCCTCTGTTATCTTTACTTCCAGTCCCAGCTGCAGGGACGCCACATCGCTGTCAGACACCGACACAGTGACCCTGGCTTCATCGTCTCTGCCTTCCAGCGACACCGACTCCGGCATATATGCCCTGGCAGGCAGGCCCCACACAAGCATGCAGAGGCCCGGCAGCAGGATCCTCAGGAGCTTTCTGTCCGCCGTTATCCGTTTTTCTTCTCTCATGGGTCCTTACCTGCCGCTCAGCCTGAGATCCGGAAGTCTTTCAGGAACGGAGACCAGAACGGTATCGCTGACCAGCCGCTGGCCGTCGTTCGTCTGGGCATCATCCACGCGGTAGAGCTCCGCCCGCACCTGTTCCGGCAGTTTTTCTGCGGCCATACCTTCTCCCGGCTCAAACCAGTAGATCCAGATGCCTTCCGACACTTTCCCAAGAAGCGCGTCCGCGTCCTTCAGAGGCGGAGCCAGAATGATCTGATGCGCCGTCAGTGTGCCGCTGCCGTCGGTACCTCCCACGATTTCTCCTTTTTCATCATAGAGAACGACCACGTTGTACGCCGGATTTCCTTCATAGGTTCCGGTAAATACAATGGACCCCTTTGGTATCGTATGGGTTTTGTCTGCAGCGTCGTAGGCATAAGCCTCCGAAAGCACGCCGATGCCGTCTTTTAAAAGTTCCACATTGTCGCCGGAAGGACCATACAGATCCAGTTCCGTAACGGAAATCTCATTTCCCTTCTGTCCCACTGCCGTAAGCTTCACATAAGCCGCGTCATACGTACAGATCCGGCTGTTTCCATCGTCAAAATACACGCGGACGCTGCCGTCGCCCATGCGGAAGGTGCCTTTTTTCACCTCTTCATAGGTCTCGCCGTCCGTACTGACCTCGATCCGGTAGTCGGTGACCGCCGTGCCGTCCCCGCAGGTATAGTTCAGCGCGCACACTTCCTCCATGCGGTTGAGCTCCAGTACGATATACGGATCTTCCGCAGACGCCCGGCCGGTACAAGTGCTGGTATTGTCATTGTCGATCACCCGGTTTACCGCCGGCTCCGTCACCGCTTCGCACGGACGCTCTTCCCCGGACGGCAGTGTACGGTCCTCTTCAGAAGTCATGTTCGTCGACACGGTCCATCCGGCCTTGTCAAGATGTCCGCTTCCGTCAATCTTCACCGCCCCTGTACGATAGACGCCGGAACGGTTCATGCACCGGTCAATGGCCGTAACCTCATAGGAAACCACATGATTCGCATAAGCCCCCGCATGGTCCTCAAATGTACCGGTTCTGGTAAAGCCCGCGATCTCCCGATGCTCTTCGCCCCATTCGGTAAGGACTCGTGTGATATCATATCCCTGAACCGACGCGCTTCCTGCGGAAGACGTGATCGAAAGCTTCACCGTTCCGGAGCGGTCCGGCACGGCCTGAACGGACGTGATCACCTTCTGTCCGGCAAATGACCCGGCAGTCCCATGTTCCATCTCATATACTCTGGCCTCGTCATCCACATAGCAGATGGCCCGCTCCTCTTTCGGGAACTGTTCCATATAGGCCTTCGTTCTGCTGTCCGGAACCATGCCCCATCTTGTGAAAAATTCCGTCAGATCCCGCTCCGCCGCCGCGCTGGCCAGGCACATGAGATTCTGATCTCTGTCCTTTCCCAGCACGGGCTTTGTGCTGCCCGGCGCTGACGCGGGATTGCGGGCATAACTGTCCACTCTTGCAAAGAACAGGTTCTCCGTGATCTCCTGCCAGGTGTCATAGGTCTTATAGTTGTAATCCCGGTCGTAGGCAAGATGAAGCTGCCAGTACAGCCCCAGCTGTGTAAAGACATTGGAAGCATATCCCACAGACCCGGACGTCACCTTGTCAAACACCTTCTCATACTGAAAGCGGACGGTACTGTTGTCATCCTTTGCCTGTGCCAGAACGGAGAAATAGTTGTTGGTCACTTCCGCATGGGCATAGGCGCCGTCATTGATCTCATGTCCGATCTCATGGGCAATGCCCCATCCAAAATAATTCCCTTTCTGGTATTTTCCTCTTTCGTCCGACACTACCGGCACTCCCCGCATCAGTCCCGGCACGGAGCCCCATTCGATGCCCACATGGTCTCCTGCCGCGTACATGAACGCTCCGGAAAACATGGTCATATAGCGGATATTCAGATACCGGCAGGGCAGATGATTGTATTCCGTCACGTCGCTGGACGTGCCTTCCGCATAAGAATCCGTCAGCCCTTTATGCTGATAGAAGAGAATCAGCATCTCATCCATGGCCTGCAGCGTGTCGGAGAGCGCCTTCTCCTGGTCTCCAGTCCCAAGCCCTGCCAGCACCTGGCTCGCCGGAACGGACAGCATCATATGGTCCGTCACAATGTCCGTTGCATTCAGAATACAGGATTCCGCCTGATAAGCATATGCCACACTGCTGTTCCCGCCGCCCTTATGGCTGCTTTCATGCAGGGACGAAAGACCGTCCGTATAAGCTTTCAGCTCCCGTACATAGCTGCGGATCCGTTCCGCGCGCTCTTCTCCCGACACCCGATGCAGATTCAGCACCGGGAAGGGATCTCCGCCGCTGACCCGGACCGCATACCGGTCGTTGGGGTCATTGCCCGTATACTGGATATACAGCGCCCCGCCCTTCTCGGTCTTCGTACTCTGAAGCTGAGGCACCGTAACCTCGTTTCGCCCGATCTTCAGCGCAACCGACTGAGACAGGGCGTTGGATTCCGCGTGCTGCTGTGTATACACCAGCTGCAGGCTGGTATTTGCGCCGGTCTTCCGGCCGGGATTGCCCACATAGACGATGAGCTTCTCGCCTGCCGCCGCACTGACTCCAAGAGGCTGGCGCGCCGTCAGTCCGCCCACGCGGATCCGGCTGTCCCCGGCCGCCGTAATGCCCGGGTCCACCTCTGTGACGCCGCCCAGGCCTTCTGTATTCAGAAGCACCCTGGCATTCTCCAGTTCCTTTTTCAGAGCGTCATACTCCGGATGAAGCTCGCCGCACGCCGGGTCCGGCGTATTCAGCCGTTTCTCCAGCGCGTCGATCGTCTCCCTGTCCACCCCGTCCTTCAGCGTGATGAACAGATCGTCCGCGTAAAGCCCCAGTATCTCATTTTCCAGGCTGTCATATTCATAAAACCGGATCTCAGAGATCGTCACCTTCAGTTTGCCGGAATACTGCCCGACTCCCAGCTGGATCCTGGAGGTCCGGATCGGCTCCCGAAGCTTGACCAGATACCAGGTGCGGCTGCCGCTCCTTCTCTGGCTGATGGACACATTCTGCGCCGTCTGCCTCTGTCCGTTCTCATCCCAGTACTGCACGTTGACATATGTATAATTTCCGCTGTCCATGGGCTGCGCCAACGCGATCATACCGATCTCATAGACCGCATCCAGCTCTGCGGACACGCCCTTTCCAACGCCCGGATAGGCGCCTCCGAAATCCCAGTCATCTCTGCTGACATAGGAGGAATACTGGTTGTCAAACACTCCCAGCGCGCTTTTGCTCCCTGCGTCCAGCGGGCTGTCCACCATCACGGCGCCGCCGGCCGACGCCGACTTGATATGGCTGCTCAGCTTACCCGTGCCTCTGGAGGTATTGATCAGCCTGTATTCGGGCAGTTCCACCGGTACCAGGCCGCTGATGGTCCGGTCCGACGCCACTTTGGAACCCGGTCCCTCTCCCAGCTCATTGGTTCCGGTCACGTATACTTCGTATTCTGTATCATCCTTCAGTCCGTCCACCTGACAGGTCAGCCCGGCGATGCCGGTCAGCTTCCTGTAATCCGAAGTCCCTACCTCTCTGTAGTACAGATTAAAGCTGTCCGTATCTTTCGTTTTGCCCCAGCGTACCGTAATACACCGATAGCCGCCGGTGACATGCACATAATCCGGAGCCGGCGGTACCTTGTCGGCTTTGGGGACCGCGGTACAGCTTCCGGAATATCCGCTTTTCCACTCCCCGTTCAGAGAGCGCACTTTCACTTCGTAGACCGTATTGTTTTTCAGCTCCCGCCCGTCAAACTGAAGGACCTCCAGGGATGTCCCTGACGTCCTGCGATTCTCGGTCTTCCCGCCGCATGTAACCGCCACCTCATAGGCGGTCACGTTGACCTGTCTGGTCCAGCTCACTGTGAACGTTTTGTTGCCCGCTTCGGTTTTGACTCCCACGGGAATATTCATCTCCGGCTCGGGAATCCTGGACGCCATCTGATTCACGAATTCCACATGGGAGATCTCCGCAAGATTTTTGGCGTTGGACGCCTTCTTGATGGTGATTGTTATTTTTTTAACAGCCACCTGGCCTCCAAGACTGATATGTATGGTGCCGTCCCCGTCCCGGGTGATCCCCAGCGCCGCATTCTGCAGGGCTGCAACCGGCGTCAGGGACTCAAAGGAAATATCCCCTGCCAGAGTCCCCTGCTCCGTCTCCACCACCACGGTCCCGCCGATCACCGCCTGTTCCTGATTCCCGGGAGCGCCCAGGATGATCTCTTCCATCACCGGCAGCACGGCGTATTTTTCATAACTGAAAAACAGCTCTGCCGGATTCGTCTCCGACAGGACGCCGTCATTGGCAGGCCCCAGCACGATCCCGCCTTCTCCGCGCTTCAGCTCCTCCAGACTGCCTGACCGGATCTTTCCGCTCACCACGGACAGATCGGCCTCCTCCAGCGGGACAAACTGTTCCGCGGTGGCTTTGGTCCGATCCTCCATGACACTGGTCAGATAGTTCAGATCCAAAAGATCCACCGCGCCGTCTCCGTACAGGTCGCAGTCTTCCCTGTACTGTCCGGACTCGATGGCATCCACAAGGGCATCCGCGTCCTTCTGATCCAGAACGCCGTCGCCATTGAGGTCTCCTTTCGCCAGAAGGCCCGGATGGGCCGTCGCCGTACCGATCCTGGCCTGTCCCGTATAGAGCTGGATTCTGCTTTTCAGCCCGTCCACCTGAATGGACTGGGTATATGGAGCATAGCCGTTGCCCGACACCCGCAGTTCATAGGTTCCCGCTTCCAGATCCCGGAAGCATACGGATGCCTCCGGCGCCTCCTCCGCGTTCTTGTCCGCCGCCGCAAGCACGGCCTTCTCAGAGCCGGCGCCTGCAAGGGATACCTGGAACTCCTGCGCCTTCTGCACGGGGACTCCCGCCACGATCCGGACCTCCACAGATCCTTTCATGGTCTCCTGGCCGCCTGTATACTCCTGAGAGCCTGATTCCGTCTTCGGCTCCTCATCCCCGCCTTCCGGTTCCGATTCCGGCGCTGTCCCGGGATTCGGCGCCGCGTCCGGTTCCGACACGGTCCCGGATCCCGGCGCTTCCCCGGTATTCGGCATCGTCCCGTCTTCCGGAGCCTCCCCAGGAGTCGGCATCTGTTCCGACTGGGGTGCCGGTTCCGACTCCGGGGCTTCCTCCGGCTCCGGCATCGCTTCCGGAGCCGCATGGCCCGCGATCCCTGCCGTGCCCCGGGCCGATACCGGTGCCGCACCGCCCCCGGAAGTAAAAAGGAGCGCTGCCGCAAGTATCGCTGCAAATAATCTGGAAAATCTCTTTTTCATTCGTTCCTTCTCCTGTTCTGTTATCTTCTTTGACAGTGATACTATTTTATTATGAACCTGCTTTTTATGCAACCTGTTTTTCCAGATTCCGGATCTTCTTTTTTCACCTGACGTTCGGTTCCTGCGGCTCTACCTTCCGGAAACCGTGCCCACGGCCGGTATGACCGCCGCCCCCGCCATCTCCTCACAGGAAGCGTGCCGCGAAAGAAGGTCGGACAACTGTGCCATCTCCGACAGGTTTCCAAGCAGAATCACTCCGCACAGGCGGTTGTTCAGGAGATAATACTTCCGGTATTCGCCTTTCCCCATATCCCGGAATTCCATGGTCTTGTAGAGCAGGTTGGGATTCTTTCCGTTGTCCCCGGCGGCATAGAGCGCCGTATTCATGCCGTGGAAGGTCAGCGCCGGCTCTGAGAGCGCATATTCCCGCTCCTCTCCCGCGGCGTTGGCGCCCGCCGTCTTTCCCTGTTCCACCGCCTGAGGCCACACGCCGTAGTTCACGCCCTGATATTCCGCACAGTCTCCGCAGGCATAGATATCCGGCAGACTCGTCTCCATCCTGCTGTTCACCACAACGCCTCTTCCGGTCTCCAGCCCGATCTTCCGGGCCAGCGCCGTATTGGCCCTTACTCCCGCGGAGATGATGACCAGATCCGCAGGAAACCGTTCTCCATCCTCCAGCGTCACACCGTTCACATGGCTTTCTCCGTCTATGGAACTAATTCGAACATTTGTTCTTATCTCCACGCCGCATTTTCCGGCGGCCTGCTTCAGCCATTCCCCGGCGGCTTCATCCAGCTGTCTCCCCATCAGTACGGGCGCCGCTTCCAGGACCGTCACGGCAAGCCCTGCCTTTTTCAGTTCCCAGGCCGCTTCCAGCCCCAGCACACCTCCGCCGATGACGACCGCATCCTTTGCCGTCTCCATCTGCGCCTCCACCTTCTGTACGTCTTCCAGGCGCCGGATCGCCGTCACCTCCGGCAGGCTGCTCCCCGGGATCGGCGGGATGAAACACTCGCTTCCCAACGCGTAGATCAGTTTCGTATAGCCCACCCGGGTCCCGTCGGACAGCTCCGCTTCCTTTTCGGACGGCAGGATGTCCGTCACCCGGGTCCCGGGCGTCAGCTCGATCCGGTTCTCCCGGTACCACTCTTCCGGCACGATGGCGATCTGCTCCGCCGACAGGCCCGCAGTGATGGACTTGGTCAGCATGGGGCGGTTGTAGGAAAGATAAAGCTCCTCGTAAATCATCCGGATGCTGCCCGTCCGGTCTCTTTTCCGTATCTCCTGCGCCGCGTAGTATCCGGCCGCCCCGTTCCCCAGGATCACATACCGGTTTTCCGTATCCCGGACATACCCCGCCGCCTCTTCTTCCACAGGAACAAAATGTTCCTTTCCCACTCCGCACACCGGACAGATTTCCAGGGACGCGTCAAAGATCTCCCCGCAGACCAGGCATTTCACCAGCTTCCCCGCCTTTTTTCCCGTCCGTCGGTCCGTCTCCTTTTCCTGCACCATACACCCGAACCGGTAGCCGTACTCATAGGCGCCCACCAGATCCGCCCTGTCCGGTTTGAAGCGCACCCGGAAGCCTTCCGCCACCTGCAGATTCAGCTGCCTCAGCCGCTCCGTCAGATGCCCGACTCCTTCCCCGCTCCAGCCATAGCTTCCGAACGCTCCCGCGTACCTGCCGCCGTGGGTGACCGGGAACATGGACAGGGTCAGCTCCCATATGGGCTTCAGCGCCTCCCCCAGAATCGTCGGCGTCCCCAGCAGGAATCCGTCCGCCTGCAAAAGCTCCTCCGTCACGGCAGCCGCGTCCGCCTCCACCATGTCATAAAGTCGCACCTCCACGTCCCCGCTGTCCCGGACGCCCTCGGCGATCTTTTCCGCCAGAAGGCCCGTATACCCATAAGCGCTCACATAGGGGATCACCACCCGTTTTCTGTCACTCTGCGCAGGCGCCTTCGACCACTCACCATACCATTCCATCACCTGCCGGACCTGGTCGCCCGTCAGCACCGGCCCATGGCCGGTACAGATCATGGAGATATCAAGAGACGCAATCCGTTCCAGCGCTTCCCGCATATATGGTTTGAACGGACCGATGATATGGTCAAAATAATATTTTAACGCACGTTCATACTCCTCCTCGGACCGGATACCGTCGGAGACCGCCCCCGGCACGCAGTAATGGGCCCCGAAAGAATCGCAGGTCACCAGAATCTGTTCCTCTTCGATAAAGGTATACATGGTATCCGGCCAGTGCAGATTAGGAACCGCAAGAAACTGCAGCGTCCTTTTCCCGATGACGAGCTTCTGGCCGTCCTGAACCGGAAGGCCGGTAAAATCCCGGTTGATGATCTCCCGGAGAAACCCAAGCGCACAGGATGTTGCCAGAATCTTGATCCCGGGATTCCGTTCCAGAAGCCGCTCCACACTCCCCGCATGGTCCGGCTCTGTATGGCTCAGCACCAGATAGTCGATGGCATCCACGTCGACGACCTCCTGCAGCATCTCCAGATACGGCTCAAAAAAACATTCCTTGGCCGTCTCAAACAGGATCGTCTGATCCCCCGTCTTCATCACATAGGAATTGTAGGTGGTTCCGAATTCCGTATACATGATAATGTCAAATACTCTCAGTTGTTCGTCCAGGATCCCGGTCCAGTAAAACCCGTCCCGCAGCTTCTCTGCTTTCATAAACATGCCTCCTTGTACTGTCTTTTACCTGCCCTTATTATATACCGGAAGCCTGTTTCCCATTCGCGGCGTCAGCCGTCTTTTTCCCCTTCGCTTTCCTCCAGAAGTTCCTGAAGGGCGTCATAATAAATCCTTTCCGCTTTCTTTCCCTCCTCTGTACGTTCATACGCGTAGTCCTGCCTTCGGACCGGCAGACCCCAAAACCGGCGGGCATACACGTACAGATACGTCCCGTAGTCCCTTCTGCATGCCGGATTCTCTGTCAGAAGCCGCAGAATATACGCGTCGTTGGGGCAGCCCCCTGACAGGCAGGGAATGCAGTTGGTGTAAAGCTTGGGCAGGCCCGCGAAAAACAGCTGCAGGAAAAAGAAGCCCCCGTATCCCGGAACCGCCCTGCAAAGCGGCAGCGCGCCGGCGCATACCAGCAGATTCACAAGGATTCCTCCTGCGTTATACCGGATATACCGGATCCGCTGAAGCGACGCCGGCGCCATGACGCACTGGCCGCTTCGATCCCGCCGGACGCGAAGGCTCAGCTTCCCGTCCCCGGACGAGGCAAGACGCAGCGGACCCACCTGACAGAACACCAGTTTGTATCCGCTGCACAGTCCTCCCAGCAGATGTCCCGTCTCATGCAGCGCCATATGGATGGCCGAGCCGCAGATCCAGAACAGGACCCACCAGAAGACCGCAGCGGGCGTAAACCCGTACAGACGGCCGATACAGGCCCCATTGACGAGGATACAGATCACCGGAGCGACCCGGTACAGCAACAGATTCCACATATTTTCCCTCCTGATTCCGCAGACAGGGCGCCCTGTTGCAGGCGCCCTGTCTCATTTTCTGTCCCCGAACGGGACTATGCCGTTACCTTGATGCTGGAATCCGTCTGCTCCAGAAGCCAGAGCAGCGGGTCCACCACATGTTTCCCTTCATAGGGCTCACCCTCATGGTTGTGCCCCAGCGCGCTGCAGGTGAAATAATGCACGCTTTTGAACTTGCTCTCCGCCGTCCGGACGAAATTGCCGGCGCCGTAGTTCGTAAGGAACTCGCGGCACACTTCGTCGCGGGCGTCCATAAAGCTTTTGCACGTATCCGCATGCTCCGCCAGATACTGCTGCGCCGCCGTCTCACCCACTTTTTCTTCCAATGTGGGAACATCGGTCTTGTTGATGAGCACCGCCAGATTGCATTTGAGCATATCCTTGTCCTTTGCGCCCAGCATCTTCTCCAGATTGATCAGCATGATGTTCAGAATGTCGTCGAAATCCTTGGAGCTCGCCCCGTAGGAGTTCAGATCGATCTTATCTTCCACCTCCATGGCAAACTGGGCCAGCGTCAGCGGGTCGATGATGAAGATGAACCCGTTGGCATAACTGTACGCCTGATTGTTCTGGAAATCACTGCTGCTGGAGAACATCTCGCCGGAAATGTCGTACACATAGATTCTCCGCCCGATCTTCTCCTTCGGCAGCTTCAGCATCATCTTATAAGCCGTCAGGGCATTCAGCTCCGTCTTCAGAAGCCGGATTCCGCTCTTCAGGGATTTCATCGCCAGCGCGTGGTCCCTCTCGTCCGTCTCTCCGATAAATTCCATCTCCCAGCCCTGCGCCGGCGCCACGTCGCTCATCATCTGGTCAATGACCATATTGATATAGCAGGTCTTGCCCACCGACGGCCCGCCGATGACCGGGAACGCGTACTGGCGGCTTGCCGTATCGCCGGAAAGCGGGAAATCACATTCCGGACAGTACGCCTTCAGAGAACCGCGTCCGTTCAGAAACGTGGTCGGAAGCTTCTCCCCGCACAGGCAGGTCCGCTTCAGAATCCCGTACCGGCTCGGCACCAGCGCCGTATGCTTCCGTCCGCATCCCGGACACTCATAGACCGGAATCAGGAACGACGCCTGACAGGACGGGTTGGGACACGCGTTCTTGATCTTGTTCGCAAAGATGTAGATGCGGTCCACCAGCCACAGAAGGCCGAAGCCTATGTAGATGCAGGCAAAGAAAAACAGCAGGACGCCCACATGGACGGCCGTGGTGAACGCAGTGATCATGCTCCCGAACACAAAGATCGCCATGGCCGCCACCAGATTCATGCCGCCTCCGATGGAGAAGAACCCCTTCTCCGCGGACAGGGAAAACTGACGCTTCGCCGAATCAATGTTCAGGATCCACGCATCCCTGATGGTATTCCATAAGTCTACATATCCCTTGCCAAAAAAGTAGCTTATTTTAGCAGGTTGCTCTTTCGCCATAACTCTTCTCTCCTCTTCTGTACTTTCCTCAGGACGCCGTCACCGGAACCCTGTTGCTGTCGATCACATTATGCTTAAAGGAAATGGCATAATTTTTCAGAGAATGGAAGCCTCCGATGAAAATCCCTCCATAGACCATAATCGCTACAATGATCATGACAACAATTACGATCATGACAATCGCGAAGATCGCGCCGTCGTCACTGTCGTGTCCAACCAGACATTTTTTTTCTGTTAACATGTTCTTAACCTCCTGTTTTTTAATTTATAGTCACTTCCTGCGGAAGAAACCACCGAGTTTTTCATGGATCCCTTCTTTGCGCTGTACCTCTTCAAAGAATTCCCCGCACCGCGCTTCGGAGACATCGTCCTTCATCCACCGTTTCACATCCTCCAGCTCTTCCCTGTCATAGGACCTCAGATAGCGCAGAAACGGTTTGTACAGCTCCTCCGCCGCCGGATCTCCGGCCGACGCCTCCAGAAGATAGACGCTGGTCCACGCCGCTATCTTATCCAGACGTTTGCTGTCCTTCTTCTCCAGACGCTTCAAATAGCCGATATATTCGCTGACCGCGTCCGGAAAGAGATGTTTCCGGTAAAAGATTCCCAGCATGATACGCACATCCGCCGCCGAACACAGCGCCCTCATATAGTCCTCCTGGAAGCATTTGATATACGCCTCATAATCCGCGCGTTCAAAATCCGCCAGGGACAGCCGCTCATCCGCGATCTCCTGCATCCGGCTGGCCGGCCTTTTTCTCCGTTCGTTGTCCTCCCGGAGAATCCGCCCGATCAGCACGGCCCGTACCTTGTCAAAACCGATCCTGCTCACCTTACGGTGCAGCTGGTAGGCCTTTCTTAAAAGCGCCTGGTCCATCTTCTCCAGCGTTTTGACCCCGCAGCCGTCCAGAACGTCGGTCAGCGCCCGGATGGCGTCCTCATCCTGAAGCTGCTCCTCCTGAAGCTGCTCCAGCATACGCAGCGCCGCCTTTTCCTTCGTCTGGCCTTCCAGGCTTCCCAGACACGCCACGATCATGGGGCCGATGGAAAGGCCCTCTTTCCTGCCCGCCACATTCCGCATGAGCTTTAAGAATCTCCAGAACTCATCCTCCGGCTTTCTGGAATGCATGATCCGGTATCCACAGAGCAGGGATGTGAAAAGCGACGCCTTGGGAACCCGGAACATCATCTGCTCCAGCCGTTCGGTCTCCTCCGGCGGGCAGTCCTTCATGGCCTCCACATACACCCTGCACAGACGTTCGAAACGTTCGTTGGTCTGCAGCTTTCCGGTAATGGCCGTCAGCACCGACGCGAACAGCATGGGCTCCTTCACCGTCACCCGGAGGATACGGACCAGCTCCTCCTCGCTTCCCGAAACCGTGCACAGATTGTTCAGAAGCGTCCGGAACAGTTTGGAGATGGGCTGACGGTCATTCAGCCCGCCCTCAAAGGAATAGCTGTCCAGAAGCCAGTTGATATAGAAGCTGTTTGTATACCGGTTCGGATGCCCGCCCAGATACAGGAGCAGCTGATCCACCCCGTCCGAAGAATTCAGATACTTCAGGAATTCCTCATACTGTGCGGGTGTGGACTCCCGGATCTCCGCCAGCATGGCGGCCGGCGCCTCGCAGGGCCCTTCCGTCTCGCAGGACAGCTGGTACATGGTCTCCTGCAGCAGATCGTACAGCGTGTAGATCATGAACGCCGTATTGCTGCAGACGAATTTCCACAGGAGTACAAAATCCTCCACTGGCAGCGTCTCCGTGCTCTCCTGGATCTTCACCAGCAGGCGGCTTCCCACATCCGAATTTTCCGCCTCCCTGCACCAGGTCTGTCCGAAGCGGATCATGGCGCCCACATCCTCCATTCCGCCCTCCAGCTCGTCATATTTCAGCAGGCGGTAATACTGCCAGGCGTCGGCGAGGCTGCCGTCGATCCGGTCAAAGGACGTATCCTCCAGAAATTCGCCGAACGCATTGACCTCCTCAAAATCCATGGTCATGCTGGAAGCCATGGCCTGCGCATACCGGCTGGCCGGGACTCCTTCCGTCATATGCCCTCCCAGGAAATCCATGACCATATGGCGGCTGCTCCGGTACTCTGTGGCATAGTTAAAATAATTGGCGTCAGGCCTTACGCCCACCACGTGGAAATCCAGCCCCTCTTCCCGGACTCTGGGGGAACGCAGGGATTCGTGATCGCCCACATAGGTATGAAAGCCGAATTTCAAAGCCAGCCTGTGGGGCAGGAGCCGCTGCAGCGCGGCGCACCACAGGACCAGGTTTTCCCTTGTGTCATTCAGGTAAAACGGAACCTTCGCGTCCCGCGCGGCCAGAACCAGCGAGATCAGCTGGGCGAACTCCTCCTCCCGGTCCATCAGAAACTCATTCAGCTGCTCGTCGTTGATGACAGAGCCGTACTGTTCAATGAACAGGGGCGGCAGCGACGGAACCGGCGAAGGAGCCGCCAGCTCTTCCTCCGTCATGAACGTCTTCATATAAGGCTCCGCGAACAGCTCTCCCGGCCTGCAGGTAAGCGTTCCCGGCTCAAACACCAGCGCGTAGATGATATAGTTGCCGAACCGTCCGGAGTAATCCTTTCCCAGATACGTGGACTGCGCCACGCAGTTTCTCCCGCCCGGCAGGCGGAAGCTGGCAAACCCGTAGGGGAACACATCTGTGATCTCCTGGGCCGACGGCGTCAGGTTCAGCTCCTTCGGCGCCATATACTGCATGGCGTCCTTGATCGCCGTGCATTCTTCCTCGGTTATCCCTCGGGACCGGGAATAGATCATGTAGCCCTTCTCCGTGGAGTCTCCGTTCTTCCATGAAGTATATATGTATTGCAGTGCCTGCATATCACTCCCCCTTTATGCAGATGGTATGATGCCCTCCTGGGAAAGGATCCACAGGAAGGGATCCGCCACCCGGAAAGGCCGGAATTTCGGAATCTTGTTATCCATATCCGGATTGCTACCAAGAGCGCTCAGGCCGAAAAACGCGAAATTCGAAAACTGCGTGGATACCATCTGGTACAGCTCCATTCCCAGCCAGCTTTCCACCAGGCTCTGCATCTCGTCGTTGGCGTCCTGAAAATCCACCTTGTCAAATACGCCTTTGCGGATATGCGCGGAATCGTTCTTCAGGCAGCTCGCCGGGTCCAGCAGCTCGTCCACCGCGTCGATCTTCGTAAACGCAATCGCCAGCGGGATGTCGATCTTTTTGCCCAGATCGGTCATTCCGGAGCCGGTCCGGATGATCTCGATGGTACGGTTCAGGATCGTATTGACATCCGTATTCTCCTCCGGAAGCCGGATCTTTCCCTGCAGCTCGTCACGGACGGACGGAAGCTGAAGCGGGTCCAGCAGCAGAATGATCCCCGAAGAATGGAACAAATACCGGTTAAAGGTCTGCATGGAATCCAGCGAGTTCAGATTCTCGCCTGCAGTGTCAAAAAACGTCAGGGACACCGCGTCGTTCACCGCCTTGCGGAACAGCTTCCCCTTTCTCTGGAAAATCAGAGAATAGATCAGCGGATCCACATCCCCCGCGTCCGAACCGCGCACGCACGTTTTCTTCCGGTACAGAGGCTCGTAGAATTCCGTCCGGTAACGGTTGAGCGTCTTGTCGCCGCACGCCATGAGCGCACAGTTGAAGGCCCTTCCGATCTCATTTTTCAGCTGATTGATGAGCACCGCCACATAGTTGCTCTTTCCGGTCTCCTTGGCCCCGATGACCGCGATGGGATAGCTCTTCGCCGTACCGATGTTCAGCGGCAGCTCCGCGCCGCATTTGGGACAGATCTTCGTGACCAGCGGCTGCGAGCACTCCTCGCACACCGGCTTTTTCAGATTGGCCGGATGCTGCGGCATCCGGTCGATGGCATGCTGGCATTTGGAAGAGGTACTCGTATTGGAACAGATATACTCGATGGCGCTGATACTCTGTTCCTCAAAGCACCGGGGACATAAGAATTTTCCAATCATAAACATTCCCTCCTGTTTTATATGGTATTTCCGGACTTGCAGGCAATCTTGAACGCCTTGTAGTTTTTATCGTTCAGGAAGAACATCTTCAGCCGCGTGTCCGCCCGCAGGGCCGGGACCTCCAGCTCGAATTTGTAAGTCCTTCCGATCTTCGTGCTCTCGTCCACCGTGCACACCACGTCGCCGTCGCCCCGCTTCAGCGGCATGCTCCTGAATTTGCTCACGACCACAAATCCCGGAAATACACACTCTCCGTCCGTCTCCAGGGTGATGGTCAGGACGCTCTTCTTGCTGAACAGGCCCGGCTTTTTGTATTTGAATGTATAAAATACGTCCCGCTGGGGTTCATTGCTGAACTGGGCCCGGATTCCTTCGGAATAGATGCGTCGCCCGTCATTTTCAAAATAGGTGTAGATCACCGCATGGTAGATCCCCTGAGCCGGATTGTTCAGAAGGATTCCCTCGTTGGCCTCATACTGGCGTTTGCTGCATTCCACTTTATGGGCAAGCGGATCGTCCACGCCGGACGGATATTCGTCCATGCGGTAGACCAGCATGGACCGGTCGATCCTCCTGGGCCATGTAAAGTTCACATACATCTCCGTAGCCGAAGAATTCAGATCAAAGGAAATATCCTTGACCGCGGGCACCGACGAGATATATGCCGCCGTATTGAGGATGACGTTGGAAGCGTTGATGACTCCCGGGATAATATAGCATTCTCCGACGAAATTCAGCCGGAATTCCGCCTCCGTCCGGCTCTTCCGATTGATCTCGATCTTCTCATAGTGCTGCCCAAGCAGGTCGTCCAGATCGTAGATGGTCCCCACCGCGTACTGGGGCTTCTGCTTTGCCGAGAACAGGATCACATCCCACTCCGACTCCTGCCAGGACGCCTGGAACACGTCGTCCGACAGCTTTACCTCAAAATACTCCAGCGGCTTTGCCGGCTTCTGAGGAACCCCGGACAGATACGTCTTTTCTGAATAATAGGTCTTTCCGTTCAGCGTATGTCCCGCGCTGACCGCGAACCAGTACACGGAACCGTTTTCCAGCTCTCCCACGGTCATGCCGTCCAGACGGGTGCAGACCACCGGTTCATATGCCTGATCGTCCTGAGGCCTCTCCACGCCGCAGTATTTCCACAGACGGATCTCCGTCACGGTCGGCGCCTTGCTCCAGGACAGGGTGATCATATGGTCTCCGCCCACTGCCCGGACGTCTCCCGGCTTCTCCACGATGGCCACCGCGTCCGCCAGGCGGGAAGCGCGGGAGAAGACACCGATCCGTACGGCAAATACCGAATAGTAGAAGACCGTATGTTTCTTCAGATCCCGGTCCGTACAGCTTAACTCCTTGCCCGCATAGACCGTGGTTCCGTCCTCCGGATCGTTGGGGTAGGTATTTTCCTTACGTACCAGGCGGTACTGGATCTCGCCCCCGGACGGGCTCTTCTGCCAGGCCAGGGTCACATCGCTGCCCACCTGCCGGCTCTCGATCCCCGGACACTCCTCCGGCGGAAATTTCCGAAGGCTCTGGTTCAGTTCATCCGAATCGGCAATGATCTCTGTCAGGGACATGGCGATCTGGAACGCCTGGTCGCCGGAGCTGCTCCGCATCTGCGCCAGCCGGGCTTCCGTATCCTTCAGCACCGAAGCGACCCGGGCGGACACGTCCGCATCCACACGGAAGCCTCTGGCTTCCGCCTGGTCGATCTTCCTTCTGGCCTCGTACATCCGCTTCTCCTGGATCGCCTGCATGATCTCCCCGATGATCTCCGCCGCTTTCCCCCGCTCCTCCGCAATGGTCTTCTCCAGAGCGGCGATATCCGGATGGTTGGGCCAGTACGCTTTTGCCTCCTTCAGAAGCTTCTCCGCTTCCTCCAGCTTCTTCTCCGCGTATTTCTGCTTTGCCTCCCGGAGCAGTCCCACCGCTTTCTCCATGGTGGTCAGGTCGAATCCGCATTTCGCGCACGTTTTGGCGGAATTGTTGTTCTCCGCCCCGCATGAAGGACAGGTGATGATCAGCGGTTTTCCGCATTTGACGCAGTTGATGGTCCCCGCCGGATTCTCTTCCCCGCACAGGCCGCAGACGATCTTGTTCTCCGGAAGCGCGTAGCCCATATAGGCGCAGTAGTTGTTGATGTACACGGATGCGTCCGAGACGCCGGCATGGTACTGGCTGACCGCAATGTCGATCAGCTCCTCCTTCATCTTCGGCTCGATCCGCTTCTGGTTGCCAAGCGCCAGCTCATCCGCCGCCTCGTTGACCGCGCCGTACCGGGTCAGGTTTACATAATTATCGTATTTGCGCTTGCTGGGCGCATCCTTGAAGATGACCGCGCACAGGCCGCACAGCGACTGGACCGCATTGTCCCGCCCGGTCTTGTCTCCCTTGGCCAGGATCTTCTTTTTCATGGTATCCGCCGCTTCGCAAAGCTGTCCGCAGGAAGATGCCGGAGCCAGGCCCAGGAAGTCGTACAGCGTCTTATCCTTAAGCCCCAGCTGGTTCATGAAATTCTTGACGTTGCGCGCCTGCGTCTTGTCCAGCACCTCCGCAGGATTGATTTCGCTGCCGCCTTTGCTCTGGCCCTGGGAAAAGATCTTCTGGATCTCAGCCGCCGTGAACCCAAAGGGCCCGAACACCTTCAGGAGCTGTTTCAGATCCTTGTCGGACAGACTGTCCCCCTTTGCGCGGTACAGCTTTAATTTGGCGTCCAGCTCCTTCTTCTTGCCGTTTTTGATCTGTTTGGCCTCCGCCGCCGCCTGCTGCCGCTGCTTCGGGTCCAGCATGACCTGTTTGATATTGTCGATCTGCGCCAGATACTCGCTGGCCTTGACCTTTTTCACCGGATTGTTGACATCCTTCGACCATTGTCCCTGCTTTTTGGAGATGGCGTCCCGGATTTTCTGCTCGTCGGTTTCCGGCGGGTCAAAAGAAAGCTCCAGAAGGATAAAATAATTTTCCATCCTTACATTCCCTCATTTCCTGTCATATATACGATCCCCCCTGGGGGTTCTTTTCTGTCAGTTTACACTGGAATTGCTGCTGCGGCGGATGGCGTCGGACATCTCCTGCGGACTTAACGCCTCCGTCGTCTGGAATTCCGCCTCCACTTCTTTTCCGCCCTTCATCTCTTTCGCGTGCAGATGCAGAAGGCCGGACTCGTCCAGGCGGAACGTCACCTGGATCTCCGTGTCCATGGTCACGCCTGCCGGAAGGGTCAACTCCGCCGTTCCGATCTCCTTCCCAAGCTCCGGATCGATCACTTCATCCGGAGACAGGCTTTCCTTGACCTTGAACCGGACGCTGGCCTGGTTGTTCTGGCGGGGATAGAAGGAATTGGTGCCCGTCGCCGGCAGCTCCGCATTTTTGATGATGATATTGAACAGTTTTAACTGATCGTTTTCGTCGTAGGCTTCCGTACCGAAGCTCCGGCTGGAAACGTTGATGATCTTCACCTCTTCGCCCGGCAGGCGGCCGCCGCGGATCTGGACGTTGGCTTCTTTCGCCTCCTTCTGGATATCCATCTGCCCGTTGTCGACCTTTTCCTTTACCTCTTCGATGGTCGTTCCCTTCTTCTTCGCGATCTCTTCCAGGACGATGTTGTACTCGCTCATCTTGTTGGCGTAGATCGCCGCTCCCTTTGCCACGGACTCATCCGGATCGAACATCTTCGTCTCCAGCCCGAATTCCTCTTTCACGCGGTTCATGATCTGCGGCATCTTGGAGGAACCGCCCACCAGCAGGATCTCGCTGACGTCGCTCTGGCTGAAGCCTTTCTTCTCCGCTTCCTTGAACATCTCCCTGGTCAGGTCGATGGTACGGGTCACCAGATCCTCCGTCAGCTCGTTAAATTTTTCACGAGTCAGTTCCACACGCACGCGCTCGCCCATGTAATTGACCGGAACCGGAGCCTTTTCCTTGGCGCTTAAAAGCTTCTTGGCGCGCTCGGATGCCAGAGAAAGCTCCTGCAGCGTCTCCGCATCCTCCAGAATCTCGTCCGCCGTGCCGGTCTCGCTCTGATACTGCTCCGCCAGGTACATGAGCACCCGGTCGTCCCAGTCCTTGCCGCCCAGATTGTGGTCGCCGCCGGTACAGATGACGCGGATCTCGCCCGGCTTAATGTTGATCATCGTAATATCGAAAGTGCCGCCTCCCAGGTCGTAGACCAGCACCGTCTTTGTCTGGCTGTCGTCGATCACGCCGTAGGTGATGGCCGCCGCCGTGGGCTCGTTGATGATCGCCATCACGTTCAGGCCGGCGATGACGCCCGCCGCCTTCGTAGCGTCTCTCTCCGCCACGCCGAAATACGCCGGGCAGGTGATGACCACATCCTTGATATGCTCGTCGTCCCCCAGTTTTCCCTCCATACGCAGGGAATCCTCCGCATCCTGGACTACCTTTTTCAAAATATAGGAAGAGATCTCCTCCGGCTTCATGTCGACGCCGTTTAAATTCAGGCTGAATCCCGGCTGACCGATGCTCCTCTTGATAAAGGTGACCACCTGGTCCGGATACATCTTCGCGCTCTCCTTTGCCGCGGATCCCACGGTGATCTCCGTCTGGCTCTCAAAAAACACCGCTGACGGCGTAGTCAGATCGCCCTCCGCGTTTTTGAGCACCACCGGTTTTCCGTTTGCATCCATATAGGCAATGCAGGAGTAAGTAGTTCCAAGATCGATTCCAAATACGTTTCCCATAATTTTCAATCCTTTCTCTGTTCCCTCTTCTTTATTTTTCTGCTGATTCTCCAGAATGATATTTAAAGATCTTGATGCGCTCCGGACGGATGACTTTCCCGTCTTTTTCATAGCCGTCTGCCATCCGGGCAGCGATCAGATTATCTTTCGACTGTTCCTCCGTCTCCACGACCTGTATGATCTTCTGTTTTCTCACGTCCACCTCATGGCCCGGCACGCGGTAGGATTCGATGCTCTGCCGGTAGAGGATGTCCTCCAAATCCTCCGCGATCCCCTTTACGATCCGGAGCAGGCGCTTATAGTTGTCCTCCGTCGCCTCCTTCTTCTCATAGACGCGGACATGTCCCTTTGTAGAATCCACCAGCTGGATGATATCCAGAGCCAGCGTCTCCACGATCTTATCCACAACCCCGTTCTGATACCGCACCAGTTCCCGATGCATGTCGTCAAACAGCCCGTTCTTGTGCGCATCCTGCGCGATCTTTTCATCAAAGCATTCCTGCAGACGCCCGATGGCCTCCTGCATTTCCGCGAGCTTCTCCTGTACCGGATCACCGGAAACCGCTGTTTCACCTGATGGTTTTAATTCTTCCATTGTTTTCGCCTCCTTGATTTCTCTGTCGTCCATCATCCTTCTGCGCGGCAGGCCCTTTTTCAGATATTCCAGAGCCTCCTCCGGCTTCCGCTTCAGATAGACCATATAATTAAAAGCGCCCAGCACGGTCTGCCCGGTCTCCCGGTAGATCCTTTCGGCCGTATATCCGGACCGATACTCCGCGTACCGGTCGGGAACGAATTCCCCTCTTTCCACATAATAGGCAAACTCAAACGCGGTATATTCCGACTGCTTCAGATATTCCACCGCTTCCTGCGCCTTTTCCTCCCCATACCCGTATTCCTGCTTCAGGTAATTCCGGATCATGGGAAGCTTTTCCTCATAATGGTCCAGGGTCTCTCTGCAGAGATTGATATATTTTTCACGATCCACAAACTCCAACAGCTTTGTGACCGCCTCCTCTTCGGAACCGCAATCGTTCTTATAATTTGGCAGGCCACGTTCTGAATCTGTGACAAATACCACGTATGTACCGTCCAATTCCTGATAGTATCCAAACACATCCGTCGTGTTTTCCCAGCTTTTATCCTCCGGCAGTTCGATCCTGCCCAGATAGCGCTTCCGGCTTCCCCGGTAGAAAAAACCGTCTTTTTTCAGCTCCTGAAGCCGTTCTTCCACTGCATGTTCTGCCATGGTCAATCACCTCTTTCCTCGATCATTCCCAGATCCATAAGCGTCTGCGCGTCAAAAGGCGTAATATACTGTTTCCCGCCTCCGTCCTCCGAAGTAAACATGGAATCGATCTTCGAAGTCTTCACGCCGTCGGCAGTTTCCGCCGTATCCGCATATTTTTCTCCTTTATGTTCTTTGGACTTAGACGTATCATCGGCACAGTCCTTATAATACCGGTCCAGATCATTTTTCAAGTCCTGGTATTCCGGCGGCGTCCTCTCAAACGGCATATCGTCCGTCACGCCGTACCGGTCCTTCAGCGCCTGTTCAAAATTTTCTTTTGTAAAATCCTGCTTGATCTCATAAGAGTGATAGGATTCGTTTTTCGTGATGTCCTTTTCAGGCACATAATCTCCGATGGCCCGCTCCTCCAGCGAAAGAGGCGTCCCGTCCTCCTTCATGGCTGCAAAATAGTATCCGTTGGAAGCGCCGACCCGGTCTATGACGTCGCCTTTGGCCGGCGTCTCCATATGTCTGGTACCGGGAACCGCGCCGTCCGTGCCATCCTTCCAGTTTTCCTCGATCCTTCCGTCCTCGCGGACGCCCTTGATCTTATTCACATCCGGGACCCGGAAATCTCCGCGCTCTTCCTTTGGAATAGACTGGATGAGTTCTTTTCCTTTGTCAGCCAGCTGCGTCTTCTCATCCTGGGTCAGTTCTTTGTAGGTGTCGCCGTTTGATTTGCGAATGATGGAGCCGCCGCTGTTCTCATACACGTCCTTTACAATTTCGCCGTACTTCCTGTAGCACTCCGATGTCCGCTCCCCACGGACATCCTGCTTGGATTCAAAATCCGACGGAAGCTCCGTTACGGTTTTGCTCTCCTCCGCTTCCGGCGGCGCCCGCGTCTCTTCCTCTGTCCGGCTGTCGTCCGTTACGGCCTCTTCCGGCTCTGACGGCATCTCCCGCGGCCCGTCGCCCGTTCCGATCTGTCCTTCCACCTGCTCCGCATAGTCGCGGGCATCCCGCTCTACCGGCTGATCCAGATACCGTTCGAAGTTCTCTTCCGGTTTTACATAGTTGTCAAAGTTCTCTTTGAACTGGTAATCCTGTTCGGTCTCCGGGCGCTCCGCCCGCTCATGCTGCCAGCAGTGGCGGGATTCATGGGCGACGGTATTCGCAGTCTTACCGGCGTCTCCCAGATTGAAGCTGTTTATGTATATGGTGTTGCTCGAGGCCGCATACCCGCCACAATCGCCGGGGTCTGGATTGTTGTAGTATGCAACGTCCGGTTTGTTCTCAAGCTGCAGATCCTCCGCAATGTTGTCCCGCAGGTCTTCCACAGCCTTCTCTTTTTCCGCCCGAGAAAGATTGTCCCAGTTGTTCTGTTCAAAGGATTCCAGGCTCTGGCGCGTCTCTTCGCCGATCCCCGCCTTCCTGTCCATGTCCTCCGGAACGGAAGTCTCCTCCTCTTCTGCGGATTCTTCTTCCTCAGATTCTTCCGAAGGTTCCTGTTCGGGTTTTTCCTCCGGGGATTCGGCAGTTTCCTGCTCGGATTCTTCATCTGAGTTCTCGGCAGGTTCTTCCTCGGGTTCCTCCTCTGGATTCTTTGCGGACTCTGTGTTGTCCTCCTCCGATTCAGGGGATTCTTCCCCGTCAGGTTCCTCCTGAGCTTCCTCCTCTACGGATTCCGGTTCTTCTGTAGATTCCTCTTCCTCTGTGGATTCTGAATCGTCGTCCTCCTTCAAGGATTCGGCTTCTTCTGCGTCCTCTGGGGACTCGGCATCCTTCGTGGACTCAGTATCTTCTGCAGATTCCTCTCCCTCTGCTGCTTCTGAATCTTCTATATCCTCCAAAGACTCGGCTTCTTCCACAGACTCCTCGGCTCCTGCAGCTCCCTCATCCACAGCTTCATCCGAATAATCTTCCTCTTCACCCGGATCTTCTTCGGAAATGTCATCGTATTCTTCTTCAAGAGAATCCTCTTCCATATCCTCGGAAAGTTCTTCTTCCGATGCTTCGGCGTCCTCCTCCGGAGTCTCTTCTGACTCTTCGTCCGGTTCCTCCGGCTGTGTCTCCCCGTCCGGTTCTTCTGGCTGCTCCTCCTTATCCAGTTCTTCTTCTGATGTCTCGGCGCCCTCCTCCGGAGTCTCTTCCGACGTCTCCGGTTCTTCGTCCTCATCCTCTGCTGAATCTTCTTCGGATTCCTCCGGCTGCGTCTCCCCGTCCGGTTCTACCTCTGCATCTTCATCAGGCTCTTCCTTTTCCGATGCTTCTTCAGCGTTTTCTTCAAGCTCTGCATCCGAATAGTCTTCCTCTTCGCCCGGATCTTCTTCCAGATCATCATCCAGATCGTCTTCATATATCTCTTCTTCGGCAGAATCCTCTTCCGGTTCCTCCGAAGCTTCATTTTCCGGAATCTCTTCTGATGCATCCCCGGAATCCTCAACTCCGTTTTCGTCTTCCGCAGTATCCGTTTCGCCTGCATCCTCAGACTCCTCAGCAGAATCCTCTTCCGGCTGCTCTTCGCCGTCGTCAAAGCCGATGCCATCCTCGTCCGCCACTGACTCATCGTCCTGTTCCGCTGATTCTTCAGCGAAATCTTCCCCGTCCTCCAGGCCGGCTTCGTCTTCAAAACCCGTTTCGTCCGCTTCCGACTCTTCCCCTTCGCCATCCGGATCTTCTTCGGATTCTTCTTCATCAAGACCCACATCGGAGGTTTCTGCCGTCTCCGAATCGTCGAACCCTCCGGTCTCATTCGCCTCGTCCACCGCAGCCTCCTGCGTTTCCTCTGACGCCTCTCCGCCGGTTTCCTCCGCCGGCGCCTCGCTGACCTCAGCGCTCTCGCTGACTTCTCCGCCGCCTTCCAGTTCGCTCATGGCATTCCCCTCCTTTCATCCTCTCTGTTCCCGGTCGTTTTCAATGATCCGGTTCTTCATGAAAATCCCGCTTCCGCTGCGGCACACCCATCCGATGCCGACCCTTGTCAGTGATTCGGTTCTTCGTGAAAATCCCATCTCAATACCTGTACTCCGGCTGAATAAAAAATGTCAGCTGCTCCGGGATTCCCCCATATTTATAATTTCCGACGCTCACATGCCTGCACCGTCCGGACGCCCGCCGCACGGAATCCTGCAGACAGCCGTTGATCTCCCGTTCCAGCTGGCTTCCCCGCACCACCTTGAACATGATATATTCCTCTTCCATCTGAAAACAGTTGTATAAAAACGTCTCCAGCTGCGCCCGCGTATCAATCAACGAATTATTTACCCGGAAATAATTATACGGATCTGAAGGACACACCGGATAATGGCGCCGGTTCCAGGTATGGTCCTTTGCGATCTCCTCGTCGCACAGGTTGAGGTATCCGTAATTGGGGATGTTCGAGGACTCCGCGTACTGATGGTCCCATGTCACATCCACATGGTGGTAGTAACCGTTGATATTCACGATATTCCACGAATGGGGTCCCTGCTCCAGCGCTCCCGATCCGGTTCCCGACACGACCCAGCACTCCAGGCCGATCCGGTCGCATAAAAATTTCATCGACTTGGAATATCCTTCGCACACGCATTTCCGGTGCAGCAGTCCCCCTACGATGTTATGGGCTTCCCAGCTGCGCCGGTCCTTTGGTTTCCGGTTTCCTGCGGCGTCCGTGTCGTATTCCAGATGCACCTTCAGATAATCGTGAAGGCTTTTTATTTTGTCATAATCCGACTGATGGCCGTTAATGCATTCCTGCAGGATCTCCTGCGCGGTATCCTCCAGCCGGCGGCGTATGGTTTCTTCCTCCGACGCCGAATAGAGATAGCGGGGAACCACCTCCCGCTTCAGCAGGGAAACCGAAACGGCAAACTCCTGCGCCACATAGAATATCTCCGGATGTTCCTGGAGCACCGCGGTCAGCAGCTCCACCGCCGGCTGGCCGCCGACCGCAGCACCCCGCCTGTGGTTCTTCAGACAGTCCAGCACCGCATCGTACGTTTTCCGGCCGGCTCCCAGATTTTCATAATACCTGCTGTTCATCTCCATGCCCTGCGCCATGTCACCATATGCGCTTTCCCTTTCTGACCGCCACTCTCAGTTCTCTGCTGACGGAACCGTCTGCCGTCCTGATACAGATCCGGCATTCGCCCGCATGCTTTCCGATCACGTAACCGCCCCGGTATTCCGCCACATTTTTATCGCTGCTGAATATTTTTAACGTATCCGCTCCGTACGCATGTTCCGGAACGACGGAATATCTCCACTCTGCCTGTTCTCCCGCGCGGACTTCCAGCCGGCTGCATGGACATGTGATGTCCGTAATTGCCGGCTGTACCTGAACGCTGACCCTGCTTTCCGCACCTTTGGTAAACACCGTCAATTCGCAGGACCCGCACTGCAGGCCCCTGACCGTCCCGTCCGTCTGGTTTACGGATGCCACAGACCCGTCGCTGCTCTTCCATCGGATCTCCGACGCATCCTCCGCCCCGGTCGGCTCGTACGTCACCTCCACGGCCTTCTCTCCGCCAACCGGCAGATACAGGGTCGAAGGAAACACCCGGATCCGTTGGATCAGTTCCCTTCTGCAAACCGTTATGACCTTTGACGCCGCCGGATACGGGTCCTCTCCATAGTAGACGTCTACCCTCGCACTTCCTTCCTGCACGCCTTTGATTACATTTCCCTCTGCGGCAACCACATTCTCCGCGTCCGAATGGATGTGCAGAACCGCCTGCGCGTCCGACGGGTACGCCGTATACGCCACCTCAAACGGATACCCGGGATCCAGCAGGTCCGGAAGCTCGGCTCTGCAGACTGGAGCCGCCGCCGTCAGAAGCTCCAGCTGCTCCTTTTCCCGATCGGTCAGCAGCGCTTTCCGCTCTTCCGGAAACTGATAGGCAGCCCCGGAAAGAAACGTGCACAACGCCTGTTCCGCAAGCAGCTCCACCACCACGTCTCCCAGATCGTCCGGATCCACCTCAAAGCAGACGCACCTTCCGCTTTTTCTGAGAAACCGCGTCGTACTCCCCATGACCAGCGCAAATACATCGTACTCTCCGCCAACCGGCAGGCAGTCCTCTGCCGAACCGCAGAGCGCCATCACAAACGGGCTTTGATACGGAATGTCCGATTCTGACCGGGCTTCACACAGACGGATCTGGACCAGCGGACATCCGTCCCAGCTCAGGGCGCCTCCTTCATCCACGGAAAAAAGCCCCTCCTCTTCCACGATCTCAAAAGCCGCGGAGACCATCGCCCGGTCGCCGCTGGCGTTCCATACCGGAACCGCGATCTCCTCCCCGTCCTCATATCCCAGAAGTTCCAGACGGGCCAGACGCTCATAGACCGACTCGCAAAGCGGCAGCTCTTTTGCCGAAAAGCCCTGGCAGTGCTCCGCCTTCTCCGCAATCTGCTCCATCCAGCCGCAGACAAAGGGGGTGGAGACGCATGTCATATGGAACGGCCCGTTCGCTTCCCTGTAAAGCTCCGTGAAAAGATCCGTGCACCAGACGCCTGCTCTGCTGTGCCGGTACCGCATGATCGCGCTGTAGGAAGACAGCGGCCGTCCGTTGACGGAAACCTTCAGTTCCGGCAGAAACGGATTGTAAAAAACGACTACCTGATTCATGATCCCTTCCCCGCCTTTCCGTAGATTCCCTCGTAGATCAGATGGTATTTATTCTTTTGAATGTCCTGGAGACGTCTGTTCAAAAGCAGATACCGGCATACACGCTTCTTGATCGTCTCATCCGGCAGCAGCGCGTACAGATCCAGATGATCGTAAAACTTTCCATACCACTGACGGATCGCCTGCAGATCCCCGCGGTCGATACTGCCCCTCGTCACCTTTTTCTCATCCGAATAATCCTGGCGGAACCGGATGGGAATCGCTTCAAACAGGCCGCTGCAGGATATAAAATCGGCCAGCCTTTCCGCAAAGGGCCCGTTGGTCGGTACTCTGCGTTCAAAAGCAGAACACCATTCCACCATTTCCCGCACCAGATCCTGCTGTTTGCTGCGGTTGATATCGGAATCCCGGATGATCTGCAGAAGCTCTTCCAGCTGGAAACCCTCTTCCGCCGCCGTTCCGGTCTCATACTGGACGATCAGCTCCACCGCCAGCTGCCCCTTGACGACCGCCAAGGCATATTCCTCCGTAATCAGATCCGACTGATGGTAAGTCTCCTCGCTTTTGTCGATCTGCGCCAGCACCGCCTCGACCCAGTTGTTCTGGTATACCACGGCCACTCCCATGGGAAATCGGGAGATCTCATGAATCTGGCTGTCGTTTAAGCCCATGGACAGACCCGCAATCCGGCAGTCCTCATAATCCGGCAGACGCATGATGATCTTTGTATTTGTATTTTTCACCGCCGACACGTCCACCGCCGTGGGGGACTGGTCCACGATGATAAATCCTTCGCCGTAGGTCCGCATCTCCGCGATGGCCGCACTGATCATCTCCACCGATTTTGCCTGAACGCCGGATCCTTCTGCTCCGCCCGAAGGCGTCCGCTTCAGAATATTGTGCGCCTCTTCCATAACCGTAATATGCCTCAGAGGCTGGTTCTCCTCGCTGGTGCACATGCGATATTCGTTCAGCTTCAGGATGAGCACGCCCATCAGCAGGCTCTTTGTCTCCAGAGAAGAAACCCTGCTCAGGTCCACGATGGTGCAGCTGTCAAACAGATCCTCCTCGTCGATATCGCTGGCGCTGCAGAGGACCTGTCCCGAGATTCCGTTTGTTAAAGATTTCACACGCGTAACCAGCGCTCCCGTGTAATCCCCCTTGGAATCCGAAGAATAGGACGAGGAATTGATGATCTCCGGCAAAGCTTCCAGCACATCCCCGAAGGTGGGAAATTTGCTGTGCCCGTTTGGAATATAGATGGAATTTTCCAGATCCCAGCCGCACGTAATATACGCGCGTTCAAAGGATTCCTTCAGGATGGCGGGCATGGCTGCATACAGCGGCCAGCATGCGTTGAAGATCTCGATCAGCCGGTCCAGATGCTCAAGGACATGGATTCCCTGGTTGAACCGGAACGGATTGATGCGCAGCATGGAGTAGTACCGCGGATTCGTACAGTACACATGGATCCCCGGCAGCCCCCCATAATACCTTTTATATTCTCCCTTGGCCGGTTCGATCACAAGAAACGGAATTTCATGCCGGATCATCTCATCCAGAATCCGATACGTCGTATTGGATTTTCCCGAACCGGTGGAACCGGTGATGAAGCAGTGGGACCGGAAGCTTTCCAGCTCAAGGCTGACCCGGGTGCGTTCCTTTTCGCCCATATGATAGATCTGCCCCAGCTCCACCTGCCTGCCGCGGGACGTGCCGGCGGACATCCGGACGTTTCTTCCGAATTCCGCCATGCTCAGAACGGTCACGCCCGGAACCGAATGTCCCGGCAGCCCCATGATATAGGGCAGCTCGTTGCCGCTGATCAGACTGCAGGGAGTGACGCTCTGGCTGTCGATCTGAAACAGCATGTCGTCCCCTGGTATCACAAACCGGGGATGAATGCAGTATCTCAGATATTCCAGCACGGCGGGCGTGTGGTCTGGATCGCTCTGTTCCCATATATTGACATGGGAATTTTCCACCCCGGAGCCGTAGCCGGCCATCAGCGCCTTGTAGGTACTGGCCGCCACCACCGAGGTCTGGACATTTTCGGACACAAAATAACACGCCACGTCCCAGAGCCCGAACGCCTCGCAGTGTTTGATCCGTTCCAGATGCTGGTCGATCTTCTCCAGAATGTATTTGACCGACTTGTTCTCACTGGTAACCGTGATGGTCCTGCTGTCCCCTCTCGTCTCCGTATCCGTCTCCGTGGAGGTCTTCCCGCTCGTCTCCGAAGTACCCCGGGTCACCGCGCTGGCCCAAGAGCTTCCGGAACTGTAGCCCGTGGAGGTCCCGCTGTTGAAACCGATTCCCAGAAGCCCGAAGGAGTGCCCCCGGTTCCTGGACCTTGATTTGCTGTTAAACTGGCTGGTGGTGTCCGTCAGGCTGTCGTTAATGGTTTTGGAAAAATTCTCGCTCATCCCCCTGGATACCGCGCTGCTGTAATTCTCCCCGTAAGAAAGCTGCGTACTTGCAAACGGAGAAAGCCCGGAATAGATCTTTAAAAGCCCCCGCTTGCGCTGCTCCAGCACCTCTTTATTCAGAGGCTCCGCCAGCAGGACCGCCGTATACTCCATCCCTTTCATCGTGTCGATAAATTTCTCGATCCCCTGGACATAGCGCTCCTTGTCCTCGTCACGGGCGGACGGAACGATGGACACGGAGGATACGTTCTGCCGGTTGCCGAACCGGTCGCCTGCGTTGATCCCGCCCAGAATTTCCTGAATCCGGTCTCCCGGCACCGGACGGATCTGGCTGCCCGCAAAATTTCCCCGGAAGCTCTTCTCCAGAATCGCCTCCGCCGTCGACGCATGGTCCACCGAGCGGATGCCCAGATAGAATCCCACTTCCGTCCGGGTACTGCGCAGCACAAGAAGGCCTGCGGCCTGAATATTAAAAAAGGCGCTGTATACACTGATCAGCTTATCGTTGGCGATCTCATCCACATCATACACGATCCGCTCGATCTGATACAAACGCAGGTACTCATCCGATTTTTCTGAAGGATCCAGCTCTGCCAGTGGGTAACGGTTCAAATTGATCAGATAATTCTTGTTGACAAAAGCATCCGCATACAGCATCCCCTTTTCCAGCGCTGCGTTTGCCCGGATGTCGTCCTCCACAAGCTCAAATTTTTCGTTGTCCATCAGAAACCCCTCTACAAAAACATGGCAGCAGAATGATCTGCTGCCAGATACTTACACCGTTATTAGAATTTTACAAAATGTCTCCTCTTTTGTCAATATAAGACAATTCAAATTGACGGTTTCTTCCGCAAAACCGCGCAGAAAAAGACGGAAAGATGCTGTCGTCCGCAAAAAAGGCGGAAATTGTTAAACTTTACTTTCATGTGCCGTTCCGAAGATTCTGCGGTATGGCTTCCGCCTGCCCTTTCACCGGCGGCTCTTGTCCGGACGCCGGAACCTGTGTTACAATATCAGTACTCCGACGGGCGGCAGCACTTATAGAACCGGGAGTATGAAAGGAACATCCCATGGCATATTTTTTCCTGACCCTGATTGTTACACTGCTGATGACGCTTATTCTTCCTTTTCTGTTCTATATTCACATCGGAATCCATAATCCGCCTTTTTTATCCGTTTCGCTTCTGCTGATGTCCTGTTTTTTCCTCATGTTCGGATATGGATACCTCATTACAAAATCCAGGAGGCCCCGTAAACCGCTCAGCAGGACGGGCCTCTACGTTCCGCTGTTTCTTCCGCTGATCTGGTATCTGCTGAATACGGGAATCTGCAACGCCGCCAATTCCATCGACACCTGGACAATGGTTCTGATGGGAATTTGGAGCTTCCATCTGTTTGGATGCCTTTTTCCGGAAATCATGCAGCTTCACATAACCGGGCTGAACCTGTGGCATACGGCGCTGCTCTGGAACCTGATCTACGACGCGGTCCTCATACTTGGATTCGCGGCGGGAGAACGTCTTTCCGTCAAAAAGACAGGGATACAGAGAAAACCGTTTGCCTGTCATAAAAAGATCACGGCGGCCGTTTTTGTGGTTGTGCTGGCCGCCTTTGCCGCCAGCGAACTGGTTCTGCTGAAACATCGGGAATACATTGTGGAATCGGCGCATCCTTCCTACAATTTCAAATACGCCGGAGGATATTCCAGCATCGATCTACAGCCCTATGCCGTGGAAAATGAAGAAAACATCCTGGCAAAGCTGGAGGAGCCTTCCACATTCCGCATCGCCGACCCGCAGGAAATGCCTCTGCTGGACGGGGCAGAAGCGGCGTATCCCGTATACGCCGCCTTCGCCGGCGCCTGCTATGAAGATATCGCCGCCATTCAGGAACAGGCAGCAAATTCTGCAGACAGCGTCATGCCCATTCAGTTCACCAACACCATATACGCCTACGAAAAACTGCTGACAGGGGAAATTGATATTTTCTTCGGTGCAAAACCTTCGGAATCACAGCTGCAGATGGCGGAAGAAGCCGGAGCAGAGCTGGCCCTTACGCCCATTGGAAACGAAGCCTTTGTCTTCTTCGTAAACGAAGAAAATCCGGTAAACGGCCTGAGTTCTGAACAGCTTCGCGATATTTACTCCGGAAAGATCAGCAACTGGCGGGAGGCAGGCGGAGAAAATAAAAAGATCCTCGCCTTCCAGCGTCCGGAGAATTCCGGCTCCCAGACCATGATGGAATATTTCATGGGCGGCACCCCTCTGAGAGAACCCCTGGAAGCCGAATATGAATCCGGCATGGGCGGCGTCATCAGAAGAACCGCCGATTATGAAAACAGCGCTTCCTCCCTGGGTTACAGCTTCCGTTATTACACGACCCTCATGGCCGCCGGCTCCGGGGAAGAAACGGCGGGCGTCAAACTGCTGGCCGTGGACGGCGTTTACCCGGATACGGAAACGATTCAGTCCGGGGAATATCCGTACATTGCGCAGCTTTATGCCATTACCGTCTCGAACCGCCCCGACGCCAAAAGCGCCATCGAGCCGTTCCTTGCATGGATGGCCGGCCCCCAGGGACAGCAGATCGTTTCCGATACCGGATATGTGGCGGTCCCATAAGATCCGCCGGGTATGCGCCGCTCCCTGCTGCCGGTCCCGCTATGCAGGCAGCACGTTCCTTTTTAAGCTGGTATAGGCCAGCAGGATATAGACCGCATAAATCAGGAAGAATATCACCAGCGAAGCCGCCGCGATGACTCCGGGACTGCTCATTCCCACCATGACCCCCGGCTCCGGAAGGCGGGCCAGATGAAGGATAAACGGCACGCCGATCAGCACCGGAGGCACAGCGGGCAGCGCATAATAAACGGCGAACTGAACGCGCAGAGCCTCCGCCATCTCCCGCCGGTCCATGCCCAGCTTCTGCAGAAGGGCGAACTGCCGCCGGTACCGCTCTGATTCGCTGAACTGCTGGATGGTCAGAATGGCGGCGGCGGTCATGGTAAGGGCCAGCGCCAGATAGTACAACGGGAAGACGATCAGGACGGTCTGGGACGCCACCTCCGTCTCCTCGCTGGCCCGGGTGGTGATGCGGTCCACATGCCCCACCGGCCCGCTCCAGTCCAGCCGGTCATTGTGCAGGCCGTGCAGGGCATCATACTGCTCCTGGCTTACCGGTCGGGCCGTCCTGGCGGCATAGGTTCTATGGTTGACCGCCAGCCCCTCCACAGCCTCGTCAGGGACCACCAGAATGTAGCCCCGCCCATTGGTGATCCCGCCGCTCTGGGACAGGTGTTCCGTGTGGACGTCCCCGGGTTTCAGGGTAAACTCTCCCATTTGCAGGGACCGGCCATATTCCCGCAGGGGCTCCTCCAGATAAGTCATACAGTGGAACAGATACTGTCCCTCTTTAAGCTCCACCGGACGGTAACCCGCTACCAGGCGCAGGGCGGCATAGTCGCTGTAGCGAAGAACCGGGTCCTGATAAAAATTAAAGTAATAATAGGAGATGCTGGAGGTAAGGTAATCCCGCACCGCACTGCTGCCGCTGAGATAGACGGCATACTGCACCGACTGTTCCACCGGAATGTTTTTCTCAACATAGTCCAGATACGGACCATGGTCCCGCTCCGGGTCATCGATACTGATGAACAGGTCGAAGCAGGCGGTATCCGCCGCACGACCGGTGAAAAGTCCCCGGAACACCAGCCCTGTGCCCTCGGAGATCAGAGTTGCGGTGAAGATCATGGAGATGACAGCCATAAGCACCCCCATGGTAGCCAGTTTGGACGTAAGGGTGCGAAACACCAGCAGATTCCGGCCCCTGTATTTTCGGGCAGGACGCCTGTCGAAAAAGGCAGGCACCTCCGAGGCTGAGCTGAGGAAAAAACCGAACAGGAAGAGAATCAGGCTTCCCGCCCCGATGACGCCGACGATGGCATCTCCCTCCATCAGCAGGCAGGCACCGACCGCGCCCAGCACAAGGGAGACAGTGAAAATCCAACGGCGCTTTCTGCCGGTCCGGATCACCACGCCCTCATTTTGCCGGTCAAAATAAATCAGCTCACAGATGTTCGCCCTTCGGATATATCTGCGGCTCCGGTGCAGGGCGAAAAGGTAGATAAATGCAAAACAGACAATCGTAAGCCCCAGGGCGGGAAAGGAGAAACCAAAGGCGAAATGATAGGACAGCCCAAACAAAGTCAGGGTAATGGCCCGGAACGCCTGATAAAGCAGCCCGCCCAGCACAGTGCCCAGCGCCAAAGCGCCGCCCCCTACGGCCAGATTTTCCAGAAAAAACAGCCGGGCGACCTGTCTGTTTTCCAGTCCGATGAGCAGATAGGTCCCCAGCTCCCGCCCCCGGCGCAGAAGCATGAATTTCGTCGCATAAGCCACCAGCCAGCCAAAGACGCCCACCACCACAACGCCGGCCATGGCAATCATCATGGGCAGCATGTTCATCCCCTCGGACAGGGTAATAATCTCCTGAGAAAACACCAGCGCATTGAAAGAATACAGCAGCGCGGCGGCCAGGACCACCGTAACAAAATAAATCAGATAGTCCCTTGCCTGACGTCTGGCATTGCGCAGGGAAAGCTTATATAACGTCACTGATATCACCTCCCATCGCAGCCAGCACGTCCAGAATCTCATGGTAAAACACCGCTCGTCCCCGATCCCCCCGCAGCAGCTCGTTGAATACCCGGCCGTCCTTCAGAAACAGCAGACGTCCGGCGTAGCCGGCGCTGTAGGCGTCGTGGGTGACCATGAGAATCGTGACCCCCATCTCACGATTCATGGCGGACATCATCTCCAGCAGGTTTCTGGATGACCTGGAATCCAGCGCCCCGGTTGGTTCGTCCGCCAGCAGCAGGGACTGCCCCGCCACGATCGCCCGGGCGCAGGCAGTCCGCTGCTTCTGTCCCCCGGACACCTGATAGGGAAATCTGGAAAGGATATCGGTGATCCCCAGCTTTCCGGCCACCTCCCTCACCCGGCTCTGTACCGTCCCGGGATTCTGGTGGTTTATGGAGAGGGCCAGCCCGATGTTTTCCTCAATGGTCAGAGTATCCAGCAGATTGAAATCCTGAAACACAAAGCCCAGCCGTTCCCGGCGGAATTTTGCCAGATCCCTTTCGCACAGATCGGCAATATTCACGCCGTCCAGAAGGATTTTTCCGGCGCTTATGGTGTCGATGGTGGAAATGCAGTTGAGCAGAGTGGTCTTGCCCGAGCCGGACGCCCCCATAATGGCCAGAAATTCCCCGTCCTCCACGTCGAAGCTCACCCGGTCCAGCGCCCTGGTAACGTTGTTTCTGCTTCCGTAATATTTTTCTATGTTCTGTATTTGCAGCATGGCATTTACCTCCTTTACCTGTGGCTCCATGGTACACCAGAAGCGAAGGATATGGTATCGAAGTCATATGGATTTGTCTTACAGTTCTGTAAGATTCTCCCCCGCGGGAAAGGTCAGCGTCACCGCAGTCCCGTCTCCTTCCTGCGAGACCATGTACAGTTCCAGCTCCAGAAAAACCGCCAGTTTCCTGCACAGGTACAGCCCCATGCCGGTCGAACCGCCGCGGCTCCGCCCGTTACTGCCGGTAAAGCCGCGGTCGAATACACGGGGCAGTTCATGCGCCGGAATACCGATGCCGTTATCCCGAACCAGCAGCTGCGTCTGCCTCCCAAGCGGCCTGGCAGAAAGAGTAATGACCGGCTCCGTCCCCTGGTAGCGCGCGGCATTTTGGAGCAGCTGTCCCAGAATAAAGGCCGCCCATTTTTCATCGGTATAGACCATGTGGTCCAGATGTGTCGTTTCTATCCGAACTCCGTTTGAAATCAGCAGGAACCGATGGTTCTCAATGGCCTGGGCGACGATTTTTTCCAGACTCACCTGCCGGAACAGACAGTCCTGTTCCGGAGTCTCTGCCCGGGCATAGAACAGAGCCCGCTCCACATGGGCCTCAATCTGCGCCAGCTCCACCATAAGCTTCCTGAGGATGGTTCCGTCCAGTTCCCGGCAGATGAGCCGGGCGGCGGTGATGGAAGTTTTGATCTCATGCACCCAGCACTCTACATACTCCCGGTATTCGCGCTGAGACGCCCGGGCAGCGGACACCTCGCCGGTCATCGCCCGCCCCGCCCGGCGGATCAGATCAAAAAGCCGACGCTCGTAAAGCCCTTTGGGACGCGAAACACACTCCATAAACAGATACTTCCGGTCCAGCCCTTCCAAAACGGTTTCCAGTTCCAGAAGGCGGGCGCGCTGTCGAAAGAAATCGGACAGATTCACCACCAGAAACACCAGCAGAAGCACAATCAGCAGAAGCGTCAGAACTCCCGACTGCGTCCCCGTGGCAAAGAGAAACAGCGCCGCCAGCCCGATGCAGATCAGCCAAAGGGCAGTCCGCCCCAGCCGGTCAGATAAAAATTCCCGCAGGCTCATAACTGATACCCCATTCCCCGGCGGGTCCTGACCGCGTCAGGCAGACCGATCTGTGCCAGTTTCCCGCGAAGCCTGGTCATGTTGACACTGAGCGTATTGTCGTCAATGTAAATCTGATTGTCCCACAGGGCATCGATCAGGTCGGCCCGGGAGACGATCTGCCCGGCATGGACCATCAGACAGGCCAGAATCTGCAGTTCATTCCGGCTGAGCTCCACGGTCTTTCCGCCGGACGATGCGGCCCCTTTGGTCAGGCTCAGCCGCAGCTCCCCGGCCTCCAGCAGATCCGCCGGTTCCGGCCCGCTGCCGCTCCGGCGCAGAACGGCTTTGATCCTGGCCAGCAGGACGGGAACGCTGTATGGCTTCGTGATGTAATCGTCTCCGCCCAGGCTCAGCGCCCGCACCTCGTCCATGCCGGCATCCCGGCTGGTGACAAATATGACCGGCGCAGGAACGGTCTTTCGCAGCGCTGTGCACAGGGAGAAGCCGTCCCGTCCCGGCAGCCCGATATCCAGCAGAATGAGATCCGGCTGTTCCCGCACTGCCTGTTCCGGAATTTCCGTAAAATCCGTAATCGCCAAAGGTGCATATCCCTCGTTCTCCAGAAGCAGAGCCAGCTCTTCCCGAACGGCCGGCTCATCCTCAATGATCATGATTTTCTGCATATCTCTGTTACCGCCTCATCATTTTTTTCATACTAACACAAAGGGAACGTATTTGTCCAGAGAGCAGTACCTCAGGATGGTAACACCGGGAGGAAACGTAGAATATGATATCCGGGTGATGAAACAGCTTCAAAAACCCTGACGGTATTTCCATCAGGGTTTTTCAGTGAGATATGTAAATCACTTTTGTAGATATTTTACTCTGTCTTTTGATGGATTTTCATGGAATTACAGAAAAATGTATGGTAAAATGAAATACAGCGGTAGTTCCTTACTGTTGGCAAACTAAAAAATCAAGGAGCAAACGATGAAGAATATCCTTATCATTCAAGGCGGAGGCCTCCCCAACGGAAATACATCCCAGCTTGTCAACAGTTTTATGGCTGGTGCAAAAGAAAACTGATTTGTATGAATTACAACATGAAAGGAAATATTATGTCGAAAATAGCTGTCTGTTTTCCCGGTATCGGGTATCATTGCGAGAACCCCCTTCTATATTACAGCAGGAATATCGCTTTTGCGCTTGGATATAAAGACTGCAGAAATGTGAACTACACCTATAATGCCGGAAACATCCGTGGCAATGAAGACAAAATGAAAGAGGCGTATGAAGCACTGTTTTCACAGTCTGAAGCAGAGCTTACCGATATTGACTGGTCTGAATACGATGATGTACTTTTTATTTCAAAAAGCCTTGGGACAATCATTGCCGCATCTTATGTCAGGAAATATGGTTTAAAAAGAGTAAGACATATTCTTTATACGCCTTTGGCACAGACTTTCCTTTTTGCTCCAACTAATGCTATCGCATTTATTGGAACAGCAGACCCATGGAGCGATACAGATGAGATTACCCGGCTCTCAAATACAAACCATATTCCCATATCTGTATATGAAGGAGGCAATCATTCCCTTGAATGTGCTGATACGCTGAAAAATATTGAGAATTTAAGGGATATTATGCAAAAGACAATGGATTTCTGTAAGGGGACATCATAAACCGCAACTCTCTTCTTCCAGTTTTCTGATGATATCCGCAGGATTATGCACACAACGAATATGATAGAGGCATTGATCCCACCTGCCTTTCTCACACCCGTCATACCATATCAAGCTTGTTTTTATAACTATTATTTTCATAATTCATAAATTTTATCCTGTTTCCATTCCTGATTACATCCAGATTCTCCGTAAGCATTTTTCGGATTACCTTCTTGCTGACCGGGAGATACTTTTTCTGAATCTCACCTACGCTTACAAACTTTGTTTCTTCCATGACTTGCCCTCCATACTCAATTTTCATCTTCCAATTCCACAGCTTCGTCCATAAAGATATCTTCACATGTAACCCTTGCCCCGGCAAACAGGACAGATCTTTCCAGACAGTATTTACCCAGTGGGGATTTTGCAATACCCCGACCAATTTTAATAACCTCACCCGTCGTCACAGTATCAGGAATCGCATAGCTGTGCTCGTCAACCACTACCTCTAAACCGGGATTCGTGTTCTTCACTGCCCTTCTTATATCTTTTTCAAAATCCTGTAAATTTACAGTCCTTCTGTATTCAGGATTAGCCAAACTATAAATTCTCATTTCTTATCTCGCCTGACCTTTCCTTAGCACTTATCCTTTGGCTCTCTTATTTTTATGTTACGATTTTCTTGCCCGGGAACGACATTTTGCGTCCAATAGAGAACAATGTACATATTTTATAAGCAATCAAGAAGGGGGAATATGTGTTCACACATCCACCCCATTACCTATTCATCATCACTATTCTCCATTTCAAGACAGTCTCTGCCTTGGATGGGCTGTAAGCCATACGCTTTCTTCTATTCTATCTTTTCGAACTGTGTTCGCAGAACTCATTTTTCCTATATGCAGATTTTAATTTTTCCTCCCCCTCCCCCACATCCTCTCTCTTTCTAATATCGAGAGAAAAAGGGGAGGAAGAGGACCTTGAAGGTTCAATCTCCCCCAAGGTCCTCGTTTTAATTCATTTCTATTAACTTTTTGTTACCCCTTCAGCAAAAATTAAAATCTGCCAACGGAAAAAAATTGTTCTGCAAAATGCAAACGTCTGTTCACTACGCTTCGGACAGTGCCGCCTGGGCCGCTGCCAGTCTTGCGATCGGTACACGGTACGGAGAACAGGATACATAGTTCAGGCCTACCTTATGGCAGAACTCTACGGAAGACGGATCGCCGCCGTGCTCGCCGCAGATGCCAAGCTTGATATCCGGCCTGGACTGGCGTCCAAGTTTCGCCGCCATCTCCACCAGTTTGCCCACGCCTGTCTGATCCAGACGAGCGAACGGATCGGACTCGTAGATCTTCGCCTTGTAGTAGGAATCCAGGAACTTGCCGGAATCGTCACGGGAGAAGCCGAAGGTCATCTGGGTCAGGTCGTTGGTACCAAAGGAGAAGAACTCTGCTTCCTTGGCGATCTCGTCTGCCGTCAGCGCCGCACGCGGGATCTCGATCATCGTACCGATATGATACTGGATGTCGCTTCCTTTTTCCTTCTTCACAAGCTCCGCGGTCTCTTCCACAATCTTCTTGACGAAGCTCAGCTCCTTGCGCTCGCCTACCAGCGGGATCATGATCTCCGGTACGATATCAAATCCTTCTTCTCTCTCCACTTCGATCGCCGCTTCCATAACCGCACGGGTCTGCATCTTTGCGATCTCCGGATAGGTAACTGCCAGACGGCATCCACGGTGGCCCATCATCGGGTTGAACTCATGAAGCTCGTCGCATTTTGCCTTTACGTCTGCCGCGGACAGGCCCATGTCTGCCGCCAGCGCCTTGATGTCCTCTTCCTCGGTGGGAACAAACTCATGCAGAGGCGGATCCAGGTAACGAACCGTCATCGGTCTTCCCTTCAGAGCCTTGTACATTGCCTTGAAGTCTTCCTTCTGGAACGGAAGCAGTTCCATAAGAGCCGCCTCTCTCGCTTCCTGATTATCGGAAAGAATCATCTTGCGGATCTTCGGAATACGCTCCGGATTGAAGAACATGTGTTCGGTACGGCACAGGCCGATTCCTTCTGCGCCGAGGCGTACTGCATTGGCCGTATCTGCCGGCGTATCTGCATTGGTACGTACGCTCAGGCGGCGGAACTTGTCTGCCCATCCCATGATTCTCTGGAAGTTGCCGGTGATGGAAGCTTCCTTCGTCGGGATATCGCCCTTGTAGATCTTACCGGTGGTGCCATCCAGGGAGATGTAATCGCCCTCCACAAAATGATGTCCGCCCAGTTCGAACCATTTCTCTTCTTCCGAGATCTTGATCTCGCCGCATCCGGATACGCAGCAGGTTCCCATACCGCGCGCAACCACCGCTGCATGGCTGGTCATACCGCCGCGAACCGTCAGGATACCCTGTGCCGCATGCATACCCTCAATGTCCTCCGGAGAAGTCTCCAGGCGGACAAGGATCACTCTCTCTCCTGCCTCGTTGGCTGCCTTTGCATCCTCTGCCGTAAAGTAAACCTTACCTGCCGCAGCTCCCGGAGACGCCGGAAGAGCCTCGCCGATCACCTCTCCGGCTTTCAGTGCAGCCGTGTCGAAGGTCGGATGCAGCAGCTGGTCCAGAGACTTCGCTTCAATACGAAGCACTGCCTCTTCTCTTGTAATCATGCCTTCATCCACCATGTCGCAGGCAATCTGAAGCGCTGCCGGAGCGGTTCTCTTGCCGTTACGGGTCTGCAGGAAATACAGATGTCCTTCCTGAATCGTAAACTCCATATCCTGCATATCGCGGTAGTGGTTTTCCAGTTTATTTGCGATCTTCATGAACTGCTCGTAGCACTCCGGAAGATCCTCTGCCAGCTTGGTGATGGGCTGCGGCGTACGCACGCCTGCCACCACGTCCTCGCCCTGGGCATTGATCAGGTACTCGCCGAAGATGCCCTTCTCGCCGGTGGACGGGTTACGGGTAAACGCCACGCCGGTTCCGGACGTATCGCCCATATTTCCAAATACCATGGCCTGTACGTTCACTGCAGTTCCCCAGTCGCCCGGGATATCATTCATACGGCGGTATACAATGGCACGGGGGTTGTCCCAGGAACGGAACACTGCCTTCACGGCACCCATGAGCTGTTCCTTCGGATCCTGCGGGAAGTCTTCCTGCTTCGCCTCTTTATAGACAGCCTTAAATCTGCCGATCAGTTCCTTCAGGTCCTCTGCGGTAAGTTCGGTATCATAATGAACACCTTTGGCCTCTTTCACCTCATCGATGATCTTCTCAAAATAGGACTTGGGAACCTCCATAACAACATCCGAATACATCTGGATAAATCTGCGGTAAGAATCATACGCAAATCTCGGATTGCCGGTCTTCTTTGCAAAGCCTTCCACTGATACATCGTTCAGACCCAGATTCAGGATCGTATCCATCATACCAGGCATGGAAGCTCTCGCGCCGGAACGGACAGACACCAGAAGCGGATCCTCCGTATCGCCGAATTTCTTTCCCTGAAGTCCCTCCAGAAATACAAGCGCAGCCATGATCTGCTCCTCTACCTCATGGGAGATGCGCTCACCGCTCTCATAATAATCCGTACAAGCCTCTGTAGTTACGGTAAATCCCTGCGGAATCGGTAAACCAAGGTTTGTCATCTCTGCCAGATTCGCCCCTTTGCCTCCCAGCAGGTTTCTCATGCTGGCATCTCCTTCTTTAAAAAGATACACCCATTTTGCCATTGAATGCCCTCCTAACTAAAATATATAGTATAAAATCAGACAAGGTCGTTCCCCTGCCCACTGCGCAGAAACACATACTGCCGGACGCCCGCTTCGCGCCCGGAATCCCTGCACGCAAAAAAACAGCACAGTTCACAGCCGTGTGGCTATCTCTGCGCACATGAATATCATACCATATTTCAAACGAAAGTCAACATATTTTGTGCTGTTTTCACAATCTATTTTTACTTCATCCCCTTTTTCCTACTCACTTTTTGACAATTTTTTAACAAAAAGGGCAAAAACCGCTTCCGTCTGTCAACCGAAAAAGAAGCTGTGCACAGATAGCCATGCACAGCTTCCTTCTCTCATGATTCATACCGTCTTTTTTATTTCGCGACGACTTTTTTCAGTTTCACAAACCGGGGAAGGCTGTTTTCCTTCTTCATCTGAATCTCGCCCTGGATCAGCGGCAGCGCATATTTCACGAACTCGTCCGATACGTTGTTGCCTCTCTCATTGATCCATTCCACCGGAACCTTCTTCTCAAAGTTCGCCACCTTGGAAAGATCCAGAAGATCTGCCTCACACCGATAGCCGTTCTCGTCTCTGGTGCACTTGAAGCCTACCATCTTGTCGGTAGTGCCCTTGATCGCCTCGTTGACTGCCGTCTGACCTGCCATGAAGGATTCGTCGGAATCCGTCTGAGAAGCACAGTGCTCTGCACAGCGCTGCAGCAGAGAAAGCTCAATGGGACGCACCTTTACGCCCGGAATGGCATTCTTCACCACATCGCCCAGCTTCACAGCCAGGCCGCCAAGCTGCGCATGTCCGAAGCCGTCGGTTGCGGAAGTCTCCGCCTCAGATACAAACTTGCCGTCTGCATAGTGAATGCCCTCGGAAACCGCTACGATCACGTTCTTGTTGGCATCCCAGATCTTCTTCACATCCTCGAGGAACTCGTCCATGTTGAAATCAACTTCCGGAAGATATACCAGATCCGCCGGATATCCAGCCACTCCTGCCAGAGAAGCCGCTCCTGCCAGCCAGCCGGCATGGCGTCCCATAATCTCAACGATCGTCACCTGTCCCTTGTCGTATACATGGGAATCCTGATAAATCTCTACCAGGGAGGTGGCAATGTATTTGGCTGCGGAAGCAAATCCCGGACAATGATCCGTACCGAACAGGTCGTTGTCGATCGTCTTGGGGATACCCATGACGCGGCAGTCGTAGCCGACCTTCTTCATATATTTGGAAATCTTGTTGCAGGTATCCATGGAATCATTTCCACCGTTGTAGAAGAAATAACGCACGTCATATTTCTTGAAAATCTCAAGAATCTTCTTGTAATCCGTCTCATCCTCATCCGGATCTGCAATCTTGTAACGGCAGGAACCCAGCGCAGAGGACGGCGTATATTTCATAATCGCCAGCTCCTCCGGATCTTCCTCGTCCATAATGTAAAGCCTGTCGTTCAGCACGCCCACGATTCCGTTGGCAGCGCCGTAAACTTTCGTGATGCAGTCAGCGTCAAGACCCGCCTTGATCGCACCGTAGCAGCTTGCATTGATAACCGAAGACGGACCGCCGGACTGTCCGATGATCATTGCACCTTTTAATTCGCTCATTTTAACAACCTCCTGGACTGTAATTCTATTGGGTAATTTTGACACCCATCAGCTAAATTATAACAATAAACAAAGTCAAGATAAAGACTTTTTTTCAAATTTCTGGAATTTATGAAATGTCCTGAAACTAAAATGTAAATCTGTCTGCAAAATACGCATCCAGTTCGTCGATCTTCACTCTTTCCTGCGCCATGGTGTCTCGGTCGCGGACGGTCACGCATCCGTCGGCCTCCGATTCGAAATCATAGGTTACGCAGAACGGCGTCCCGATCTCGTCCAGACGGCGGTAACGTTTCCCAATGTTCCCTCTGTCATCATATTCACAGTTATATTTTTTCGAAAGCTGCGTATAGATCTTCTCCGCGCCCTCCGCCAGCTTTTTGGACAGAGGAAGCACGCCGATCTTCACCGGCGCCAGCGCGGGATGGAAACGGAGCACGGTCCTCATATCGCCGCCTTCCAGTTCTTCTTCATCATACGCAGAGCAGAGGAATGCCAGAACCACCCGGTCCGCACCCAGAGACGGCTCGATCACATAAGGAATATATTTCTCTTTGATCTCATCGTCAAAATAGCTCATATCCTCGCCGGATACGTCCTGATGCTGCGTCAGATCGTAATCTGTACGGTCAGCAATCCCCCACAGTTCTCCCCAGCCAAACGGGAACAGGAACTCGATGTCCGTGGTGCCCTTACTGTAGAAGCACAGCTCCTCCGGAGAATGGTCGCGAAGTCTCATCTCCTCTTCCTTGATACCAAGGCTTAAGAGCCAGTCACGGCAGAAACCTCTCCAGTACTGGAACCATTCCAGATCCGTGCCGGGCTTGCAGAAAAACTCCAGTTCCATCTGCTCGAACTCACGGGTACGGAAGGTAAAGTTTCCGGGGCTGATCTCATTGCGGAAGGATTTTCCGATCTGGCCGATACCGAACGGCACTTTCTTACGTGAAGTTCTCTGAACATTTTTAAAATTGACAAAGATCCCCTGCGCAGTCTCCGGGCGGAGATAGATCGTATTCTTTGCATCCTCGGTCACTCCCTGGAAGGTCTTGAACATCAGATTGAACTGGCGGATGTCCGTAAAATCCTTCTTGCCGCAGCTGGGGCAGACGATCTCGTGCTCGTCGATATACTTTTTCATCTCTTCCTGAGGCCAGCCGTCGATGGAACCCTCGATCTCGATCCCGTTTTCCGACATATAGTCTTCGATCAGCTTATCCGCGCGGAAGCGCTCCTTGCACGCCTTGCAGTCCATCAGGGGATCGGAAAATCCGCCCAGATGGCCGGAAGCGACCCAGGTCTGCGGATTCATCAGAATCGCACAGTCCACACCCACGTTATAGGGATTCTCCTGTACGAACTTCTGCCACCATGCTTTTTTTACATTGTTTTTCAACTCCACGCCCAGATTGCCATAATCCCAGGTATTGGCAAGACCGCCGTAGATCTCGCTGCCCGGATATACGAACCCGCGGTTTTTTGCCAGAGCCTCAATTTTGTCCATCGTCTTTTCCATCTTATTCTCTCCTCATCTTTCCTTTCACTCCGCCTCCCGGCACCCATTCGGCCTAATAGATGATGTAAGCGTATTCATCCTCATCCTGAATAGGCATGACCTCGACCATATGGCCGGACAGAATATCCACATTATTACTGACATACTTTACCGTTCCTTCCAGCTGCACAATACATTCAGACTTCAGGATCAGTACATGATCTTCCTTTTTGTCTGTCACCTCCGTAACAGAATGTTCTTCAAAATCCGCATCCTTAAAAACCATCTGAAAAGAATGTCCTGCATCCAGGGCATCTCCGACGGTCCCGGCCATACAGTATTCGCCGCTGTATGCACTGTATGCATCTGCATCCGTAAAATCCAGCAGAAGATACAGTGTCTCATCCTTTACTTCCAGTTCATTGACCGATATGACAGGTTCGCTGTACTGACTGTTGTAGGTATCCACCTCCCGCTCGGTCATGGATCGGAATTCATCCTCACTGTAATATTCCTTTTCAAAACTTTCCACAACAGCATATGTAACTTTTCCGTCCTTCCGTATGTACAACGAAGATATGGACGGCTCAAAGGACGAGCTGCCGCAGCCGTTCATGGAAAGCGCCAGTAACAGCACACCTGTGGCGTAGATCCACTTTTTCATTCGTTTTCCCTCCTGTCCGCTGACTGCATACGTGTACATTATACACACTCCCTCAGCAAGTTTCAAGTATTTCAAGAGATTTGAACTGATGTTCTGTATAATGTTTCTGAAGCCAGGCGACCACTCCGGAAAACTGTTCAAATACCTCATCGGCCAGACGGAATGTATAAAGTTTTTCGATGGAGGAGGCCGTCACATACTGAAGCGCATAGAGTGTGGACGGCTCCAGATTCCAGCTCTCAAACTGCTCAAACGTCTGAGGGCATTCGCCGGTCAGCATCAGCGCTTTCAGCTCGAAGATCCGGCGAACCAGGATTCGCGGCAGAGCCGGCGCCGACAAAGCGCGCAGAGACTGATACACAAGGCGCAGAAAATCCATACCGTCCACGTTCTCTCTGATATAATAATCCGCAAATTCCAGAAAATACTGCCCGTAGCATGCTCCTTCAAAATCCCTCATCAGTTCACTGAAATAATTCCGGATCGCAACCTGCGAAATGCTGTAGGAAGTCCGCCCTTCATAGATCTGAAATTCTCCGAACGCGAATAGATTGGAAGCGGCCATAAGCGGATTTCCAGGCCTTCTGGCCCCCCTTGCAAATGCCCGGATTTTTCCCCGTTCTTTTGTCAGTAAAGCCACTGATTTATCATATTCTCCCACTGGTACGGCAGACAAAACGATACCGGTCACCGTACAAGTCCGACTGTTCATGTCTTTCCCCTGCCTTTGCTGCTTTTCCTTCTTCTGTCTTGTAGACCAGATAATCCCGTATATCCCCGGTGTGTGCAAATCGATTCCAACTGTCCATCTCTTGAACCTCCGTTTTCTCTGTTCTGTGTACAGTTAGAATCCCCGAAGCAGACTCCGGCTATACTTCCTTCTTGTCGTATCCAAAATTTTTTATAAGGAAGTCCGAATCTCTCCAGTCCTTTTTCACCTTCACCCAGAGCCTCAGGTTCACTTTGGCTTCCAGTTGTTTCTCAATCTCATACCGGGCGGCAGAACCGATCTTTTTCAGCATGGCGCCGCCTTTTCCGATGATTATCCCTTTATGGGAATCCCTCTCACAGACAATCGTCGCCTCAATATCCCAGATACTGCCCCAGCTGCGCTGCTTCATGATATCTATGGACACCGCGATCCCGTGGGGAATCTCTTCGTCCAGAAGCTTCAGCGCCTTTTCCCGGATCAGTTCCGCCGCAATCTGACGCATGGGCTGGTCCGTCACTGTATCTTCGTCATAAAACATATGCCCATACGGCAGATAACGGAAGATCAGATCGATCAGCGTCTCCTTATTAGTACCCTTCAGCGCCGATACCGGTACGATCTCCGCAAAATCCAGGATCTTCCGGTAGGCGTCAATAAAGGAAAGCACCTCTTCTTTTTTCACGGTATCGATCTTGTTGATGACCAGAAGCACCGGTGTGCGGACGCGGGCGAGCTGCTCCGCAATGTGCCGCTCTCCCGCTCCGATGAATGTGCTGGGCTCCACCAGCCAGAGGACCACGTCCACCTCCCGCAGCGTACGCTCCGCCACATTTACCATATATTCTCCCAGTTTGTTTTTCGCCCGGTGGATTCCGGGCGTATCCAGGAACACGATCTGACCTTTGTCCGACGTATAGACCGTCTGGATCCGGTTTCTGGTCGTCTGAGGCTTGTTGGAAGTGATGGCGATCTTCTGTCCGATCAGCTGGTTCATAAGGGTGGATTTTCCCACATTGGGCCTTCCGATCAATGTGACAAAGCCTGATTTTTTCTGTTCATTTATCATGATATCTGTCTTTCTCTCCTGTCAGCTGTGAAAGAGGCTGAAGATCTCGTCAAACAGCTTTGCTTCCTTCTCGATCTTCCCTTCGTTTCCAATGGCACAGAGGCTTCCCTCCTCCAGAAGCTCCCGGATTCCGACGGCCAGCGCCCGGATATCCGACGGGGACGCATTCAGGATCTCGTCCCGGATCTTCTGCAGATCCTCCATCGTCGTATGCGTCAGCCACGCGGACATGGAACGGGTGCCCTCCGCCGAAGGCGTCAGGGGCGTGTCCAGCTCGCTGATGGTCCCGATGATATATTTCGTCATGTCCCGCTCGCCGGCGTCAAACTGTTCCACATAGTCCGCTGTCCGCTCAAACACTTCGTTGGTCTGGCTCAGATTCGGGTCCCTGTAAGACACCAGATAGCTGTCCCCATACAGGCCGAACCCGCTCATACATCCGTAGGCGCCGCCCTTGACCCGGACCTGTATCCACAGATACTCGTAACTCAGGATCACCTTCAGAATCCGGTACGCCCCTGTATAGCGGCGGATATGCCCTGCCCTCGCCACATACTGGACAGCGGACGGGGTCTTGATGCCTTCTTTCTTTGCCTGGACGCGCACTTCTTTGGGCTGTTTCGTTCTATCTTGTATTTTTTCTGTGTGCAGAGCCTTCAGCAGTGCGGGAATCTCCCGCTCCACGGCCAGACGGCCCTCTTCTCTGCATGTACAGCTTATGGTCAGATTCTCCGGACGGAACACCAGTTCCATAACCCGGGTGAGCATCTCGATCAGTTCATCCGCCCGATCATCAAAATGCTGTTCCAGATCCTCCACAAACTGATAAAATGCAATCCCGTTTATCTCGTCATTCAGCCGCGCCGACGCGGAGAAACCCGCCATGGCGCGCATGGCCGCCGCGGAATGTCCGGCGGAAGTCAGATACATCTGGAGCCTGGACGCCAGCTGGGCGACGATCTCACGCAGCCGCTTTTTATCGGACAGCCTGGTCCGCTGAAGGATTTCCCGCATCATGGCAAACGCAAAATCCGTTTTCTCCGTCAGCACTTTGGCCTTCAGTTCAAACATAACCCGGAACCGGTCCTTTTCTCTCATATTTCCATAGAGGCTCACAGCCGGAACGATCCCGCCCGTATGGCAGTTGATCTCGTTGAACAGTTCCCCGTAACTGTAATGTTCCGTATCCACAAATCCCAGCACGTGCTTCAGAATCCCAAGCCAGGGCATCCACGCTTCCGGAACCTGCCCTGCGTCGAACAGAAGCCTGAGATAGCTGATTCCGTTGGTAAAGATCTCCTGATGCAGAAGCGTCGTTCCATGTACCGTATATACTTCATTTACCAGCGGCGTGACCTTCCGTCTGATATCTTCCCGCTTCAGCATGGGAATACTGGCAAGCTGCTCCTGGGACGAAGGTTCATCCTGATAAGCCTTCAGTTCCTCTGTGGACTTTACCAGCGCCGTCTTTTCCTCACCGGACAGCCCTGCGCTGTAATCCCGAAGCAGTTGTTCCACCCGGGCTTCTTCCTGAGCCTCCAGCCTAGGCACCGGGCGCAGGATCAGCACCGCCGCGTGGGGATTGTCCAGAAGCCAGGTCCGTACCAGCCCTTCAAAATATCCGCTGTTCATCCTTTTTTTCAGCTCGGCAAACCGGTCCAGCGCGATCAGATGGAGGAACGGCTGCTCTTCATCATAGAGCCAGCTGTCAAACATCTGCAGTCCATACATAAGCCCTTTGGGATAATTTCCAAAGTCCGCCTCCCGGTAACGGAATTCGTAGTAATTCAATCCCGCCTGCAGCGCCTTTCTGTCAAAGCCCTCCTCTGCGATCCTGGTCAACGTCTTTTTGACTGTGTCCAGAAAGGCTTCCTTCTGGTCCATGTTGGCGCCTTTGGCAATCACGGAAAAATACGGCTGGGCAATCCCGTTCTCATAGGAGCTCAGAATGTCTTTCCCGATCCCCGCATCCAGCAGCGCCTGCTTCAGCGGCGCCCCCGGAGCCGACAGCAGCGCATATTCCAGCACCTGAAACGCCAGGTACAGTTCCGCATCCAAAGAGGTTCCCACCACCGCACTGTAGGACAGATAGGCCTGGTCTTCCGCCGTGTCCTCCGCCTGCACCGGATAGTCCACCACCCGTTCCCGCGGACCGTCAAAGGCCTTCTGCAGGCAGATGGAAGAATCCACCTCCAGACGGTCATAATGGCTCAGATAATGTTCGTCGATCCAGCAGAGCTTCTCCTCCATGTCCATGTTTCCGTACAGATAGAGGTAACTGTTGGACGGATGATAGAATTTTCTGTGAAAGCCCAGAAACGCCTCATAGGTCAGCTCCGGAATGTGTTTCGGATCGCCGCCGGATTCATGGTAATAGGGTGTATCCGGATAGAGTGTCGTCATGATCTCCCGGTCCAGCATGTCCTCCGGAGAGGAGAAAGCGCCTTTCATCTCATTGTATACAACTCCGTTGTATATGACCGGCCCACCCTCCGATTCCATCTCATAATGCCAGCCCTCCTGGCGGAAGATCTTCTCTTCCTTATAGATATTGGGATGAAATACCGCATCCAGATACACATGCATCAGATTCTGGAAGTCCTGATCGTTGCAGCTTGCCACCGGATATACGGTCTTGTCCGGATAGGTCATGGCATTCAAAAAAGTATTCAGGGAGCCTTTCACCAGCTCCACAAAAGGATCTTTTACCGGATATTCTTCTGAACCGCACAGCACGGAATGCTCCATAATATGCGGGACGCCTGTACTGTCGGATGGCGGTGTCCGGAATCCGATCGTAAATACCTTGTTCTCATCATCATTTTCAAGCAAAGCCACTCTGGCTCCGGTTTTTCTGTGCTTCAGCAGATAACCGGTGGAATTCAGCTCCGGAATCTGCTCTTTCTGGATCAGCTCATACGCCGTCAATTGTTCTATGGCCATGGATACCTCCCATTTCTTTTTTTATCTATTATGGGCACATTCGAATAAGATATGACAAAGTTCCGGAAAAGTGAAGAGCTGCCGCATCCCGCGGCAGCCCCTGTCTCTTTCCCGGTTGTCCTTACAGATTGGTTTTGAAGAATTCTTCCATTGCTGCAACTGCAGTATCTTCATCTTCGCCCTCTACCGTAACAGTCACCGTATGTCCCTTTTTCACACCCATGCTCATGATCGCCATCAGTCTCTTGGCATCCGCTTTCTTGGTTCCGTTGTCAATCGTAACAACGCTCTTGCACGCCGCTGCTGCCTTTGCCAGCATCCCAGCCGGTCTTGCGTGGATCCCCAGTTCGTCCTGAATGGTGTAAGTAAATGATTTCATGTCTTTCTTCTCCTTTTATTTAAAATTTTTGTTAACAGAATCCTGGTTTCGAAAGCCTGTCATCAGCATTCGCGGATACGTTTTCTCAGCTCCAGTGTATATCCCGGCGATACGGACAGTTCGTCAATACCCATCTGTACAAATCTCGCCGTCAGTTCTTCATCTGCTCCCAGCTCGCCGCAGATTCCGCACCATGCGCCGTATTTGTGCGCATTCTCGATGGTCATCTGGATCAGGCGCAGGATCGCTTCATGATGAGGATCAAAGAAATTATCCAGAGACTGATTCTGACGGTCGATGGCCAGTGTATACTGACTCAGGTCATTGGTACCGATACTGAAAAAGTCCACATGCGGCGCCAGCAGGTCGCTGGTTACTGCCGCTGCCGGAGTCTCGATCATAATGCCGAGCTCCACCTCGCCCATGGCAACGTCCTCTCTGGCCAGCTCCAGCTTCACTTCCTCGACGATCTCCTTAATCTGCTCGATCTCCTTCACAGAGATAATCATCGGGAACATGATTCCCAGATTGCCGAACGCAGACGCGCGGAACAGCGCACGCAGCTGGGTCTTGAACACTTCTTTTCTCGTCAGGCAGATACGGATCGCGCGATAGCCAAGCGCCGGATTGTCTTCCTTCGGAAGTTCAAAATAGTCGATCTGCTTGTCTGCGCCGATATCCAGCGTACGGATAATGACCTTTTTGCCCTCCATACGGGACAGAACGGTCTTATATGCCTCAAACTGCACCTCTTCACTGGGATAATCGTCGCATCCCAGATACAGGAACTCACTGCGGAACAGGCCGATACCTTCGGAATCATTCTCCAGAACCGCGTCCACATCATTGACGCCGCCGATGTTGGAATACAGATGAATGTGCTTGCCTGCTTTGGTAACCGTCTCCTTCCCCTTCATCTCCTGAAGAAGCGCCCTCTGCTCGTCTGCCTTTCTCTTCTTCTCGACCATCTTCGTCATGGTTTCCTCATCCGGATCGATATAGATCAGGCCGGCAAAACCGTCTACAATCGCCTGTCTTCCATGATATTCCTGATCTACCTCAATATCCGTTGTCACAAGCGACGGAATATTCATGGTCCTGGCGAGAATTGCCGTATGGGAATTGGCGGAACCCTTCTGGGTCACGATGGCCAGAAGCTTGCTCTTGTCAAACTGTACGGTCTCACTGGGCGCAAGGTCTTCCGCTACAATGATGACCGGCTCCGGCATCGCCTCGGGGCTTACCTGTGTTCCATTCAGGATCGAGATCAGACGATCGGAAATGTCGTGGATATCCGCCGCCCTGCCTCTCATATAATCATCATCCATGCTCAAAAACATGGCTGCCATCTGCTCTCCGGTCATGAATACAGCGTATTCTGCATTCATCTTGTCGTTTTCAATGATACCGGTGATGGACTCGTTGTAATCCAGGTCGTCCAAAAGCATCTGATGGACATCAAAGATCATGGCCTCTTCTTCGCCAACGTCCACTCTCGCTTTTTCGTAAAGCCCTTTTAACTGGCTCATCGCCTTTTCCTTCGCCGCCTCAAAACGGGCAAGCTCGGCAGCGGTATCCTCGATCTCCACCTTATTGACCGCCTTTTCAGCCTTGCGGTATACGAAAATACTGCCAATGGCAACTCCCTTGAATACACTCTTGCCTTCTCTTACAATCATTCTGCTTCCTCCCAATCCATAGTTTCCTCTTGATCCTCTTCCGGATCTTCCCCGGCAGAAACTTCTGCTTCGCATTCTTCCGCCGGTTCTTCTTCGTCCGTCTCCGGCTCAATCGTCACAAACCCCTTGCTCACTTCCTCCACTGCAACGGAAAGCGGCTTCTTACCCCGATCATCCACATATGCCTCCTCTCCTGCGATCAGCTGTCTTGCTCTCCTGGCAGTTGCAAGAACGATGGAATAGCGGCTGTTTACCGCCGGCGTATCCCCTTCTGCCTCACTGTTGATTGTTTTCATTAAGTCTGTATAAGACGGATGTAACATAACTCATTCTCCTTTCGAAAAGCGTTTCAGTTCTTTCCTTACTCTATCAATCAATTCCCCGCTGCGAACGATTCTCTGATGCTCGCTCTCGATGATTCCGTGAATCTTCATCACGCACTCGTCCAGATCCTCGTTCACCACCAGGTAGTCATATTCTTCCATTCCTTCTGACTCCTGCTCTGCCCGCATCAGGCGCTGCAGGATCACTTCTTTCGTCTCTGTCCCTCTGCGGTCAAGGCGTTCTCTCAGCGTATCGATGTCCTTTGTCGTCACAAACAAAAGCACCGCATCCGGAAACTGTTCCCGAATCCTGCGCGCTCCCTGGATCTCGATCTCCAGGATCACATCTCTGCCTTCGCTGAGTTTTTCTTCCACATAGGCTCTCGGCGTTCCGTAATAATTCCCCACATAACACGCATACTCGATCAGTTCGCCGTCTGCGATCATCTGTTCAAATGCCTCTCTGCTTTTAAAAAAGTACTCTCTCCCCTCTTTCTCACCTTCTCTTGGCGCACGGGTAGTCGCCGATATGGATAACGCATACTGCTCATACCGCCTGAGCAGTTCCTTCATGATAGTCCCTTTACCGGCTCCCGAAAAACCCGACACTACAATCAATATTCCCTGTCTGTCCATATACTATCCTATTCTATATTCTGAATCTGTTCCCGCACTTTCTCGATGGCGGTCTTCAGGTCGATGGCATGGTTCGACACTTCCAGGTCATTGGCCTTGGAGAGCGTCGTATTCGCCTCGCGGTTCATCTCCTGGGCGATAAAATCCATCTTCCGTCCGATCCCCCCGCCTGTCTCCAGCGCGGCTTTCATGGCTTCCACATGACTTTTCAGGCGCACCACCTCTTCGTCCACACAGATCTTGTCTGCAAACAGCGTCACCTCTGTCAGCAGCCTGCTTTCGTCGATCTGCGCGTCCTCGAACAGTTCGCGCACTTTCATCTCCAGTTTCTTTCTGTACTCCGCAAGAATCTGCGGCGAACGCTCCTCAATAAACGCAACTGTATGGAGGATCTCGTCCAGCTTTCCTGTCAGATCGCCTTTCAGGGCCTCCCCCTCACAAATCCGCGATTCCACAAATTTCTCACATCCGCCACGGACCGCACGCTCCAGAAGATGCCAGATCTCATCTTCGTCCTGCTTCTGCTCTTCCATCACCAGAACCTCCGGACAGCGCGCAAGAACAGACACCTGAATATCATTCTTCAGGCCGAACTGTTCCTCCATCTGACGAAAATATTCCATATACTGCCCGGCAATCTTCCGGTTATAAGCCAGAGCAGCGTTGCTCTCACTCAGATCCTCGTAGCTGACATAGACATCCACTTTGCCCCGCTCCATATACTCCTTCAGGACACTACGGATCGCTGAATCAAAAAAATTCAGCTTCTTCGGCATCTTGATACTCACATCCAGGTAGCGGTGGTTCACCGATTTCATCTCAACCGTAATCTTCCGGTCTCCTTCTGAAACCTCGCAGCGGCCAAAGCCCGTCATACTTTTTATCATTTCTACTCGTCCCCATGATCCTGGCGCGATATCCATCCGCCGTACTTGAATCTATTATAGTTGATTTTGGAAATCTTGTCAATTATAATGAAAAGGCGGAGGTTGTATTTGTCCGAAACCGGAAAACACTGTACAACCTTCCCCACAGTTTTCATGAAAAGGAGTATTTATTATGGCATTTGACGGTATTACCATTGCTGCTGTGACATATGAACTAAATCAAAAACTGGCCGGCGGAAGGATCACGAAGATCACCCAGCCGGAGACGGACGAACTGCTGCTGTCTGTCAGGTCCCGGGAAGGCTCCTTCCGCCTGCTGTTATCGGCCAGCGCCAGCCTTCCTCTGGCCTATCTGACCGACAGCAAAAAGCCCGCGCCCATGACCGCCCCCAATTTCTGCATGCTGCTCCGCAAACACATAAGCGGCGGGCGGATCCTGTCTGTCACTCAGCCGTCTCTTGAGCGCATCCTGCGGTTTGAAATCGAGCATCTGGACGAAATGGGCGATCTCTGCCGAAAATATCTGATCGTAGAGATCATGGGCAAACACAGCAATCTCATTTTCTGCACGGACACGGACCAGATCATCGACAGTATCAAGCACGTCTCCGCCCAGATGAGTTCTGTTCGGGAAGTGCTGCCCGGACGAAACTATTTTATCCCGGACACACAGGAAAAAGCAGACCCCCTGCAGCTTACGGAGCAGGCATTCACCGCCCTGATCGGGCAGAAAGCCGCCCGGCTCTCCAAAGCGCTGTACACCTCCCTGACCGGGCTGAGTCCCGTCGCGGCCGAAGAAATCTGCGCCAGGGCTTCCCTGGAATCCGACCGGACCGCCAGCTCCTTCAGTCCGGAAGAACTGATTCACCTGTACAGGACATTTGTTCGTTTTCTGGAACCGGTACGCTCCGGCGCCTTTACTCCCGCCGTCTATTATGACGGAAACGCACCTGCGGAATTTTCCTGTCTTCCGCTTACCATTTACAGCCACTGCAGAAAGGAAGACTTTTCTTCCGCTTCCCGGATGCTGGAACGCTACTACGCCGAAAAAAACACGCTGACCCGTATCCGGCAGAAATCCACGGACCTGCGCCGGATCGTGCAGACTGTCCTGGAACGGAACGTCAAAAAGTACGACCTGCAGGCAAAACAGCTGAAAGACACGGAAAAACGCGAAAAATACCGCGTCTACGGAGAACTGATCAACACCTACGGATACGGCGTGGAACCCGGCAGCAAAAGCTTTGAAGCGCTGAACTACTATACCGGCGAAACCGTTGCCATCCCTCTGGACCCTCAGATACCGGTTCAGGAAAACGCGAAAAAATATTTTGACAAATACGGAAAATTAAAGAGAACCTTTGAGGCCGTCACAAAGCTTCTGGAAGAGACCGGCGCCGAGATCGAACATCTTCGTTCCGTCCAGACCGCCCTGGATATCGCCCTGCAGGAGGAAGACCTGGTGCAGATTAAGGAGGAGCTGATGGAATCCGGCTACATCCGGAAGCGGAATCCGGGCAGCAAACGTCCCAGAATCACCTCCAGGCCTTTCCATTACATCTCCGCTGACGGCTATCACATGTATGTGGGAAAAAACAATCTGCAGAATGACGAGCTGACTTTCCAGACCGCCAGGGGAAACGACTGGTGGTTCCATGCAAAAGGGGCCCCCGGCTCCCATGTGATCGTCCAGACAAACGGAGACGAACTGCCGGACCGCACCTTCGAGGAGGCCGCCCGGCTGGCTGCCTACTACTCCGGCAACCGGGGCGCCGACAAGGTGGAGATCGACTACGTGGAGAAAAAGCATGTCAAGAAGCCCAACGGCTCCAAGCCGGGCTTTGTCGTCTACTACACCAATTATTCCATGATGATCGATTCCGACATTTCCGGCATCCAACAGCTGTAGGCCGCTTCACTGACCACCGGGTCCGTCCTGCGGCGGCATCACGCCGTCGTCCAGGACCCGGTACTCTCTTTCCGACCGGAAACCGTCGCGGATTCCTTCCGTCACGCTGATCTCTCCCTGATCCGTAATCAGCACCATGTCAAATTCCGCCCGGCGGGCCTTCCAGTATTCCACCGCGGCGTCATATCCCATGAGATACAGGGAGGTGGACAGCGCGTCCGCCAGCGTCCCGTCTTCCGACACGACGGTGACCGAACTCAGATCCCCGTCTGCCGGCCAGCCGGTCTCCGGATCGATAATATGGATATATACCGTTCCGTTTTCTTCAAAATACCGTTCGTATCCGCCGGAAGTGATGACTGCCCGGTCCTCCGTTTCCACCACGGCCAGCACGTCCCCCTGTTCACTGCCCGGATTCCGGATTCCCACCTGCCATCTGCTGCCGTCCGGCTTTCTCCCGAGCACCTGTACATTTCCTCCCAGGGACACCATGCCCGAGCGGATCCCATGTTCACGGAACACCTCCATGGCCCTTGCGGAAGCATATCCTTTGGCAATGCCTCCAAAGTCAATCCGCTGTCCTTCCCCCACAGTGACCACGTCCCCGTCCCATTGTACTTTCGATGCATCCACCAGCGCCAGTACCTCCTCAAGCTCCGTTTCCGACGGCACATGATACGCTCCCGTGGAAAACCCCCACAGCTCCATCAACGGATAGACCGTATAATCAAAAAGCCCCCCGGTCTCTTCCCAGATCTCCTGCCCCCGTTTTAAAACCGACAGCGTATCTTCCGACACCCGTCCCGTCCCCGTCTCATTGATACCCGCAACCTCGCTGAATGCCTCCCCGGTGGACAAAAGCCCGTCCAGCCGCTGCACTTCCGCCATGGCTGCGTCCACTGCCTCTTCGCATCCCCGGCCGTACGCCGTGAAGCTCATGACCGTATCCATGGCAAACAGCTGTTTCGTACAGGACCTCTCCTGCACGTCCACGTAATATTTCCCGATCAGGCATCCCATCAGGACCGCCGTCCCCACCGCCGCGATCCTGGCCTTTGTCCGTCTGTCCATCCTCTGCTCCTTTTTCCCGCAAAAAGGGAAGTGCTTTTCTCCATCATACAGCACTTCCCCTTCTTCATCAATTCTTAAATCGAATAAAATGATAACTCTCTACAATCTGAAAATATTTCACAATTCTCGGATACAGCGGCTCCACTTCTTCTCCGAACGCCTGCTTCTGAAGGTCCGCCAGCTCCAGTACGGTTTTCTCGCCGTCGATCAGGGGCCAGAGAAAGCTTCCGTACCGGTCCATATGCACTTTCGTGTATCTGGGCCTTTTGAACAGCTTCTGGGCAATCCGGTTGAATACGCCTGTATTTTCCACCTGAAGAACGACGATGCCGTTCTCTCCTGTCTCCCAGACGATCCGCTCCGCTCTCTCCGGAATCAGTTCCAGATAGTTTTTCTTCTGTTTTTTCCTGCTCATCCGTTTTTCTGCTTCTTCCACAGCGAGAAGCTCAGCAGGCTCAGAATCATCAGGGCCATCAGGATCACGCCGCCGATATTGCCCAGATTCACGATGCCTGACAGATCCAGGCTGATGCCGAAAACTGTCAGAATCGCCAGCGCAATTCCCACCAGGCCTTCTCCTGCGATCATACCGGCACAGTACAGCGTGCCGTCCGTGGACTGACGCTCCTTCGTCTTTTCATCTACGTTCTTTCTGCCGTCCATCAGCATACGTACCACACCGCCGATCATGATGGTTGCATTCAGATAGATCGGAAGATACAGTCCAATGGCGAAGGGCATCACCGGAATCCGGAGGATTTCCAGGCCGATGGCCATAAATACGCCCACGAATACCAGGTTCCAGGGCAGGTTGCCGCCCATGATTCCTTCCACGATCATCTTCATCAATGTGGCCTGGGGCGCCGGAACCTCCGTCCCGCCGTAACCATATGCGGTATTCAGAAGATACAGCACGCCGCCGATGGCCAGGCCGGAAGCCACCACGCCGATCAGCTCGCCGATCTGCTGCTTCTTCGGCGTCGCTCCCAGCAGGAAACCGGTCTTCAGGTCCTGCGAGGTATCTCCCGCAATAGCTGCCACGATACAGATGACGGAACCGATGGCAATGGCGCCTGTCATACCTGTGATCCCGCTGTCGCCGGATGCCTTGATGGCAATCGTCGCAATCAAAAGCGTTGCGATCGCCATACCGGACACCGGATTGTTGGAGCTTCCGATCAGGCCCACCATACGGGACGAAACCGTAGCGAAGAAAAATCCGAAGACAACGATGATCACCGCGCCCAGAATATTTACCGGAATCGCCGGAACCAGCCAGACGATCAGGATCATCACCGCAATACCGATCAGCACCACATTCATCGGAAGGTCCTGCGCCGTTCTTGCGTCGCTGGTATTCCTGCTGCCCTTCATGCTCTTCATGGAATCACGGAAGGTCGCAATAATCAGAGGAAGCGATTTGATCAGGGAAATGATGCCGCCTGCAGCGATGGCTCCCGCCCCGATATATCTCACATAGGACCCCCAGATACCGGAAGCACCCTTTTCCGCGTAGAGCTGTCCGATGGTAACGCCCACATCCGCCGGATACATCCAGGTTTCCGCGCCGAAGAGGCAGATCAGCGGAATCAGGACCATCCATCCAAACAGAGAACCCACGAACATAAAGGACGCAATCCTGGGTCCTACAATATAACCCACGCCCAGCAGAGCCGGATAGACCTCCATGCCCAGCTCCCCTTTAAACGACTTGAATTCCGCTGCCACATCCGCCGGTACAACTTTGATGCCGTCCACGATCAGTTTGAAAACTGCCGCAAGCCCCATGCCGCTGAAGACCGTGGACGCGTTGGCCCCGCCTTCTTCTCCCGCCAGAAGCACGTCCGCACATGCCGTTCCTTCCGGGTACAGAAGTGTCGCGTGCTCTTTTACAATCAGCGCATTCCGAAGCGGTATCATAAACAGGACGCCGAGAATACCGCCGCACAGCGCGATCAGCGTGATCTCCACCAGGCTCGGCATATCGCACAGCCCGTCTTCCGCCCACAGGAACAGCGCCGGCATGGTAAAGATGGCGCCTGCGGCCAGAGATTCGCCTGCAGAACCGATGGTCTGTACCATGTTGCTCTCCAGAATGGAATTCTTCTTCATCAGTACGCGGATCACGCCCATGGAAATAACCGCCGCCGGTATGGAAGCCGACACAGTCATGCCGACGCGCAGCCCCAGATAAGCGTTGGCCGCGCCAAATACGATCGCCAGAAGGATACCCATGATGATCGAGGTGACCGTAAATTCCGGAGTAATCTTTTCCGCAGGAACATACGGTTTGAACTCTTTGTTTTCGTTCATGTTCTTATTCTCCCTTTATTTTTTTATAAGACACTGTCAGACAGCTTTCCGCCGCCTGTTGTGACATATGGTATATTATACAAAATATATGCAGTTTTTACAAGAAAACATTTTGTGAACAACCAGATTTGTCAAAATACAACAATACCCAAAAAAGGAAAAGCAGCCGGGACATGCGCATATCCGCCATGTCCCGGCTGTCTGGATCGAACGGAGACGGTGGGATTCGAACCCACGTGCCGGTTGCCCGACAACTTGATTTCGAGTCAAGCTCGTTATGGCCACTTCGATACGTCTCCATATTTTGATATTCTAACACATTTTTCCGACGAATGCAAACAATTCTTTTGCCGCGCCGTAAAAATATATCCATAAAAAATCCCCGGATCGCTCCGGGGATTTTCTGCTTTTACTTTATTTGGCGTAATCTGTTACTCTGCTTTCGCGGATCACATTTACCTTGATCTGACCAGGATATTCCAGATTTGCTTCAATCTGTTTGGATATATCGCGCGCCAGTAATACCATAGCCGCGTCATCCACCTGATCAGGCACTACCATCACTCGAACCTCTCTGCCTGCCTGAATAGCAAAAGACTTATCTACTCCCTTGAAGGAGTTCGCAATATCTTCCAGTTGTTTTAATCTGTTTGTATATGTCTCCAGCGTTTCCCGTCTCGCACCAGGTCTTGCTGCAGATATGGTATCCGCGGCCTGTACGATGCATGCGATCAGAGAAGTCGCCTCCACATCGCCATGATGGGATTCTACCGCGTTGATCACGGTCGCTGACTCCTTATACTTCTTGCATAAATCCACTCCGATCTGGATATGGGAACCTTCCATCTCATGGTCAATGGATTTACCAATGTCATGTAAAAGTCCGGCCCTCTTCGCCATCCGAACGTCAACACCGATCTCCCCGGCCAGCAATCCGGACAGATGAGCCACTTCAATGGAATGCTTCAGCGCATTCTGCCCATAGCTGCTGCGGAACTTCATACGGCCAAGAAGCCGCACCAGTTCCGGATGGATGCCATGCACGCCGACTTCCAGAGCCGCCGCTTCCCCTTCTTCGCGGATCATCGCATCCACTTCTTTCTGGGCTTTCTCAACCATCTCCTCGATTCTTGCCGGATGAATACGGCCGTCAACGATCAGTTTCTCCAACGCAATGCGGGCAACTTCCCGGCGAATGGGATCGAACCCTGATAAGATAACGGCTTCCGGCGTATCATCAATAATCAGATCTACGCCGGTCATAGTCTCAAGGGTGCGGATATTCCTTCCCTCACGTCCTATGATACGTCCCTTCATCTCATCGTTCGGAAGCTGGACAACAGAAATGGTTGTCTCAGCCACATGGTCGGCTGCACATTTCTGAATGGCGGTGACAATATAGTCCTTCGCCTTTTTGCCTGCTTCCTCCTTTGCCCTGCCCTCCAGCTCTTTCACCAGTCTGGCAGTCTCATGTTTCACATCATCTTCAACTGTTTTTAAAAGATATTCTTTTGCCTGTTCGGAGGTAAGGCCAGAGATTCTCTCCAATTCCTGTAACCGTTTCGCGGACAGTTCTTCCACTTCAGCACGTTTCTTCTCCAACTGGGCTTCACGCGCTGCAAATCCTGCCTCCCGGCGTTCGATCGCTTCCGTCTTCTTATCCAGTGTCTCTTCTTTGGATAAGACTCTGCGCTCATAACGCTGGAGTTCCGCTCTGCGTTCTTTGGTCTCTTTTTCCAGTTCGTTCCTGGTCTTCACAGACTCTTCCTTGACTTCCAGCAGCGCTTCGCGTTTCTTCGTCTCTGCTGTCTTCAGGGCCTCGTCTATGATCTCTCTCGCTCTGTCTTCTGCGTTCCCCAGCTTCTCTTCCACCACTTTCTTCCGGTAGTTGACTGCACAGGGCCAGGTAATCACAGCCGTCAGAACGACCGCAACCAGAACCGCAACGATCGTCATAACCATATACAGGAGCACCTCCTTGTTAAGTTTTCATTGTACAAACACAATATATAGATTTTAAACTGTTTTGACAATTATGTCAAGCCTTGCGTGCCCTGTTTTGTGCATTCAGACCATTTTTATCAACGCTCATTCTTCCGAATATTCTTTCATAACGGACAGGATGTCCCCGGTTCGGAATCCCCGTCGGAGCAGAAACGCCATCAGCTTCTGCCTCTGGCGCTCCCCGCATTCCGCCGGGCAATAGTGCTTTTTCTCCAGAAGCTTCCGGATCAGGACCCGCTCATCCGCCGGCTCCAGTTCATCATACACTTTCTGAATCAGATCCGAAGATACGCCTTTTCGGAACCTGAGTTCCTGCTCCAGCTGTTTCCGGCTTTTCTGCCCGCTTCTGTATTCAATATAATTGCGCACATAACGTTCATCGTCCAGATAGCCGTACCCTTTTACATATTCGATCGCCTGCTCCGCCGTATCCGGCTCAAAGCCCGCGTCCAGAAGCTTTTCCCTGAGCTGGCCTTCTGTCCGGTCCATCCGCTCCAGAAGGTTCAGAGCCTTAACCTTCGCTTTCTTCAGCTGCTGCTGTGCGCTGTCCGGCGCTGCCGTCCGGGAGCGCCGCCGGCTCTTCCTGTCTGCCTGATCCCGGTAATTCATAATGTTCCCTGACTTTCATCTCAATCTCCCGGCATGCCTCCTGGTTGTCGCGCAGGAACTGCTTGGCGTTCTCCCGTCCCTGCCCGATCTTGGTCTCGTTATAGGCATACCACGCACCGCTTTTTACCACCACTCCGCAGTTGGCCGCCAGATCCAGAATATCCCCCACCGTGGAGATGCCCTGGCCGAACATAATATCAAACTCTGCCTCCCGGAACGGCGGAGCGATCTTGTTCTTTACAACTTTCACACGGGTACGGTTCCCGATCACCTCGCCTCCCTGCTTCAATGCTTCAATCCGGCGGACGTCCAGACGGACGGAAGCGTAGAACTTCAGCGCGCGGCCTCCGGTAGTCGTCTCCGGATTGCCGAACATGACCCCCACCTTTTCCCGGAGCTGATTGATAAAGATGACCACACAGTTGGTCTTGCTGATAATGGCCGTCAGCTTCCGAAGCGCCTGGGACATCAGCCTTGCGTGAAGGCCCACATGGGAATCTCCCATATCGCCGTCGATCTCCGCCTTGGGAACCAGCGCCGCCACCGAGTCCACGATCACGATATCCACCGCGCCGGAACGCACCATCGTCTCCGTAATCTCCAGCGCCTGTTCTCCGTTATCCGGCTGAGAGATATAGAGATTGTCGATATCCACTCCGATGTTCTTCGCATAGACCGGGTCCAGCGCATGCTCCGCATCGATGAATCCCGCGATCCCTCCGCGCTTCTGTACTTCCGCCACCATATGTAACGCCACCGTCGTCTTACCGCTGGACTCCGGCCCGTAGATCTCCACCACGCGTCCCTTGGGCACTCCGCCCGCCCCCAGCGCAATATCCAGGCTCAGAGAACCGGTGGGAATCGTCTCCACCTGCATATGCCCGGTATCGCCCAGCTTCATCACCGAGCCCTTCCCGAACTGCTTTTCAATCTGTCCAAGCGCCGCTTCCAGTGCCTTTAACTTTTCTTCCTTTGCCGATCCTTTCTCTTCCTTCGCCATGTTGTTTCTCCTTTTCCTGTATGATAACATTTCACAATACGAACTTTTGTTCGATTTCCTGTTCCTATCCTACCGCATTCACACCGAAATGTCAAGTACTGAATCCGGAAAACAGGACCCGGAAAAGGCATCCCTGCCCCGTCCGGGTCCTGTATCTGCAGACGGCTCCTGCTTCTGTGTTTTATTTCTTCGTAATATATCCTTTTGCCTTCAGCGTCTCCGCGCACAGCACCGCGCCGCCGGCCGCGCCGCGGACCGTATTGTGGGAAAGCCCTACAAACTTCCAGTCGTAGATGCTGTCCTCGCGAAGACGTCCCACGGATATGCCCATGCCGTTTTCATAATCCACGTCCAGCTGTACCTGAGGCCTGTTGTCCTCCTCCATGTAACGGATGAACTGCTTCGGGGCGCTGGGAAGGCCCGCCTCCTGCGGGAAGCCTCTGAAGTTCACCAGGCGGTCGATCAGTTCCTCCTTCGTGGGCTGTTTCCGGAATTTTACAAATACAGCCGCCGTATGTCCGTTCAGCACCGGCACGCGGATGCACTGACATGTGATCTTCGGCTCCTGCGCCTTCACAATCTCTCCGTTCTGGACCGTTCCCCAGATACGCAGCGGCTCCTGCTCGGACTTCTCCTCCTCGCCTCCGATGTACGGGATAATATTTTCCACCATCTCCGGCCAGTCCTTAAAGTTCTTTCCTGCTCCCGATATCGCCTGATAGGTCGTCGCCACCACTTCGTACGGCTCGAACTCCTTCCATGCCGTCAGTACGGGCGCATAACTCTGGATGGAACAGTTCGGCTTCACCGCGATAAAGCCCCTGGTCGTCCCCAGGCGCTTTTTCTGAGATTCGATCACTTCAAAATGCTCCGGATTGATCTCCGGCACCACCATCGGCACGTCCGGCGTCCAGCGATGGGCGCTGTTGTTGGATACCACCGGCGTCTCCGTCTTTGCATATTCTTCCTCGATGGCTTTGATCTCTTCCTTGGACATATCCACGGCGCTGAATACAAAGTCCACGCCGGCAGCCACCTTTTCCACCTCGTTGACATTCATCACCACGATCTTTTTCACCGCTTCCGGCATGGGCGTGGCCATCTTCCAGCGTCCGCCCACTGCTTCCTCATAGGTCTTTCCTGCCGAACGGGCGCTTGCCGCGATCGTCACCACCTCAAACCACGGATGATTCTCCAGCAGGGAAATAAATCTCTGCCCTACCATACCGGTACCGCCAAGGATACCCACTCTTAATTTCTCACTCATTTTCTCATTCTCCTCCTCATTGCGGACAAGCCGCCCCAACTGTCCGTATGGAGCGTACATCTGTCTTTCTCATAAATAATACAGGATTCCTTCTTAAATTGCAACCCTAAATTTTCTTCCGGTTCAGCCCTCCTGGTCCTGCAGATACGCCCGGTAGTTCTCAATGACCGTTTCCATGGCTTCTTTTCCCGGAGCCCCCACGGTCAGCCGGCGGTTCACGCAGGTCTCCATGGAAATCGCTTCGTAGATATCGCCCTCAAATACCGGACTGATGGCCCGATATTCTTCCAGGGACAGGTCGTCCAGCGCCTTCTGATGCTCAATGCAGTACAGGACCAGCCGGCCCACGATCCCATGGGCGTCCCGGAACGGCACGCCGTGGTTGACCAGATAATCCGCCGCATCCGTGGCATTGGTAAATCCGTGCCTTGCGCTGTCGTTCATCCGTTCCTTACAGAAGCGGATCGTATCCAGCATCCCCGTAAACAGCGCGACGCAGCCCTTCACCGTATCGATGGCATCGAACACCAGTTCTTTATCTTCCTGCATGTCTTTATTGTAGGCCAGCGGAATCCCTTTTAACGTGGTCAAAAGCGATGTGAGCGCCCCGTAGACCCTTCCGGTCTTTCCGCGCACCAGTTCCGCGATGTCCGGATTCTTTTTCTGCGGCATGATGGAACTGCCGGTGCTGTACGCGTCGTCGATTTCCACAAACCGGTATTCATTGCTGTTCCAGATGATGATCTCTTCGCAGAAACGGCTCAGATGCATCATGATCGTCGCCATGGCGGACAGATACTCGATCAGGTAATCCCGGTCCGATACCGCGTCCATGCTGTTCAGCATGGGACCGTAAAAGCCCAGAAGCTCCGCCGTATATTCCCGGTCCAGCGGATAGGTGGTTCCCGCCAGGGCTCCCGCTCCAAGCGGACAGTAATTCATCCTCTCGTAAATGTCCTTCAGACGGGAACGATCCCTTTTGAACATTTCAAAATACGCGCCCATGTGGTGGGCCAGCGTGATCGGCTGCGCCTTCTGAAGATGCGTAAAGCCGGGCATGATCGTCTCCGTATTCCGTTCCATGATCCCGAACAGCACATTCAGAAGCTTTTTCAAAAGTCCGTCCGTTTCCAGCACCTCGTCCCTCGTATAGAGCCTCATGTCCAGCGCCACCTGATCGTTGCGGCTTCGTCCTGTATGCAGCTTCTTGCCCGCGTCCCCTATCCGGTCGATCAGATTCGCCTCCACAAAGCTGTGAATATCCTCATACTGATCCGTGATCGGCAGCTTTCCGGACTCCACATCCTCGAGGATTCCCTGAATCCCTTCCAGAATCTTGTCCCTTTCCTGTTCCGTGAGGATCCCCTGCTTTGCCAGCATCCGCACATGAGCCATGCTGCCCTCCATGTCCTGCCTGTAAAATTTCCGGTCAAAAGAGATCGACGCGTTAAAACGGTAGACCAGCTGGTCCGTCTCTTTTGTAAAACGTCCTCCCCACAACTGTGCCATAATCTTTTCATCCTTTCCTGTATCTCTGTATATGGTCTGTATGCTTCCCATGCTGCCAATGCAGTCCATTGTACCACAAAGTATCCGACAACACAAGAAAAGAGCAGGCAGTCTGCTCTTTTCCATCGTTTATATGGGATATTTAATATTGGAACTTACTGAATCACTTTCCCGCTTTGCTCTGAATCATATAATAGGGCCATGCCACAAAGAGAATGCCGCCGATCATGTTTCCAATGGTCACCACAGCCAGATTGTACACATAGCCGCCCACCGACAGGCCTGCCACCCCGTTCGGGTCCAGCAGCCCGGACGCCATGATCGTCATGTTGGCCACGCTGTGCTCAAAGCCGCAGAGGACGAACACAAAGATACACCAGAAGATCATGACCAGCTTGCCGGATTCGGTCTTCATCTTCGCTCCGCACCATACGGCAAGACATACGAGCATGTTACAGAAAACTGCTTTGACAAACAGATTCAGCGCCGCTCCGCCCATCTTCGCAGCCGCCACCGTAGCGATGACCTCTCCTACCGCTCCGCTGGCAAGGCCTGTAAAATGGAACATGACAGCCGCGATCAGAGAACCCGCCAGATTGCCGACATAGCAGATGACCCAAAGCTTCACTGCATCCGCCCACTTCACTTCGCCGCAGAACGCCCCGGACGCCATTACGAAATTATTGCCGGTAAACAGCTCCGCTCCGGCCATCACCACCAGACTCAGAGCCGCCGCAAAGGACGCCGCCATCATGATCTTGCCGGCCCCTGTGGTTCCCAGATTGCCGCCTACCGTGAGCATGACAAAACCGCCGAATGCAATGAAAAATCCTGCCATCATGGATGCGATCACATAACCAGCCGGATTGCTGTTCAGAAGATTCAGTTTTCCCTTCGCCGTATTGCATACACCCGTAAACTCATCTTTAAACATATGTACCCCTCCTGTATTGAGTTTTTATCCTGTATATCATAACATATTATCTGTGTCATGTGATTGTACATTTTGTAGGAATTACCGCTTTCCTGGAAAAAACATGGAACAAATCCGAAATTTTTTGAAAAAAAGACTTTACAAGTCCGGTTTCATCTGCTACAATCATCATTGTTGTGAAACAACAGGCTTCCGTGGCTCAGTCGGTAGAGCGACGCACTCGTAATGCGTAGGTCACCGGTTCAAATCCGGTCGGGAGCTTTTTTTATTTTTTCCTGTAAATTCAACGTTTTTCGGCATTTTTAAAGAGGAATGAAACCACCTGAAAAAGGGTGGTTTTTTATGTTTTATCGACCGTTTGCCGACCAGAATCACAGCTGCAGGGCCACCCGTTCCGTGGAGCTGGTCCACGTCCGCTTGAACCGTTCCACGCCGCTGCCCCTGTATGCCTGGGCTTCTGCTGTCTCCGGAAGGAACGCCCTCAGCTGTCTGGCCCCGCGGTACCGTCTCAGCGCCTGCATCCCCTTACGCTCTGACTGCCGGATCGCTTCGATGGTCACGCCGCAAACCTCCCCCTGTCTCTTTCAGCGTTATGTTCTGCCGGTACTTCATCCGGATCACGGCCGGCTGCTGATCTGCCTTATTTGGTTGTGCAGGTTTCCGGGAATGGACAGCAGTTCGCCCTTGCGCCCTGCTGCCGGATATGGTAAGATTGAGAAAAGGAAAGCCAGAGACGCACGGCTACCCTCAAAAGATCAACTCAATGCTTTACAGCATCGGCCGTCACTATTTGCGGTAGTGGCGGCTGTTTTCGTCCCCTGAAGATCGTGTAACAAAGACCAACAATGGTAACAATGAAAATCGTCAAAGTTTAGGAACGGCTATTCTTATAGCTTAATATAAACTTTCGCCGGGACGGGTGACTGCCCTCACCTTCCGGCTGTCCTGTTAAGTCTATAATATCCGTTTACAAAAATATGTCAATACAGAAGAAGGCCTCTCCCCACTGCACACAGCGGCCTGTTCGATCTGCTGCAAAGGCTTCCGAAAAACAGAGGAGGCTCCCCCAGGAGTCTCCTCTGTTCTCACGCGACAGGACCTACCAGCCGATCAGCCAGGAATAGATCCCCTCATATTTGTATCTGGATGCATCC
>CAJUAA010000018.1 GCA_910584205.1 uncultured Lachnospiraceae bacterium
CGCCGTAGCACACCTTCAGATGGGACTGCTCCAGAAGCTTCTTCACCGCCGCTCTTTCTTCCTCGTCCTTACATTTTGTAATCTCGATGGCATCAAAGTAATCGTCTGATGCGATCCTTTTTATGGATTCCAGGACGCCCATCTTCGGGAAAGACATCCAGCGGATGGTACCGACCTGAAAATATTTATGAATTGATTCTTTCATGATTCCAATCTCCTTTTGAAATGATTCATTTGGAAGTGTCAAATTTTATGATACAACACCAATTATACAAGTTCCCATGCAAGATCCAGCGTTCTCTTCGCGCCGGCAAGAACCACATCCGGATCTTCGCCTTCAAAGGGCTTCACCTCAAAGCTGACGATCGGCCTGCTCTCCTCATTGAGGAATCCAATCTTCAGAAGAAGTCTCAGATATGCCGCCAGTTCCTCCACATCATTCTCGCCGTCCGGAAAACCGAACCTGGGATGCTCATCCCCGTAGGCCGGGCAGTCCGAAGCTTTGATAACCGTATTGCCCATATGGGCATGACGGATATACTCCTTGATCGGAAGCAGATTCTCCTCCAGCGACTCATGAAGCATGGGAATATGGCTCAGATCCACCATCAGTCCAAAGTTGTCATACTCCGGACAGATGGTCTCCGCATAGCGCCTTACCATATCCACCGGCCCGATCAGGGACCTTTTGGCGATGTCGTAGTCGAATACCTCGCAGAGAACCGGCATGTCTCCTTTCTGCGCCGCATAGTCGCACAACTCTCTGGTGGAACGAAGAAGCGCCTGGAACGACGCTTCCTTCGTCGCTTCCTCATACCTCCCCGCCAGAAAGGCGAAGTCTGCGGCATGGATCTCATACGCTTCGTCGATGCCTTCTTTTAAAGAATCCAGCGCTTTCTTCCGGCCCTCCTCATTCAGATCGTTGATGTTCAGCCCGGCGCCCAGCATACGGCCCTGTCCGCCGTATGCCGTCACCATATGTCCGCAGGCGATCATCTCCGCTGCCGCCCGGCGTACACCGGCATCCTTCATCCGCGCCACTTCGACTGCTTCAAAGTACGGGTCCGTCACGATCTTTTTGAGGCATTCCAGAATGGGGCCCTCGCCGCTTCCCAGCTCTTTGTATGAAACATGAAGGATCGTTCCCACCTTCATATAACGTCTCATTGGCTTATCCATAACCAGCTGCCTTTCTCCGTTTCCGGATTATTTACGGGAGACTGCCTTCTTTGCCGCCGCTGCCACCGCGTCCGCATCCAGCCCGTATTTCTTCAGAAGCTCCGCATAGGGTCCGGACTCGCCGTGGCGGTCCTGCATGCCGACCATCTCCGTGGGCACTGCGCAGCCTGCCTTCGCAAGGACTTCCGCAACCGCTCCGCCCAGGCCGCCGACCACACTGTGCTCCTCTGCCGTCACAACGGCGCCGGTCTCTTTTGCGCATTTTTCGATGAGCTCCGCGTCAATGGGTTTGATACAGTACATATCCACGACTCTTGCGCTGATGCCTTCTGCCGCCAGCGCTTCCGCCGCTGCCACCGCCGTGCTCACCATCAGTCCGCATGCGATGATCGTCACATCCGTGCCCTCTCTGACGACCATGCCTTTGCCAAGCTCAAACTCCGCATCCGCCGGATGGCAGTCCGGAGCCGCGTCTCTGGACAGACGGATGTACATGGGGCCTTCTACCTCGATGGCGGTCTTCACCATCCAGTCCGTGATCGCCGCGTCGGAAGCCACCATCACCGTCACGCCCGGAAGCGTTCTCATCATGGCCACATCCTCCAGCGCATGGTGGGTCGCGCCGTCGAACGCGTCGGACAGCCCGCCGTAGCCGCCCATCATCTTGATGTTCAGCCCGGAATAGGACATGAAGGTCCTCGCCGCCAGAGAGCCAAGCGTAGTCAGGAACACCGCGAAGGTATTCACAAACGGGATCTTTCCGCTCTTTGCCATACCGGCCGCCATACCCATCATGGCGTACTCGGAAATGCCGCAGTTATAGAAACGGTCCGGATATTCTTTTCCGAATACCGCCGACTTGGTGGAACCGGATACGTCCGCATCCAGCACTACGATGTTCTCGTTCGTCGCACCGTACTTTTTGATGGTTTCTCCATATACGTCACGAATTGCCTTTCCCATTACTGTGCACCTCCTAATTCTTTCATCGCCGCTTCATAGTGCTCGTCCTTGATGGGAGCCCCATGCCATGTGTTCTTTCCTTCCATGAAGGATACGCCTTTGCCTTTTACCGTCTTTGCCAGGATGATGGTGGGAACGCCTTTAACCGATTTTGCCGTTGCAATAGCCGCGCTGAGGGCCGAGCAGTCATGTCCGTCGCACACGATGGTGTTGTAGCCGAACGCCTTGAACTTCAGTTCCACATCGCCCATGGGCATGATCTCTTCCGTGGTGCCGTCCAGCTGCACGCCGTTCCAGTCCAGAATGGTGATGAGCCGGTCCGCCTTGAACTTGGAAGCGTTCATGCAGGTCTCCCATACAACGCCCTCGTTGATCTCGCCGTCGCCCAGGACCGCGTAGGTGTACGCGTCGATTCCGTCATGCATGTCGGAGAGGGCAACGCCCAGTGCCAGCGGGTATCCGGCGCCCAGAGGCCCTGTGGAAGCTTCCACGCCCGGCGTCTCTTTGGAGCAGGGATGTCCCTGAAGGCGGCTGTTAATCTGACGGAGCGTCTTCATCTCCTCCATGGGGAAGAAACCCTTTTCCGCCAGTTCCATGTAGAGCATGGGAGCCGCATGCCCCTTGCAGAGAATGATCTTGTCACGGCTTCTGTCGTTGATATTTTCCGGCGTCACATTGGCCTCATTGAAATACAGCGTCGTCAGAATTTCGCATACAGACAGGGAGCCGCCCGGATGCCCTGTCTGTATGCTGTGCAGAGTTTCGATCAGATTGCGTCTGAATTTCAGACAGAGAGCATCCAACTCCTGTTTCTTTTCGTTGGTCATTTTGAAAGTCTCCTTTTCTTAAATAGATTTTAATGTTTCTTTCACCTGTTCCAGACAGAGTGTTGGACTGGACAGAACAGGAATTTTACAGATTTCTTCAATTTTCTTATCCAGATGCGCCATGGACGCCTGAGCAAGTACCACACAGTCATAGCCGCTGATTTCCTTCGCCATCTCCAGCAAAAGCGCGTCGTGCCGATCCATCTGTACCGCCTTCATGGCCTGGAACGCCTCCGCGTTGTCGCGGAAATCGATCCGGACCTGTTTCCCGATCTTTTCCGCTTCCGCCAGAAGCTTGTCCGTCAGCGGCTCTCTGGTGCTGCCCGCCGTCGCCAGGATCAGGAGCTTTTCTCCATATGTGACAGCCTTTCTTCCCATGGCGTCATCTATGGCGATCAGCGGAACACTGACAAACGGACGGATCATATTGACCACCGGCGTCAGAGTCGAACAGGTCACAACGATCATATCCGCTCCGGTCATCTCCGCTGATTTGATATCAAAGAAGAGACGGTTGCGGTTCTCGATGGTAAATTCGCCGACTTCATTGGGGTTGTTCGCCAGAAAATCATCCCACAGATTATGCACCTTCACTTCTTCGCCCACATATTGTTTCAATGTCTCGTCAAAAGACACCGCCACGGTTTTCACCGTATGGATCAATGCAATACTTTTCATGCTGTCCTCCTACTGCGGCCCGTATACGTGATCAAGGATCGGCTGCAGATGTGCAATGGCGCCTTTTGCCGCATCCTCCATGCCCGGGATCTGGAAAATCTCCGTACAGAAGGCTCCGTCATATCCGCACTCCCGGAAAGTGGAAAGAATTTTCTCGAAGTCCAGTCCGCAGTGTCCCGGATAACGCCGGTTGTTGTCTGCAAGATGTACATGGATGTTATAGGAACTGTACATTTTGATTGCCTCGATCACATCCTTCTCCTCCAGATTCAGATGGAACACATCCATCATCAGCCTGAAATTCGGACGGTCTACCCGGTCCACCATGGCGGCGCCCTCTGCAAGCGTATTGATAAAGTTCGTCTGCATGATCGTCACCGTCTCCAGCGCAATCTTCACATTCTTCGGCGCCGCATAATCGGCCAGCTCCCGGAACGCCGCCACCGCATACGCTTCCGTCTGCTCCTTCGTCAGTTCGCTGCAGTACTGCCCGCGCACGCGTCCGATGTTGATGTTCGCACCCAGATGAGCCGCAAAATCAATGATCTCCTTACTCCTTCTGACTGCCTCCGCCCGTATATCCGCTTTGGGACTTGTATAGCTCAAGCCCAGCTGGCCCCAGATCTCTCCGGTACAGACAAGAACAACCTTCAGACCGTTTTTCTCCGCTTCGCTCTTCACAAAATCCCAGTCCAGCTCGGAGGGATTCAGTGTCATCAGCTCCACTCCTTTGTAGCCAAAGGACGCCAGGTCGGAAAAGCTCTTTTCCAGAGGCCCCTGGTATGCAGTGACCGAATCCGCGATCGCCACATCCGGGGTCGCAACCTGATAGCACAATCTCATAGCTTCACTCCCTTTTCTTATTTTATACTTTTTTATAGAGCAAAACCTGTGCCAGGTTCCGGAACCGGATATTTTTGTGCTTTCTCCTTTTATTTTCCAGCTGACCGGAAAAAAACGTGAAACAACTTTCAAAAGTGTTTCATTTTTGTTTCCTGAAACGTTTTTTATTTTGTTTCATTTTGTTTCAACAATCAGATATTCCCATAGCATACAGCAGAACTGCCTGCAATTTCCTGCAGACAGTCCAAACATACAGTATATTTCGCTTTTCATAAAAGAACCTTTTCCCCTTATCCCACCAGTCCAGGCAGAAACAATGAAATCTGCGGAACAAGCGCAATCAGGATCAATACCGCAATCAACGCCAGCAGAAACGGAATGGTTGCCTTTGAGATCCGGGTAAACGGCACCCCGGAAATATTGGCCAGCGTATACGTTACCAGGCCAACAGGCGGCGTAATCAGGCCGATCATCAGTGTCAGGATCATGACTACGCCGAAATGGACCGGACTGTATCCCATGGATGTGGCAATAGGCAGAAGCACCGGCGTCATAATCGTAATCGCCGCAATGGTCTCCATAAAGCATCCCACAATCAGCAGGATTCCCATAGACAGCAGAATAAATACCACCGGAGAATCCGAAAGCGAGAGAAACCATCTGGACACCTGCTGGGGAATCCGCTCATAAGTAAGCACCCACCCAAACACGGCCGAGGACGCAATGATGCACAGAGAGACGATCGTCTGTTCCGCCGTATTCAGAAGCAGCGGCTTTAAATCCTTCCAGTGAAGCTCCCGGTATACCCCAAAGCTTAAGACCGCTGCATAGAGGGACGCCACAACGGCCGCCTCCGTCGGGGTAAATTTGCCGCTCCAGATGCCGCCGATAATAATTGCCGGCGTCAGCAGGGACAAAAACCCTCTCTTCGTTGCAACCAGCCGCTCTTTCCATGTGGCCTTCGGATCCTTCTCGTAGTTTTTGATTTTCGCCCAGATATATACAATAATGCACATAGAAGCAGCCATAAGCAGTCCGGGAACAATGCCTGCGATAAACAGTCCGCCGATGGAACAGCCCGCCGATACGGCATATACCACAGCCGGAATGCTGGGCGGAATGACCGGACCGATGGTGGAAGACGCCCCCGTCACCGCCAGGGTAAAATCATCATCAAAATGCGCGTCCCGCATGGCCTTCAGCTCCAGCTGCCCAAGTCCTCCTGCATCCGCCACAGCCGCTCCGCTCATACCTGCAAAAATCACGCTGGCCAGAACATTCACATGGCCAAGTCCCCCTGTAAAATGGCCGACCCATTTCCGGCAGAGATTGAACATACGGTCCGTCACTCCTCCGTTGTTCATCAGGTTTGCAGCAAGAATAAAGAACGGAATGGCCAGCAGGGTAAAGGAATTGGGTCCCGAACAGAATTTCTCAACGATAACCCGTGCCGAAATATCATTGATAAAAATATAACAAATGGAACTTCCAAGCATACAGAAGCAGATGGGAGTTCCGATCAGCATAAGGCCGAAAAAAGTCAGTAAGAAAACCGTCATTCCGCTCCTCCTTTCATCAGCTTTCCTATATCCAGCACCATACGAATCACGCACAAAATCAGACTAACCGGCATAACCGCCGCCACATATCCCATATGAACCGGAATGGTAGCCGCTTTCTGCGTACACTGAAACGTCAGATACTCCAGGGAAGGCCAAAACAGACTGACAAAAATTGCGATACAGAACACATCACAGATGAGAGACAGGATTCTGGCAATCTTCCGCGGCAGCTTTTCCTCCAGAAGCTCCAGACGGATATGCAGTCCCTTCCCGATCCCATAGCTCATACCGATAAAGACAACCCATACAAAAATATATTTGGCCAGTTCCTCGCTCCACGTCAGAGCCGAGAGGAAAAGCCGAAAAAAGACTTCCATCGCCATGATCACACCCATAACGGCGATTCCGATGACCATAAACCATATTTCCGCAGCCGCAAGCCCTTTATCAATTTTTTGAAACATTTTCCTTCTCCTTTTTGCAAAATCAATTTTCCGGGATCGCTGTTAACAGGACGCCGGACAGAGCAAACCACTCTGCCCGGCAGACACGAAAAAACTAATTGGCCATTACCGCGGACAGCGCGTCATAGACACCTTCTCCCCACACGGATTCATTTTCTTTGATATAATCAGCCAGCTTACTGCGGAACTCTTCCACATCCACGTCTTCATTGACTTCCATCTCACCGCCCGCCGCAATCTCATCCACCATGGAATCTTCATAATCCATGACGCTCTGGGAAATTGCGGGAATATACTCTGCCACACACTCCTCCAGTACTTTCCTGAGCGCCGGGTCCAGACCTTCATACACGGAAGTGGAGATAAAGAGAGGACAGCTCTGGACGGAATGGCTGGTCATATTCATATAATCGCATACTTCCGTAAAGCCGGAGCTGACAATCGTGGCGATCGGATTTTCCTGACCGTCCACAACACCAGTCTGCAGCGACAGATATACCTCTGACAGGTTCATGGGAGTCGGCGTTGCTCCCAGCGTCTGCCATACGGCAACGGAATTCTCCTGGCTTGGAACACGGATCTTCATCCCTGCCAGCTCCGCAACCGTAGATACCTTCTTGTTGGTGGTCAGCTGTCTCGTTCCATAATATATGGGACTCATCATTTTGATACCGGAAGCCGCTTCAAAATCCGTCCACAGCTTCTGTCCGATCTCGGACTCGTTCGCCGCCAGCATCTGCTTCGCATCGGAGAAAATGAACGGCGCATCCATGACCAGCACCGGCTCATAATCCTTTCCGGCTTCCGAAATCCCCATGACTGCCATATCTACGGTTCCGTTCTTCAGCCCTTCGTGGATGGAAGGTTCGTCTCCCAGCTGCGCCGCAGAAAAATGTTCGATGGTCAGCTTCCCGTCAGACGCCGTGGAAACAGCCTCCACAAATTCGTCCAGTCCAATGGTAAACGGATGCTCTGCCGCATAGATATGTGCCAGTTTCAATGTCACAGGCTCTACGCTTTCCAGCCCGGAAGTTTCTGCCCCTTCTGTCTCCGTCCCGGACTCTGCCGTCTCCCCTGATGCAGGTTCCTGTCCGGATTCTGCTCCCGTACTGTCGCCGCCTGTTTTATTTCCGCACGCGGTTACAGATACCATAAGCGCCATGGCGATTAACATGCTGATCCTCTTTTTCATAAAATGTTCCCCTTTCTGCTTTTCACTGTTTCCTCAAAAACAGTTTACCCATAATGTACTTATTTTTTCATTTCTTCCAGATCTTCCGGCATGGTAGGCGGAATCAGTCTGTCCTGCAGCTCACGCAGATGGTACAGAACCGTATCCTTCTTTACTTCCACCTGATCAAACGTGACAGGCTCGCCCTTTTTGATGGGCGCGATCACTTTTGCATCGTCCAGAAGCCCAAATGGAACAAGATTCTGCTCTTTGGCTATGTAAGCCCAGTCGTTAGACGCGTAAACGGTAAATCCTCCGCCGCCGTCCACCACATCTCCCGGCATCATGTCCTTCTTGGCTATGCCGATCACTTCTGTCAGCCTTCCGTAGGTCGGCACAACCGTAGGCTCACTCTCCTCCACCGCGCGTACGATGGACAGCGGAATCTCACTGGTGACCAGATGATACGGCGTATACAGCGTATAATATTCCCCGGTATGCTCCACGTCAAAATACTGAAGATCTGCCTGCATCTGCGGATGCTTTGCACGGATGACCACAAATACGCCCGGCGTCACGCTGTTTACAAAGTCAACGGAACCATCCGGATTCTTAAGCGGCACCGCATAATCTACCACGCCGATACGGTCCAGAAGACCCCCGTCAGACTTCAGACGGAAATTTTGAGCCATCTCCACCACGCCGGATACCGGGCCGTGCATACCACGCCGGTCCACCGGAAGCCCCGTGGCATTGGAAATGCTCGTCATCTCGATGGCCGTCTTGGTGGTATCCCGGAACGTGACAAGGAAATGCGGATTGACCTTCAGCTCCTTCGCATCCTCGGCCACCGAATCGGGAGTCGCGTCATAATCCAGCTTTCCAAGGCTGGACGGGGTCTTTCCTACAGCCACAATCTCAAAGCCCAGTCCCTCCCAGCGGTCTACCAGTTCCGTAATCAGACCCGGTTCGTCTCCGCTGGATACGGAATAGACGATTCCCGCGGATTTTGCCATCTGGTCCAGAATCGGCCCAATGACCACATCAGTCTCCACATTCAGCATGATAATGTGCTTCTTGTTCATGATGCAGCGGTATGCCACCTCCGCGCCCACATTGGTATTGCCGGTACCCTCCACCACACAGTCCACATTCACCTGCGACATGATCTTACAGTCGCTGGCCACGACAGATTTTCCGGCATCCAGAGCCGCGTTGATCTCATCCACATCATTGGATATGACCAGATCCTCTTTGGATATGCCGTTGATCTCGTAAGCGCGGACGGCGCTTTCCGTTCGCAGATCGCAGATTACCGCATTCCACATCCCTTTCATCTGCGCGGTCTGCGTAATCGCTCCGGTCAGCATCCGGCCGGCTCCTACCCAGCCGACGCGGATGGGATTCCCTGCTGCCTCCCGGGCTTTCAATACCTTTCTCAGTTCCATGTTCCTTTCTCTCCTTTTCTTTATTTCTTCATCACTCTTTCGAGTGTGATTTTTAATAAAAAATTTTTAGGTAAATTTATATTAAAAAAATATTCCTGTTTCTGAAAACTGCCCTATCACTGCCAACCTGTCTTCTTTCCGGCAAAAAAGCAGGTTGGAATATAAAATTTTTAGGTAAATTCTGGAGTTATAATTAACCGACTTCCGTCGGCTAATTTTTTCTGTTCCCCGCCACAGCGGTATGCGCCCTGACCTACTGCTCCTGCTCCGCTCCCAGATGGAACGGTTCCAGATAAGAAGCAAGTGCCGCATATACTCTCTTCGCGTCGTCGTCGATCAGGTAATCCGAACATGCATCCCGCACATGCTTCACCAGCGCCCTCTTCAGCTTCTGCTCATCCTGCTGCTCCATGGCTGTGATAATTGCGTCGTGCCCTGCCGCATCCTGCAACACACGACGGCGTAAAAACGGAGCATTGGAATTTCTCATATATGCGAAATAAGAACCCCTGTTCGTATCCAGATTGTTGTAAGTCTCATACATCTGACGGTTCCTGACTCTGCACATATACACGTCATGGAATTTTCCTCCGCATTCCACCCATGCCTCAAAATCAATCGCATCGGCAGAACTAAGTTCCGCCTGAAGCTGTTGATACCGTTTCATCTCCCGGATTACCGAAGCGTCATTCCTCACTGCCTCCAGAAAATCCCCCGTACACACCAGTTCAATGATTAACCGCAGCTGCATGCTTTCAATAAACTGCTGATTCGTATACTCCTTCACGATCATGCTTTTCCGCGGCTGGGCCGTCACATATCCTTCCGAAACCAGGCGGTTCAATGCTTCCTTAATGGGCGTATGGCTGACATTCAGGTTTTCTGAAATCTCCCTCACAATCAGCTTCTGCCCTGCCTGGTATCTCCCAACGTAAATATCGTGCCGAAGCTGCTTCGTAACCAGATCCACCAGTGACACATCTACATAATTCTCCAATGAATTCGGCGTGGAACCAAGAATATGTTCCATATGTAAATTCTCCTCATCATCTTTCTCGTCTGTCATAATTTCATTATAGTGACTGCCTGTCTCATTGTCAATATTTTTTTCGTTATAAATTAAATTTTTAGGTAAATTTGAAAAACAGTACAAAAAAAGAGATGATTTTAACACGAAATACAGGTATATTGAATAGAGCAATTACGAAAAATAATATGAATCAGATATGTTTTCGGTAAAAGCGAACAAAAAGGCGGCATCTGCGCAGACCCTCCGGCTCAGCCGATCAGCACCCTCTTCCCTTCAAACGCAAAGCCGTATTTCCGGATTTTACTGATCGGAATTCCTTTCTCTTCCCATGTACCTGTCCGAAATCATACCCCGTATTTCGGTTCCCTCGTTGTTCCAATATGCTTTCAGGACTGCCAGCTGGTCGCCCAGCGCAAAATCTTTCACGCCAAGCTCTGCGTAATACTCCGCTTCTTTCGCCGAATGAATTTCACATCTTGGCCGTACGCCGTGAGCCAGCGCCGTCTCGATGCATTTTCGTTCCGCCGCTCTGACTTCACCGGCATGATCCGCACGGTTCCATCCTCTGCTCATACAGTAGTCGTTCGGACCAAATTGAATCATATCAACCCCCGGAACCGAGCAGATCTCGTCAATATGATTTACCGCCTCTTCTTTCTCAATCATGAAGCAGAGCACAAGGTCATTCAATCGTTTTATATGATCCTGAACCGGAATATGCGACTGCCCGCCAATGTATCTTCCATTGGGATATCCAAATTCGCCTGTTCCCTCCGGCATCTTCGGCCTTACAAGCCTTACGCTCTCCCGAACCTGGTCCGGATTCGTATGATCGACAAACAGGATACTTTGAAATCCCGCCTGAACCGCTTTCTGCGCGGCATACCCTCTTCCCTGAAAATCCAGCTTGATCATGCTTCCCATGTGATTCAGTTCTGCAGCTCTTACCATATTGGGAAGGTCTGTATAATCAAACGGAGAATATTCTGCCAGAAATTCTACATAATCGAATTTCCCGGTCTGTCCAACCGCTTCCCAGAAAAATGCATTCGTACTCCACAGTCTTGTGGAAACCAGCGGCAGATCATTGTCCAGATGAAATCTCAGTTTATTTTCTTTCATATTTCATACGCTCCTTTTACAATTCTTTTCATTTGTTTTTTACTGCATTCAACGGCAAGGCACAACAATCCGGCTGCCGCCTCATCCTTCATTGTCGATAATCTGCATTGTTTCCCGGAAATCTTCTGGATCTTCCGAACCAGTTCCGGCGTTCTCCAGTTCACACCGCCGGAACAGACGATTCCATTGATCTCGCCCACGGACTCTGTTAATATTGCTGCATACTTCCAGTAGGTTTCTGCCATGTTCTGATACGCTGCTGAAAACAGAGTGCCAATATGAAGATTGTCCTGAAAAATATGCTGTATGGAACCTCCTTTCACAAAATACGGATTTTTATAAAAATTCACATCTACCTGAAGGTTTTCATCCTGCTGCCCCGCAAGGGAATGTACCTTTTCCCAGACCTCTGCTGTCGAAATTTTTATTTCTGTCATTTCAAACACAATTTCTTTCATAAAATCGACCAGTACGGCAAGATTTCTTCCTGCCGGCATATTTGAAATCGTGTACAGAAAGCGGTCTCCGAAATACGGCCTGATCTCATATCCGCCCGGAACAAATTCAGAAGATACATATGCAACCTGAGAAGCGGTCGCCGTATTGATCACCATATCCCCTTCGTGCACATCGCTTCCAAGAACTGCCACCTGCATATCTCCATAATCCGGAAAAACCTTGATCTTACAGTTTCCCGTTCTGTAGATCCCACATACTTCGCAGTCTTTCCACACAATTTCCGGAAATGCAATCCTGCCAAAGTCCATCTTCTGTATGATCTTCTCATGGATGCATCTATGATGCACATCCAGAAAGCCCAGAGGCGCAAAGCTTTCCGCATGGGTCACATTTTTCCCTGTCAGACTGTATATGATATACGAACCCAGTGTATAGAGGGTACCGTTTCGCGGAATGGAAGGATCATCTTCGAGCATGGCGTACAAATTGCACATGCCCATGGCTGGTTTTAAATATACTCCATTTTCAGTCATATCACATTTTGGAATCAGTTCTTCAAGATATTCCAGATAAGTCCTGCGATCTCCTTTTCGCTGATTCAGGCACCGCATATCCTGCCATGATACATACATATCCCTTCTGTGCGGAACCGAATATACAAAACCATGCATTTGTACCGAAAGCAGAAGCCCTTCTATCTCTTCCGGATAACCGGCAGCATATTCTTCGATCACATCCGTCACTTTTCTTACGATCTGTGCGGCGTCAATTTCATAAGCTCCCCGGACTGCGCATTCCGTTTTCCCCGGCATTTCATCAGAACGCCGGTCAACAATGGATTTTGCATCCGCATCCATGAAAACAGTTTTGATAAAACTGCTGCCTAAATCAATACCTAAATATTTCATTCTTCTTTGTACCGTCTGTTTCCCATCATTCTTTCTTTGCCTGCTCAATGGCCCGAAGGACATCCGTCATAGCCGCTTCTTCTGAATGGTATCTCACAAACTCAAGCACGTCCGGGTCTTTTTCCATCAGCATCTCCGCAATCTTCTTATGCGATTCATAATTCCCATGTTCGTTCAGATCCGGCGCAAGAGACGCGTTAAAGTATACGATCGTGGAAATCATCGGCCAGATGGTATGCATGCATTGGATCAAAGTTACATTATCCGTCATTGCGAAAATTTCTTTATGAAATCTGTCATTGCTGTCCACCAGCTCATAACGGCGTTTCTCCCGGTCTTCAATCTGAAGGTCAGAATAAAACTTGCCTACGATGCTCAGCAGTTTCAGGAAATCATTATTCTGCCGTTCCAGAATTATTCTGCATGCAGCGCATTCCAGTATGCTTCTCGTCTGGCAGAGATCTTCTATGTATTTCTCCGTCACTGTCACAATTTCCTTACGCCCGTTGCTTTTCTCTATCATGAGCCCGTCTGAAATCAGAGTCCTGCACACCACTCTTACCGAGCTTCTGGACACCTGGTATTTTCCGGCAATTTCCGCTTCACTGATGCCTTTTCTGCCTTTATATTTTCCCAGCAGTATATCCCTTCTCATGCCTGCCAGAACCATATTTACCGTAGCCTGATGCTCAAATTCAGATTTAGCCATATTCATTCCACACTCCATAATCCTGTTTATTTTCCAATGCTCATCATGGACGGCAGCAGAATGCTGATCTGCGGAAACAACACCAGAATCGTCAATGCTGCACATAAAACAATATACCATGGAACCAACGACTTAATCAACCTCGACATTGACACTCTTCCAACTTTTGAAACCGCAAACAGACAGGTCCCGAAAGGAGGCGAAATGACGCCGATCATAAGATTGAATACCATCACAATCCCAAAATGAATCGGATTAATCCCATATGCCACTGCCATGGGAAATACAATGGGCGTCAGAATCGTAATTGCGCTTACCGTCTCCATAAACATGCCAATTACAAGAAACGAAAGATTGAACAGCAACCAGAAAATCCATTTTGAATGAACCACCGACATCAGGGATGCTACCAGCTGCTGCGGAACATTTGCCCTGATGAGGGCGCTGCCAAAAAATGTGGAAACGGCCAGCAGGATACAGATCGGACCCGCGTCCGCCACCGTTTCCCGAACTACATTTAAATAGGTTTTAAGAGAAAGTGCTCTGTATATAACAATTCCCAAAAATGAAGCGTACACGACACAGATGGCCGCGGCTTCCGTCGGAGTAAAAATTCCGGTGTAAATTCCAAGAAGAATAATCACCGGTGTAAAACACGGGAGAATCCCATTTTTCAAATCGGAACACGTATGTCTCCATGAAATGAACTTGTCTCTTGGATAATGCCTGCGGCAGGCAAAAACAGTAACCAGCGCCGCCATGCATAATGCGATAACGATTCCCGGCAGCAGACCGGCAACCAGAAGCGCTCCCACCGAAGTGCCGGATACCATTCCGAACACGATCAGCGGCATGCTTGGCGGTACAATCGGCCCCAGTGTTGAAGACGCAGCAGTTACCGCGCAGGAGAAATCGCGGTCATAGCCTGCGTGATCCATGGCCTGCACTTCAATCTGCCCCAGGCCGGCCGCATCCGCAATCGCAGTTCCTGACATACCGGCAAATATGAAAGAAGCCAGTATATTCACATGGCCCAAGCCGCCCGGAATCCCGCCGACAACCGCACGCGCCGCTTTAAACAGGCGGTCCGTAATGCCGCAGGCGTTCATCAGCTTCCCCGCAAGAAGAAAAAGCGGAATACACAGAATCGTAAAACTGTTGATTCCATTTATCATGTTTGATGTAATGCTCATCCATTTGATTCCTGTACTCAGCTGCATGATGACGATTCCAGCCGCCGCAATCGCATAGGGAACCGGAAAGCCAAGCAAAAATAAAACAATTAAAATAATTAACCCCATGACCGGATTCATACGTTTCTTCCCCTTTCCACGTTTTCAAGTTCTTTTTGAATCTTTTTTGTTTCTGCTTCCATTTCCATGCTGTTCTGTTCTTCCTGTGTCAGCACGGTTTCCTGACCGGAAAATAAAAGACATGCCCGGATCAGATTTGCCGCCAGCAGCAGAAGAAATGCCAAAACGATGACCGCGTACAACCAACCCATCTGAATCCACCTGTTTGTTGACGCCCGAAGATTTCCCCTAAATGCATTCCCCATGTTCACATACATACTGTAACAGAACATACTTCCGTAAACAGCCATAACCATATGAAAGATTCCCATGATAATCCTTCTCGTTCTCCCGGATAAAATATCAAACAGCACTGTTATCCTCAAATCCTGCCCCCGCACTGCCGCAACCGGCCATAATATAAATACAAACAGTACATAACAATAACGGGCCAGTTCCTCTGTTCCCGAAGTCGCTACGCCCAGCCTTCTGGTTATAATCTGGAACATTATAATTGCAATAATAATGATCAAAAACAAAACGCATACGTTGATCAAACCGTTTTCAATTTTTTCAAGAACACTCCTGAGCTTCCCCTGCATACCATACCTCCTCGTCACGGATGAACCTGATGAGCAGGAAGGAGAAACAGCCCGCCGGCCGTCTCTCCCACCTGACCTGCAAATGACTTTTTATTTGGAACACTCCTCAATCAATGCCATAACCTCATCATAACTCAACGCCCATTCTCCGGATTCAAACTGGGATTTCCAGAAGGGAATGCTTGCTTCACGGGCACTGTCAACATCAAAGTCCACGACCTCGCAGCCTGCATCCTGATATTTCTGAAGCCATTCCTCTTCCTCCAGCTCTCCATTTTCTTCTCCCCAGGCAATTGCTTCTTCTCCGGCTCTCGTAATCGCCTCTTTATAGTGATCCGGCAGCGATTCGTATAAGGAATTGTTCATACAGATGATTGCAACTTCTACCACATGATCTGTATTTATGACATAATCAACCACCTCAGGAACATTCAGATATCCGGACTCGCTCAGAGGATTCTCACATCCTTCTACTACGCCGGTCTGAATGGAAGTATAGAGTTCATTCAGAGACAACGGCACAGTTACCGCTCCGGTCGCCTGCCATGCGGCATTCCAGAGAGCGCTGGAGTTCATTCTTAATTTTAAGCCTCCGAGATCATCCACATTTTCGATCTTTCTGGTTGCAGCCACTTTTCTCATGCCGCGGTAAAAACCACCGCAAAGATCTTTTACATTATGTTCGTCTGCCCAGGACTGTCTCACTTCTTTGATCACATCACTGTCATATATTCTCATATAAGTATCACGGTCGGTAATCATAAAAGTTTTCCTCCATTTGTCGTCTGTTTTATTATTTTGTAGACAAATATATTAAATTGTCGACTTTTATACGACCTATTATATGCATATATGAAATAAAAGTCAATGGAAAATATAGACAAAACAAAGGGGAAAAATTTGTTGATATTTACAGATACAAATTTTGATTTTGCGATAAACAGCAAAAAGGCCCGGATCTCTCCAGGCCTTCCTGCCGTATAAATTTGTCTTAGAAGGGTATGTTAAAAAACATAGCACTTAGCCATATCATATGACTCGAACTTTAATCCGGCAGCTATTTTGCCGCCACAACCGCCATCTGGGAGCACTGCTTCACTGCGTTTTCAAAAGAAGCCGTGGTCACGATGCCTTTTCCTGCGATATCATAGGCAGTTCCGTGTCCGCAGGTAACAATGGGAATCTCAAATCCTCCCGCAACGGTGATGCCGCCCTCGAAGCCGATGAGCTTCAGCGCGATCTGGCCCTGGTCGTGATACATGGTGACAACCCCGTCAAACTCTTTCTTCACCAGAGCTTTATGGAATACAATATCCGACGGGAACGGACCCGATGCGTTGATGCCGTTTTCCTGCGCATCCTTAATGGCCGGAGCGATCACCTCGATCTCCTCCCGGCCGCAGTCCCCGTTCTCTCCGCAGTGCGGATTGAGCGCTGCCACGCCGATCCTCGGATTCTCGATGCCTGCGCTGGTCAATGTCTTATAGGAAAGACGGATGGCTCTTTTGATCCTCATGCCGTCATTTTCTTTCAGGTCCGCGCTCACCTGCGAGATCGGAATATGGCTGGTCGTTCTGGTCGTATAGAGGCCGTTGGTGACATTGATCTCTCCAAAGGGCTCCGTATGGTTCAGAAGACGCGCCAGATAGTGGTGTTCGCTTTCCAGGTCAAGCCCTGCTTCATGCATGCCCGCCTTGTTCAGAGGCCCGAACACATAGCCGCCGATCTTTCCTGCCTGCCATAATTCCACGCCCAGTTTCAGCATATCCAGACATGCTCTTCCGCTCTTCACCGTCTTGGTCGCAAAAGGCACATCCGCCGGATCCAGGTCCTTCTGATCCAGCACCGGAAGCCCCTGGCTCCAGTCCGCATCTTCAACCCTGTCGATCACCTGTAACGTCACTTTGTCAGAAGCACCGATTACATCCAGTGCCCTTTTCAGCACTCTCTGGTCCCCGATGACGACCGGTCTGCAGAACGCGCTGTAAAAGTCTGCCGCCGCACATTTCGCAACAAGCTCCGGGCCCACGCCCGCCGCATCGCCGAGAAGAACGCCGATTACTGGTTTTTCTGCCATTCTAAATTCCTCCATTTATGTTCCGCATCCGGGCAGCCAGGGCCGGCCGCCTGGATGCTGTGTTGTCAGTCTTCCGCATCCACAACCGCCACACAGCGGATCTGCGCGCCGTTGGCATGTTCAAGAGCTGTGGGCAATCCCACAAAGTCAACGGTTTTTCCGGTCACAGACTTCATGTTGCTCATGTATTCGATCATCATGATATCCTTTTTCAGAATTTTCCGATGAGTCGTCAGATAACACTGGCTTTCCGGAACGCCGAACCGAAGCTTTCTGATATCATAATCCTGAGCAAAATCAAATCCCACCACATGGGGTTCCAGCGAAGCCAGCCACTCAGCGCCGTCCTCTGTAATGTACGGGGACTCATCCCAGTAATCATGAGAATGCCACTCGGTCTTGTCTTCCCAGCAGGTTTTCACAAGGATAATCTTCGTGGGCTCCGTGTCTCCCAGAGCCTCTTTGAGCATATCCGCCGTAATCGACTGATTTGCCTCCACATAGCTCACGTCCAGGATCGTCGCTTTTCCGAACAGGTATTCCAGCGGAAAATCATTCAGCGTCTTTGTGTTCGGAAACTGGTGAATGGGCGCGTCGATATGGGTATACCAGTGCGTCTGCAGCGTAAACCAGGTCACGTTGGCTGCGTCGCCCTTATCGAAGGATTTCACGTCTTTGATCTCGATGGGACATCTCCAGTGCGGAACGATGGGCAAAGTCAGATCAATGTATTTTTTCATGGTGAACTCCTCCTACGCTTCCCTCTTAAAGTATTTCAGTGTGTCGATGATCTTCAGGATGCCGATGATGACAATCAGGATCACTCCCACAAGCACGCCCATATTCATCAGCCACAGAGGATATTTGATGACTGTGGTCGCCTCGCCGGTGCTCATCTGCGTTCCGATGATCGTGAACAGCTGCGTTACCAGAAGGATGCTCATCCCCACGGCCGCAATGTACTGGATCAGCTTCATGACGCCGTAGGGAAACATCTTCTGCTTTTCCTTCAGGCCGTCCTCGATCAGGGTCAGGGAGATCAGCTCGTCGGTGCGGAAGCAGAGCGCCGTTCCCACGAACACGATCCACACAAACATCAGCTTCAGCGCCTCATCCACCCACGGAGTCGAAGTATGGAGGATGTTTCTTGCAAATACCGCGTAGGTCTCGATCACGATCATGATCAGTCCGATGCAGCCAAGGATCTGTTCCGTGAGGGGTACTAATTTTGATGAAATATTTTTCATGTTGCACACTCCTTATTCTTCAACCACTGCGATCACGCGGATCTGCATGCCGTCCGCATGCTGCGTGTTCAGAGGCAGGGCTACAAGCCGGCAGACATCCGTGCCGATCTTCCACAGATTATTCATGTATTCGATCTGAAGGATCTTGCCCTGCTTCAGCACATGCTCATGCACCGGCTGAGGGATGGGATCACCCTTTTTCTTCTTCGGGATATTCCGGATCTCATAATCCTGAGGGAAATCGTAGCCTACCACCTTCGGATTGTAGTTCTGAATCCAGATTCCGCCGCTCTCGTCCAGATACGGGGAAGTCTCCCAGAATTCTTTCGTCGTCCAGTCCACGTGTCTGCCGCGGTCCGTACGAATCAATATGGTGTCAAAATGTCTGTCTTTATAGTTTTTGTTTGCCTTTTCCAGCATCTCGCCGGTGATCGCCGTATTGTCTCCCACATAAGACAGGTCCAGCACCAGACAGTCGGAATATGCCCAGTCTTCGATGGGATAATCATCCGATGTCTCGCCTTTCGGGTCAAAATGCAGCGGGAAATCAATGTGGGTAAACCAGTGGGATTCCAGATTGTAGGTGACATTCTGCCACGGATCATGGTTCGCATGTGTCTTCACAGGGGTCACATGATATCCGTAGCGCCAATGCCCCTCAATAATCGGCAATGTCAAATCAACAATCCGCCTCATATTGTCTTATTTCTCCATTCTTATTTCTGGATCATTTCCAGAAGCTCCGCACCCTTCTCGGTGTTGTCGGTAAGCAGGTTCCAGGTGGTCATGGCTTTCTCTTTGAACGCCTCTTTATCCGGATCTTCCACAACCTCTACGCCGTTGTCCAGCAGAGTCTGAAGCGCTTCTGCCTGTGCAGCGTCCGTAGCGTCAAGCTGTGCCTGACGTCCCACTGCCGCCGCCTCTTTTACCAGCGCCTGCTGAGACTCGGACAACGCGTCCCACGTAATCTTGCTCATTGCCATGTAGAACGGCGTGTAAGTAGCGTCGGTCAGAGTGACATAGGGCTGTACCTCGTAAAATTTACGGGAAACGATCTCATGCAGCGGGTTGTCCTGTGCGTTTACCGTGCCCTGCTGAAGAGCAGTATAAAGCTCGGAAGCGTCGATCTGTGCGGTCATCGCGCCGAATGCCTCCCAGGTAGCTCTCTGTACGTCAGCCGGAAGCGTCCTCATCTTGATGCCTTCCATATCCGCCGGCGTCGTTACCGGACGGACGTTGTTGGACAGCTCGCGGAATCCGTTCTCCCAGAAAGAAAGGCCGATGAGTCCTACGCCTTCGAACATCTCGTTGATCGTATCCGCAGCGGGGCCTGAGGTAGCCGTACGCGCGCTCTCCAGATCCTCGAACAGGAACGGAAGCTCAAAGATCCCAACCTCCGGAATCAGGCCTGTGAAATACGCCGTACCAGACACGCCGATGTCAACGGTACCCTGCTGAAGTCCCTGCACCATGGAGGTCGCGTCGCCGAGAGCCGTGTCATAGAACGTCTGCGCTTCCAGCGTTCCGTTGGAATTCGCGTTGATGTAAGCCGCCATCGCCTCAAGGCCGACGCCGGTGGGCGTGTTCTCCGGAATGGAGCCTGCGAACAGGGAAAGCGTGCGGCTGTCGCCGGTGACTTCCAGATCGGAAGACTCCACTTCCGCGTCCGCCGCGGCGTCTGCGCCGTCTTCTGCGGGAGCCGCCGTCTCATTGTTGCTGCTGGATGCCGGCGTATTATTGCTTGCGCCTGCTCCGCATGCTGCTGTGGTGGCTGCCAGGGCCATTACAAGGCTGAGTGCAACTAATTTTCTTTTCATAACTTTCAATCTCCTTTATATGTAATTTTAATCATATTCTGTAATCACATTTTGTCATTTAGCCATCATGGGCAGCAGGGTCGTGATGCCGGGAATCATAATCAGCATGACGGTTCCCACCGCGATGGTAAGAAGCGGAATGGGCAGATGCGGAATGATCTTATGGACCGGCTGTCCGCCCACGCTGGACGCCACATACAGGTTGATTCCAACCGGCGGCGTCGCAAGTCCGATACAGAGCGTAACCACCATGATCACTCCAAAGTACACCAGATTGATATTGTAAGCCTGCGCCGTCGGGACGAAGATGGGCGCGAAGATCAGAAGCGCCGGAACCGCGTCGATAAAGCATCCTGCAACCAGCAGGATCAGGCATACAGCGAACATGAATACGGTGGGGCTGCTGACGTTCTGGGTGAACATCTTCGCGATACTCTGGGGAATACCCGCACGGGTGATAACCCAGCCGAACACCTGAGTAGCCGCAACGATAAACATGATACCGGCTGCGCTCTTCACACCGCCGTACACGATCTTGAACAGGTCTTTCAGCTTCATCTCTTTGTAGATGAACAGGCCTACGATCAGGCAGTAGAAACAGCACGCTGCGGAAGCCTCTGTGGGCGTAAACGCGCCTGAATAAATTCCTCCAAGGATGATAACCGGAGCCAGCAGCGCCCAGATTGCGCTTCCGAAGGATTTTACCGCTTCCATCAGATTGAATTTGCCGCTTCCTCTGTATCCTTTGCGGACGCACATGAATACCACTACGATAATCAGCAGAAGTCCCAGGAACAGTCCCGGCAGCAGGCCGCCCAGGAACATGTCCGCCACGGACTCGCCTGACGCCACCGCAAACAGAACCATCAGCGTACTTGGCGGGATAATCGGTCCGAAAATACCTCCCATGGCCTGAATAGCGCTGGCAAAGCCTCCGTCATACCCTTCCTCTTCCATGGACGGGATCATGATGCCGCCCACCGCTGCCGTCGTCGCCGCGCCTGCGCCGGTCATGGCTGCGAAAATCATACTTGCGATGATATCCACCACTGCCAGTCCGCCGGGCATCCATCCTACGAGCTTCTTCGCAAAATCTACGATTCTCCGGGAAATTCCTCCGCTCTGCATCAGACATCCCGCTATTACAAAGAACGGGATCGCCAGCAGAGTGAACGAATCCACACCCTTTAAGAGCTGCTGCGCAATAATGATCAGCGGAACTCCCGAGGAGAACATCACCATGTAAAGCAGCGCAGACAACAGAAGCGCGAACGCGATCGGAAATCCGGCAAAAAGCATAACGAAGAATGAACCAACCAATATTACTAAATCCATAATCGTCACCTCTCTAAACTTTAGTTTCGGCAGCTTTGACTGCCCTGCCGCGGCAGCAACCTCCTTTCCTCTTTATTCAATATCCGTAATGCTTGTCTTATGTCCCATTATACAGCAATTTCCATGCCAGGTCTGTTCTTGCCCTTTGATCTTTTATTTTCGGCATTTTCTCACTCTTTTTTTCTGTGCGGTATAAACAAGCGAAACATTTTTGAAAATATTTTTCACTTTTGTTTCTTTAATATGTTTCATTATGTTTCATTCTTGAAAAATGGTTACAAAAACAGAAGAAACCGCCGGTCGATGGCCGGCGGCTCCTTCCGTTTAGTAAGAGTAACGATTACGAATATGTTAAATAGACTTATAAACTTTACCGCTTTTCATGACGAACCGCACATGTTTCAGCGTTCCGATCCGGTCCAGCGGATTCTCATCCACCGCGATGAGATCCGCCTTCATCCCTCTGGAAATCTGCCCGGTCCGATTCCCGGCTCCGCACATCCCGGCCGCGTGAACCGTCACGCCTTTCAGCGCATCCAGCGCCGAAGCGCCGCCTTCACACGCATATTCCAGTTCTTTGTACAGTTGCCCATGATTGGCATCCGTTCCGATCGTGTAACGGATCTTTCCACTCTGATAGATCCGGTTCATGCACTGCCTGGAATACTCCCTGGCCGCGCGCACCTTCTTTACCGACGCAGGCGGACAGTACGGCTCCCGTTCCGGGTCCAGTACGATACCGGAAGTCATGTCAATCCAGCCCCCGAATTCCTCTTCCAGAAGCTTCACCTGTTCCGGCGTAATGCTGTATACATGTTCAATGACATCGATTCCGGCCCTGACGCAGTAATCCAGCCCTTTTCCTCCGATGCAGTGAGCGGCCGTGCGGATATTCATGGCCTTCGCCTCTTCCACCACCGTACAGATCTCATCATAGGAGAGATAACACGGAATGAATTCCTCCGGGTTCGCCGCCGGCGCTCCCGGGGTCACAAAGATTTTCAGAATATCCACGCCGCGGAACATGTTTTCACGGGCAGTTTTCCGAAATTCCTCCGCTCCGGAATGAGGTACTCCCACATAGCCGTGCCCGTGAAGTCCCTTCATACCGATCCCGCATACCAGCAGGTCCGGCCCGGTCACCTTTCCCTGCCTGATCTGGTCCCGCAGAACCACATCTATGTAATTCCGGTCTCCCAGGCAGCGGGCCGTCGTCACTCCGGACATCAGATCATCCTCAAGCCCCTTCAGGGCAAGAATCGTATGTTCGCATTCGCTTAAGTTCATCATATCCAGGTGGCCCGGAAGCCGTGCATCCAGCGCCAGATGGTTGTGGCATTCAAACAGCCCCGGCAGGACCGTCTTTCCTTCCAGACGGATGATCCGGGCCTCTCTGCCCGACGCCTCAAATTCCCTGCGTGTCAACACTTCCGCAACGGTCTCGTCCTCGATCAGGATACAGGCGTCTTCCAGAACCTGCAGTTCTTCCCCGACCAGCGCCTTTTCTGCATATACTGCTGTTAAAGACATTCTCTATTCTCCTTCCAAATCCCTTCGTCAGCCCTGCTCTGCCTGCTGTTTCTTTTTCTTATCCCGCGCCATTTTCACCAGCGGGAACACAAAAGAGAATATGGTAAAGACCGCCAGAGCCGCCGCCAGCGGCCTGCTGAATACCATCCAGAGTTCGCCTTCGTACATGGTACGGGTCAAAGACATGGATTTCTCCATATTGGTACCCAGCAGAAGCGCCAGCGCCACCGGAGAAGTGGGGAAATCATTTCTCAGCATAAGATAGCCGATAATACCCGCGCCGAACATGACATAGACATCAAACATGTTTTTATTGGTAGCAAAGGTTCCGACTACCGCCAGCACAACGATCACCGTCGCCAGAATCGACTTCGGAATCACCAGAATCAGGCTTCCGCATTTGCAGAAGATCATGCCCACAAAATACATCAGCAGGTTGATCAGGGCAAAACCGATGATCATCGTATAGACCGTCTCCGCGTGCTGGGTGAAAAGCGTGGGGCCAGGACGTACGCCGTGAATAATCATGGCGCCAAGGAAAATCGCCGCCGGAGCGCTTCCGGGAATGCCGAGGGTCAGAAGCGGAATCAGGGAGCCGCCGGTCACACCGTTGTTGCCGGCCTCCGCCGCCACGATACCCTCTGCGCTTCCGTTGCCGAACTTCTCCGGCTCTTTGGACGCCTTCTTTGCCTCATTGTAGCAGAGGAACGCGGCGATATCCGGTCCCGCCGCCGGGATGATGCCGATGCAGACGCCGATGATCGTGGAACGGACTGCATTGACAATATTGTGGGTGATGTCTGTCAGCTTCAGCTTCAGAGAACCGACCTTTCCGGACTCCGCCATCTTACCCAGAGGATCCTCCAGCATCTTGAACACCTCCGGCAGCGAAAACAGCCCGATCAGCACCGGGACAACGGAAAAGCCCGCGGTCAGCTGAGAAAGCCCATAAGTAAACCTCGGAAAGCCTTCCACCGGATCCTGTCCGAATGTGGCCAGGAGAAGGCTGACAAACGCCACCAGCAGTCCTTTGAACAGGTTCTCCTGCGAAAGCATGACAACCACCGAGAGGCCGAAGACCGCAACGAACATCTGTTCCGGCTGTCCCACCATCTTGGCAATCTTCGCCAGAAGCGGCGCGCATACCAGCAGGGCCACCGAACTGAAAAAACCGCCGAAACAGGAGGCCAGCGTAACCAGGTTCAGAGCGCGCCCTGCTTCTCCCTGCCTGACCAGCGCCTTTCCTTCCAGCGCCGTCGGCGCGGAAGCGGGAGTTCCGGGAATTCCCACCAGAACCGCCGGGATCGATCCTCCGAAGACGCCGCCGCAGTACAGGGCGCTTAAAAGCAGCAGCGCCGGACCGGGCTCCATGACATAGGTAAACGGTACAAAGATCGCCACCGCCATGGTCGCCGAGAACCCTGGAAGCGCGCCGAACAGCACGCCTACGAACAGTCCTCCGATACAGACAAGGAGATTGCTCAGTTGAAACACATTGGCAAAGCCAAGCATAATATTTTCCATAAAATCACACTCTCCCTTCCGTCAAAACGCAATGTTGAACCAGCTTCCCCTGGGAAGAATCACCGTCAGGAAGTTTGTAAACACAAAGTACAGGATCACGGTCATCACAATGCTGAGCACGATCAGCACCACCTTGTTCTTCAGTTTCAGATACACAAGAGAAGCGATCATAAACAGTACGGTAGAGGCAATGTAACCGATTTTACCCATCATGAACAGATAGACCGTAATCATAAGGCAGTACGGAACAATGATCTTTACCTGCTCCATCACCTGAGTTTCCTGTTTTTCTTCTTTCTTCTGCTTCAGGACGCTGCCAACCAGCATCCAGATCGTCATTGCATAGGAAATGATCAGCAGCACCATGGGATACCCTCTGGACACTTCCGGAATCGCCGGAACCTGTACCGCAAGGGAGGTCAAAAACGCGAGAAGTACAATACCGATGATCATATCCGCAAAGCTTTTTTTCAAAACTGCTCCCTCCTGTCGTATATTTTTTAATAAATCGGATGCTTACATATCCGAGTTTGCTTCATAGTAAGCCTTTACCGACTCGTGGTTTTCTTTATAGAAATCCTGGAACGCATCATAATCGGTAAAGTCAACGGTCACGCCTGCCTGTACGGCCGCCTCCTGGAATTCCGGATTCTCACAGACTACGCCTACCGCATCCGCAAACTCTCTCATGGCCTCTTCCGATGTCCCTACAGGCGCCACAAAGCCTCTCCACATGGTGGATTCAAATCCGTCGTAGCCAAGCTCCGCCACTGTGGGAATATCCGGACACGCGTCGTTTCTCTCCGCGCTGGTGATGGCAATGGGCACTGCCTCGCCTGCATCGATGGCAGAAAGCGCTTCCGATACGAACGGAGTCCCCACGGTACAGTCGCCGTTCATGATATCGGTAATGACCGCCGCGCCCCCGTCATATACAAGCCGCTTATAGCTGGTTCCGGTAGCCTCCTCAAACTCCAGCTTCAGGAAGTCCCAGTGTGTCCATGCGCCGCCGATTCCCCATAAAGTACTGCCGTCACCGGCTGCAAGCAGGCCGTCCAGGTCCGTGATGCCGGATGCATTGGATGCAAGGATAATGTGCGGGTCCGCCGCAAACTTACATACCGGAGCGAAATCGTCAACCGTATACGGGACGCCTTCCAGCATAATGTCGCCGTTGGAATCGGTATTTGCGAAATACGCATAGGTCAGTCCGTCTGCATCTGCGTCTGTCAGCTGTGCCAGGCCGATGCTTCCGCCGCCGCCGGTTACGTTATTGATGACGATGGTACAGCCCAGTTCCTTCTCCATATAGGAACAAATCAGACGGCATGCGGTGTCTGCCCCGCCTCCTGCCGCCCACGGCACGATCATCTCAACGGTTTTGCCCGCATAGAACCCGTCTTCGGATGCGGCTGCCTCTCCGGCCGCTTCCGACCCGCTCTCTGCTGCGGGCGCCTGATCCGCCGAAGCCTCGTCCGTCCTGCCGGAACTGCATCCTGCCGCGCCAAACGCCATAACCGCCGCCATCAGTAACGCCAAACTTTTTCTTTTCATTTTCATGCCCTCCATAAAATGATTTTTTACTGTCACTTTTTATAAAAGCAATCCTTATGCCAACTTGACCAATCAATTCCCGTTTTTTCGCTGTTTTCTTGATAAAACACCTGAAAATCAACCTTTTCTTTTTTATTTTTTCATCATTTTGCTTCCCTCATGCGAATTTTATGCATTTTATTAAAATTGCATTTTATTGTTTTTTCTCTTATTTGCAATATATTATTGCATTTTATTGCAAAACAGTATATGATGGACTCAGATTAGACAAACAGCCAGACCAGGGAGGGATTTTTCATGATAAGAATGGTGTTCTTTGCCCCCTATCCGGAGATACTGCCCATCATTCAGCAGGTCTTTTCGGAAAGGCCGGACCGGGACGAATTCCAATATGAAGTGATACAGGATTTTTTCAACAACCCGCTGGAGAATATCAACGCGGATGTGGCCATTGCCAGAGGCTTTACTGCCCACAGCATGCAGAAAAAAGGAATCATCTGCACGGAACTGCGGGTGACCGGATACGATGTCATGGCTGCCATCGACCTGTGCCTGAAACTGACCACCGTCAAAAAGATTGCCATCGTCGGCGCTTTCAATATGGTATACGGCGCGGAAAATGCCGAATCCATCTATCCGGATATTCGGATCTCCTGCTATCCCATCATGGATGAAACGCAGCTGGAGCAGATGATCCGGCAGGCCATCTCCGACGGAAACGGCGCCATTGTAGGCGGTTATACCACCGTCATGATCGCACGGAACTATAATATCCCGGCCGTCATGATCAAATCCGGCCGGGAAGCGGTCAACAATGCCATTGCGGAGGCGAAGATCGCCGCCGAGATCTCTTTCCGGGAAAAAGAACGCAGCAATGAGATTGCCAATATTATGAATTATTCTTTTCAGGGGATCATCTCTACCGACCGGCAGGGACGTATTACCTTTGCCAATTCCTACTGCCACACGCTTTTTAAGGATGTGAAATCGTCCTTCCTCCAGCATCCGATCAAAGAATATTTTCCTTCCATCCCGGCAGACCTTGTGATCTCTGACGGGCGGAAGATCCTGTCGGACCTGCAGTATCACCATGACCTGCCGCTTCTTGTGAACTGCGTCCCCATCGAAGGCGAATATGACAATGCCGGATGCGTCCTGACTTTCCAGAACGCCGCGCAGATCCAGGCGGAAGAAGGGCAGATCCGCAAGAAGATGCATCAGACCGGATTTAAAGCCAAATACCATTTTTCACAGATTGTACATAACAGCCCGGTCATGGACGCCGTCATCCTGGACGCCGTGAATTTCAGCTATTCGGACTCCAATATTCTGATCTACGGGGAAACCGGTACCGGAAAGGAACTGTTTGCCCAGAGCATCCACAACAGCAGCCCCAGAAGGAACAATCCGTTTGTGGCGATCAACTGTTCCGCCCTTCCGGAAAACCTTCTGGAAAGCGAACTGTTCGGATACGTGGAGGGAGCGTTTACCGGAGCGGCCAAAGGGGGAAAGACGGGATTTTTCGAGATCGCCCACAGAGGAACCATCTTTCTGGATGAGATCGGCGACATTTCTCCAAAACTCCAGAGCCGGCTCCTGCGTGTACTTCAGGAAAAGGAGATCATCCGTCTGGGCAACGATACGGTCATCCCGGTGGATGTCCGGGTGATCTCCGCCACCAACAAAAATCTGAGGGAAGCCGTGGGGCAGGGAACGTTTCGACAGGACCTGCTCTACCGTCTGGACGTCCTGGAGCTGAATCTCCCGCCCCTCAGAAAGAGAAACGACGATGTGACGCTTCTTTTAAACCACTATATTCATTTTGAGCATGAACGGACCGGCTGCCGCCTGCATATGCTGTCCGCATCCGCCATGGAACGTCTGGCCCGCTATCGCTGGCCCGGCAACATCCGGGAGATGAAAAATTTCTGCGAGCGCATCTGCATCCTCTGCCAGAAGGAATGCGCCGATCTGGAGGATGTCCTCCGCGCCCTTCCGGATCTCGCCGGGCATCCGGACACCGCGGAAGCTTTTGGAGCCAGGAACCGGCATCTCCCTCACACAGCCGGGGAGCCCGTCCCTGTATACAACGAACCGGACGAGATCCGGAGGGCGCTGGCCCTCTTTCACAACAGCCGCGCCAAAACCGCGGATTATCTGGGCATCCACCCCAGCACGCTCTGGCGTAAAATGAAAAAATACGGGATCACCACGGCTTAAGCGCCCTGAGATCCCGTATCTGGTCATATGATCAGCCCCTGGGCCCTGGCCCATCCATTGTACAGCTACGTCCAGTATTCCAACGGGCATACGCACACCAGGCAGAAGATCGCCGCTCCCGCCAGGACGCACAGCCGCACGGCCGGGAACTCCCTGGTCCGGCGCAGGAGGATGCAGACGAACACCAGTCCCATCCACAGCATGAAAAGCAGCGGCAGAATCCGGTAGACCGTCAGCCCGTACACGCTGATGTACATTCCCATCTTGCTGACGGCCGTCCCCAGCAGAAACAGCGTGAGCACGGACAGCAGCGCGATCAGCAGCCCCAGCCCCCGGTGCTTCCTTCGGTCCGTCCTGGAGCACGCGCCTGCGGCACCGGACAGCAGCAGGTTCCAGACACCGATCTGGCACAGCTCAAAAAACCCTCTTCTGGCATACTCGGAATAGGTGAAGGTCCCCGGAAGCGTTCCGGCAAATGCGGAAAACAGATAATTTCCCTGAATCCCCATGAACAGGCTGTAGACCAGACAGACGACGGCCAGCACCGTACAGACCGCTGTATCCGGAACAACACGAATATACGTTCTCATTTCCTCCAGCTTCTCTTCCTGAAACCGGTCCGTATTCCTCCCGTGGACGCCTCCGAAGACCAGCCCGAACAGATAGAGGGAGACCGGTACGGCAAAGAGCATCCGGACCAGATTTGCCAGCAGATGGTCCCCTATATAACCGCCCAGGCTGCCCAGCAGGCGCTGGAAACCGTCGTCCGCGCTGGACAGAAGGGGCAGGATAACGACCAGAACCGGTATGGCGATCAGGACGCCCAGAAAAACCCCTCCGAATCTTCCCGACTTCCCTTTTGACGCATCCTCCTGCCGGCCGCCTTCGAAGAGCACCCGGATCTGGCACCCGAAATTACAGAACGGAACGACCGCCAGGGCGTTCCAGCCGTCAAAAAAGACCCACTGGGAAGTCTGCCCTCCCTTTAAAAGCCTTCCTGACGCGCACAGCGTCCAGTACGCCGCCACCGCCAGCAGCGCAAAAAACTGCAGAACAGGCAGTACGCTCCAGTATGGATAGGGAATCGCCGCCGCCAACATCACCGCCAGCCAGAACCAGCTTTCTTTCGGCGGGCGGATCTCCTTCCCCCACAGGTAGACCAGCACCACCGCCGCGTAAAATATGGTATAAGCCGTTGTAAAAGGCCTGTTTACCACGTCGGAACACAGCAGGACAAATCCATACCCCACCAGCAGATAGACCACCGCAAACAACCGGTCGACCGGTTCACATTTCGGAAAAACGGGCGCACTGGCCCGCAGCAGACATTCCTGGCTGCCGTTTTGAACTTCTTCATTCATGAGTTGTCTAATCCTCCTTTACATATTCCAGTATATCTCCCGGCTGGCAGTCCAGCGCCCTGCAGATGCCGTCCAGGGTGCTCAGCTTGACCGCCCTGGCCTTTCCGTTCTTCAATATGGAGATATTCGCCATGGTGATCCCGACCCGCTCCGAGAGCTCCGTAACACTCATCTTCCGCTTCGCCAGCATCACGTCAATGTTGATTACGATCGCCATCCGTCCGCCCTCCTGATCCCGGTCCCGATTTTCTCTCCTGTCATATGGTAAGCTCCTGTTCTTCCTGGATCTCTTCCGCCTTCTGTACCAGATGGGACAGCACCGCGCAGAGGACCGTCAGCGCCACCGAAATAAAGATCGCCAGCAGCACCGGGAAGATCAGCCACGCCGCCGCCACATACCAGCCCGCCAGGAAAAACCAGGCGAGAAACCCTGTATAGAGTATGGTATCCGCAAGCATGTACTGACTCATCCGCTTCAGCCTGAGGGCGTTTTCCATGGAAAAAGACCGGTCCTTCCGTATGCTCTCACAGATCCCCCAGAAGCGGATCAGGCACATCACGGCGGGAACCGCGCTGATCCCGACCAACATGCAGGTCCCCCGGTAACCGCCCTGCCCTGCCGCCTCCGTCAGCGGCGCCTTCAGCACCAGCGGCAGAAACCAGAAGACAAAGGCCATCAGCAGCGCGCCCACTCCCAGCGTGACCGCCTTCAGATATACCGACATCTCCGTCTGTTTCATATTCGTTCCTCCATCCCTGTCTGTTCTTTCTCCATCATAGACCTGTTTTTTTAATTTGTCAATATATTCTTATTGATTTACGATAAATTTTTATCGTTTATTCGATCAGGTTCTGTTTTTTCCAGCTGCCGCCAAGATAGTGCAGCACGGTGGGCACGACGGACACGCACCAGCCTGCGGCAACGCTCCACCAGAGAACCGCTTCCCCGAACACCGGCGCCAGAAGAAACGTGCACAGTACCCGGATTCCCAGGCTTCCCAGAGTCAGGCATATAAACCAGTTCATATCGCCGGCGCCTTTAAATACGGATTTGATCACCATATAAGCGGAAAAGACGACCAGAAACAGGCCGTTCACCCGCAGATAAGACGCGCCCACCCGGATGACCTCCGCCGCTTCGTCTCCCTCCACGAACCATCCGATCATGGCCTCCGGTATCCATTCCATCAAAAGGACCAGGACCAGCGATATCCCGCCGGTCACCAGAAGCGACGCCCGGACCCCGTCCCTGATCCGCTCCGGCTTTCCCGCCCCCATGTTCTGTCCTACAAAATTCGACAGGGCGTTTCCCCAGTTGATGGGTACGGTGGACACCAGATTCACCGCCCTGCCGGCGGCGCTGCAGCCTGCCATGACCGCGGGGCCGAAGCTGTTCGTCACCGTCTGCACACAGACATTTCCAAGAGATACCACCGACTGCTGAAGCGCTGCCGGAACGGCGATCCGCATCATCCGCATAAACTCTGTGCGATCGAATATATGTTCTGATTTCCCCATGCCCAGCCTGCGCATCTTCCGCTCCAGCGCCACGGTGGACAGCGCCGTACAGGCCGTCTGGGCCAGGGTCGTCGCCAGCGCCCCTCCTCTGACTCCCATGGAACAGACAATGATAAAAAACAGATCCCCCGCCACATTCAGAACTGACGCAAGGATCAAAAGATACAGAGGCGTTCTGGAATCCCCCACAGCGATAAACACCGCGTTTTCCGCATTATACAGAAAGATCGCCGCACTCCCCCAGAAGTAGACGGTCAGATAACCGATGCTGTCCTCCATGATCTCCATCGGCGTCTGGATGAGGCGGAGGATCGGTCCTGCCGACAGCTGAGCAGCCAGCGTCACCAGAACTCCCACCGCCGCCGCGAAGAGCAGGATCGTCGTCATGCACGTCCGTATTTCCCTTTTCTTCCCCGCGCCGAAATACTGCGCTATGACAACAGAGGCTCCCAGTGCGAGACCGGAAGCCAGTTGTACGATGACCGCGGTGACTGCGCCTGCGGAACCGACGGCGGCCAGCGCATCGGCTCCCAGACAGTTTCCCACGATCAGGCTGTCTATCATATTGTAAAGCTGTTGAAACAGGTTGGACAGGATAACAGGCACCGCGAAGGCCAGCAGCACCTCCGCCGGACTGCCTTTTGTCATATCCAGAGTATCTCTCCGGCTTTTCTTCATTCTATAACATCCTCTTTTCTACCACCACAGCAGATAGATGAGCGTCAGCGCCAGGCCGATGGCTGCCAGCATCAGTCCAAACGAAAGGCTCACGCTGATCAAACGGTTGGTTCTGCGCATCATCTCTTCCCATTCGGCAAACGTCACCACAAACGAACGTTCGATCGGATTTTTCCGCCGCACCGTACGATTGATGAGGTGGACCATGTGGTCCAGAATCATACCCAGCGTCCGGGAGAATCTGGAGCCGATCAGATAGACGTGCCGTTCGGTCCGGCTCCTGTGGGTCGTACTGCGCAGGAACATCAGGAACGCGTCCAGCAGATGGTCGAGAGCCCGGCAGACAAACGCGGACACCTCCAGAAGCCCCTTCAGGCATTCCCGTACCAGATACAGCTGGTCGACCATGCGGCAGGCCATCCCCGCCACCGCGGCCGCGCCTTTTTGAAATACCGGCCGATAGACAAAGTCCTCCAGATCCAGCCACCTGGGCCAGACATTCCGGTAAACGCTTCTCTCCTCTTCATCTTTTCCCATCAAAAGCTTTCGTATGAGTCCAAAATATACCAGTCCTCCGATGGCAAGCGAGATCAGCGCCCCTTTCAGATTGCCCATGCTGAAATAATGCACGCTGTGCTCCGGGCTGACGCCGTGCAGAAAATCCTGGGCCAGATCGGCCGCCCGGTCCATGGTGACGTACGGAAAAAATCCCATGGCCAGCAGCAGGGCAGCCGGAACCAGAAGTGCAAAACCGCTCTCCCGGTTCATATAGTCCGTCATCCTGTCATATTCCTCCTGACGCGAGGGATGCTCTTCCAGAAACACCGCCGCGAACAGCTTGGTCATGTAGGCAATCGTCATACCGCCCGTCAGCAGAAACAGCCACTCGATCCCGCGGACCCACAGGGACGGCTCCCCGTGGGCGGAAAGCTCCGCCGCATATTCCACAATGCTCTCATGAAGCAGGGTTTTACTCACATATCCGCTCCACCCCGGGATTCCTCCGATACTCAGCGCCCCGGTCAGGAAGATGCCTTTCAAGAGCGTCTTCTTCCGCCCGAAGCCCCGGATCTCGTTCAGATCCAGCGCATGGAGATTCTGATAGACCACACCGGCCGCCAGAAAGAGGATCAGCTTGATCATGGAATGGTTGACCATATGCAGGATCGTCCCCCGGACCGCCAGGGCGTTTTCTGTCCCCAGAAGCTCCATCATCCCCGTGCCCACCAGGATAAATCCGATCTGGGACATGGAGGAACAGGCCAGCGTCCGTTTCAGATCCACGGAGAACACCGCCAGCAGAGCTCCTCCGAACATGGTGACGGCGCCCAGATACAAAATCAGCTTTCCCCATTGCGGGTCGTGACGGAACATTTCTGCACTGACTATCAGGATCCCGAATACCCCGGTCTTGGTGAGGATTCCGGACAGCAGGGCGCTGGCCGGCGCCGGCGCCACCGGATGGGCCTTGGGCAGCCAGACATGAAGCGGAAACATGCCGGCTTTGGCGCCGAATCCAAAGAGCATGCACAGGCCCGCCGCCAGGATCTGCCCGCCCTTCTCTTCCATCACCGCCCCGGCCGCGTCATGGAGTTCCGACATCCGGAGAGTCCCGGCCGCATCGTACAGAAGGAACAGCCCCATGAGCATGACCAGCCCTCCGATGACCGCGATGGCAAGATAGATCTCCCCGGCTTTCATGGCCTCCGGCTTTTCGTCATGGATGACCCACACGTAGGAAGTCAGAGACATGATCTCAAAAAACACGAACGTAGTATACAGGTCCGCGGACAGAAAGACGCCCATGGTGGCGCCCAGCGTCACCAGATAGAAAAAATAATAACGGCTCCGGTTGTGATAATGCGCAAAATATTCTCTGGAAAAGATTCCCGTCATCATCCACATGAACGCTGTGATACAGCCGTAAAGCAGGCGGAAACCATCCAGCTTCAGATACATCCCCTGCATACAGAAGCCTTCCCATGCAAACTCCAGCGTTCCCGCCGAAAGGCACCAGGCCGCCGTAAACGCCATCAGCCCCATCTCCAGGATGACCGACAGCTGGAGAAAACGGTCTCTTATTATCTTATGCCGTTTCCCCGCCAGATAGCAGAGAAAAGCGGCCGCGAACGGAAACAATATCAGACAAAGCAGCTTCACATCACCATACATCGCTCTTCTCCTCCCCTACAGGCTTCCCTGCGCGATGGCGCGCAGAATCTGCATCAACGGCTCCGAATACAGTCCCCACAGCAGGACCGCCGCCGCAAAGATCCCAAGCGGAAGCTTCATCTCCCAATTGGGGTCCCGGATCTCATCCCCCGGCCCCTTAACGCTGCCCTGGTCCGGAAACCACGCCCGGACCGCCACCGTCAGCACATAGACCGCCGTCATGAGCGCCGAATACAGAAGTACGCCCACCGCTCCGTAAGCAAAGGGGTAATCCGCTCCCAGCTCCATGGCAGCCGCCGCGATGTTCCATTTGCTGATGAATCCGACAAAGGTTGGGATACCGATCAGCGACAGGCCGCAGATGGTAAATACGGTAAATACGAAAGGCATCTTTCTCCCGATCCCGTTCAGCTCATCCACATACTGTCTTCCGCACTGGTGCAGCACGGCCCCGGCACAGAAAAACGCGCCGATCTTCATGACCGCATGGAAAACCATGTGGCTCATGCCCGCCAGAAGCCCCTGAGGGCTCATCATCGTCACTCCCAACAGGATATAGGACAGATTACTGATGGTGGAAAATGCCAGCCGCCTCTTAAAATGCGTCTCCTTGACCGCCATGGTGGAACCATAGAGAATACTGAACATGGCGATGCACATCACCGCGTAATGCACCCAGGTACCCCGGATCAGTTCCGTTCCAAAACAATAATACGTCAGGCGCATCACTGCAAAGGCGCCGGATTTCACCACTGCCACCGCATGCAGCAGGGCCGTAACCGGCGTAGGTGCCACGGACGCCTTCGGAAGCCATCCCTGGAACGGAAACACCGCCGCCTTCACGCCGAAGCCCCAGAAGGCCATCAGATAGACGACGAGCACCGTGGACCGGCTGTTCCCTACCCTGCTCATATTGAGCACTCCGCCCAAGATAAAGTCGGTCGTATCTCCGAAAAAGATGATGAATACCAGCGCCATGAACGCGAACGCCGCACCTCCGATGGAATAATACAGATACGTACGGCTGGCGCGGAGCGCCTTTCTGGTCATGGGATGCATGACCAGATAGACCGACACCAGCGTCAGGAGTTCATAAAACAGATACATGGTCACCAGATTCTTTGCCATGGCGATGCCCATGGTTACGCCATAGGTCATGGTATAGAACGAGAAAAAACTGGTGGTGCGCTCTTCCTCCCGCATATATTCAAAAGCGTAAAGTGTCGCCAGCGGCCACAGGACGGCGATCAGGCAGACGAATACGCTTCCCAGCCCGTCCAGGCGAAGGGCAAAATCCAGATTTCCGGTCAGATGAAACAGGGTGAAGCCGGAAGCCGGACGCCGCAGCACGCACAGGATAGCCAGCGCGGAGGTCAGAAGCACCAGCGCCTCCAGGAAAAGATTCCTCTGCTTTTCCGGAAGATGAAAAAGCGGCATAAGTGCCCCTCCCAGAATCGGGAGCACCACCGGAAGTATCAGATATACACTGCTCATATCCTTCCTCCCTCTACAAAACCGCGGCAGCGATCGTCTGCAGGAATCCCATAAACGTATCCGGGAACATTCCAAACAGCACGGCTGCCGCCGTAAAAAGCAGCATGGGGATAAGCATCAGAAAACCAGGCTCCCGGCTGCAGGAGACGCCTTCCTCCGCCTCTGTTCCCGGGAAAAAGGACTGGATGGAGATCGGAAGCAGATACCCTGCCGTCAGCATGGCGCTCAGGAGCAGTACCACCGGCCCGATCCACGCACCGGCTCCCGTCCCCGCCTTTAAAGATCCCAGCGCCAGATACCATTTACTGACAAAGCCGCTGGTAGGCGGAATCCCCACCAGCGTGATGGAGACCAGCGTGAAGCACCACATGGTAACCGGCATCTGCTTTCCGAGGCCCTTCAGCTCTCCCACCGTCTTTTTCCCCGTCTGAAAGATCACCACGCCCGCCGCCAGGAACAGACAGTTCTTGACCACGCTGTGAAACACAAAATGGGACAGCGCTCCCACAAGCCCCTCCGCGTTCAGGATCGAAAGCCCGAACAGGATATAGGATACCTGGCTGACTGTGGAATATGCCAGACGTTTTTTCAGCACCTGCTCCTTGTATGCCATCATGGAGCCCATAAATACCGTAACCAGAGCCAGCGTCATCCAGGTATACTGAACCCAGGTGCCCCGGATCACATCCGCGCCTGCCGCATAGTAGATGACCCGGGTGATGGCAAGCACGCCGGATTTGGTGATGATGCCCGACAGCACCGCGCTGGCCGGGGCCGGAGCCACCGGATGCGCCGTAGGCAGCCAGCCGTGCATGGGAAACATGCCCGCCTTCGTACCGAACCCCACGATCATCATCATGAGGATCAGAAGCGTCATCCCCTGGTTTCCCGTATAGGAATCCAGCTTCAGAAGATACCCGCCGGCCCGAAACGTACCGCCGGCCCCGTGGGCATACAGATAGAAAATACCGAACAGCGCCATAAACGCGCCCGACACTGAATAAAACAGATATTTCAGTCCGGCCATCACCGCCTCGTGGCTCAGACTGTGCAGCACCATGGGCAGGGAAGTCAGCGTCATCATCTCGAAGAACAGGTAGAGGGTGATCAGGTTTCCCGCATGGTCCAGTGCGATCAGCACGCCCATGACGATCAGGTAAAACCCGAAGTACCGGTCTTCATGCTCTTCATGCTTCATATATTCGAATGAGAATATGCCGCCCAGCGTCCACGCCGCCACGGTCATCCCGGCAAACAGCCTGGTCAGACTGTCCATGCGCACCACCAGATCCAGCGTATCTGTCAGCTTCCAGAGTACAAACTCATAATCCCCGGAACCGATCAGGACTGCCGTCAGCGCCGATGTAACAGCCATGACCAGAAAAATACCGGTGCACTTCCATCTCCGATTCTTGATTCTGTCCTGAAAGAAAAGCAGGAAAAGCCCTGCCAGGACCGGAAACAGCACGGCTGCTCCCCATAAACATGTAACGGACATCTTTTTCTCCCCCTATGCGAACATCTCGATCCCGAACTGTATCAGGTCGGTAAGAGGCTGCGACATGAGCCCCATGGCAAAATTCATAATAATCAGGCAGAACACGGCGAGCGCCGCCCCCGCCGACATATGGGCATGGATGTGTTTAAACTCCTCCGGCGCCCCCGTCGGCGTATAGATCCGGATCACCGTGTGCAGGAAATACACCGCGTTCAATATGGTACTGACCGCCAGCACGACCAGCGTAATCAGCACCTTATTCGGCCCTGCCCCCAGCGCCGCAGTGGCAAACAAAAGCTTGGAGATAAATCCCGCAAGCATCGGGATACCCACCATGGAAAGGCTTCCTACCAGAAAAGCCGCGCCTGCCAGCGGATTGCGAAAGGCCGCGCCCTGAAGAGCCGGAAAGATCCTTTTTCGCCCTGACACATCGTTAAGCCCCTTGGCCGCCAGGAACAGCAGGGATTTCGTCGCCGCGTGGGTCAGAATGTGAAAGACCGCAGCCACCATCCCGGCTTCCGTCGCAAGACCGATTCCCATATAGATATAGCCAATCTGCGCCACGGAAGAATAGGCGATCATCCGGTAAATATCTTTGGCCGTAATGGCGCCCACGGAACCCATGACCATACCGATCAGTCCGAATACAAACAGGACGTTGACGATCTTGCTTTGAATGATCAGGTCAAAGCCGATCACCCGGTAAAAGATCTTGATCAGCAGGATGATATAGCTTTTGGACACCAGGCTGGACAGGATAGAGCTGCTGGATATGGTGGAATAGCCATACGCGTCCGGCATCCAGGAATGAAAGGGATAGAGCCCGCTCTTGATCGCCAGTCCCACCGTGATAAAGCTGATGATGACCAGGAGCGGAATCCCGTACTGCCCGGTCCGGATCAGCTCCGCCATCACATCATGGGCGTTCTCCATAAGCAGGTGCCCCGTAATGTCGTAGAGCATGGCCAGGCCGATCAGAAAAAGGCCGGAGCCGATCAGGCTCATGACCATATAACGGGTGGCCGCGATCAGGGACCTGCCGCTCCTGCGGATCATAATCATCCCGCAGGCGGCGATGGTGTTGATCTCCACGAACACATAGCCGGTAAACAGATCGTTGGTGTAAATAATCGCCAGCAGCGAGCTTAAGAGCAGGTCAGCCAAGATAAAATACAGGTTGATCTTCTCTTCGTCCACATCCTTAAATACATGGTCCATGCCTCCCACCAGCGAACAGAGCATGACCAGCGCAAAGGCCGTAGCCAGCAGCGTCTCCAGAACACCCGCCCGGATCTCATTTCCCCAGGGAGCCGGATACTTTCCCATGGTATAGACAAAACTCCCGCCGGTGGAGGCCGTGTAACAGAGCGTCGCCATGGACATCAGCGTCACCAGCGCTACCACCGCCAGTGTGATGCGCTTCGCGGTCTTTCCTTTCACGGGCGTGGACAGGATCCCGGCAACCATACAGAGTACAATGGAAAAACACGGAAAATTCTGTACAAAACTCATCTCTGCTCCTCCTGCTGCATCCGGATCAGGATCTCGTCCAGATCCAGGGAACGGTATTTCCGATACAGGCGGATCGTCAGGGACAGCATCAGCGCCGTCACACTGACCGACACTACGATTCCCGTCAGCACCAAACCGCTGGGAATCGGATTGATATAGGCGTCCGCATCCGTAACCCCGTTTTCCACGATGGGCGCCAGACGTCCGTCCACGTATCCCATGGCCGCAAGAAACAGATAGATGGCCGTATCCATAATATTCAGCCCTATGATTTTCTTAATCATGTTTTTATGAAGAAGCAGCGTGGTAAAACCGATTCCAAACAGGATCACCGCCGCGACCTCATCAAGATTCGCCCACAGATTCGGTCCCATCTCACATCCCTCCTCTTCGGAACAATGCGAAAAACGCATACATAGTGCACGCCACCTCCAACCCCACGAACAGGTTGATGGGCAGGATCATACCGCTGCTTAAGATATCTCCCGGCGTCCCCAGAGGGATCATGTTCCTGATCATATTGGCCCCGGTATAGAAATAATAGATCATCGTCACGCTGTACAGGGACAGCGCGCCCACCTTGACCCATTCATAGATTTTCTCGTTGAAAAACCTCTGAGTCATGTGGAAACCAAAGGTCGTCACATACAGGATCAGCCCCGCACCAATGACAGCGCCTCCCGAGAATCCCCCTCCAGGCGACAGATGGCCGTTCAGTATGATATAAAAGCCGTACAGAAAGATGGGCGGCACCAGCACCAGCGTCATTTTCTGCAGGATCGCGTCCGGCTTCGGTTCGTACTGCCAGTCCGTCTCCCGGGTGTTCCGGATCTTCTCCTCATTTTTCCGAAGCAGGATAATCACACAGGTAGACGCTATAAATAATACACAGGTCTCTCCAAAGGTATCAAATCCCCGGTAGCTCAGGATCATATTGGTCACCATATTGACCGCGCCGGACTCTTCCATCCCCTTCTCCACATATCGGACGGACACTTCGTTGTTATTGGGGCCGTTCGGATCCCCCAGCGCGGGCATCCAGGACACGGCCAGAAGCAGCACAGCGATCAAAAGCAGGCAGAGCGCCACCGAACCCATGCAGTAGAGAACCCGAAACGCCCGCATCTCTGTATTTTTCTTCGTATCCTCCAGATAGTGGTCGATCTTTTCCCGGTCCAGCCGATCCGGATTGTAGACGGAATCTCCAAAATAATCCGCTTCCCGAAGCGGTTCCATCTCCATCTTTCCCTCAAAAGGATCCGTCTCTCCGTTCATCCACCGGACCAGACGTCTCCACAGGCAGTTCTCATAATCATCTCGAATCCTGCTCATGGTCTCCTCCTTCCGACAATGCCTTCAGCTTTCGCAGCGTCACGAAAAACAGGATACTGCTCACGCCCGCCCCAACGGCCGCCTCCGTGATTGCCAGATCCGGAGATTCCAGCAGAAACCAGATGATGGACATAATCAGGCTGTAGGACATAAACACGATCACCGACAGCAGCGGATTCCGGATCAGGCTTGCGGAAATCGCGCACACGATCAGGAACAGCAGAAGGATATCCTTAAACACTTCCATCGTCCGGCACCTCACATTCCTCTTTCAGATTTTCATTGATCAATACTTCCAGCTTGCTGATCATATGGGAAGACACCGGACCCGCCAGCCAGAAAAATACGATAATCAGAGCCAGTTTCAAAGTTCCGAACTGAAACCCGCTCAAAACCATAAGCCCCAGGATCACAAAAAGAATCCCCAGAGAATCCAGCATGGCAGCGGCATGCATCCGGTTCAGGATATAGTGGAACCGGTAGATTCCGATCACCGCCACGCACATGGTCAGAAGCCCGGTCACGATCAGCCCTCCTCCCACGATCAGTTGTATCCATGCCATCATAATTCTTCCTCCTCCTCTTCCTCTTCTTCCTCCACCTGAAGAAACACCGTCCCCTTCAGCTTCCGTTCCTGATAGGCGCCGCCATAGATCTTCGTCAGGATCACCACCGCAAGAAAACTGATCATGGCATAGATCAGGCAGACGTCATAGAGATAATTCTCTCTCAGATACAGCGCAAACATGGCGATCTCCACAATGGTCATGGTACCGATCATATTGACGGCCACCACCCGGTCCGCCAGCTTTGGCCCCAGAATCGCGCGCAGCAGGCACAGAACGATCAGTACCGCCACCACGATCATCCCGGTAAGCAAAAAAACATGATACACCTTTTCATACATGATCCACGGCCGCCTCCATTTTTTCCAGAAGTTTTACAAATATGGAATCCTCCATCCCCTCCGCGAATTCCCGGTCCAGGCAGTGCACGTAAAATTCATTCCCCTCCAGATTGACCGTGATCGTACCCGGAGTCAGCGTGATGGAATTGGCAAGCACCACCCGGGCGAATTCCGTCTTCAGCCCGGACGTAAAATGGACCAGCTTCGGCTCCACCTGATACGTGGGCGTTATAATAAAATGGAATACCTGACGGTTCGCCTTCAGAATCTCGACGATCAGAATGACCACATACTGGATGATCATCGGCAGGATCCTGTACAGCTTCAGATCCCTGCTCACGCTGTAGTCCAGAAATTTGCAGCAGAATGCAAACAGCGCGGCGCACAGCAGAATTCCAATCAGAAGAATCTCCAGCGTGATTCTGCCGTTAAAAATGATCCACAGCACCAGAAATGCAACAAACATTCTCTTTTTTCCTCCCTGTTCTCCCCTGCCCGTCACAGGGCGTCCTGTATATGTTTTACGTAAAGCCGGCGGATTCCCCGGTACTCCCCCAGCCCCTTCAGTACGCAGTTTACCGCAAAACCTTCCGCTTCGAATCGGCTCCTCCAGGAACCGCTGTCGTCCCCGGACATGTCGTTTACGGCGTGGTCGCCTGCCACCACCATGAAAGGCGCCAGGGTCACGCGCCCGGCGCCGGAAGCGCGCACCAGCTTCATCAGCGTCTCCATGGAAGGGTACGCCTCCACCGTTCCCAAAAACACATTTGGATATCCCATATCCTTGAATCTGTAATCCAGCGCCGCATAGACAGAATTGGCGTAATGGGCGGTGCCATGCCCCATGAACACCAGCGCTTCCTCCGGCGGCAGATCCCGGAACTCTTCCATGACCGCCTCCACCACCATGCGGGAATCCTCCTCGCTGGTCAGAAGCGGCGCGCCGAAACAAATCCGTTCAAAACGATCCTCATACTTTTGTACATCCGCGGCCATCTGATCGTTTTCCACGCCGTTGATCACATGGGTGGGCTGCACGACCACTTCCGTGATCCCGTCCGCCAGCATGCGCTCCATGGCCTCCGTCACCGTATCGATCTGTATCTGGTCCCTTTTTTTCAGCTTCCGGATAATCATCCCGCTGGTCCACGCCCGGTACAGCCGATATTCCGGAAACGCTTCCCTGAAATCGGCTTCTATGGCGTCGATCGTCTTCTCCCTGGTCGCATTGACACTGGTTCCGAAGCTGACCGCCAGCAGCCCTTTTTTCTCCGTTTTGTCCTTCATCCGTACTCCTCCCGATATTCATGCATCCATCATATCACTTTTTCGTTTTCCGGACAAGCAAAACTCCCGGCAGATCCTGCCGGGAGTTTTGCTGTTCAGGTTTTTATCCTTCGTATCTTTCCGTGTTCCCGGTCTCTTTCTTCTTCCAGACGGGTAATCCGCGTCTCATGGTCATCCAGATTCCGGATCAGGATTGCGATCGTATCCTGTTCATTTTTTATCATTCGGTACAGTTCTTTCAGTTCTGCCAGATCCTTCCGGATCTCTGCAAATTTTCTTTCGTTCTTTCTGTCGTAACGCTCCATTTCATCCAGAAGCATCACTTCCGAATCGTGGGTGGACTTTCTGACAATATCATTTGCAACCTTCGCAGCGATTCCCGGCACCCGCTCATCGATGATCTTCGGTACTCTCTCGTCAATAATTCCCGGTACTCTCTCATCGATGATCTTCGGTATCCGCTCGTCGATGATCCTCGTAGTGACCTTCTCAACGATATCCGGCACAAGTTTCAGGACCACCTCTGTAGTGACTTCTACAGCTATCTCACGGACAGCCTGCAGATCTCTTTCGCCCAGCATATGTATACCTCCTGATATGTGGCTCCTACAATCTGTCTGCCGTCCCATTATATACTATATGCATTATTTTTGCAACTGTTTTAACAAATAATCTACCTTACTGCAGATCTTCTGTTCTTTTTTATGCAGTGCGCTCCCGGCAAACTTTTTTCCGCAGATTCGAAACAGCTTCTGCCGCATGAGTTCCAGAAGGAGACAGACTGCATACACGATAACCGCCGCCGCCGCCGCGTAGATAACCGCCCAGTGAGTCCTTGCCACTTTGCTGGCACGGAACGTATCCCACACAAGATAGCGGATCAGATAATTGTCATGGATCAGATAGATGCCAAACGCCGCGCCCGCGATTTTCAAAATTGCCCCGTCCAGGCGGCTTTTCCTCCAGGGCATGTTCTTCACGCACAAAAACAGAGAATAAGTGGCCGTCAGCGCCAGCGGAGAGTTATAATTCATAAAATACCCGATATCCTCCAGCTGCAGCTGCACGGACAGGTAGACGCTGGCCAGCACCGCAAGAGAAGAGATCACATATCCGGCCAGCCCATACCAGAAATACCGCCTGTCCGGCCTGGTGTGCAGCTTCACATACCCGGCCAGCAGCGCCAGGAACAGAAACCAGGGCAGTTCCCTTCCCGTATAGACTCCGTAGGTGTTCACGCGGAAGATCAGATGGTTCACACTGAAAAAAAGCGCCAGAAGCACCAGCAGATACCGGTACTGCGCTTTCGTCAGCCGCGCCGCCAGCATCCCCGCAAAAGGCATCAGAAGCGAAAGCCCCATGTAGACGGACACAAACCAGTAGTTGTTGGAAGAGATGGGAAAGACCGCCTTGACCACGTCCCTCCCTGTCACTCCCTGACAGATCCCGAAAATCAGACAGATCAGCACCGAATAAAACAACACCTGTTTCCAGAAGCGCAGGAGCCTCTCCGCCCGGAAATCCTGATCGATGGAAAAATATCCCGCAAGCATGACAAAACTGTTGGAATGGACCACCGAAAACGACTGGATCAGATAGGACAGAAAATAATTCGTAGTCCCGTATCCCAGTTTGGCAGTCACCCGCCCGTGGAACAGGCAGTGCCCCACCACGATCATATACATGCATAAAATTCTGAGAAGTTCAAATTTCGCCTGTCTCTCTTTCATCAAATCCGCTCCTTCTGCACGTCATCCGGGTGCTGGTCCGTACAGATGGTTTTCCGTACGGATCTTCACTCCCTTATCCCCGTCCCGTATGACGATATGCACCTCATACCGGTCATCCAGCGGATAGCTGAGCTTTGGGATCATAAACCTGACCTGATCCGTATCCGCCAGCCCGGTATCGTACAGCATGGAGTACAGGCCGTCCTCGTCCTGCTGCTGCCAGGTTCCCTGATACATCCGGCGCTTGCCGCTCTCCACGCTTTCCATCCAGAGAAACACGCTCCTGCCCTCCAGCTCCTCCGGAGGCAGGTTCACCGTCGCCTCAAACACATCATACCGCTCGTTTTCCGCTGTATACGTGCGGTCCAGGGAAGCGGTAAGCTCATCATTGTCTTTCAGCCCGGACATTTTGTAATTCAGGGCGAACAGATCAAAGTTCCCGATCTGATTGACCTTGGAATACGTGATGAAGATCCCGTCGTAGGTATCCTGCAGGTGCAGCATAATATGCTCCAGAAGCGTATTGGAGATCAATACCGCCCGGTCGCTCTGATAGAGAGAAGTCAGAAGGCTTCTCTGCTCATACGCCGCCAGATTGGATACCACCTGCGGCGATTCCGTCTCCCAGCCGCCCAGTGCAAAAACATTCGTCAGATAGCCGTCCGGCAACTTTTCAAATATGGAATACGCCAGTTCCATACCGTTGCCGGTAAACGGGTCCAGGGCATAATATATCTTCTTCTCCCTGCTGATGGTATCATACAGGGAACGGAACGCCGCGCTCGGTTCCGAATCCTGCACAGGCGGCTGAAAAGCCGGCGTCACCAGCATCCGGAAGCAAATGCATACTACAGACGCCATAGCCACCGCTCCTGCGGCCAGCGCCCTTCTTCCCGTCAGCCGGCCCTCCCAGGATTCGGCGATCTCTTCCTCCGCCGCAAACCATACAAAGATCACAAAGCTGAGCAGGCACGCCGTCACCACAATGGGCAGCACCCGATAAATCGCGATAAAATACAGATAGATGCCAAGAAGTGCCGCGTATGGATATCCCACCGGGAGCCGGTTTTTCCTTTTTGTCATAGTTGATAAAGGGAACAGCCACAGGACGGTCACCAGCGCTCCCAGCAGAAACAGCGGCTTTTTGGCAAGGATCACAAGATAATCCAGCAGATATTCCCACTGGAACGGCCTTGCCCTCCGAAAATCCGTGATCGTCCGGAAGGTCTCCTCCGTATACCGGTCATAATCCGCAATCAGCCAGTTCTGCAGGTTGATGCAGTCCGTCCGCGTAAGGCCCATGGCTTCGTATTCCGCCTGGTACTCGTCCCATTCCGGCACGCCGTAGTCCAGCAGCTGCTGACGCGCCCTGTCGTATTCCCGGTAATGGGCCTCCGGGCTTCCCGGCGTATACACAAGCAGGTTTTCCAGAAAAATGCTGCCGAATACAAGGGCAAACGCCAGCATGCAGGGCGCGCAGTCCCAGAGCAGGAACCGCTTCAGGTCCCGGTCCTTCCACAGGCTCTGCAGGCGCGGCAGCCAGAGGCCGAACGCCATGAGCGTAACCATTCCAAAGGCATGGAACCGAATCCAGCTGCCCAGAAGAAGCAGCAGGATGCCCGCGGCCATGCCCGGACAACCACCCGCTTTCTTACGTTTCCTGTCATCCATTCCGGCAAACAGCAGCACATAGCCCGCCGCCGTTACCGCCGCCGCCGTCTTCGTATACTGCAGCTCCACATACAGCGGCTGCACACATGCCAGCACCAGCGCCATGGAAAGGAGCATTCCCGTGCGTTTCGCGCGCCGAATCCAGACCGCGCCCACAAAGGTCAGAGAAAGAAAGATCAGTCCGTACATGACCAGCGTATACCAGTTCAGATTCGGAACAGCTGAATAAAACAGCTTCAGAAGCCACCCGAAGCCGCTGTGGATATAGATAAAATACTGCGTATACTTCCCATATCCTCCCGATGCGATCGCAGCCAGTGAAAATTCATCGTTCGATCCGTAAAACGGATGCAGAAAAAGAACCGCATACGCAACCATCAGCATATGGAATACTGTAAACAGACACTGCATCTGCCTGACCGTTATCTCTTTTTTCTTCACCTTACATTCCTTCCTGTCCCGTGTTCTTCCTGCCGTTCGTTTCACGGCTGCCGGTAAAACGGAAAAGGGGATGCCGCAAAAGGCGGCTCCCGCCCTCCGTATTGGTTCTGTCCGGAAGACGGGAGACGCGTTTTACGGCATCCTCTCCCCACAGCCTTTAGTTATCCAGTAATTTATCCTCGCCGTTCCAGCTGTACAGCTTCCGGATCTCTTTTCCAACCTTCTCTGACGGATGCTCCGCAGCCAGCTTTCTCATGGCCTTGAAATGAGCCTGTCCGCCTGCTGCGGACATATCCAGAAGAAACTCTTTTGCAAAAGAACCGTCCTGAATATCTTTCAGGATTTTCTTCATGGTCGCCTTGGTCTCTTCCGTAATCAGCTTCGGCCCGGTAATATAATCTCCGTATTCCGCCGTATTGGAGATGGAATATCTCATTCCCTCGAAGCCGGACTGGTAGATCAGGTCCACGATCAGCTTCATCTCATGGATACACTCAAAATATGCGTTTCTCGGATCGTAGCCCGCCTCGGTCAGCACTTCATAGCCTGTCTGCATCAGCGCACATACACCGCCGCACAGCACTGCCTGCTCGCCGAACAGGTCGGTCTCGGTCTCCGTGCGGAAGGTCGTCTCCAGAACGCCCGCTCTTGCTCCGCCGATGGCAAGCGCATAGGCCAGAGCCATCTCCAGCGCCTTGCCGGTCGCGTCCTGATGGACCGCCACCAGACACGGTACGCCCTTTCCTGCCTGATACTCGCTTCTCACCGTATGGCCCGGTCCCTTCGGTGCGATCATCGTCACATCCACATTCTTCGGCGGTACGATCTGATTGAAATGAATGTTAAAGCCATGGGCGAACATGAGCATGTTGCCCTCCTCCAGGTTCGGCTCGATATCCTTCTTATACATGGAAGCCTGCAGCTCATCGTTGATCAGAATCATGATGATATCCGCCTTCTTCGCAGCCTCTGCAGCCGTATAGACCTCAAAGCCCTGCTCCTCCGCGCGCTTCCAGGATCTGCTGCCCTCATAAAGACCAATGATCACATGGCATCCAGACTCCTTTGCGTTCAGCGCATGGGCATGTCCCTGGCTGCCATAGCCGATGACTGCAATCGTCTTTCCTTCCAGCATGGAAAGGTTACAGTCTTCCTGATAATAAATCTTTGCCATTGTTTCTCTCCTCCATCATCCTAAATGTGTTTGCTTTTATATAAATCGTAGTCCACAAGCTTCCCGTCCCCGTTGTGCAGCTTCACATCGGAAGTGCCTCTGGAGAGGCCGGTGAGGCCGGTACGTGCAAGCTCCAGGATCTCCACATCCTCCAGCATACGGAGGAACGCGTCGATCTTCGTCTGGCTGCCGACCAGCTCGATCACCAGAGAATCTATGGAAACGTCTACGATCTTTGCCCGGAAAATATCAGCGATCGATATGATGTTCTGGCGGTTTCCCGCATCGCAGAGCACCTTCAGGAGCACCAGCTCCCTGCATACAGAACTGTCCGGCAGGAGCTTCTTGATGTCCACCACATCCTCCAGCTTGTTCAGCTGCTTCTCGATCTGCTCCAGGATGATCTCATCCCCTCTCGCCACCACGGTAATCCTCGTAAATTTCGGATCCGCAGTCACGCCTGCGGCAATACTGTCAATATTATAACCACGCCGGGTAAAAAGCCCTGCAACACGGCTCAGAACACCTGACGAGTTTTCTACAAGAAGTGAAAAAACTACCTTATCCATCTGTCTCCCCGCTTTCTCCGTTCACTCTGCTCTGGTAAAGCATCATTTTGTCAATACCAAAATATTGTAACAACGAACGCTTCCTTTGTCAATTCATAATTCCAAAATTCCGGCGCCCAAAGCAGCGGAACATACGTTCTTATCCAAGCCGTTTCCGGATGCACCGGATATATTCCGGCGTAGTTCCGCAGCAGCCTCCGATCAGAGAGGCCCCGCAGTCCCTGAGACGCAGGATCTTTTCGGCAAACTCCTCCGCCCCCATGCTGTACACCGCTTCTCCGGTCTCCGTAATTACCGGCATGCCCGCATTGGGCTTCGCCATAATCGGAATCGATACCGTATCCTTCAGCCGGCGGATGACCGCCTCCAGCTGATCGGGGCCCACCGAACAGTTGACTCCCACCGCCGCCACTCCCATGGCCTCCAGCGCGGCGGCCGCTTCCGTCACATTTCCGCCAAAATACAGATTCCCGTCCCCCTCGCAGGTAAAGGAGACCAGAAGCGGAAGATCGCATACCGCGTGGGCCGCGTCGCAGATCACCAGCGCCTCCTCCAGGGAAAGCAGTGTCTCCGCCACAAGAAGGTCCACGCCCGCACCCGCCAGAAGGCGGATCTGCTCTTTATAGATGTCCATCAGCCCGTCGTAGGTCATGGGGCCATACGGCTCCAGCGCCTTCCCCGTAGTGGACATGTCGCCGGCTACGAACACACGTTCTCCTGTCTGTTCCACCGTCCGGGACGCCAGCATCCGGTTCAGCTCCTCCACCTGATCCTCCAGCCCCATATTGGCCAGAGACATCCGGTTCGCCCCAAAGGTCGGCGCGTACAGGATCTGCGATCCGGCGTCCGCATATTCCTCCTGAAGCTTCCGGATCACATCCGGATGATCATATACCCACTGCTCTGTACAGACGCCCACCGGCATGCCCATGCTGCGCAGGCAGGAACCGGTCCCTCCGTCCAGAAGCACCGTCCCCTTTTCTGTCAATGATCGAAACTCTTTTCCTGTCATGCTTTTTCTCCTCATTCTGTTGAAACGGCGGTTGGAAGCCGCCCGTATACGCGTCCTGTTCTCCACAAAGAGACGCCGCTTTAAGCAGTATAGCACATCCTGTTCTCTGAAACAACCGTCCTGACCGCATCTTCCTCTTCCATCATTGCATATTTGCTTCCTTTTCTATATAATGGATACAGCGAAACAGATACGGAGGAATAAACATCATGGGAATTATAAAAGCAGCAGGAAACGCCGTCGGAGGCGCACTGGCAGATTCATGGCTCGAGGTATACGAAGCCGCTGACCTGGGCGAACAGGTCGTCTTCACCCGGGGCGTGAACATCCGTCAGGGCCAGAACCGGAAAAGCACTAAGGACACGGTATCCAACGGTTCCATCATCCATGTGGCCCCGGGCCAGTTTATGATGCTGGTGGATGGGGGGAAGGTGGTCGATTACACCGCGGAGGAAGGATACTACGAAGTGAAGGATTCCTCCCTTCCGTCCGTCTTCAACGGACAGTTCGGAGAATCTTTAAAAGAATCTTTCAACCGGATCCGTTTCGGCGGACAGACGCCGCTGAAGCAGAAAGTCTTCTTTCTCAATCTCCAGGAGATCAAGGGAATCAAGTTCGGCACCCGCAACCCGGTCAATTATTTTGACAATTTCTACAACGCGGAGCTGTTTCTCCGGGCCCACGGAACCTATTCCATCAAGATCACCGACCCCCTGAAATTTTACGCGGAGGTCATTCCAAAGGACCTGGACCATGTAACCATCGGCAAAATCAACGAGCAGTATCTCAATGAATTTCTGGAGGCGCTCCAGTCCGCCCTGAACCAGATGTCCGCAGACGGCATGCGCATCTCCCATGTCACGTCCAAAAGCCGGGAACTGGGCCGATATATGGCCGATGTGCTGGACGAGGACTGGAACCGTACCAGAGGCATGGAAATCCAGGCGGTCGGCATCGCCAGCGTAACCTACGATGAAGAATCCCGGGAACTGATCCACATGCGCAATCAGGGCGCCATGCTGGGAGATCCCGCCGTCAGAGAAGGCTATGTGCAGGGCGCCGTCGCCAGGGGCATGGAAGCGGCAGGCTCCAACAGTTCCGGCTCCATGACCGGCTTTCTGGGCATGGCTGCCGGGCTGCAGGCCGCCGGCGGCTTCACGAATACCGCCTCTCAGACGAACCTCACGCAGATGCAGCAGGCACAGGAAGTAAAACCCGCGCCCTCCGCTGACAGCTGGACCTGCTCCTGCGGCGCGGTCAACACCGGAAACTTCTGTCAGAACTGCGGCAGCAAAAAACCGCTCCCCGACACCTGGACCTGCTCCTGCGGCGCGGTCAACACCGGAAATTTCTGCCAGAACTGCGGCAGTAAAAAACCTGTTGCCGACAGCTGGACCTGCTCCTGCGGTATGATCAACACCGGAAACTTCTGTCAGAACTGCGGCAGCAGGCGTTCCTGACCCGGGCAGGAGGCAACAGCATGTCAGCACTTACATACAAATGTCCCAACTGCGGCGGTTCCATGGTCTTTGATCCAAAGCAGCAGTGCTTCTCCTGCGAATACTGCCTGTCCGCCTTTCGCAGAGAGGAACTGGAGCCGCCCCAATCGGACCAGTCAGACGAAACGAACGAATCAGGCCAGGCGGACCAGGCGCTGCTCTATACCTGTCCCGCCTGCGGCGCCGCCATTGCCATGGACCAGACGACGGCGGCCGGTTTCTGCTACTACTGCCACAATCCCGTCGTCCTGTCCGGGAAACTGTCCGACCGGCAGGCGCCGTCCCTGGTCCTTCCCTTTCAGATTTCCAGAGAAGCGGCAGAGGAACGGTTCCTCTCCTGGATCGGGCATAAAAAATACATCCCTCCGGCTTTTTTCTCCCGAACACAGCTGGAAAAGCTGTCCGGCGTCTATTTTCCCTACTGGACCTGCAGCTGCACCATGGAAGGAACCCTCTCCGGCACCGCAACGGATCTCCGGGTCTGGCGGACCGGCGATACCGAATATACAGAGACAAAAACCTATTCCATCCAACGGTCCGGCAGGATCACGCTGTCCGACCTGTCCAGAAACGCCCTGCAGAAAGCCCAGGTACGGATGCTTGAGGGCATCCTTCCCTTTGATTTGACCAAAGCGGAGCGCTTCCATCCCGGATATCTGTCCGGATTTCAGGCGGAGGTAAAGGATATGGAACGGGAAACCTTTGAATCCGAGGTCCGGGAGGAAGCGGAAAGCCATGCGAAAAAGCTCCTGATGGATACCGTTGCCGGGCACGGCCGGTTTTCCGTGGAAAATTTTCATACAGCGGAACAAAGCAGCGTCTGGCAGTATGTGCTGCTGCCCGTGTGGATCCTGACCTACCGGAAAAACGAGGAGCTGTATTATTTTGCCATGAACGGCCAGACCGGCGAGATCTGCGGGCGCCTCCCCATCGACTACGCCAGACTTGCGGCCGCCTGCATCGGGATCTTTGCCGCAGTCACCGCAGCATTTACTTTGGCGGGAGGTCTTCTTTTATGATTGATAAAAAAATAACGATCCTGCGGACCGCCGTTCTTCTTCTGTTGCTCTGCTTTTCTTTCACCGGAAGCGTCCGGGCTGACGCTCCTTCCCGGGTCTTTGACGTCGCCGGCCTGTTTTCCGAAGAAGAAAAGGAACGGCTGGAAGAAGCCATCCGGGACTTTCAGGAGGACACCGGTATGGACTGCGCCGTCGTCACCACAGACGACACCGGCGGAAGCTCTTCCCGGAAGTACGCAGACGATTTTTACGAAACACAGAACATCGGCGCCGGCGGTTCTCACGACGGCATGCTCTATTTGATCGATCTGTTTCATGGGGAAATCTACATCTCCACGGAAGGGGAGATGCTGCGGTATCTGACCGATGACCGCCTGGACCTGATCCTGGATCACGCCTATGAAGACGCTTCGGAGGGGAACTATGCCGCAAGCGCACATACGGTCATTGCGGACTCCCGGGCGTTCTTTCTGGAGGGAATTCCGGACGGCCAGTACAACTATTCCGAGGAAACCGGACGGCGGGACCCTTACGCCCGGAAAACCTTCCCCTTCACGGCGCTGCTGCTGGGAATGCTGGCGGGCGCGGGCGCGGCTCTTGTAACCTTTTTCTCCGTAAAAAGCCGCTACCGTCTCACCAGAGAGACCTATCGCTATCCTCTGTCCGAAAAAGGCCGGCTTACGCTGAGCCGCTCCGAGGACCGGCTGGTAAACCAGTTCGTCACCCACCGGAGAATCCCGAAAAACCCGCCCTCCTCCGGCAGCAGCTCCAGAGGGCGTACCACCACCCACCGCTCCGGCAGCGGGCGCACCCACGGCGGGCGGGGCCGCAGGCTGTAGGCCCCGCCCCGCCTCCGCGGAGGCCTATCAGTTCCAGGGCAGCTCCGGGTTCTCGATCTTCTTGTCCCGGAGCATCAGGTCTCCCATGGCCTCTCTGGCCGGCTTGTTCTCGAACAACACCTTGTTCACTTCTTCCACAATGGGCATATCCACGCCGTATTTCCCGGAAAGTACCATGGCCGCTTTGGCGGAATGGACGCCCTCCACCACCATCTTTACCTCGTCCATGGCCTCCTGCATGGTCCTTCCCTGTCCGATCAGATACCCGGCCTTCCGGTTCCGGCTGTGTACGGAAGCGCAGGTCACGATCAGGTCTCCGATCCCGGTCAGGCCGTTAAAGGTCTCGATCCGTCCTCCCATGGCCACGCCCAGCCGGCTCATCTCCGCGATTCCTCTGGTAATCAGCGCCGCCTTGGTATTGTCGCCGCAGCCAAGCCCGTCCGCCACGCCGGCCGCCAGGGCGATGACATTTTTCAGCGCTCCGCCCAGCTCGATTCCCAGCATATCCGGACTTGTGTAGACACGGAACACCTGATTCATGAAAATGTTCTGGATGTATTCTGCAGTCGCCCGGTCCTTCGCGCCCGTCACCACGGTGGTGGGAATCCCGTGCCCCACCTCCTCCGCATGGCTCGGCCCGGACAGGACCGCCGCGTTGGCGCCCGGGATCTCCTGCTCGATGATATCCGTCAGGATCATCAGCGTACTCTCCTCGATCCCCTTTGCCAGATTCACAACGACCGCGCCGGGTTCCACGCCGCAGGAAGCCATCTTCCGCGCCGTGCCGCGGACCGCCGTGGAAGGAACCGCCAGGATCAGCAGATCCCGTCCGCTCACTGCCGTCTTCAGATCCGATGTAAATTCCGTCCGCTCCGAAAGCCGGACTCCCGGAAGCTTCGCCTCGTTCTCCCGCTTCTCTCTCAGCCTTTCGGCCTCTTCCTCCCTGTGGGACCATACCATGACTTCATGCCCGTTGTTCTCCAGCACCTTTGCAATGGCCATCCCCCAGCTTCCTGCTCCGATCACACTGACTTTTGCCATAATCCTCTCTCCTGTTGCTCTATTTTCCTCTGCCCGGACCGCCTCCATGCGCCCGGACACCCGTTTCCTACTCCGATTTCTTCTGGAATATTCTGCTCTCCGTTCCGTGCAGCAGCCTCACAATATTCGCCCTGTGACGGTAGATCGCCATACAGGCCAGCAGGACGCTGAGGGCATAGAATTCCATCAGGTGTCCCTGGCTCATGCCGTAGTATCCGTTCTGTCCCAGCACCACCAGGACGACGACCAGCTCGATCACCACCAGAATCGACCCCAGCGATACATACCGGGTCAGAAAGATCGTCAGAAGAAATGTGGCCGCCTCCAGCGCCGTCACGATGGGTCCCAGCGTCAGCACAAGGCCCGCCGTGCAGGCGATGCCCTTGCCGCCCTTAAACCCCAGCTGCACCGGGAAATTGTGTCCCAGAATGGCGCCTGACGCCGCGTACATGCCAAGAAGAGGCAGCCAGTCCGCATCCTGCCGGCGAAACAGAAACCGCACCGCCGCAACCGCCAGCACCGTCTTCGCCACATCGCCCAGAAGCACGATGATCCCCGCCTTCTTTCCCAGCACCCGGAGGGCGTTGGTCGTCCCGGCATTGCCGCTCCCGTGCTCCCGGATGTCGATTCCGTTCATTCTGCCGTAAATATAAGCCGTCTGAAAGATGCCGAACAGATAGCCGATCCCCAGACTGATCAATCGTTCCATACCGTCACTGTCCCTTTCTCTCGCGTATGATGAATTTCAGAGAAGTCCCTTTGAATCCGAACGTATCCCTGATCTTGTTTTCCAGATACCGGGTATAGGAGAAATGCATCAGTTCTTTATCGTTGACGAAGACCACAAAGGTAGGCGGTTTGACGGATACCTGCGTCACATAGAAGATCTTCAGCCTCCGGCCCCGGTCCGATGGCGGCTGCTGCATGGCCACCGCCTCGGTGATGATCTCGTTGAGCACTCCCGTCTGAATGCGCAGCGTCTGATTCTCGATGACCATGTCGATGGTCTCAAAAAGCTTCGGCAGGCGCTGCCCGGTCTGAGCGGAGATAAACAGGATTTCCGCATAGGGCATAAAGGAAAGCACCTCCCTTACCCTTCTGGTAAATTCATAGATGGTCTTGTCGTTTTTCTCCACCGCGTCCCACTTGTTGACCGCGATGATCACGCCCTTTCCCCGGTCGTGGGCGATCCCGGCGATCTTGGCGTCCTGCTCGGTGACGCCCTCCGCGGCGTCGATCACCACCACCACCACGTCCGCCCGCTCTACTGCGGTCACCGTGCGGATAATGCTGTACCGTTCCAGCTCTTCCTTAATCTTGTTTTTTCTTCTCAGTCCCGCCGTATCAATGAATACATAGTCCTTCCCATTCCAGCAGATGTCCGTATCGATGGCGTCTCTCGTCGTACCGGCAATGTCCGACACGATCACCCGGTTCTTTCCGGTCAGCCGGTTGATGATGGAGGATTTCCCCACGTTGGGCTTGCCCACGATGGCGACCTTGGGACGATCGTCCTCCTCTTCTCCGTCCGCCCGTTCCGGAAAGAAGGATACCACTTCATCCAGCATGTCTCCGATGCCAAGCCTGGACGCGGCGGACACCGGCACCGGGTCCCCGATCCCCAGATTGTAAAATTCATACACATCCGACATGTATTTCTGAAAGCTGTCCACCTTATTCACCACCAGGACCACCGGTTTCCTGGAGCGGCGAAGCAGGTCCGCCACCTTGGAATCCGCGTCCTGCAGCCCCTGCCGCACGTCCACCAGAAAGACGATCACATCCGCCGTATCGATGGCGATCTGCGCCTGCTCCCGCATCTGGGACAGGATCACGTCACTGCTGTCCGGCTCGATCCCGCCGGTATCGATCATGGTAAAATGATGGTCCAGCCATGTGACATCCGCATAGATCCGGTCCCTGGTCACGCCCGGCGTGTCCTTGACGATGGAGATGTTTTCCCCTGCCAGCGCGTTGAACAGCGTGGATTTTCCCACGTTCGGACGTCCCACGATCGCAACAATTGGTTTACTCATACTAACCTCTTTCCAGGCCCTTGAAGCCTCTGACGCTTTGCAGGCCATTCTATTTGATGATCTGTTCGATCAGTTTGTTTCCGCCTGATTCTACTATGGATACTGTGATTTGTAAAGCTTTTTCCACATCTTCCACGGTCACATCGTCCAGAAAGACCGGCTCTCCGCTCTTCAGCATGTGTTCCGTGATCAGCAGCCGCTCTCCCAGCATGTTCCCTCTCAGCTGCCCGATCAGGTCCTGTCCCGTAATCAGTCCCGCCACCGTGATCCGCTCTCCGAAGAAACGGTTTTTCACGGGAATGACACGGACCTGGACATTCGGGTATTTTTTCCGTATCCGTTCCACATGCGCCTTCAGAAACGGAGCAGCCAGTTCGCCGGTGGCGATGGTCGCCTGCCGCTTCCTGTCATCTCCCGCCAGGCCCTGAAGCGTTTCCGTCACTTCCTCCTCCAGAAGCCGCACCATGCCGACGCCGTTCTCCAGCTGCAGATAACCGTCATACGTGTCCGCCTCCGGCAGGGGCTGCTCCGCCAGCAGATACCACTCGTCCCCTCCGTGGACAAAGTGCGTCCCGTATTCCCTGTACAGCTTCTCCTGCCACCGGTGGATCAGATCCAGCACCCGGCAGGCGTCCTCCTTCGTAAACGGTTCCAGCGGATACAGCCCGTCCCGGTAACGGGTCAGTCCCACCGGCACCACCGACACGCTCTGAAGTTCCGGCAGATATTCCGTCAGATCCCGGATGGAGCGCTCCAGCTCCTGCCCGTCATTCACGCCTCTGCACAGGACGATCTGTCCGTTCATACAGATCCCGGCTTCCTTCAGACGCCGGACCTTCTCATGGATCTCTCCTGCAAAACGGTTATTCAGCATCCGGCAGCGAAGTTCCGGATTCGTCGCCTGAAAGGAAATATTGATGGGCGACAGCTTATAGTAGATGATGCGGTCCAGATCCCGGTCGTCCATATTGGTAAGCGTCAGATAATTTCCCTGCAGAAACGACAGGCGGGAATCGTCGTCTTTAAAATACAGCGTCTCCCTCATTCCTTTCGGAAGCTGGTCGATAAAACAGAAGATGCAGCGGTTCCTGCAGGACCGGTAATCGTCCATCAGCCCGTTCTCAAACTCCAGCCCCAGATCCTCTTCATATTCCTTCTCGATCTCCAGCTCCCATTCCTCGCCGTCCGGCTTCCGGATCAGGACCAGAATTTCCTCCTCATTCAGCAGATACCGATAATCAAATACGTCCTCCGGCTCCTGTCCGTTGACGGACAAAAGCACGTCTCCCGGACGGATATCCAGCTCCTGCGCGATGCTTCCCGGAGCGACTGCGCGTATCACATGTTCCATATGTTCACCCTCATCCTGCGGGCCCTCTGCACAGCATACGGCAGACAAACCGGCAGCTTTCTGCTCTTACTATACTAAAGATCGGCAAAAAAAGCAATGTTGCGAATTTTCTTCCGTATGGCTTGACTGCCCGTACAGAAAAATGATATAAATAGATTAACTGCTGCACACAAAAGACTGGAGGGTTTTATGTCCAATAATTATTACTATGAGAATGTCCCGCCGATCGCTCCGCTGAAGATCGCAGCGCTGGAAGGCTGTATGGAGCTGGCCCGGAACGTGGACGACTATCTCGTAAAATTCCGCAGAAGAGGCAACCAGGATTTTCAGAACGCCCTGAATTTCCATGGCTATCATGAAGACTCCTACATGCTTCGGAGCGCATGCCCCCGTTTCGGGACCGGAGAGGCTAAGGGGATCCTCTACGATTCCGTCCGGGGCATGGATCTTTTTATCATGGCCGACGTCATGAACCACAGCCTGTCCTACACGGTCTGCGGGCATAAGCACTACATGTCGCCGGATGACCACTATCAGGATCTGAAGCGGGTCATATCCGCATCCAACGGAAAAGCACACCGGATCAATGTCATCATGCCGTTTCTCTATGAAAGCAGACAGCACAAAAGGAGCCAGCGGGAATCTCTGGACTGTTCTCTTGCGCTTCAGGAGCTGATCCACATGGGAGTCACGAACATTATCACCTTTGACGCCCATGATCCCAGAGTGTGCAATTCCATTCCGCTCTACGGCTTCGACAGCTTTAATCCTCCTTACCAGTTCATCAAGGGACTGATGCAGGCCGAACCGGACCTTCTGGTGGACAAGGACCATCTGATGGTCATCAGCCCCGACGAAGGCGCCATGGAACGCGCCGTCTACTTTGCCGGCGTGCTGGGCGTGGATATGGGCATGTTTTACAAGCGCCGCGACTATTCTGTCATCGTAGGCGGTAAGAATCCCATCGTCGCCCACGAATTTCTGGGGGACGACCTGTCCGGCAAGGACGTCATCATCATCGACGATATGATTTCTTCCGGGGAAAGCATGCTGGATGTAGCATGCCAGATCAAGAACCGGGGAGCCAGACGGGTGTTCGTATGCGCCACCTTCGGGCTGTTCACCGACGGCTTTGAGAAATTTGACGAATATTATGAAAAGGGCTACATCAGCCACGTGGTAACGACCAATCTGAACTACCGTCCGCCGGAGCTGCTGGAAAAACCCTGGTACGTGGAAGCGGACATGACAAAATTCCTGGCGGCGATCATCGATTGTATCAACCACGACGTATCCACCGGGCAGGTAAACGATCCTACCAAACGGATCCACGACCTGCTGGAACAGATCGAACAGGAGGACTACTGATCCTCTTTCCAGACAATAAAATCCACGCTTTGCAGGTTTTCTGTCAAATAAATAAACAGGCTCTCATGGAGGAATGGAAGGTCCATGAGAGCCTGTCTTTTGTTAAAGAATCGCTTTTCCCTTCAGGATCACCTGTACCGTGGACAGATCCTCTTCTTTCAGCAGAACCAGATTAGCCGTCTTTCCCGGCGTAATGCTGCCGTAACGGTCATAGATCCCCACAGATCGGGCAGGATTGACCGCCGCGCACTTCACAGCGCTTTCCAGCGGAATCCCCATCTTCACAGCCATCCGCAGGCAGTCCATCAGGTTGGTAACGGAACCGGCGATCGTGCCGTCCTCCAGCGTCGCCCGGTTTCCTTTTTTGACCACCTTCTGGCCGCCCAGGGCATATTCGCCGTCCGGCATACCGGTGGCTTCCATGGAATCGCTGATCAGGATGATCCGGTCGTCCCCAAACATCTTAAAGGTCTGGCGCACCGTCACCGGATGCACATGTATCCCGTCGCAGATCAGTTCCGCCTCCACACGCGCATCATCCGCCGCCGCTCCCACGACTCCCGGAGCCCGGTGGGACAGTCCGGCCATGGCATTATACAGATGGGTCACATGGCTGGCACCCTTTCGGAACGCCTCCGCCGCCGTCTCACAATCCGCCGTCGTATGCGCCACGGAAAGGACCACCTCGTCCTTCAGCGCTTCTATAAACTCCATGGCTCCCGGTTCCTCCGGCGCCACCGCAAGCAGCTTCACCTTATGCCCCGAAGCGGCATTCAGCTCACGGAACATCTCCACATCCGGACGGTGTACATAGGCGCCGTTCTGAGCTCCTTTTCTCGCCAGCGAGATAAACGGGCCTTCCATATTGATGCCGCAGAAAACCGCTCCCTTTTCATTTGGATAGGACGCCGCCGTCTCACAGATGCTTTTCAGCTTCTCCCGGCTCAGCGTCATGGTAGCCGGAACGATGGTCGTAATTCCCTGGGATGCCTCGTACTCCGCCATGATCTCCATGGATTCCGTACTCCCGTCGCAGAAATCACGGCCCGCGCATCCATGAAAATGGACATCCGTAAGCCCGGGGATCAGATAACATCCGGAACCGTCCAGCACATCGCCGTCGCCGGTCTCATGCTCCACGATCCGCTCTCCGTCTGTATACACGTCCTTTTCCTGGAAAACGCCGTCTTCCGTATATACCTTTGCATGAATGATTTTCATAGTCCGTACCGCCCCGCCTTATTCCGGAAACTCACACAGAGACAGAGCCGCCTCGTCTGCCACCACCGTCACATCCGGATGCATCTGAAGGATGGAGCCGGGTACCTTCGGCGTCACCGGCCCGAAGAAGGAATTCTTCACTGCCTCCGCCTTGTCCTCACCGCTGACCACCACCAGGATCTTTTTCGCCATCATGATCGTCTGGATTCCCATGCTGTACGCCTGCTTCGGCACATCGTCCGCCGACGCAAAGAAACGTTTGTTCGCCTCGATCGTACTGGGATGCAGGTCCACACAGTGAGTCCCTTTCTCGAACACGTCTCCGGGCTCGTTAAAGCCGATGTGTCCGTTCCGTCCCAGCCCGAGGAGCTGCAGGTCCACGCCGCCCGTCGCCCGGATCACTCCCTCATATCTTGCGCACTCCGCATCCGGATCTGCATTCATCCCGTCGGGAAGGAACGTCCTCTCCGGATTGATGTTTACAAAATCAAACAGATGGCTGTGCATAAAATAATAGTAGCTCTGCTCATTCTCTTTGGGAAGCCCTTTGTACTCATCCAGATTCACGGTGGTCACATCGCCGAAATCCAGATCGCCCTGCTCGTACCACTCCACCAGGTTCTTGTAGGTTCCTTCCGGAGAAGAGCCCGTTGCCAGCCCCAGCACGCAGTCCGGCTTCATAATCACCTGTGCAGAGATGATATTGGCCGCCTTTCTGCTCATATCCGCGTAACCTTTTGCCTTGATCAATTTCATGGTTAACCCCTCCTGTTGATAATAGATACTGGAAAAACTCCTGTTTCTATTCTAACCGAAGGAAACGAATTTGTATAGGCAATATCTTGTCCTGACTATGGAAAATATTCACTTCCTCTTCCTTATGAATCCAGAAGCTTTTTCCCGATGTCAAAACAGTCAAAGGTCGCAAAATAATCCCGAAGCGTTTCCGCCCTTCGGATCAGCCGGACCTCTCCGTCCTCCTGAAGCAGCAGTTCCGCCGAACGAAGCTTTCCGTTATAATTGTATCCCATGGAATGGCCGTGGGCGCCCGCATCGTGTATAAACAGGTAATCTCCCTTATCGATCCGCGGCAGCTTCCGGTCCACTGCAAATTTATCGCAGTTTTCGCACAGGGACCCGGTCACATCATAGACATGGTCGCAGGGCTCCTCTTCCTTTCCCAGCACCGAAATGTGATGATAGGCCCCATAGATGGCCGGCCGCATCAGGTTCGCCGCGCAGGCGTCCGTCCCGATGTATTCCTTGTGGATGTGCTTCTCGTGGATCGCCCGGGTCACCAGCGCCCCGTAAGGTCCCAGCATATAGCGTCCCAGCTCCGTATAGAGCGCCGCGTCGCCCATGCCCGCGGGCACCATCACCTCTTCAAATACCTTCCGGACCCCTTCTCCGATCACATGGATGTCATTGGGCTCCTGCTCCGGTGTATACGGAATCCCGATTCCGCCGGACAGATTGATGAACGTGATGTTCGCTCCGGTCTTCTCTTTCAGGCGCACCGCCAGCTCAAAAAGCACTTTCGCCAGCAGCGGATAGTATTCGTTCGTCACCGTGTTGCTTGCAAGAAACGCATGGATGCCGAACTTTTTCACGCCCTTTTCCTTCATGATCCGGAACGCTTCCGTGATCTGCTCTTCCGTCATTCCGTATTTGGAATCGCCCGGGTTGTCCATGATCCCGTTGCTCATCTTAAAATACCCGCCCGGATTGTAGCGGCAGCTCATGGTTTCCGGCAGGTATCCCACCGACTGTTCCACCACCTCAATGTGGGTGATGTCGTCCAGATTGATGATTCCGCCCAGTTTTTCACAATATGCAAATTCCTCCGGCGGCGTATCATTGGACGAAAACATAATGTCATGCCCCGTGATTCCCGCCGCCTCGGACAGCACCAGCTCCGCCATGGAGGAACAGTCGCTTCCGCAGCCGTACTCTTTCAGGATCTGCATTAAAAACGGATTGGGCGTAGCCTTCACCGCAAAATATTCCTTATATCCTTTATTCCAGGAAAATGCATCATACAATGCTTTTACATTCTCACGGATTCCTTTCTCGTCATAAATATGGAACGGAGTCGGATATTTCTTTACGATCTCTTCCACCTGCTGCTTTGTAACAAACGGTATTTTCTTCATCTGCTCTCATACTCCTCTTTCTCTGATTTGCCAAAAAAGGGGGAGTCTGCTTTTACAGACTCCCCCTCTGGAGCTTTGCCCCTGCAATCGGGGTAACAGGATTCGAACCTGCGACCTCACGGCCCCCAGCCGTGCGCTCTAGCCAAACTGAGCCATACCCCGACGACAAGCATTATTATAACTCATCCCGCCGCAAAATGCAATAGTAATTTTCAGGAAAGCGTGCTCAAAAAATGGTTCCGCCTCCGGCCACGTAAATTCCGTCATAAAAGACCACCGCCTGCCCCGGCGTCACCGCCCGGACCGGCTCGTCAAACACGCATTCCACCTCATCCGGCCCCGTGCTTCGCACGGTGCACATGGCGCCTCTGTGATTGTAGCGGATCTTTGCCAGAAAACGCGCCTCTTCCTCCGGCCTCTCCACCGCCATCCAGTTCATCCGGCCCGCACGGAGGGTCCGCCGGTACACATCCGACTCCTCTCCGACGACCACGTCGCCGGTATCCGGACAGATCTTCGTCACCACCACCGGACGCCCCATGGACAGCCCCAGGCCTTTTCTCTGCCCGATGGTGTAATGGGTGATTCCCCTGTGCCTGCCGATGACCGTCCCGTCCTTCCACACAAAATTCCCTTCCGGTATCTTCTCTCCGGCGTGTTCCTCGATAAAGCGGGCATAATCCCTGTCCGGCACAAAACAGATCTCCTGGCTGTCCGGCTTCCCCGCCACGGAAAGCCCCAGTTCCCCGGCAAAACCCCGGATCTGTTCTTTCGTGTAAGCTCCCACCGGCATCAGCGTGCGGGAAAGCTGTTCCTGCGTCAGATTGTAGAGGGCGTAAGTCTGGTCTTTTGCCGCTGTGGCGGACGTCCTCACCGCGTATCGGCCGCCTGCCAGCCGTTCCACCCGGGCGTAGTGCCCGGTGGCGATATAATCCGCCCCGATGTCCATACTCCGCTTCAGGAGCGATTCCCACTTCACATGGCGGTTGCAGGCGATACAGGGGTTGGGTGTGCGCCCGTGCAGATATTCCTCCATAAAATAGTCGATGACCTTTTCCTTAAAATCCTGTTTAAAATTCATGACGTAATGAGGAATTCCCAGTTTTGACGCCACGCGCCGGGCGTCCTCCACCGCGCTCAGCCCGCAGCATCCGCCGTTCTCCTCCACCTGATCGGGATCTTCGTCCTGCCAGATCTGCATGGTGACGCCGACGACCTCATATCCCTGTTCCTTCAGAAGCCATGCCGCCACAGAGGAATCCACTCCGCCGGACATGCCGACGACGACTTTTTCCTTCATGTCTAATACTCTTCGCCTTCCTCTTCTTCGCCCTCGTGAATATCGGATTTGGGCTTCTCAAGCCCCTCGATTTTGATCCCGTGCTTCTCCGCGTAATCCCAGAGCGCCGCATGGATCGCTTCCTCCGCCAGGAGCGAACAGTGTACCTTCACCGGCGGAAGTCCGTCCAGGGCCTCCATCACTGCCTTGTTGGTCACCTGAAGCGCTTCGTAGATGGTCTTTCCCTTCACCAGCTCCGTGGCCATGCTGCTGGTAGCCACTGCCGCTCCGCAGCCAAACGTCTTGAATTTCACGTCCCGGATCACCTGATCGTCGTCAATATCCAGATAAATCCGCATGATGTCGCCGCATTTCGCGTTGCCCACCGTCCCCACGCCGCTGGCGTCCTCGATCTCTCCTACATTTCTCGGATTCTGAAAATGATCCATGACCTTATCACTATACATTGCATCTTCCTCTTTTCTGTATTTGTTTTAAACAGACCGGCTTTCCGCTTTTTTACTGTTCTTTGCCGTTGTCTTATTTTCCCCGCAGGAAATCCTCATACAGCGGGGACATGGCCCGGAGCTTTTCCACGATCTTCCGGATGGATTCCACCACATAGTCAAGCTCCTCCTTCGTGGTCTCCTCGCTGAGCGTCAGACGCAGCGAGCCATGGGCAATCTCATGGGGCAGTCCGATGGCCAGAAGCACATGGGACGGGTCCAGAGACCCGGACGTACAGGCAGATCCGCTGGAACCGCAGATGCCGTCCATATCCAGCATGATCAGAAGGGATTCTCCTTCCACAAACTGAAAACTGAAATTCGCGTTATTGGGAAGGCGGTTGGTCCGGTGCCCGTTCAGCCTGGTGTAGGGAATTTCTTTCAGCACCCGGCCAATCAGGTAATCCCGCAGCTCCTTCTCCCTGGCCGTCCGATCTTCCATGGTCCTCATGGCACGTTCCACCGCCGCTCCATATCCCACGATCCCCGGTACGTTCTCCGTTCCGGCGCGGCGCTTCCGCTCCTGGGCACCCCCGTGGATGAAGCTCCGGATCTTCACTCCCTTACGGATATACAGAAATCCGATCCCCTTGGGCCCGTTCAGCTTATGGGCGCTGGAACTCAGCATATCGATGTTCAGTTCATCCACCCGGATGGGAAGCTGTCCGAATGCCTGGACCGCGTCGGTGTGGAACAGGATGCCGTGCTCCTTTGCGATCTTTCCGATCTCTCTGACCGGCTGGATCGTACCGATCTCATTATTGGCAAACATGATGCTGATCAGGATCGTAGTCGGACGGATCGCCTTTTTCAGCTCCTCCAGCTTCACGGTCCCGTTCTCATCCACATCCAGATAAGTCACCTCAAAGCCCTGCTTTTTCAGCCATTCCCCCGTATGGAGCACCGCGTGATGCTCAATCTTCGAAGTAATGATATGGTTCCCCCTGCTTCGGTATGCTTCTGCAGCCGCCTTGATGGCCCAGTTATCCGATTCGCTTCCTCCGGCAGTAAAATAGATTTCTTCCGTCCTGGCCCCCAGAGCTTTTGCAATGGTCTCTCTTGCATCCGTGATCGCTTCCCTGCTTTTCTGGGAAAATCCATATACACTGGAAGGATTTCCATAAGTTTCTGTAAAATACGGAAGCATGGCTTCCACAACTTCCGGCGCCGTCCTGGTCGTCGCCGCATTGTCCAGATAGATCAATCTCTTTTCCTCACCCATACGATCCAATCACTCCTTTTTCTCACAACAGGATCCGGGAATCCTGTTTTTCTCTGCTACTTCCCGGCTCTCTCTCACCAGATCACTGATTTTTATCTCATCCACGGCCTGATTGATGCTGTCATTGATCCGTTTCCATACGTATTTGGTCACACAGACGTCCGCGCCGTCGCATCCGTTTTCCTCCGACAGTCCCGGACAGTCCACCGGGTCCAGACTCCCTTCCAGCGCCCGCAGCACGTCGCCCACCGAGATCTCCTCGGCGCACCTGCTGGGGATATAACCGCCTCCCGCCCCGCGCACGCCGGTCACAAGGCCCGCTTTTTTCAGCCTGGCAATCAGCTGCTCCAGATAGTTCTCCGATATATGCTGTCTTGCAGCAATATTCGAGAGCGGCACAGGCTCTTCTGCGCTGTGCACCACCAGATCGACCATGGCGCGCAGACCGTATCTGCCTTTCGTTGACAGCTTCATGTTTTCCTCCGATTACAGTTCCGCTTCCGCCCTTCCAGCCCCCTTTGGGGAGATGCATCTCCTGACGCTTCCGCGTCCCGAGATCCATCTGGGCGCCGGCAGGCCGTCCGCTGTTTTACAGTTCCGCTTCCGCCCTTCCAGGCCGTCCGCTGTTTTAATTCCTAGTATTTTACTCGGAATTCGTTTTTGATAATAACATCTGAGATCGGTTCTGTCAAGCATTCCGCACGAATATATTGCAAGAAAAAGAGTTTTTTATGAAACAATTTTCCATATTTCTGAAAGGAACGCTGATCCTTACCATTGCCGGACTGCTGAGCCGTTTTCTTGGCTTTTTCTATAAGATATTCCTGGCCCAGGCTCTCGGTGCGGAAGGTATGGGAATCTATCAGCTGATCTTCCCCGTTTTTTCCGTCTGCCATGCGCTCACTGCGTCCGGCATGGAGACCGCCATCTCCCGTTTCACCGCGTTTGCCCGAAAAGAAGAAAAGGATTCCTGGCTCTACGCAGGACTCTTTCTGTCCCTTCTGTCCTCCGCGGCCGTAGGGCTCCTTCTGTGGTCCAAAGCCGCGTTCATCGCCCGGTACCTGCTGCAGGAACCCCGCTGCGAACCGCTGCTCCAGATCATGGCCGCCGCGGTTCCCCTGTCCGCCGTCCACTGCTGCTACGCCGGCGCCTGTCTGGGCCGGAAACAGACCGGGCTCCCCGCTGCCGCACAGCTTCTGGAACAGCTTGTCCGGATCGGTACTGTATGGCTTTTGTGCAGCATCCGAATCCAGCAGGGCGGAACCGTCACCCCTTCCCTCGCTGTCTTCGGGCTGCTGGCCGGCGAAGCGGGAAGCTCGCTTCTGATGCTCACCTTCGCATCCGGAAGCCGGGAGAAACCTTTCCGGCCAGGAAGCTGCAGGTCCCGCTGCCGTTCTCTTCTGGGGATGGCGCTGCCCATTACCGGAAGCCGCCTGAGCCTGACGCTCCTTCAGAGCGCAGAGGCCGTACTTATTCCCTTCAGCCTTCAGAAATCCGGGCTCAGCACGGCGGATGCCCTGAGCCTGTACGGAATCCTGACCGGTATGGCGCTCTCCTTTCTGATGTTTCCCAATGCGGTGACCGCGTCCATCTCCGCCATGCTGCTGCCGGTCATATCCGAAGAACAGGCAAAGGGCAACCGAAAAAGCATCTCTTCCGCCATCGAATACACGATCCAGTTCGGGCTGACCATCGGCATCTTCTGCATGGGCGTCTTTCTCCGCTTCGGAAACAGCCTGGGAACCCTGTTGTTTCACGAGCGGCTTGCCGGAGAATTTCTCGTTACCCTTTCATGGATCTGCCCGGTTCTCTATCTGACCGGCAACCTCAACAGCATCCTTCACGGCCTTGGGCATACATCCGTCACATTTTTCAACCAGCTTGCTTCCATTCTGGTCCGGATCCTGTTCGTCGTCCTGTTCGTGCCCCTGTACGGCATCCAGGCCGTTCTCTGGGGGCTTCTCGCCAGCCAGCTTCTTCTGTGCCTGCTGGGAATCCGCGCCGTGTCTCCATTTGTGACTCCGACACTGGGACTGGACATTCTCGTACTGAAGCCCCTGGCCGCACTGTTTCTGTCCATAGGAGGTGTTGACCTGTTGAAACATCTGTTTTCCTTTTTCCGCCCCGGGCTTGAGATCCTGGAGCTGATCCTCAGCATCGGTATGGCGGCCCTTGCCTATTTCCTGCTCCTGTTCCTGTTCGGCGTATGGAAACTCTTCCAGCTGCCCCGCCGGCGCAGCCGGAGATAAAATATGTTCCGCATTCATTTACAATCCGAGGATTTTATATTATAATTTCAATAGTTGTCCGGCAGGGCAGCATCCTACAACAAAAGCAGAAGGAGCACATCATGGGATTTACATTCAATAGAAAGCTTCCGATCCCCAAAGAAATCAAGGCGGATTATCCGCTTTCCGCCAGAGGCGCGGCGCAGAAGGCACAGAGAGATCAGGAGATCAGGGATGTCATCACCGGAGCCGACGACCGGTTCCTTATCATCGTCGGACCCTGTTCCGCGGACAATGAGGCGGCGGTCATGGATTACCTCCATCGCCTGATCCCGGTACAGGAAAAGATCAAAGACAAATGCATCATCATCCCCAGAATCTATACCAACAAGCCCCGTACCACGGGCGAAGGCTATAAAGGCATGGTCCATCAGCCCAATCCGGAGACCGCGCCTGACCTGCTGGAAGGGCTCATCGCCATCCGAAAGCTGCACATCCGCAACATTGAGGAAACCGGGCTTACCGCCGCAGATGAGATGCTCTATCCGGAGAACTGGTGGTATCTGACCGACCTGCTCTCCTACGTGGCAGTGGGCGCCCGGTCCGTAGAAGACCAGCACCATCGTATGACCGTCAGCGGCTTCGACGTACCGGCCGGAATGAAAAATCCCACCAGCGGGCATATGAGCGTCATGCTGAATTCTGTCGTGGCGGCGCAGCACGGCCACTCCTTCATCTACCGCGGCTGGGATGTGGACACCACCGGCAATCCGCTGGCACATACGATCCTGCGCGGCGCGGTGAACAAGCGGGGAGCGGTTCTCCCGAATTATCACTACGAGGACCTTCGCCTCCTCTGCGAGCTGTATGCAGAGACCTCTCTGCAGAATCCGGCCTGCATCGTAGATGTGAACCACTCCAATTCCAACAAGCAGTATCTGGAGCAGATCCGCATCTCCAAGGAGATCCTTCACAGCCGCCGTTACAGCGAAGATATTCACCGGCTGGTCAAAGGGCTGATGATCGAGAGCTATATCGAGGACGGATGCCAGAAGATCCACGACAAAGTCTATGGAAAATCCATCACCGACCCCTGCCTGGGATGGGAGAAGACCGAACGCCTGCTCTACGACATCGCGGAAAACTGCTGATCCGGCCTCCGGAATCCTCTTTTCCATACATAACACAGAACGCTAAAAAGGTACGAAAAGCATTCCGGCTCTTCGTACCTTTTTCCATATGTCCTCTATCCTCTCGGATGGACTTTGCTGTATTCCGTTCTCGTCTCCGGCTGAAACCCCGCATATACCTGCGTGGCCGTCAGATCCGCATGGCCCAGAATCTCCTGGATCGTGTGCAGCTTCGCCCCGTTGGACGCCATGTGGGCCGCGCAGGAGTGCCGGAACATTCTCGGGGTGATGTCCTTCTCGATCCCTGCCTTCCGCGCATAACCCTTCAGGATCTTCCAGAATCCCTGGCGGCTCATGGGAGCGCCGGAGCAGTTCAAAAACAGATATTCCGTATCTTCCTTCTTGATAAACGCTTCTCTTCCCCTGTCCATATACTGCATGAGCGCCAGGCCCGCCTTGGACCCGAAAGGAATCATCCGCTCCCGTTCTCCATCCCGGCAGATGACCCAGCCAAAACGCAGATTCAGATCGCCGACTCCCAGATGCACCAGCTCGCTGACCCGCATCCCCGTGGCGTACAGAAGTTCCAGCATGGCCTTATCCCGGCAGCCCTTGGGGCTGTCCTCCGATGGCTGTTCCAGAAGGTGCTCCATCTCCTGAACCGTCAGAATCCCCGGAACATGCCTCTCCACCTTCGGCGCCTTCAGCCGAAAGGAAGGATCCTCCTCAATTCTTCTCTTACGCACCAGATATTCAAAAAACGCTTTCATGGATGCAATATATCTGGATATGGTGGAAGCCGCCATCCCGCTTTTCTCCAGATTCAGGACATACGAATTCAACACCGTTGCCGTTATGGCGTCAACGGAATGCACTCCCTGCCCTTCCACGTACAGCATCATTTTGGACAGATCGCTGTGGTAAGACATCACCGTATTATGAGAAGCTTTTTTTACATCCTCCAAATATCCTACAAAATATCGTATCTCCTCGTCCATTTTCATTCCCTCAATACTAAAGACATGCTTACAGTATAACGAAGAACGACGCTTATTTCAATATATTTTCTCACATTTTCCTCAAAATCTGTTGTAAAATCAAGGGATTCAGGGAAACCTCCGTAATCATCCCGAACAGAAGAAAGAAAAACCCCGCCACCGCCAGAAACAGATATTTTTTCTTATTGTTCCCTTTCTTCCATACCCAGAGAGGAATCCACCCAAAAGCGGGGATATAAAAAAGAAACTGAGGGACTACCCCCGCGGCACAGATCAGTACGCCCTTCAGGCCCAGACGGACCGTGGAAATGCTGATCATGGTCCCCCATGTCATCCCCAGAAGATACAGGACCATCCCCAGAAGATACGGCGCCGCGGAGACCGCCCCGCAGCAGACCGCCAGCGCGTACTGCCCGCACCGATATCCTCCCACATATTGAAAAAGTTTTCGGTGGTCAATCTTCAGGGACGCGTACTGATTCAGAAAATACTCGCTGAAAATGCCCGCAAAGGCCATCTCATCCTGAGCCTGTACAAAGAGGATGCCGGACAGGATTCCCGCAAAAAACAGGATCAGACAGCTTCCGGGAGACAGGCTTTTTCTGTAGAACAAAGTTTCTTTCATAATAAAAATACCTCCCCACTCATTGTATGAGCGGGAAGGCCCGTCTATTACATTTCCCGGCATTTTTTCAGGACTGCCTCCGCACCCTTCAGCACCGCGTTTCGCAGCCCGTATTCCTCCAGCGCCGCGACTCCTTCGATGGTCGTCCCGGCCGGACTGCATACCCGGTCCTTCAGAAGCCCCGGATGCTCTCCCGTCTCCAGAACCATGGAAGCGGCGCCTTTCACCGCCTGCGCCGCAAATATGTACGCCTGGTTTCTCGGCATCCCGCACCGCACGGCTCCGTCCGCCAGCGCCTCGATGAACAGATACGCAAAAGCCGGAGAACTGCCGCTGGCGCAGACCACCGCATCCATCAGCTTCTCATCTATAAATTCCACTCTTCCGCAGGCGGAAAACAGCTTCTCCAGCACATTCAGTTCCAGATCGGAAAACTCTTCCCGATTGCAGCAAAGCCCCGTCATCCCTTCCCCGATCATCGCCGGCGTGTTCGGCATGGCGCGTACGATGCGCCGGTCCTTTCCCAGCTCCAGCTTCAGATCCTCGATGGTCCTGCCCGGCGCCAGGGAGATGACCACATGCTCCGGCGTCACCATATAGCGGATTCCCTTCAGTACTTCCTCATAATACTGCGGCTTGACCGCCAGTACCAGATATTTGCACCTGTTGGCGCACTCCGCATTCGTGTCCGTATATTCCACGCCGGTCTGCTCATAGATCCGGCGCTTCGTCTCCTGTGTCTTCGCGCAGAAAATCATATCCTCTCTGGGAAATGTTTTAAGCGCGCCCAGCAGAAGCGCCGTCCCCATATTTCCCATCCCGATAAAACCTGTCTTTGCCATCCTTTGTTCCTCCTTACGTCCAGTCCTTCATGATCTGAAGAAGCTCGGACTCATAATCTCCCGTCAGTTCTTCCATTCCTCCGCCATGCCGTACATTGGTCTCCACGCCCCATTCCCCGTCATGGAATTCCCATATATGGTACGAAACTCCCCGATATTCAAAATCAATGCTTTCACAGCCGTCCTCCTGACAGCTTTTATACGTCCATCCCCGTTCTTCGAACATTTCTTTTACATGCGCCAGCCTATCCTTTTTTTCCATAAGTCCTTTTCTCTCCTTTTTCCCGCCGGACCGCCGGCACTTTACAGCCGGACCGCCTGTTTTCAGCCGGATACGCTCCGAACCACCGTTCCATTCAGCATGATGGAATCCTCGGTTTCTTCAAAATCCTGAAAATCGGATGCGTCGTCTTCCTCCTCGTCAGAGCACATATTCTGCATAAGCTGAAAGCCCGCCGCGCCGACCACTGCCATCCAAAGCACCAGCACGGCCACCACCGCCGCTTTCTTTCCCCTGGGCATGCAGAATCCCCACACATATTTTAACACAACTGCTGTCAAAATCAAAACAAGAAACCAAAGGTAAATCGTCAATACCGTCAGAAGCATGGCCACAACGGTACTGAAGATCAGGCATTTGACTGACAGCGGGCCGTTTTCTTCCTGGCAGTTCTGACTCATCCTCCTCTGAAACAACGCGGCGCAGACCCACACATAGACCAGAAATATAAGCAGGAATAACAGGCTGTTGATTTGTGCGAACATCACAGTTCCTCCATATCAATCCAGGATGCCTTACATTATATGGCCTTTTCGGGGCCTTCATGACTTCCTCTTCTGTATCTTTGCCTGTCCTTTTCCATAAAAAGGCTTGCATTTTTCTGTCCGGACGATATGATGATAGCAGAACCAGTCACATCAGCCAACCGTGAGGTATCATCCGATGAACAAGCGAAACTATCAGAAAGAACTGGACCAGCTGCTTTTACAGCTGAACCCGGAAATCGAAGCGCCAACCCTTCTGCTCCACTCCTGCTGCGCGCCCTGCAGCAGCTACGTGCTGGAATACCTGTCCGCATATTTCCGGATCACCGTCCTCTACTACAATCCGAACATCTATCCGGAAGAGGAATATCGCACCCGGGCAGAGGAGCAGAAACGATTCATCGCCGCCCTTCCCGCCGGACATCCGGTGGATTTTATCGAAGGCGCTTATGTCCCGGAGGATTTCTACCGCTGTGCCAGAGGGATGGAGCAGCTTCCCGAAGGCGGCGCCCGGTGCTTCGCCTGCTACCGCCTCCGTCTGGAGGAAGCCGCCAGAACCGCAAAGGAAAAGGGCTGCAGCTTTTTTGCCTCAACCCTGTCCATCAGCCCGCTGAAAAACGCGGAGAAGCTCAATGAAATCGGAGAACAACTGGCCCGGGAGTATCAGGTCCTCTGGCTTCCCAACGATTTCAAAAAGAAAAACGGCTACAAACGTTCCACGGAGCTGTCCCGGGAATACGGCATGTACCGGCAGGATTACTGCGGATGCGTCTTCTCCCTGCGGGAACGGCACCCGGAACGGTAATCTCCTACCGGACCCGGTCCGGAAAGCCCACCTTGCGCTGTACCTTCCGAAGGGTCTTCGCCGCCACGTATCCCGCCTTCTCCGCGTTGGCCTTGATAATCCCGTCAATATACGCTTTATCCCTGCTGAGTTCCGCGTAGCGCTCCTGCAGCGGCTTCAGTACGCTGACCACCGCTTCACCCACCGCCGGTTTGAATTCCCCGTATCCTTTTCCGTCAAACTCCCGGACCACTTCCTCCGGTGTCTTTCCGGTGCAGGCGCTGTAGATGTCGATCAGGTTCCGGATGCCCGGCTGCTCCTCCCGGTACAGGATCTGCGCTTCGGAGTCTGTCACCGCCCGTTTGCATTTGCGCATGATGGTATCCGGATCATCCATCAGATAGATGGACGCGTTGGGATTCTCATCGGACTTGGACATCTTCTTCGTAGGATCCTGCAGGCTCATGATCTTGGCTCCCACCTTTCCGATGTACGCCTCCGGTACGGTGAAAACATCCCCGTATACGCCGTTAAACCGCTGCGCCACATCTCTGGTCAGCTCCAGATGCTGCATCTGGTCGATCCCCACAGGCACCACATCCGCCTGATACAGCAGGATATCCGCCGCCATCAGGACCGGATAGGTAAACAGCCCCGCGTTGATGTTGTCCGCGTGCTTTGCGGCCTTATCCTTGAACTGGGTCATGCGGTTCAGCTCGCCCATGTACGTAAAACAGTTCAGGATCCATGCCAGCTCCGCGTGGCCGGATACATGGGACTGGTAGTAGAGGCAGTTCTTCTCCGGATCGATTCCCGCAGCGATATAGATCATCAGAAGATTGCGGGCGCGCTGCCGGAGCACGGCAGGGTCCTGGCGCACCGTGATGGAATGCAGATCCACCACGCTGTAAAAGCACTCGTATTCCTCGCACAGGTTCACCCAGTTCTTCAGCGCTCCCAGATAATTGCCAAGTGTCAGATTTCCCGTTGCCTGCATGCCGCTGAACAACACTTTCTTTCCATTTATCATATCCTTTTGACTCCTTTTATAAATGATATACAGCCATGTAAACTGCTGCCGTTTTTACTTTTCCATCTATATACTCAACAGATTGCATGCGATCCTGAAATAGATAATCAGGCTGCACGCGTCTACAATCGTGGAGATCAGCGGCGCCGCCATGATCGCCGGGTCCAGGTTCAGAAGTTTCGCCGCGATGGGCAGCGTACATCCAATGCCTTTTGCCATAATGATCGTAATATAGAGGCTCAGCACCACCGTCAGGCACACCAGAGGCTGGCCCGGATACATGAGCATAAGGCGGACATAGTTCAGGGCTCCCAGAATCACGCCCACCAGAAGCGCCACCCGGATCTCCTTCCAGATGACCCGCAGCGTATCTTTCGGCTCCACCTCGCCGATGGCCATGCATCGGATAATCATGGTGCTGGACTGGCTGCCGGCATTGCCCCCGGTTCCGGTCAGCATGGGCACGAAACTGACCAGCAGCGGCAGGGCCGCGAACGCTTCCTCATAATGAGTCAGAATGCTGCCGGTAATCATGGAGCTTAACATCAGCACGGTCAGCCAGACAATCCGATTCTTCGCCAGTTCCAGAATGCTCGTCTTCAGATAGGGCTTGTCGCTGGGAAGCATGGCCGCCATCTTCTCAAAGTCCTCGGTCGCCTCTTCTTCCATGACGTCCACAATATCATCGACCGTAACGATCCCCACCAGGCGTTCTTCGTGGTCCACCACCGGAAGGCAGAGCAGGTCGTATTTGTTGAACAGCTCGATGACCTCCTCCTGATCCTCCGTGGTCACCGTCTTGATGATATTGGTATCCATAATATCCTGGATCTTCGTCTCATACGGGTTCATCAGCAGATCCTTGATGGTCACGACCCCTTCCAGATGCCGTCCCCCGTCCATGACAAAGCAGGTGTAGATCGTCTCCTTGTCCACTCCATGGGCGCGGATATAGGAAAACGCCTGTTCCACATTCATGTACTTCTTCAGCCCGATATACTCGGCCGTCATGATACTCCCGGCACTGTTGTCCGGGTACTGCAGAAACTGGTTGATGATCTTCCGGGTCTCGGGCGTCGTATTACGCATAACTCTCTTGACCACTGTAGCCGGAAGTTCCTCCAGCATATCCACCGCGTCGTCCACGAACAGATCCTCCACGATCTTGTGTATCTCCGCGTCGGTGATGCTGTTGATGATATGCTCCTGAATATCCGTCTCCAGGCAGGCGAACACATCCGCCGCCAGTCCCTTGGGCAGCATGCGGAAGATCAGGACCTTCTGATTGTCATCCAGTTCCTCCATGAACTCCGCGATATCCGCCTCATTCATCTCCGCCAGATGGCCACGGAGGGATCGGAAGCGGTGTTCCTCAACAAACTGCAGTAATTCATCCAGATCATATTGTTCCACTGCGCATCCCTCCGTTTCCCAAAAAATCAAGAGCCCGGGGTCATCTGCTCCGGACTCTCCGTTGTTTCTTCTTCAATTTTAGCTTTCTTCCCTGCCTTTGTCAACAAGCTTTGTGAACTTCGGCTCAGGCGCTAGGGCAATCGCAAAGTCGTACCCTCAAAATCATGCTTCCTTTTGTGTTACAC
>CAJUAA010000019.1 GCA_910584205.1 uncultured Lachnospiraceae bacterium
ACGATTACAGGAGCATGGCATCTGCGATCGTCTTCGGGATCACCGGCCAGCGCGTCCAGAATGTCCCGGAAACCGATCGGGCGGAGACGGGTGAGGAAACTCCCACCGGGGATAAGAATGCCCTGTATCGCGTGCAGGTCGGCGCGTACGGAGTGAGATCAAATGCAGAAGCTATGCGGCAGAAGCTGCAGAAAGCCGGTTTTGATGCGCTGATCGTGCAGGCGTAAAGGGAATACTGCATTGTAAAAATGAACAGTTTAAGATAAAATAAAGGCATATCAATTTGATGCGGTTAGTAACAAATTTGTGACAAAGATATCTGAAAAACGCTGAATTTACAGTATTTTTAGAAATAAATCTTAACCTTATCTTAACCATGTTCTTAACCGGAATCTTAACCTTTTTCTGATATGGTTTTTATACAGAAAGGGAAGCGCCGGTTCTGACAGGGAGCGGGAAGGATACCGCATCTTCACAGTCTGTATGCGGAAGCGGCGCGGGAAGGAGAGACAGGATTCATGGAATATGTGGTAACAGCCAGCGCCCTGGGCAAACGGTACGGAAGCTTTCAGGCGCTGAACGGACTGTCCATGCACGTCCCCAAAGGGGCGATCTACGGCATTGTGGGCAGGAACGGCGCGGGAAAGACGACTTTGATCCGGCTGCTCTGCGGCCTGCAGAGGCCCTCGTCCGGAGAGTATACGCTGTATGGAGTCCCCCATACCTCCGGGGAGATTACAAAGGTCCGCAGGCGGATGGGCGCGGTGGTGGAGACGCCGTCGGTCTATCAGAATCTGACGGCGGAGGACAACCTGAAAGAGCAGTACCGGATTCTGGGACTGCCGTCGTTTGAAGGGATTCGGGAGCTTCTGGAACTGGTGGGGCTTTCGGACACCGGAAAAAAGAAGGTAAAACATTTTTCACTGGGGATGCGTCAGAGGCTGGGGATCGCCGTTGCTCTGGCAGGCGATCCGGATTTTCTGGTGCTGGACGAGCCGGCGAATGGTCTGGATCCCCAGGGAATCGTGGAGGTTCGGGAGCTGATTCTGAAGCTGAACCGGGAGCGGCAGATCACGGTGCTTCTGTCCAGCCATATCCTGGATGAACTGTTCAGGCTGGCAACCCACTATGGTTTCATCGACAAAGGCCGTATGGTAAAGGAAATCAGTGCAGAAGAGCTGGAAGCGGCGTGCCGGAAAAGCATCCGGGTGAAGGTAACGGATACCAGAATCCTTGCCTGTGTGCTGGAAACCATGGGAATAAAGTATGAGATCCGATCGGATCGGGAGGCGGATATTTTTGCAGATATAAATATTACGAATCTGGTACTTGCCCTCCACAAGGAGGACTGTGAGCTTCTGTCTGTGACGGAACGGGAAGAAAACCTGGAGAGCTATTACATCAATCTGGTAGGAGGTGGCAGGAGATGACAAAGCTTTTGAGGGCAAATTTTGCCCGCCTGACGAAACACTGCGGTTTCCGAAGCTGCATGATGTTTATGGCGTCTTATGGATTGTTTATGGTCGGTACGAGCTATTATCTGCTGTGTAAATCCGGATATGGGATTCTGATGGAAAATATGTGCTTTGGCTATGCCGGTCTGATGGGATTCGTGGCGGCAGTCTTTATCAGCCTGTTCCTTGGCACAGAATACAGCGACGGCACCATTCGGAATAAACTGACCGTCGGTCATAAGAGGTCTACGGTCTATCTGGCAAATTTGATGGTCAATGCCGTCGGAGTGCTTGCGGCCAATGCGGCCTATGTGGCGGTACTGCTTCTGATCGGGATACCGCTGTTCGGGCCGTTCCGTCCGACGGATCCTTTCGAACTGCTGACTCTGACATTTCTTACAGTTCTCATGGACCTTTCCTGGACGGCGGTGTTTACGCTGTGCAGTATGCTGAATCAGAACAAAGCGGCGGTGACTGCAGTCAGTATCCTGAGCGCGCTGATGCTGAGCCTGGCTTCCGGGTATATCCGGTCCCGCCTGAATGAGCCGAAAGTCTTTGAACCCTATACCTACGTGACGGATAAGGGATATGAGATCCACAAGGAGGCGGAGGAAAATCCGTATTATCTGGAAGGGACGGAGCGGGAAGTCTATACATTTCTGAACGATTTCCTGCCCAGCGGCCAGGAGCTGCAGATTCTGAACCACGACAGGGGACGTGAGCGGCAGATGGCCCTGTATTCCTGCCTGGTGACCGTGCTTTCCACCGGATCAGGGATTTTTATATTTAAGAAAAAAGACATAAAATAGGACGTGAAACAGAACAGGAGAAAGGAGGACGGATCGTGATGGAAACCGGTTCGTGGATTGTGATGGGAGCCTTTGCCCTGCTGACGGGGCTGCTGCTTCTAAAGGTCCGTCTGCTGCACCGGGCGGCGAAGGAGATGGAGGAGGCTTTTCTGGACCGTCTTCGGACGGACAGCAACGTACTGCTTGATACGTCCAGCTGTGACCCGTACATGCGCGGCCTGGCATCCGGCATCAACACGGGCCTTCGAAGGCTGCGTCTGGAACGCCATCGTTATCAGCAGGGAGATCTGGAGCTGAAAAACGCGGTCACAAATATCTCTCATGACCTGAGGACGCCGCTTACCGCCGTCTGTGGGTATCTGGACCTGCTGAAAAAGGAGCAGATGTCGGATACCGCCCGCCGTTATCTGGAAATTATCGAAGAGCGCACGGAGGTTTTGAAGCAGCTGACGGAAGAACTGTTCCGTTATTCCATGACCTTGTCCTCGGAGGAAAGCGAAAATCTGGAGGAGCTGTCGCTGAACCGCATTCTGGAAGACAGTCTGTCTGCATATTATGCGGTTCTGAAGGGCTGCCGGATCGTACCGGAAGTGTCCATGCCGGATGCGGACGTGTGCCGGAGAGTGAACAGAAGCGCCCTGATCCGGATTTTTGCCAATATTCTGAGCAATGCGGTGAAATACAGCGACGGCGATCTTGCGGTCACGCTTCGAGACACAGGGGAACTGATCTTTCAGAACCACGCCTCCTCGCTGACCGAAGTCGAGGCAGGCCGTCTCTTCGATCGGTATTACACGGTGGAGAACGCTGCAGGGTCCACCGGGCTGGGATTGTCCATCGCCAGAATCCTGACCGAACGGATGGGCGGAACCATCGACGGAGAACTGGAGCAGGGGGTGCTGACGATCCGGCTTTGCTTTCCGGCGTGAGAAAGCGGAACTATTCTCCGGCAATGACCAGAGGGATTTTATGCATGTCTGCGGCGATGTCCGTAAAGGAACTGAAATAGCTGCCGATGATTTTCCGGGTGGAGGCAAGGCTGTAGAGATCCAGCAGCGCGTCCTCGATTCCCTCCCGGCTGTCCCGCCGCAGGCACCGGTTCTGGTTGGACAGGATCCGGCCCGGAAACGCCTGCCGGAGCCGGCGTTCCTCTTCCATATCGTCCGTGGCCAGATAGAACATGGTGTCCGGGTCCGCGGCAAGCTCTTTCTTCATGGAATCCAGAAACGCGTCCGTGGAACTTTTCCCGATGGCAGGCTGGTTGTCGGTTCTGCGGATGTGCACGCCTGTACAGGACTGCCCGAACCGGGCGGTCATCTCACGGATGCGGTTCTGCATCCGGTCCGTCGGTACAAACAGATGGTAATCCTCCGACGGATAGAACCATTCCCAGGTAAAAATATAAAGATTGCTTTTCAGGCCGACGGCATAATCCCGATTCAGGCATCCGTCCGGATCCCGGTGCGCGATCAGATCCTCGTTGGTCAGATAGCTGCGGGCGGTTTTCTGACGGAACAGCTTGCGCGGGTCCGCCACAGAATGAATGCTGGTGATCTTGAATTCCGTGACCGGCTGAAACAGCGCGTCAAAGGGGCAGTTCAGCTCCGGATTGCAGTTCCAGAGCACCAGAAGCTTCTCCTGCCGCTCCCGCGCGAGCCTCCATCCGGAATTAATCACCCGCATTCTATTGCATAAACCGCCGGAAGGTTGTATGATTATCATTGAGTTACCTCGCTTATACTATAGAATGAATCTGCCTAGCCGACATCGTATCGTGCGGATAAGCGGTAAAGTAAGTATAGCATAGAACAAAGAGGCAGGCAACGCGGGGCTTACTGAAGTTTTGAAAAGCCGGGACTGCGGCCCTGCCGGACAGGCCGGATCTGCGGCAGTCGGAGATCCGGTAAGAATCATGCAGGAATGAAAAGGAACGATATGGGGATCAGGGTTTTACAGATCAGCACCGTATGCGGCAGCGGCAGCGTGGGCCGGATCATGGTGGACATCTATCATACGCTGGAGAAAAACGGGGACATGCCTCTCATAGCCTACGGACGCCGGAAGGCGCCGGAGGGCGTCCGCGCATACCGTTTCGGATCGGCGCCGGACATGGCGCTGCATGTGCTTTCGACGTTTTTCCGGGGAGAGCATGGATTTGCTTCCGCAGGGCAGACCCGGAAACTGATCCGGAAGATACGGGAGTGGGACCCGGATGTGATCCATCTGCACAATATCCACGGCTTTATCCTGCAGACAGAACGGTTGTTCGAATATCTGAAGGAGGCGGGGAAGCCGGTTGTCTGGACGCTGCATGACTGCTGGCCCTATACCGGGCACTGCGCGTTCTATGATTACAGCGGCTGCGGCGGATGGAAGACCGGCTGCAGCGGCTGCAGGGAATACCGCAGGACCTATCCCTATGCGCTGTTTAAAAACCGGACAGAGAGGAATTATATAAGAAAGAAGGCTGCGTTTACCGGCGTGCCGGATCTGGTGCTGGCGGTGCCGTCCGGATGGCTGAAGGCGGAGGTGGAACAGTCCTTTCTGAAAGCGTATCCTGTAAGGGTCATTCCCAACGGAATCGACCGGGAGGCGTTCCGGCCGACGAAGAGCAGGCTGCGGGAGACGCTGGGGCTTGAAGGAAAGTTTGTGATCCTGGGCGTGGCCAACGTGTGGGAACGCCGGAAAGGGCTTCCGTATCTGATCGGGCTGTCCAGGCGGCTTCCTGAGGACTGCCGGATGATCCTGATCGGACTGTCCGGAAAGCAGATCCGGGGGCTTCCGGGGAATGTCCTCGGGCTGGAGCGGACCTCTTCGGTCCGGGAACTGGCGGAATACTATTCCATGGCGGACGTGTTTGTCAACGCCACGCTGGAGGACAATTTTCCCACGACCAATCTGGAGGCGCTCTCCTGCGGGACGCCGGTCATCACCTTTGATACCGGAGGAAGTCCGGAGAGCCTTGACGAAAGCTGCGGGCGGGTCGTGCCCAAAGGAGACCCGGAAGCGCTTCTTCAGGCGGTCCTTCTGGAAAAGGAAGCGCCGAAGAGCAGCGAAGCCTGTCTGAAGCGGGCAGAACGATATGAGAAATACGGCCGTTTTCAGGAATACGCAGAGCTGTATCACGAACTGGCAGGCCGGGGAGAATAGATGAGTACATTACCAAAAGTGTCGGTCATTACGACCACGTACAACGACGCCGCCAACCTGGAACGCGTCATGGACCAGGTGGCCAGGCAGGATTACGGAAATCTGGAATATATCATCGTGGACGGCGGGTCCACGGACGGAACCATGGAACTGATCCGCCGGATGGAGGAGCGGATGCCGGACCGGGTCCGGTGGATCTCCGAGCCGGACAGCGGCATCTATGACGCCATCAACAAGGGGATCCGTCTGGCTTCCGGGGAGATCATCGGGTGCTGTTTTGACCGGTATGCGGACGACAACGTGATCACCCGGATGGTGCAGGTGATGGAAGCGGAAGGAACGGACGGAGTCCATGGGGATCTTTACTATATGGACGGGGATCGGATCGTGCGCCGCTGGCATCAGGGACAGGGGACGATCCGGACCGGATGGCTTCCGGGGCATCCCACCCTGTATCTGAGAAAGGAAGTATACGAACGGTTCGGCGTCTATCGGACCGATTACCGGATCGCGGCGGATTATGAGTTCATGGTGCGCATTTTGTACCGGAAACAGGTGCGGCTTTCCTATCTTCCGGAGATACTGATTTACATGTCCTACGGGGGGACCAGCAGCGGCAGCCTCGGCGCCTATCTGCAGTCTTTGAGAGAAGGACACCGGGCGCTTCGAGAGAATCAGGTGTCTTTTGCATGGGTGACGGATCTGTGCCGGATCGCGCGGGTGCTGGCACAATTTATATAACCGATGTTTAAAAATCGCCGGAAAAGTATGATAAACGGCGCTGGAGATCGGGAACTGTGAGTGCAGGTATTTAGCGCCGTTTATATGTAAAAAAGTAGCAAAATTTTCCGGTTTGTGGTAGAATGTCACAATACACGGCATCCTGGGGCCCAAGGCCTGCTGGATGCGAAGGAGTATTTTTAATGATGAAAAAACTTGTGATTATTCCTGCCTACAATGAGTGCGGAAGCATTTTAAAGGCAGTGGATGATATTAAAATGCACGCGCCGGACTTTGATTATGTGGTGATCAACGACTGTTCCACCGACGAGACGCTGGATATCTGCAGGCGGTATGGCCTGAACCATGTGAACCTGTCCGTGAATCTGGGCATCGGCGGAGCCGTACAGACCGGCTACATCTATGCCTGCCAGTATGGCTATGATGTGGCGGTGCAGTTTGACGGGGACGGGCAGCATGACGCCGCCTATCTGGAGGACATGGCGCAGAAGCTTTCGGAGACAGGCAGCGATATGGTCATTGGCTCCCGCTTTATAGAAAAAGAAGGGTTTCAGTCCTCCGGGATCCGAAGGGTGGGAATCCGGTATTTTTCCGCACTGATCCGGCTGCTGACCGGAAAGCGGGTGACGGATCCCACCTCCGGGATGCGGATGGTGAACCGGGATGTGATGCGGATCTATGCGGGCAGTTATCCGAAAGACTACCCGGAGCCGGAGAGCGTGATGGCGATCCTGCGTATGGGAAAAAAAGTGACGGAGATGCCGGTGGTGATGAAGGAGCGGAAGGAAGGAACTTCCTCCATCGGAGGGCTCCGGTCGGTTTACTATATGATCAAAGTGACGCTGGCGATCCTGATGGAACGGCTGCGGAGATAGAAAGGGCAGCGCGGATGATCCAGATGGAACGGCTGCGCAGATAGAAGCGGGAGAACGGAAACAATGATGACGGTAAAATTACAGATCGTGATCGGGATCGCGATTCTGTTCGTTTTTGCAATACTGGTGAATATGATACGCAGGCGGAGCCTGGAACTGAAATATGCACTGTCCTGGATGGCGGTGCTGTGTGCGCTTTTTCTGTTTGACTGCGCGCCGAAGCTTCTGATCGTGGTGTCGGATTTTCTGGGCATCTACGCGCCGGTGAATATGATTTTTTTCCTGGGGTTCTGTTTTTCCCTGGTGATCATCTTTTCGCTGACGGTGGCGCTTTCCAGAATGTCCAACAGCATCCGGACGCTGGATCAGATGGTGGCTCTGAATGAACGGCGGCTGCAGGAACTGGAAGAAGAGCTGAAAAAAACAAAGGCAGGAAAAAGGCAGGAAGAGGAATAGAAGAGATGGAAGAGATGAGAAAGGAAAAGGGACAGGTCCTGTATCTGGTTATCCCGTGCTACAACGAGCAGGAGGTGCTGCCGGAGACGTCAAAAAGGCTTCTGGAGAAGCTGGAAAGCCTGATAGAGCGGGGAATGATCTCCCGTGACAGCCGGATTCTGTTTGTCAACGACGGGTCGAAGGACCGGACCTGGGAGATGATCAAGGAGCTGCACCGGGAAAATCCCGTCTATCAGGGAGTGAAGCTTTCCAGAAACCGCGGACATCAGAACGCGCTGCTGGGAGGGCTGATGACGGCAAAGGAATACGCGGACATGGTGATCTCGCTGGATGCGGATCTGCAGGACGACATCGACGTGATCGATCAGTTTGTGGAGAAATATTACGAAGGCTGCGAGATCGTCTACGGGGTGCGCAGCGCCCGGGATACCGACACCTTTTTCAAGAAATTCACGGCGGAGGGCTTTTATAAGCTCATCAACCTGATGGGCGGCGAGGTGGTCTTCAACCATGCGGATTACCGGCTTATGAGCCGGCGGGCCCTTGAGGAGATGGAAAATTATCAGGAGGTCAACCTGTTCCTCCGCGGCATCGTGCCGATGATCGGATTTCAGACCGGCGTGGTGACCTACGAGCGCCATGAGCGGTTTGCGGGAGAGTCCAAGTATCCGCTGAAGAAGATGCTGGCGCTGGCAGTGGACGGCATCACGTCCCTGTCCATCAAGCCCATCCGGTTCATCGTATTTCTGGGGATGTTTATCTTCCTGTGCAGCATCGCCATGCTGGCCTACTCCCTGATCCAGCATTTCCTGGGCAACACCAGCATCGGCTGGACGTCACTGATCGTGTCCATCTGGGCCATCGGCGGACTGCAGCTTCTGGCCATCGGCGTGATCGGGGAATACATCGGAAAGATTTATCTGGAGACGAAGAGAAGGCCCAGGTTTATTATTGAAAAGGTGCTCCGGTAGAGGAGAAGAGACAAGCAGGACAGGAGCGTATATGGATCAGTCTGTGAGAAAATGGATGGAAAAGGAAATATTGGTTGGAAGATGGAAGATGAGAGGGGCGGAACTGCTCTTTTTGACGGCGCTGACGGCGCTGGCGGTTCTGGTTCGCGTGCAGGTGCGCTCTTTTGTGGCGGATGACTGGAGCATCTACTGGAGCAGCTGGCTTCTGGAGTTTCAGACCAGAGGGTTTTCGGCGCTGGCGGATGATTTTTACGACTATGCCCCGCCGGTCATGTATCTTCTGTATGGGATCACGCGGCTCCCGGTCAATGCTATGACTGCTTTTAAAAGTGTCTGCTGTCTGCTGGAATTCGCCGGAGCGGCGGTCATCGCCGGGATCGTATCGGAATGTACCGGCAGCCGGAGACGGGCGCAGTTCGCCTACGGCCTCTTTTTGTTTCTTCCCACAGTGATCCTGAATGCGGCGGTGTGGTCCCAGTGCGACATCATCTATACTTTTCTGATCCTGTGCAGCGTGCGGTTTCTGCTGAAGGGGAAGGCATGGACGGGCATGTGGCTTTATGGGGCGGCTTTTGCGGTCAAACTGCAGACGCTTTTTATCTTTCCGTTCCTCGTCATCCTGTGGGTGCGCAGAAAAGTGGATCTGAAGCATTTCCTGCCCATACCGGTCATGTATGCGCTGGGAATCCTTCCGGCCTGGCTGGCGGGACGGCCTTTGGGGGAGCTGATCGGCATCTACGCCTTTCAGGGAAGCAAGGACCGATGGTCCCTGTCCATTAAATTTCCCAATATTTATCAGATCATCGGAAACCAGTATTTTCTGGATGAATATGTGGGGGCGGGGATGTATCTGATCCTGGGGATTCTGATGCTGGTTTTGTTTGTGATGGCTTATCAGAACGTGCGGGTCACAAAGGAGTATGTGATTCTGATGGTTTTGTTTTTTGGGCTGCTGACCACGTATTTTCTGCCCCATATGCACGAGCGCTATCTGTATCTGACGGATGCGTTTCTCCTGATCTATGTGCTGATCCGCCCGGAGCGCTTCTGGCTGTTTATCGCCACGGGTTTCCTGACGGTGGTGGGCTATGGGGAGTATCTGACGAAACATCCGCCCTGCGTGCCCTACGGCGTGCTGGCGTTTGTGCAGCTGGCCGTACTGGTCGCCATCGGGCTTGATCTGTACCGGTATCCCCGGTATGAAGGGGACCGGCAGAAACTGGATGCAAAGGAAGAAGGGAGGATCGGCGATGCGTGTGGATGATCTGCTTCGGGGACTTTTGTTCCAAAGATTCCGGGTGGGAGCGGTTTCCTTTGATTTTCTGGAAGGGCTTCTGGCGGTCTGTATCACCGGAGCGGCATATCTGCTTCGGACGCCTTTTGAGGCCGGGCCTCCCCACTGGCCGTATCTGCTGGCGGAGTGGTATCTGGCAGCGGCGTCGGCGGTGCTTGTCCGGCATCTGACTCACAGCAGGAAAAAGACGATGGGAACCTATGGGATCCTGCTGATCCTGCCGGTGGTTGTGGCGGATGGGACGATCCTGCGGGGAGACGCCTGCGTGGGGGCGCTGCTGTTCGTCTGCGGGCTTCTGTTTCTGATGCAGTCAGAAAAGCCGTGGGGGGCGTGGCTGTTTACGTTTGTGACGGCGGGCCTGCTTCTGTGGTCCGTGAGGTACGTGGGGCTTCTGCTGGGGTGCATGGCGCTCTGGCAGAGCCGGCGGCTGAAGGCGGAGCAGCTTCTGCTGCTTCTGGCGGCGGGAGGCGCGCGTTTTTTTGCCGCTTACCGGGCGTGGCTTTCGGCCGGCTATACGCTGGTTACCTTCCACTGGCCCAATGTGTATGAGATCGTGGGAAAAGAGGCGGTGCAGGGACAGCTGATCGATCCGCTGGCGCTGGTGGGGCTTTTTCTCGCCTGCGGGCTGTCGGTGTTGTTTTTGTATCTGCATTCGTTTTGGGCGGGAGAGAACGGACCGGCTCCGGTGCAGCTTCTGAGACTGTTTCTGTTCTGCGGGCTTTTTGCAGGATATCTGCTGCCCTATATGGACCAGTCGTACGGATATCTGCCCTGCGTTCTGGCAATAATTTATATGATGCTGGTGCCGGGGGAGTTTCCGGTGCCGATGGCGCTTCAGATCGTGGCCTTCACGGGATATCAGGAATGCTTCAACGGGGCGTCCATGATGCCCATGGCAGTATTTGCCGTGCTGCAGCTTCTGGTGATCCTCTGGCTGGGCGCAGGGCTTCTGAGAGATGCGGGAATAGGATATGAGGTATGGAAACGAAGAAATTAGCATATCTGGACGGACTGAAGGGCCTGGGGTGCGTGATCGTATTTTTGACCCATTTTGTCTATGCGTTTTATTACGGTATGTATCAGTTTCAGCCGGAGAGCTGCCATCTGCCGGGAAATCTGGACATTGCGGTCGGGAAATCCCCGCTGAACCTGTTTTTCAACGGAAATACGGCGGTGCGGCTTTTTCTGGTCATCAGCGGCTATCTGCTCTGCAGGGGCTATTTTCTCACCGGAGATAAAAACAGGCTTGTACGCAGTGCGGAAAAACGGTATCTCCGTCTGATGCCGGCGGTGCTGGTTGTCAATGCGGTGATCTGTGTGTGCATGAAGCTTGGGCTGTATTACAATACGCCGGCGGCGGCGGCGGCGGGGTCGGAAGCGTGGTTCGCAGGCTTCAATGCGTTCGCTCCGTCTTTTTTGGGGATGCTGCAGGAATCGCTGTATGGCTGCTTTTTGTTCGGTATCAATCGCTATAACGGTGTGCTCTGGACGATCCAGATTCTGTTCCTGGGGGCCTATCTGGATTATGCGCTGGCGGCTTTTGTGAGCCGGTTCCGATTCCGCTGGCTGCTGTACGCCGTGCTGGGGGCGGCGCTGCTGCGTACGGATTTTCTGAGTATTTTTCTCGGGTATGTGCTCTGCGATTTTATGCATACGGACTGGCCCTGGCGGAAACGGCTGTGCGGATGCCGGCCGCTGAACGGGTGCCTGCTGGCGGCGGGGCTCTATTTCATGAGTTATCCGTCCTCCGGATTCGGCTATGAAGGGACCATCTGGGGGATTCTTCCCATGGTGCTTGTGAATTATTATCACATCTTCGGGGTGCTCTGTTTTGTGACGGCGGTACTGAATCTGGAACCCCTTCAACGTTTTTTTTCCATGCGCGGGTTCCTGTATATGGGGCGGATTTCCTATTCCCTGTATCTGATCCATTTTCTGGTGACGGCCACGTTCGGGGCATGGTTCCTGCTGGCCTTCCATGAAAGGCTGGGCTATAATATGGCCAGCCTTCTGAATCTGGTATTGACAGGAGGCATTACGGTTCTGCTGTCCGAGCTGTCGTTCCGTTACGTAGAACCGCTGAGCAGGAAAGGGGAGGTGCTGATTGGACGGATCTTTGGAGCAGAATGAGAAAAAAGAACGCCTTGGATGGCTGGATTTTGGAAAAGTCATGGGGATTCTGGTGGTGCTGCTGGTCCATGCGGAAGGCGCGCCGGGACCGGTGACCTTTTACGGGGGCATGTTCTACATGCCTGTCTTTTTCGTGGCGGCCGGGTATACCTTTCGATGCAGAGAGGGAGAAACGTATGGCAGTTATCTGAAGAAAAAGGTGAAGCGCCTGCTGGCGCCCTACGCCGGCACCAGCGCGTTTCTGTGGCTGTTTTTCTGGGTGAAGGATTCTCTGCTGGCGGGAACGCCCGGTGATCTGAAGCTCTTTTCCGTCCTGGGCGTCCTCTATTCCAGAAATCAGATGCATACCATGGCGTATGCCGGGGAAAATCCGGTGCTGCTAAACCTTCTGAACGCGCCGCTCTGGTTTCTGACGGCCATGTTCCTGACGTACGCCTGGTACGGGTTTGCCGTCCGAAGCAGAAGAAAATATGTGCTTCTGGCGTCCGGCGCTGTCCTGGCGGTTCTGTGGCATTACGGCACGACGTTTCTGCTGCCCTGGAGCCTGGACGCGGTTCCGCTGTTTGCCTGCTATCTGGCGGCGGGGGAGCTGCTGCGGGAGAAAAAGCAGGAAAAGCTGCTGGGAGAGCTGTGGTTTCTTGGCCTGCTGCTGATTGTATTCCTTGTGTCCTCTCAGCTGAACGGCAGCATGAACCTGTCCAATGGAAATTACGGGCACAGTATCCTGCTTGGCCTGGCTTCCGGGACATCCGGTTCCCTTCTGGTCTTTGCGGCCGGCATGTGGCTGGAGAAAAAATTTCCTCCGGTCAGGAAGCTCTGCGTGCTGGCAGGGCAGGAGACGCTGACGGTTCTGTGCTTCCACATGTTCCTGTTCATGTTCATCCGGACCGGGGCTTCCCTGCTGGGGCTGCCCGGGACCCTGACCCGGGGGCTGCTGGTGGTTGGAAGCATGGTCGTGCTGACGGGGGCGGGATGGTTTGTACATCACAGGGGCTGGATAATTAAGAAAAAGGAATGATCATGGATACAGTTCCAGCAAACGGCCCTTCAGTGTTTCCAGGGCATCAAGGGCTGTCTGGGATGCTGCAAAAAATTCATTGTTTTTTACCTGACGATACGGAACATAGGTATGAACTCCGATGGTATCAACGATTCTGTTTTCGTGATTTTCATATGAAAATACCGGTGTGATGATATTATTACAGTACAGGGAATAAACAGGTGTTTTCTCTCCCAGGCTATCCTCCTGTTTCTCGATAAATACCAGATAGTCTTCTCCTGTATTCAGTACATTCACGAATCCCCGTTCCATGGAATAAGGCTCTCCGTACAGGCTTAAAGACCAGGTGTTGCAGGTAAGATAGATTTCTTCGCCCTCTCCAGGACCATTGCCCTGATACAGTTTTTTTACAATAACTGGCTGTCTGCTGGTAAAGGCCAGATGTTCAACTGCGCCCGCACCGGTCACTTTTGCGACGATGGGCGCTCCTGGAAGTTTTTTCAGAAGCTCTTCACAGGCAGGTACGGCATGTTCTTCCAGAATTTCAGCTACAAAGATGGTATCAAGATAAGACGGGTCTCTGCTGATGTCTGTATAAGTCGCTTTTTTGCTGATTCCAAAGCAGGCGCCTGTCAAAAGAGCCAGAATCGTTATCCATAAATGAAGATATCGTCTCATGCACCCGCACCTCCTGTCAGTCTGCCGTCAGCCATATGATACATATGATCCGCCAGAAGCGTCATATCTTCCCGGTTATGGCTGGCAAGAAGAATCAATGCGCCTCTTTCTTTCTCCTGATGGATCAACGTTCTGATTTTCCAAACACCCGACTCATCCAGTCCATTCGTAGGTTCGTCCAGCATGATGATATCCGGCTGCTCCATTACTGCCTGTGCAATTGCAAGGCGCTGCTTCATTCCCATGGAATATTTCCTGTAGGTGCGTTTGTCGCAAGGGTCCAGCCCAACCCGTTCCATCGCTTCACAGATCATCTGCCAATTTGCAGCTTTTTTTATCCCGGCCAGATAAGAAAGGTTTTCCATTCCCGTCATATTTGGATACAGCCCTGCATGCTCAAGAACAATGCCAAGATTTGGCAGAACGGAAAAATCCTGATGAAGTTTTTGACCATCCCAGCAGATGCTGCCGGAATCAACTTTCATCAGTCCGGAAAGAGCCCGGAACAACATCGTCTTACCGGATCCGTTTCTTCCCCATAATCCATATATATGTCCGCTTTCCAGCTCGAAAGAAATATCGGTCAAAATCTTATGGTTTCGTATGCTTTTATTGATTCTGCATGCTTTCAGCAGTTTGCTCATATTACATCATCTCCATTTCCCGGTTGTCTGTCAACAGTTCCGATCTGTGAATCAAAATTCCCCCTGTAATGATGACGACGATACAGCACATCGTCAAGAACAGCAGAGCATGTGTTGATTTCATGGAATACGTTCCTTCAAACTGCCAGCCAAGAACCGTACAGGATATCGGGTTTAGCTGTACCAGTTTTTCGATCATCAGGTTAGAAGCATGTCTGGTTTCCAGAAAACCTGCTATACCAAGACCTGCAAGGCCGATCGTCTGGATTCCCATTACAACAACTGCCGCCATACTGCTGCCGGATATAAGAGCCAGAAGATTCATCAGAAGTATCCAGCTGAAGTTCCACAGGAAGAAGACGGACAGGTGGCAACCCAGTATGATAAGACCATCCTGCCGGAACTTCACCCGAAAACAGAAGGAACTGAGCAGGATCACCGTCCCTGTGAGGACAGTCTCAAATATGCAAACTTTTACGAACAGGGAAATCAGGATACTTCTGTACCACTTCAGCCGGTTTGTGCATCTGCTGAATACGTAGACGCCCGCAGTGCAGAAATGATGGTACAGATCAATCCCCCAGATCATGGACACTGCATAACAGGGCAGCATCCGAAGCATATAGCTCAGCAGCTCCGGCAGAGAACATCCCATGACAAAGCTGCCTCTTGAGCCGCTTAGCTGAAGAATAACCTCGCTCAGAGATATTTCCCGGTCATATGGGTTTACAAATGCAGTCATAAGATAGACGCCGGATATCAGTCCCCAGAGCGAAGCTCTTATTTTTTCAGACTTCATCCGTATCGCTCCTGCCTTTTCCCAATCTCATATAGACCGATAACTGCCAGAAACAGGAAAGCTGCTGCAGCGGGCAGATACCAGCAGAATTTTCTGTTGTCGTTAAAAAGCAGCAGATATTCGTACCAGCTGATCTGGCAGCTTCCTGCGGAAAACAGTTCATTCAGATACAGGGTACTGTTTAAAAGCAGAAATGACGGGAAGAACAGAACTACCCGATACTTTATGGAAAAGCAAAATGAGACTGCCGTTGTAAATGCAGCCATGATACCAGAACAGATTCCGAACAGAAACGTTCCAAGAACTGCATAAAGAACCGGAGAAACCATATAGACCATGCATGTTGGATAGCGGTGTACCATTTCTGCATATTCCTGACTGTAAATACTCAGATTTGTCAGATCTCCGTGTGAATCAGAAGGAAAAGAGACACAGGTAATCAGTATTTCCACAAAAAACGGAAGCGTAAAAACAAGAACAGTAGTAAGGAAAACAGACAAAAGTTTCGCCTGCATGTAATGTTTCTTTCCCAGACGTGCAGTCAGATAAAGCTCCTCTTTTGTCTGCCGTTCTTTTGCATAAGACAGTCCGGCAGCCAGCGGGACCAGTAACGGATACAGCATGGTAAACAGCAGAACAGTATCCGCATCATAGTATGTTTTGTTGTAACTGAGCGTAAGCAGCTTCACGGGTTCGTACATCTGAGACACGTCAAGCCCCTGAAAGGTAACTACATTTCTCAGGTAATTCCAAAGGACGATCCAGAATAAAACCGTCAGTGTGAATCCGGCTTCCCGCTGCTTTAATAAAAATCCTGTTTGTCGTAAACTTTCTTTTAACAGCATATGTATAACCTCTGTCTGGCCGGAGCGGAAAATATTTATTTTCCTGCTCCGGGTGGTATCTGTTTTTGCTATTTATCTCCCGTTATAATAAACGGATGCGTTTGCTGATGCTTTTGTATTTCCGCGGAATTGGAAACCTACAAATCTTGTTGACAGGTACCCCTCTTTGATGGTGATTGTTGAATTTGATGAAGCGGATTCACTCAAAAGAACTTCATCGCTGATAACACCCCCATATCCATTGGTCACTCTGCATCGTATTTGTTTAAATGTATCTGTTCCAGAATCAGGATATACAGAGTAGCATCTGGCATATACAGTTGAATACTGGCCTGAACGTGAATCTGTATGATCCGAATCGGAAGTCCATGTCATATTTGCAAGAATCGCTACGTCTGCAGATTTTGCCAGACTTGTCATGTTGCCTGCAAATAAAAGCATTGCTGCAAAAATATAAGAGATCATCTTTTTAGCTGTTTTTCTTTTCATTTAATTCTTCCTTTCGATACTGAGACATTCAATGAAGAATGTACATAACGAGTTTCATCATGGTTTCTTTTTCCTGTTCTGCGAATGCGCTGACTGGAGGCGGATACAAATCAGAAGCCGTCTGGGCAGCCAGCAGTACAGAGTACTCTTTTTTCGTATACCAGGGCCGGTTCATGGAAGAGCGCAGATCACACACGATCTCTTGATAGTGGATTATGTCCCAAAACTGTCGGTACACGACCGGATTAAACCAGTGTATGCATAAAATCACAACGCCGAACATCCGCCAGCACAGATCCTTTGCCATGATGTGGTTTGTTTCATGCTCCAGAATGATTCGAAGCTCTTTCTCTGTATAGGATTTGTCAGGAAAAAGAATCAGATTCTTTTTTCCTCTGCGGACAGAAACCGGCGAACAGAGAGTATGGTTGTGATAAAATGAAAGTCCGGCCTTGGGAAAACGCTTCTGATATTCCAGAAAAAGCTTCTGGCAGTCTCTGCGGCTTATGTCTTTGTTTTCTTTCAGCAGCCTGGAAACTGCTGCATTTCTTTGACAGTTGCTGTTTATAACCGTTATCAGGCCACAGATCCACACAATACCCAGTAGCCCAAAAACCAGATACATTCCTGGAGACATTCCCAGAAGAAAATCGCCATCGTATATAATGTTTCCATGATACCAGCTTATTCTGGAGAAAGATACATACGCAAATGTAACCGGAATCACATACATGAGAAGTGCTGTCTTTCGAACGGCCAGCGCCAGGAAATAGTTTTCTTTCTTCCAGAATTTTTTCCAGCAGCAGATCACCGCATAAGCCAGACTTCCCGCAACGCTCTCAAACAGCAGACAGGATAGAAACAGTCTAATCCATTGCATCCAGAAGTCTCCTTATTTTTTCTTTTTCATCTTCCGTCAGTTTTGCAGTTCGGGTAAAAGACGCGATCAGCCCATCAAGTCCGCCCTCTTCCCAGAAGGAGATCTGTCGGTCCAGTTCTCTTTTGCGATAGGACGCTGCTGTAACCAGTGGATAATAATAGAATGTCCGTCCTTTTCTCTCCATTGACAGATAATTCTTTTTCACCATTCTGCTCAGAAACGTGGAGATGGTCTGTACCTTCCACTTTTTATCATATCGTTCGTTTGTTTGCATCATGATTTCCTGTACTGTCAACGGATCTTCATTCTCCCAGATTGTTTTCATTACTAAAAGTTCGCTGTCTGTCAGCCAGTTCTGCATCTCATTTCCTCAGCTTTCAACTATTCAATTACATAAATAGTACAACTAATGATATAGTTATATTATCGCTTTTTAAACAGATATGCAACACTTTTTTGTATTTATTAAAAAAAAGACCGCTCCATCATATAGTCCACCACCGCCTCCGACGCGTGTCCGTCGTCGTAGTAATCCATCATTTCCATAAACGAATCCCGTTTTTCCTTCCACCGTTCTTCGGAATATTCCAGGATATTCCGGATCATCTCCTCGTTGGAAAAGGCCTTTGGGACGGGCAGATCCTCCAGTTCCAGATAGTATCCCTTGTCCCGTTTCATTTCTTCATAGTCCTCCGCATAGAAAAAGGAAAGCCGGTCCAGCTGGATGTAGTCAAAGCCGCAGGAAGAGTAGTCGGTGATGACCGCGTCCCCTGCCGCCAGCAGTTCCTGGGAGTTGTCATAGGGCGAGGCGTTCAGGACCCGGTCCGTATACCGGATATCAAAATCCGCCGCGTTGACGTTGGGATGCAGCCGCACCAGCATGATCCATCTGCCGCCGAACCGTTTTTCAAAGGCGTTAAGACACCCTTCAAAGTCCAGATGGTATACATGGAGCTTCCGGTTTTCCCGCCAGGTGGGAACGTAGAGCACCAGCTTTGCATCTTCCGGAAGCTGGTAGAAAGTTCGGATTTTCCGGCGCATAGCGGGAGTGTCCTGAAAATACAGGTCATTTTTGGGGAGTCCCTTTTCCAGAATCGGTCCGTCGTACCAGAAGCAGCTGTGAAAACAGCGGGTCCAGAACCGGCAGTTGCTCAGAAGAAGATCAATGTGTTCCGAATCCTTTTTGGCGTAGGCAATGTATTCCGGGCTCAGACCGGTTCCCGCGTCGCGCTCGATCCGTTTCAGTCCGGGGCCCGCATGCCACGTATGGATGTAGGTCTGATTCTTCTTTTTCTTAAAATAATACAGCTTTCTCGTATTATCCACCCAGATTCCCGCCGTGGACATGTGATAGACAAAGCGTAACGTATTCGGACGGATGACGGTAAGCTCCGTCGGAAACGTACATCCGGGTTTTTCGCAGACCCAGTATAACCGGTGGGGGATCCTGCGGCGGATGCATTCCTCCGCAATGTACCGGGGATTGTCTCCGAAGCCGCCGCCGTTGAAATTACTGAACAGGATCTTCTGTTTCTGGACGGGCAGCAGGGAACAGGCCTGCCAGGCCCACCAGATCAGGGCGCCGTGCAGGGCGGGGTACAGCCTGGAAAGCAGGGGATACAAAGGGGATCGACGCAGTTTTTCTATCATGAGGAACGCTCCAATTCGGTGATTTTTCACATGCCTGCCGGTACATGGCCCGGAGCATGAAAAGCAGTCTGGTTTTTCATGTGTCAGTGGTTAGTGTAACATATGCCTTGTTTACGGTCAAATCCTGTGTTAAAATATATATCTGATATTTGAAAACAGCTTATCGTTCGTGGTGGAGGCAGATTTTTTGATAAAAGAGCGAAATGAAACGCTGGACTGCCTGAAGGGGATTGCGATCCTTCTGGTCATGTTCGGCCATGTACAGGTGCACAACCATATGACCGATCCATATGTGTATGATGTGATCAAATCTCTGCAGATGCCGCTTTTTTTCCTGATCAGCGGATATCTGGCGGGGGCGGGTACAAAGGTGGAAAATGTCCGGCAGTACCGGGAGCGGATGTGCAGGCGTGCCGTTTCCTATCTGCTTCCGTTTTTTTCCTGGCTGACCATACAGCACATCACGTATGTGCCCAGGGCGTGGAAGACGGCGCTGTTTCAGCTGGATTACGGCCTCTGGTTTCTGATGACGCTGTTTCTGTTTACCTGGATCGCGTATACGGCGCAGCTGGTTCAGGCGAAGGTGAAGAGCGAATGGGGGCTGTGGGCCGTGATCTTCGGGGGCTGCGGCCTGATCCTTGGGTCGTATCTGGCCGGGGTGACCTTCTTAAGCCCGGCGCTTCTGGTCATCTATCTGCCGTACTATGTGAGCGCTTATTTCTGCGGTCTGCATCCGGAGCTTCTGCCAGACCGGATACCGGCGCCTGTCCGGCGGCGGGCGGCGTACGCGGGCGGACTGGCCTTTCTCGGGATGGCGGCGTTCCTTGATCTGGTGACCGTGACAGGCATCCGGATGCTGGGGATTCAGACCGTTGCCTCGTTTCTCGGCTGTCTGGCGGTTATTCAGCTGGTGATGGACTGGAAGGAGAACCGTATTAAATCAAAGCTGGCGCGGCTGGGGCATTATACGCTGGAGATCTATGTGCTTCATTATCTGTTTGCAGCCGTACTGAATCCGGACAGAACCGCATTTGTTTTCTGGAGTCCGGCAGGACTTTTGTACAGCGCAGCGGCATTTGCGGCCATGAGCCTGATTACGGCGGTATTGATCCGCTTTATTGATCGGATCGCGCCGCTTCGGTTCCTGCTGTTTGGGAAAAATAATTGTATTTCTAAAGAAGGAGACAAAAAATGATTAACCGATTGATTGAGAAGATTCAGAAGACGGGGGCGCCGGTTGTGGCGGGGCTGGATCCCATGCTTTCGTATGTGCCGGAGCATGTGCAGAAGGCGGCGTATGCGGAGTACGGGGAGACGCTGCGGGGCGCGGCGGAGGCCGTCTGGCAGTTCAATAAGGAGATCGTGGACCATATCTGGGACCTGATCCCTGCGGTAAAGCCCCAGATTGCCATGTATGAGCAGTTCGGCGTGGAGGGGATGGAAGCCTATAAAAAGACGGTGGACTACTGTAAATCCAAAGGGCTGATCGTCATCGGAGATGTAAAGAGGGGGGATATCGGTTCCACCTCGGCGGCCTATGCTGTGGGGCATCTGGGAAAGGTGCGGGTGGGCAGCAGGGTATACGCGGGATTTGACGAGGATTTTGCCACCGTGAATCCCTATCTTGGCTCTGACGGAATCAAGCCGTTTATCCAGGTTTGTAAGGAGGAGAAGAAAGGACTGTTTATTCTGGTCAAGACGTCCAATCCGTCCAGCGGGGAATTCCAGGACCGGCTGGTGGACGGAAAGCCTCTTTATGAGCTGGTGGGCGAGAAGGTGGCCGAGTGGGGAGCCGACCACTGCGGGGACACGTACAGCTATATCGGCGCCGTGGTGGGCGCCACGTATCCGGAGCAGGGAAAGGCCCTTCGCAGGGTGATGCCCAAATCCTTCATTCTGGTGCCGGGTTACGGGGCTCAGGGAGGAAAAGGAAAGGATCTGGTTCATTTCTTCAATGAGGACGGCCTTGGAGCCATTGTGAACTCTTCCAGGGGCATTATCGCGGCGTATAAGCAGGAGGCCTATGCGGCGTACGGGGAGGAGCATTTTGGAGAAGCGTCCAGGGCGGCCGTGGAGGATATGATCGCGGATATCAGGGGCGCGCTGGAGGCGGCGCTTTAAACCCGACGGACACAAGCCCCGGAACGAGACAGTATCTGCCCGGATACGTTAGAGGGCGGATGCAAAACGGTGAATCAGGAGAGAAGAAGATGAAATATAAAGAATCAGCGACAGTGGTCGAGCAGAAAAAGATTGCGGCAAAGATCTACAGCCTGTGGATTCAGGCCGGCCGGATCGCCGGGGAAGCGAAGCCGGGGCAGTTTCTGTCTCTGTACAGCAAGGATGAGAGCCGGATGCTCCCGCGGCCCATCAGCATCTGCGAGATCGACCGGGAGGGCGGAAGGCTCCGCATGGTGTACCGGGTGGCCGGCAGAGGAACGGAGGAATTTTCCCGTCTGGCGCCCGGCGATCGGATTGAGGTGCTGGGGCCACTGGGGAACGGTTTTCCGCTGGATACCGGTGCGAAAAAAGCGTTTCTCATGGGGGGCGGCATCGGAATCCCGCCCATGGTGCAGCTTGCCCGGGAACTGGATCTGGAAGTACAGGTGATCGCGGGCTATCGGGACGAGCAGTTTCTGACGAAGGAACTGGCCGGAAACGGCGCCCTCTATGTTGCGACCGAGGACGGAAGCGCCGGAACGAAGGGAAATGTCATGGACGCCGTCCGGGAACACGGCCTGACGGCGGATATCATCTATGCCTGCGGCCCCAAACCCATGCTTCGGGCTGTAAAAGCGTATGCGGAGGAGCAGGGAATCCCCTGCTGGATTTCCATGGAGGAGCGGATGGCATGCGGGATCGGCGCGTGCCTTGCCTGCGTGTGCCGGTCGAAAGAGGTGGACGGACATACGCATGTACATAACAAAAGAGTATGCAAGGACGGTCCGGTGTTCTTGAGTACGGAGGTGGAGCTGTGAGGAATACGAAGGTAATGCTGGCTGGCGTAGAGCTTAAGAATCCGGTCATGACGGCGTCCGGGACCTTTGGTTCCGGCGCGGAATACAGTGAATTTTACGATCTGGGCGTGCTGGGTGCGGTGGTGACCAAGGGGGTCGCCCATACGCCGTGGCCGGGCAATCCCACGCCGCGCATTGCGGAGACAGGGTGCGGCATGCTGAACGCCATCGGGCTTCAGAATCCCGGGATCGAGGTGTTTGTGGAGCGTGATCTTCCGTTTCTTCGGAAATACGACACCAGAGTCATTGTCAATGTGTGCGGGAAGACCGTGGAGGACTACTGCGCGGTGGTAGAGCGCCTCTCTGCAGAGCCGGTGGACCTTCTGGAAATCAATGTGTCCTGCCCCAACGTCAAGGAGGGCGGCATCGCTTTCGGTCAGGATCCGAAAGCGCTGGAGGCCATTACGCGGGAAGTGAAAAAACATGCCCGCCAGCCGGTCATCATGAAGCTGAGTCCCAATGTGACGGATATTGCGGAGATGGCGAGAGCGGCGGAGGCGGGCGGAGCGGACGTGCTCTCCCTGATCAATACGATCACGGGCATGAAGATTGACATTCACAGAAGGACCTTTGCCATAGCCAACAGGACCGGAGGCATGTCCGGTCCGGCGGTCAAACCGGTGGCTGTCCGCATGGTATATCAGGCGGCGCAGGCAGTGAAGCTTCCGATCATCGGCATGGGAGGCATCTGCAGCGGAGAGGACGCCATGGAGTTCATCCTGGCAGGCGCCACGGCAGTGGCGGTGGGAACCGCGAACTTTGCGGACCCTTACGCGGCGAAAAAAGTGGCGGAAGGGATCGAAGCTTACATGCGGCAGTATCAGGTGGAGGATATCCGGGAGCTGGCCGGAGCAGTGAGATAAGCGATCCTGCGTTGAAAATGTTGTTTATCTATGGTAAGATGAAAAAAATCAGAATGATTCTGAACAAAATGGATGGAGGTTGTCAGATAGATGGAACAGTATAAGCAGGAATTTATTGAATTTATGATCGACTGCCAGGTTCTGAAATTTGGAGATTTCGTGACCAAGAGCGGCAGAAAGACCCCGTTTTTTGTGAATACCGGGTTTTACCGTACCGGAGCGCAGCTGCGGAAGCTGGGGGCGTATTATGCGAAGGCGATCCATGACCGTTTCGGACTTGAGTTTGACGTGCTGTTCGGCCCGGCCTATAAGGGGATCCCGCTGACGGTGGCGGCGACGATCGCCATCAGCGAACAGTACGGAAAGGACATCCGTTACTGTTCCAACCGGAAAGAAGTGAAGGACCACGGAGATAAGGGCATTCTTCTGGGGAGCCCCATGGGAGACGGGGACCGGGTTGTGATCATCGAGGACGTGACGACGGCGGGCACGTCGATTCAGGAGACGCTTCCGATCATCCGCGCGCAGGGAAATGTGCAGCCTGTGGGCCTTGTGGTGTCCGTAGACCGCATGGAAAGAGGGCAGGGCGAGAAAAGTGCGTTGCAGGAGATCCAGGAGACCTACGGCCTTCAGACGACGGCGATCGTGACCATGGCGGAGGTGGTGGAGCACCTGTATAACCGTCCGTACAAAGGGAAAGTGATCATTGACGATGCATTAAAGGCGGCGATTGACGCATACTATGAACAGTATGGTGTACGACAGGGAGGATATGCGCATGAATAATGAGAAAACATACAAGACCATGGCAAATGTGGGAGCCGGGGATCTGGCAATCGGCATCATTGTCCTGGTGACCGGCATCGTGACGGGGATTCTGATGATTATTAACGGAGCACGCCTGCTGAAAGGGAAATCCGACCTGATGTTCTGACGGGACGACGGCTGCTGTAAACGACGGTCCGGTCAGCGGGCGCTGTTTACAGCAGTTTTTTTAGAAGGAGCGTTATGTGAAAAAAGAGACAGAAACGTATATCCGGCAGGCAAGCCGTATGTTTTTCGGCCTCTATCTTCTGCTTCTGATCTATCTGATGTTTTTTGCGGAGGACTGGGGACGTACCATGCTGGAGGGGGATTACCGGTATAATCTGGTGCCGTTTCGGGAGATCAGGCGTTATCTGGTCTATTACAGGCAGATCGGCCTGCGGCGGGTGTTCTGGAATATTCCCGGAAATATCATCGGATTTATACCTTATGGTGCTCTTCTTCCTGCCATGCGAAGGAAAAAAATGGGGTTTTGGAAGGTTGCCCTGCTCAGCTTTGAACTGACTCTCTTCATAGAAGTCTCTCAGCTGATCCTCCGGGTGGGAAGCTGCGATGTGGACGACATGATCCTGAACACGCTGGGCGGATGCATCGGATATGGGATCTACCGGGCGGTATTTCATAAAAAGGAAAAGAAAGCTTATGAGGAGACGGTATAAATTTACAGACAGAAACCAGTCAAAACAGGGAATCGTATCCAGCGTCATCGGCATGATGGCGCTGCTGCTGACGGGGAGCATGGTGGCGGCCGCCTATCTGGAATACGGGGAGGCGGGGAAGCTGATCGCCGTCCTGGGATTTCTGGCGCTGCTCCTTTCGCTGGTCGGACTGTATCATGGTTTCCGGGGACTGGGAGAGGAAGATACTTATAAAGGATTTCCATATGCGGGATGCGTGTTGAACGGGCTGGTGCTGATCGCATTTGCGGGAATCTACATGTTAGGATGGTAGTGGAATGGAAGAGATTCAGATGGAGCGATGGCAGCTTGCCGTGGAACGGATACGCCAGATTGCGGAGGACCCGGAGGTGGACGGCGGAGCCGGGGATTACTTTAAACGGACGGCAGAGTTTGTACTGCTCATGCTGGAGGCGTTGGAAAAGGCGGAGAACGGATGGATGGAGACGGCTTCGCTGGAAGAACTTCAGGCATGGAATGACAGGCTCTATGGAGACATTGCAGGAAAGGCTTATGAGTCCAGCTACGCGAATCCGGCTTGGGCGGTGTCAAGGCTTCCGGATGCCTGCGGGCAGATCCTGTCCTTTGTCTATACGGAACTCCGGGGCATGATCGTCTATGCCTGTGAGCGCCGGACGGAGGAGATGCTGATCTGTATGGAGCTTTTCCTGCAGATCCACAGTGAGTTTACAGGGGGAGAGGTTCCGTCCAGGGAGCAGCTTGCGTCGGACGTGTACTGGTTCATCAGCGATTACAGCGACGTGATGGTGGCGGGAAGGGTGCGGGAGCAGCTGGATCCTTCCCTGTCCTTTGCACGGGATATCATCATGGAGGCGGATCTTATGGAACCGCGGTATCTGTACCGGTTCGGAGAGTACATAAGCGGGACGGAGATCGGTACGAGCCGTTATCTGGCAGGGCTCTCCGGCGAAGAGATCGACCGGATCGCGGGCGTCTTTACAGAGGGGTACCGGAGGGGATTTGAGGCGGCGGGGAAACCGCTGCACCGGAAGAAAACCGTCAACATCCGTTACGGCCTGGGCTTTGAACGGATTATCCGTCAGGCCGTGAAGCAGTTTGAGGCCATGGGGCTTGAGAGCATCATCTACCGGGCGGCTGTGAGCAGGGTGAACATGCGGGAAAACGCCAGGATCGGGTACTGCGGCTCTTCTCCCAATAAACAGTATGATTACGACCACAGGGGAGACGCGGCGCTTTTTATGGACAGGGCTTTTGCGGAGCGCAGGATCGGCGTTTTGAAAACGGCGTATGAGCGGTACCGGGAGCCGGCGCGGACGCACGGCGGCCCGGCGGTGCTGGAGATCTTCGGAGAGACTCCGTTTGTGCCGGAGACGAAGCCGGAGGCGCTGAAGCTGGATGAAAAGCAGCAGGAGATCCAGGTCTCTCTGAATAACCGTACCGGACAGCTGGTCAACACGTATATTCCGGGAGAGGAACGGAGTTTTACGATCATGGCATTTCCGGTCCCGGATATCGGTCCCCGGTTTGAGGAGATTTTTCGGGAGACCATGAAGCTCAACACCCTGGATTCCAGGACCTGGCAGCAGATCCAGCAGAACCTGATCAATGTGCTGGATACGGGAGTCTCGGTCCATATTCTGGGGAAAGGAGACAACCGGACCGACCTTAAGGTCATGCTGGCCGGAATCCGGGATCCCAAAAAGGAGACCCTCTTTGAGAACTGCGTGGCGGATGTGAACATACCGGTGGGCGAGGTATTTACGTCCCCTGCGCTTGCGGGGACGGACGGGGTGCTCCATGTGACGGGAGTTTACCTGGACGGACTGTTTTACAGGGACTTAAGCCTTACCTTCCGGGACGGCATGGTCACGGAATATACCTGCAAGAATTACGGACAGGAGGAGGAGAACCGCCGTTACATCCGGGAAAATGTGCTGATGCACCATGAGACGCTCCCCATGGGCGAATTTGCCATCGGGACCAACACGGCCGCTTATGTGACGGCCCGGAAGTACGGGATCGAAGGCAGGCTGCCGATTCTGATCGCGGAGAAGATGGGGCCGCATTTTGCCGTGGGAGATACGTGCTTTTCCTGGGAAGAGGATGTGAGCACGTACAATCCGGACGGGAAACGGATGGTCGCAAAGGAGAACGCGTGCTCCGCGCTCCGGAAGGAGGACATCAAAAAGGCGTATTTCAATTGCCATACGGACATCACGATCCCCTACGATGAGCTGCAGGAGATTGCGGTTGTACAGGAAGACGGCAGACGGATTTCCCTGATCCGTGACGGAAGGTTCGTCCTTCCCGGAACGGAAGAACTGAACCGGCCGTTTGACGAGTGACAGTTCAGTCTTGACAAGGCGGATCAGTCACGGTAAGATAACTCATAAGAACAGTTAAACTATTGTGGGATATTTATTAGTAATACTTATTAAAAATCATAATAAACCACGGAGAAAAAGGAGATTGAACATGGCAAAAGTAGGAATTGTGATGGGCAGCGATTCGGATCTGCCGGTCATGAGCAAGGCGGCGGATGTGCTGGAAAAGCTGGGAGTGGATTTTGAGATGACGATCATCTCCGCCCACCGGGAACCGGATGTGTTTTTTGAGTATGCCAGAAGCGCGGAGGCAAAAGGCTTCCGGGTCATCATCGCGGGGGCGGGCAAAGCGGCGCATCTTCCGGGCATGTGTGCGGCGATCTTCCCGATGCCGGTCATTGGGGTCCCCATGAAGACTTCGGATCTGGGCGGCGTGGACTCGCTGTATTCCATTGTGCAGATGCCGGGCGGTATTCCGGTGGCGACGGTGGCGATCAACGGCGGCGTCAATGCGGGGATTCTTGCGGCAAAGATCCTTGCCACGTCGGATGAGGAGCTTCTGAAGCGTCTGAAGGCGTATTCGGAGGAGATGAAGCAGGATGTGGAAGGCAGGGCGGAAAAGCTGGATGAGATCGGATATAAGGCTTATCTGGCGCAGATGTAGGCAACACATGGAAACGGCATCGGCCCGGACGCAAACATAAGGGAGTTCCGGATGCGGATGCAGGACTCTGACAGGAGGATATCATATGGATTACAAGCATGCAGGTGTTGACATTGAAGCCGGTTACAGATCGGTGGAACTGATGAAGGAACATGTGAAGACGACCATGAGGCCGGAGGTACTGGGAGGACTGGGAGGCTTTTCAGGAGCATTTTCCATGAGCGCTTTTAAAAACATGGAGAAACCTACGCTGGTGTCCGGTACGGACGGTGTGGGAACGAAGCTGAAGCTGGCGTTTTTGCTGGACAGGCACGATACCGTCGGTATCGACTGCGTGGCGATGTGCGTCAATGATATCGCCTGTGCAGGCGGGGAGCCGCTGTTCTTCCTGGATTACATTGCCTGCGGGAAAAATTATCCGGAGAAGATCGCGGCCATCGTCAGCGGCGTGGCAGAGGGCTGCAGGCAGGCAGGCGCGGCGCTGATCGGCGGGGAGACCGCGGAGATGCCGGGTTTCTATCCGGAGGATGAATACGATCTGGCGGGTTTTGCCGTGGGAATCGTGGATGAAAAGGATCTGATTACCGGAGCGGATATCAAAGAAGGAGATACCCTGATCGGGATCGCCTCCTCCGGCGTGCACAGCAACGGCTTCTCTCTGGTGCGCAAAGTGCTCCGGATGAGCGAAGAGGTGCTGAATACATACTATGACAGCCTGGGCAGCACGCTGGGCGAGGCACTGATCCGCCCCACGAAGATCTATGTAAAAGCGCTTAAGTCGGTAAAGGATGCGGGCGTTACCATCAAAGGCTGCAGCCATATTACCGGAGGCGGGTTCTATGAGAACATTCCCCGGATGCTTCCGGACGGCGTGCGGGCCGTGGTGAAAAAGGACAGCTATCCGGTGCCCCCGATCTTCCGCATGCTGCAGACGGAAGGAAACATCGGGGAGGATATGATGTACAATACTTATAATATGGGACTGGGCATGGTGCTGGCGGTAGATCCGGCGGATGCAGAGAAGGCCATGGAGGCCATCCGGGCAGCCGGAGAGGATCCCTATGTGGTGGGAACCGTGGAAAAGGGAGAAAAAGGAGTCGTATTATGTTAAAGCTGGCCGTTCTCGTATCCGGCGGAGGGACGAATCTGCAGGCCATCATGGACGCCATTGCCGACGGACGGATCACCAACGCCGGGATCGAAGCGGTGATCAGCAACAACCGGAACGCCTATGCCCTTCAGAGGGCCAGGAAGGCAGGAATCCCGGCATACTGCATCACGCCGAATGACTATGAGAGCCGGGAGGCGTTCCACGATGCCCTTCTGGCGGCGCTGGAGCGGTCAGGAGCGGATCTGGTGGTGCTGGCCGGCTGTCTGGTGGTTATCCCGGAAAAGATCGTGGAGCGGTATGAGAACCGGATCATCAACATTCATCCGTCGCTGATTCCGTCTTTCTGCGGAAAGGATTATTACGGCCTGAAGGTCCATGAGGGCGTTCTTTCCCGGGGCGTGAAAGTGACCGGCGCCACGGTGCATTTTGTGGATAAGGGAACCGATACGGGCCCGATCATCCTTCAGAAGGCAGTGGAGGTCCGACCGGGAGATACGCCGAAGATCCTGCAGCAGCGGGTGATGGAAGAGGCGGAATGGGTGATTATGCCCCGGGCAATCGATTTGATCGCCAACGGAAAGATCCGGGTGGCGGATGGAACAGTCACAGAGATACAGTAAGTGGAGGACAGTATGAAAATATTGATCGTAGGCGGCGGCGGCAGAGAGCATGCCATCGCATGGAAAGTGGCACAGAGCCCGAAGGTGGAGAAGATCTACTGCGCGCCCGGCAATGCCGGAATCGCCGAATACGCGGAATGCGTGGAGATCGGTGTCATGGAATTTGAGCGTCTGGCCGCATTTGCAAAGGAGAAGGAGATCGATCTGGCAGTCATCGGCATGGACGATCCTCTGGTAGGAGGAATCGTGGATGTGTTCGAGGCGGAAGGCATCCGGGTATTCGGGCCGAGAAAATGCGCGGCGGTTCTGGAAGGTTCCAAGGCGTTTTCCAAGGATCTGATGAAAAAATACGGGATTCCCACGGCGGCGTATGAGAATTTCGACGATCCCCAAAAAGCGCTGGCTTATCTGGAGACGGCTTCCATGCCCATCGTCCTGAAGGCGGACGGACTGGCGCTGGGAAAAGGCGTCCTCATCTGCAATACGCTGGAGGAAGCCCGGGAAGGCGTAAAGTCCATCATGATGGATAAGAAATTCGGCTCTGCCGGCAATCAGATGGTCATTGAAGAGTTCATGACCGGAAGGGAAGTGTCGGTACTGAGTTTTGTGGACGGGAAGACCATACAGACCATGACGTCCGCCCAGGACCACAAACGGGCGCTGGATGGAGACCAGGGCCTGAACACCGGCGGCATGGGGACCTTCTCTCCAAGTCCTTTCTATACAGAGGAAGTGGATGCGTTCTGTCAGGAGCACATCTATCAGAAGACGGTGGATGCCATGGCGGCGGAAGGAAGAGAGTTCAAGGGAATCATCTTTTTCGGCCTCATGCTGACGGAACAGGGACCGAAGGTCCTGGAGTACAATGCCCGCTTCGGCGACCCGGAGGCGCAGGTGGTGCTTCCCCGCATGAAAAATGACATTGTGGAAGTGTTCGAGGCCTGTGTGGACGGGACGCTGGACCGGATCAAACTGGAGTTCGAGGACAACGCGGCAGTCTGCGTGGTGCTGGCGTCCGAAGGATATCCGGTCAGCTATGAGAAGGGCTGTGAGATCCGCGGCCTGGAAAATTTCCGGGGGCGGGAAGGCTGCTATGTTTTTCATGCGGCCAGCAGGGAAAAGGACGGGAAGCTTGTGACAAACGGCGGACGGGTCCTGGGCGTGACGGCCACCGGCAGGGATTTGAAGACGGCCCGCGCCAACGCGTATGAAGCGGTGACCTGGGTGGATTTCGACAACAAATACTGCCGTTCCGATATTGGAAAAGCCATTGACGAAGTAAAATAAATCTGATATTTTGATGAAAGTTTTGTGAAAAGCGTTGACTTTCTCCTGCGCAGGCCTTATTGTAATGGTTCAAGGCGAAAAACCTGGAAAGAGAGAGCTTTATATGAAAAATAGAAGATACATGCCGGGAATGACAGGAATGCTGTTCCTGATCCTTCTGCTTTGTTTTGGGATGACGGCCATGGCCGCGCCGTCCGTTACCGGGGATACGGACCTGTCCGTGACAAAGGACGGGAATGTCTCTGCGGAGTATACGGTCAAAAGCGACGAACCCATGGAGAGCGTGACACTTACGCTGTCCTATGATAAAGACGCGGTGACCTATATTTCGGGCGGAGGCGGCAACAGTTTTTCCGGAAACGGGGGCAACGGAACCGTACAGCTTAGCAGTAAGCCGGGAGATACGACGACGGATTTTGCGGTCAGGTTTAGAGGAAAGAAGGACACGGAGACAAGTATTGCCGTTACTGCCTGTACGATCGTGGTGGACGGACAGGAGATCGACGTCCTGAGCGGAGAGTCCGCGGTTTCCGACGGAGAGTCCGGTGAAGAGGAAGAAGAGGATGAGGAGCACGAAGATGACGGGAAGCGCGCCAGTTTCGTGATCGATGAACGTACCTTCTATCTGCACAGCCCGGAGGATATCGAGGATTTTGACCGGATTCACATGGACATCCAGGGGATCGACAGCCGGGTGCTGAAGCATAAGGACCTGGATGTGTATGTCATCAGGCTGTACAGCGACAATGGAAGCTATCGGGATAATTTTGTCTATGATCCGGAGAAAGGGACCGTGATTCCGTTTGTGCAGATGGAGAGCGGAACCGATACGGTGATCTTCATTGAACCGGAGGAGAACGGTTATGTGCCGACCCGTTACACTCCCGTGAACATGGGATGGGGACCCAAATATGTGATTCCCGCTTTTAAGCATGTGATCGTGGACGGTGTGGACGAGATCCAGGACGATACGAACAGGTATCTGGTCTATGGGATCAACCAGGACGGAGAGAAGGCGTGGTACAGCTTCGACTATGATAAAAATTCCCTTCAGCCCTTTGACGATGTGGCCTATCAGGGAGAACAGAACTATATTGTCGAGCTGGAGCAGAAGGAGATGGGGCTCAGGGAGGACCTGAGCGACTGGCAGATGCGTTATGACAGGGATATGGCAAAAAGGCTCTATATCATCATGTTCCTGACGATTCTGATCATTGTTCTTTTGAATGTGATTGTCGTCCTGTATCTTCGTATGAGACGGATGCGGATGCCGGAGACAGAAGACGAGGAAGAGGACGTGGTTCCGGAAAGATCCGCGCCGGGGTCTTATGTCACCGGCGATCTGGAAGAGGATGAGACCGATTTTGAAGACCCTTCCATGTTTGAAGAGGACGAGGAGGACGATATCGACCTGGAGATCATCGATCTGGACAGTATGGAAGAAGAAGACTGATTATTGGTGGGACTTCCGCAGAGATGCGGAGGTCCTGTCTTTTCCTGCCTGTGCCGCGTCAGGCGCGGCTTCGCCGTGCGCATGGTGGGAAGAAAACGTCTGACTGTTGACCGGAAGAGCCAAAACTGTTATACTGTATGTATAACATGCGCAAGTGGAAAAGAGGCGGACCAGGTCTGCATTATCGGATTACAAAGGACAGGTGACAGGATGTATCTGGAGATTGATTTTAACAGTGACAAAGCATTTTATGTGCAGCTGTGCGATCAGATCATAATCGGGATCGCCACATCCCGGCTGCGGGAAGGAGACGTGCTTCCCAGCGTCAGGCAGCTGGCGGGAGAGATCGGTATCAATATGCATACGGTCAACAAGGCGTACAGTATCCTGAAGCAGGAAGGCTATATTCGTCTGGACCGCAGGTGCGGCGCGGTAGTAGCCGTGGATGCGGATAAAAGAAAGGCGATGAATGAGATGAAAAAGGAACTGCTGGTCATACTGGCGAAGGGCAGCTGCAGGAATATTACCCGGGAAGAGGTTCACGGGCTGATTGACGAGATTTATGCGGAATACGGGGAGTAGGAGGAGATTTATGAATTCATTTACAGAAAAGGCGGAGCAGGCGCTGAAGCAGGCGAAAAAAGTATCCGCCCGGCTGAAACATCCCTATATCGGGACGGAGCATATGCTGATCGGTCTTTTGAAGGTATCCAGTGGGACCGCGGGCCAGGTGCTGGAGAACGCAGGAGTGACGGAGGATGCGCTGACGGATATGATTACGGAGCTGATCGCTCCGGAGAAGGATACGGCCGTATCGGGAACCCGTGACTTTACCCCCCGTGCCAGGAAGATTCTGGAGGATGCGAAAACGGAGGCGGGCCGGTTCCGGGAGGAACTGACCGGAACCGAGCATATTCTGATCGCCATCCTGAAGGACGGGGAATGCGTGGCGTCCCGGCTGCTGAATACGATGAATATCCGGCTGCGGGAACTCTACACGGAACTGGTTGCCTCCATGGGGGCAAAGGCATCGGAATACAGGGAGGACGCGAATACCCGGGGGACCCGGACGCTGGATCAGTTCAGCCGGGATCTGACAGCGCTTGCCAGAGAAGGCAGGCTGGACCCGGTCATCGGCAGGGAGGAGGAGATCCGGAGAGTCCTGCAGGTATTGAGCCGCAGGACCAAGAACAATCCCTGCCTTATAGGGGAACCGGGCGTGGGCAAGACGGCCATTGTCGAAGGCCTTGCCGCCCGGATCGCGGAAGGCAGGGTACCGGATACGATTCTTGGGAAGCGCCTGTGTATTCTGGATATGACGGCCATGGTCGCCGGTTCCAAGTACCGGGGAGAATTTGAAGAGCGGATTAAGAATCTGATCGACGAGGTAAGCCGGTCCGGGGAAGTCCTTCTGTTTATTGATGAACTTCATACGATCATCGGTGCCGGCGGCGCGGAAGGGGCCATGGACGCGTCCAATATTCTGAAGCCTGCCATGGCGAGAGGCGAGATCCAGATCATTGGAGCCACAACGTTGGAAGAATACCGGAAGCACATTGAGAAGGACGCGGCGCTGGAGCGGAGATTCCAGCCGGTCACGGTGGAGGAAGCCGGCGTGGATCAGACCATCGAGATTCTGAAAGGACTGCGCCCTTATTATGAGAACCATCATCAGGTGCAGATTACGGATGAGGCGCTGGAGGCGGCGGCCCGTCTGTCGGCGCGCTATATCAGCGACCGTTTTCTGCCGGACAAAGCCATCGATCTTATGGACGAGGCGGCGGCGGGGCTTCGGATCAGCCGGAATGTGTCCGGCGGGTCCAGAACCGATCAGATCAGGGAACTTTTAAACGAACGGGAAGAGCTGGAACAGGCGCTCATGAAGGCGGATCTGGAGGCGGCCAGGCAGTGCCGGCAGAGAATCCGGGAACTGGAGACGAAGTTTGGGACCGGGGAATCCAGAAAAGGGAGAAAAGCGCCTCATGTGGTGACGGAGGATCAGATCGCTGCGACGGTCTCCCGATGGACAAAGATTCCGGTTCAGCGCCTGGCTGAGGCGGAATCCCAGAAGCTCCGCAGGCTGGAGCAGACGCTTCATAAACGTGTGGTGGGACAGGAAGAGGCGGTGGCCGCCGTAGCCAGAGCGGTCAAACGGGGCCGTGTGGGGCTGAAAGACCCCAGACGCCCGGTGGGCTCCTTTCTCTTTCTCGGACCTACCGGCGTGGGAAAGACAGAGCTGTCCAAGGCGCTTGCGGAAGTGCTGTTTGGCAGGGAGGAGGCGATGATCCGGGTCGACATGTCCGAATACATGGAGAAGCACAGCGTGGCAAAGATGATCGGTTCTCCGCCCGGATATGTGGGGCACGATGACGGCGGGCAGCTGAGCGAAAAGGTCCGCAGGAATCCTTACGCGGTCATCCTGTTTGACGAGATCGAGAAGGCACATCCGGATGTGTTCAATATCCTGCTTCAGGTGCTGGACGACGGACACATTACCGATTCCCAGGGGAGGAAGGTGGATTTTAAAAATACCGTCATTATCATGACCTCCAATGCCGGGGCCGGTTCCATCATTTCGCCCAAACGTCTTGGCTTTGCCTCCACGGAGGATGCGAAGCAGGACTACGAGTTTATGAAAAACAGCGTGATGGGCGAGGTGAAGAAGATCTTCAAGCCGGAATTTCTGAACCGGATCGACGAGACCATCGTGTTTCACACGCTTCAGAAGGAGGAGATCGCACAGATCGCCGGCCTTCTTCTGCGGGAACTGGAGAAGCGGTGCGCCGCGCAGCTGTCCATACAGGTGTCGTTTAAGGACTCTGTGAGAAAATGGCTGGCGGAGACAGGATATGACGTCAAATACGGAGCGCGCCCTCTGAAGCGGGCGATTCAGAATAAGATCGAGGATGTCCTGGCGGACGAACTGCTGGAGGGCAGGATCCGGGAAGGAAACCATGTGGATGTAAAAGCGGTGAATGGAACGATCCGGATCACGGTCCGGCAGGAGGGACAGGAATGAAAAAAAGCGGTACGGTGTTCTTCTGCCAGAACTGTGGATTTGAAGCTTCCAAATGGTCCGGGCAGTGTCCGGCCTGCAGGGAGTGGAATACCTTTGCGGAAGAACCGGCGGCTCCCAGGACAAAGGGAGTGACTGCCGGGAAGAAAAGGAGCGGAAAACCAAAGACGGAGCCGGTTACGCTGGATGCCATTGACCTGAAGGATGGGGAGCGGACATCCACAGGCATGAAAGAGTTGGATCAGGTACTGGGCGGCGGGATCGTCCCCGGTTCTCTGGTGCTGGTGGGCGGTGATCCGGGGATCGGGAAATCCACACTGCTCCTTCAGGTGTGCCGCAATCTTGCAGAACGCCTGCCAAAAGTCCTGTATATCTCCGGGGAGGAATCCCTGCAGCAGATCCGGCTTCGGGCGTCCCGTATCGGGACGTTTTCGGACGCCATGAAGCTGATGTGCGAGACCTGTCTGGCGGATATCGAGGAGGTGGTGCTCCGGGAGGCGCCTCAGGTGGTAATCATCGATTCGATCCAGACCATGTATCAGGAGGAGATTTCCTCGGCGCCGGGAAGCGTATCGCAGGTCCGGGAGGCCACCGGCGTTCTGATGCGTCTGGCGAAGGAACAGGGGATCAGCATCTTTATCGTTGGACATGTGACGAAAGAGGGGACCGTGGCGGGACCCAGAGTGCTGGAGCATATGGTGGACACGGTACTCTATTTTGAAGGAGACCGGCATGCGTCCTACCGGATTCTCAGAGGGGTAAAAAACCGGTTTGGCTCCACCAATGAGATCGGGGTGTTCGAGATGACGGAAGCCGGACTTCGGGAAGTGGCAAACCCTTCGGAATATATGCTGAGCGGCAGGCCGGAAGGAGCGTCCGGTTCGGTGGTTGCCTGTACCATGGAAGGAACGCGTCCCATGCTGCTGGAAGTACAGGCACTGGTGTGCAGGACGAATTTCGGCCTTCCCAGAAGAACCGCCGCGGGGATCGATTATAACAGGGTCAATCTTCTGATGGCGGTTCTGGAAAAAAGACTGAATCTGCCGCTGTCCAGCTATGACGCCTATGTGAATGTTGCCGGAGGGCTTCGGCTGAATGAGCCGGCCATGGATCTGGCGCTTGTGCTGGCGGTCATCTCCAGCTACAAAGATCTGCCGGTTTCAGGTAAGACCATCGTCTTTGGAGAAGTGGGACTGAGCGGGGAAGTGCGTGCGGTCAGCATGGCGCAGCAGAGGGTGCAGGAAGCCAGAAAACTGGGATTTACAAGAGTAATCCTTCCGCAGAGCAGCCTGGAGCAGGTGAAGAATGTGGAAGGGATCCGGCTGTCCGGTGCGGCTACGGTCAGAGACGCGCTGCGCATGATCGTCTGATTGACAAAACTGCTGACAAAATTTGATGACAAGATTTGATGACAAGATTAGAAAAAAATGTTGACACTGCACATAAAATGTGTTATATTATCCGAGTGTCAAAGATACAGGGATATAGTTCAGTCGGTAGAACGTTGGTCTCCAAAACCAAATGTCGAGGGTTCGAGTCCTTCTGTCCCTGTTCAGGCTTCGGAATTGTGGTTCCGGAGCTTTTTTGCATAAATGCATATGTTTTTAAGAAAGGAAGGCACAGGTGACAGGAAAAAAAATCATGGCGGCCCTGCTGGCGGGATCGATGCTGGTGTCCACAGCCGGATGTTCGCATATCATTTCCAGCGTATCTGCATCGGGAGAAAATGAGGAACAGCGTTCGGCTGATCGGAACCGTTTGGAGACAGTTCAGAGGGAAGGCAGGCTCGTGATCGGCGTTTCGCCGGATTATGCGCCGTTTGCATTTGAAATAAAGGAAACGAAAGAGGGTGTCTCCTGTGCGGGGGCTGACATTGCCCTTGGCCGTTATATTGCGGAAAAGCTTGGAGTGGAAGCGGAATTCTGCCAGATGGAATTTGAGGACTGCATGGCAGCAGTGGCGGAAGGAAGCGTGGATCTGGTACTGCTGGGGATGCTTCCGGAAGAGATCCGGGGAAATATGATGGATTTCACAGACACCTATTACCAGCCGGGCGATCAGGTGCTGCTGGTAAAAAGCAACCGGGACGACCGGTGGAAAAGCCTGGAGGATCTGGAAGGAAAGACGGTGGCGGCGCAGTATGGCAGCCTGCAGGCGCAGCTTGCAGTGGAGCAGCTTCCAGGATCGTATGTGACGCTGACAGAGGACGCGTCCGAGGCGCTTCTCATGGTCCGGGTAGGTTCTGTAGACGGAGCGGTTCTGGAACGGGAACTGGCGGAAGACATGATCAAAGAACACGCGGAGCTGGAGATCTCTCCGGTGAAGCTTTCCTTCGAACAGGAGAAGGGCGTGGTCGGAGGCGTTGTAAAGGGCGAAACGGAGCTTCTGGAGGAGGTTAACGACATCCTTGCAGACGTGTCGGAACAACATCTGTATCTGGAATGGCTGGACGAGGCCAACAGGCAGGCCATGGAGCAGCAGCCCGCTATTCGCTGAGAATTCCTACGGGAATGTTGCCCAGCCAGTCAGGCTGACGGTAGTGGGCGACAATGTCCCGGATGGTGTCCATGGCGGGGGTAAAGATCCGGTCCTTGTGATAGACGAGGCTGAAGGAGCGCTTCAGCTCATTGGTGTGAGGATTGAAGATTCGGATCTGCCGGCTTCGGATATCCCGTTCCAGCAGGCGCACGGAGACGACGGCCAGACAGTGGTTGTAGATGATCGCGTTGCGGAAAGCGTCCGGACAGGTGGCCTCCCAGGAGATGCGGATATTCAGGTTATGCCGTTTGATGAACTTGTCAAAAAGGGCCCGCGTACCGCTTCCCTGTTCCCGCATGATGAACTTCTGTCCCTCCAGCTCGCGCACACGGATCTCGTCCCGCGCCGCGAAAGGATGGTCCTGTGCGCATCCGAGTACGAGAAAATCCTGGATGCTCGGTACCATGACCAGGTCCGGGTGATGGATCTCTCCCTCCACCAGGGCGATGTCCAGTTCGGACCGCAGAAGCTTTTCTTCGATGATATGGGTATTGGCAATGAAGGTATAGGTCTCGGTGTCCGGCAGCGCATCCTGAAAATCATTCAGAATGTTGGAGGTCAGGCAGGAACCGACCGTGATCGTAGAGCCGATGCGGATGATGTCTTTCTTGCTTCCCTCCAGCATATGGTGCTCCAGCTGGTCGAACTGAGAGACCAGCGGATAGGCATGGTTTAGAAGCTCCTGTCCGGCCGGCGTGATGTGAAGCCGTCTGGAAAGCCGGTCAAAAAGCCGGGTTCCGTAATATTCCTCCAGTTCCCGGATGGCCTGGCTGATGGTGGGCTGGGACAGGAACAGTTCTTTTGCCGCCGTATTCATGGAACCGCATTCCGCGACGGCGATAAAGATCTTTAAATGTCGGATGGTCATAACGTTCCCTCTTTCGTTAAAAAGTTAACATGCTTATAGGTATTACCTATAGATATGATAGAATAATATCATTTTTCACCATAAGAAACAAGTGCTATAATAAGAGTCGGCTGGTAAACAGAACGAAAAGCAGAAACTATGACCCACAGGAAGGGAAAGAACAGGAGGAACAGCATGTCAGCATTAACCGTAAGCGCAGCAGACGAGAAGAGAGTCAAGGGAATGGGCTTTCTGAACAACAAAGGAACCGATAATTTCAACGGACGAATTATCACGGTGAACGGCAAGATCACCGCGGCCCAGCAGAAATGCATCGCGGAGGCAGCGGAGAAATTCGGAAACGGCGAGGTGGTTTTCACGACCCGTCTGACGGTGGAGGTACCGGGGATTCCCTATGACAGGATCGAGGAATTTCAGCAGTTTATTGCCAGAGAAGGGCTGGTGACCGGAGGTACCGGCCCAAAGGTACGTCCGGTGGTTGCCTGTAAGGGAACGACCTGTCAGTATGGGCTTCTGGATTCCTTTGAACTTTCCCGGGAGATCCACGAAAGGTTTTATGAGGGCTACAGACAGGTGACGCTTCCGCATAAATTCAAGATCGCCGTGGGCGGATGTCCGAACAACTGTGTGAAACCGGATCTGAACGATCTGGGTATCATCGGGCAGTATATCCCGAATTTTGACAGGGATTCCTGCAAGGGCTGCAAGAAATGCGCCATCGAGAAAACCTGTCCCACAGGAGCCGCGAAGGTCGTGGACGGTGTTCTGAAGATCGACGGGAACGTATGCAACAACTGTGGCCGCTGTGTGAAAAAATGTCCGTTTGACGCGATAAAAGACGGTACGTATGGATACCGGATCTGCATCGGCGGGCGCTGGGGCAAGAAGGTGGCCCAGGGCCGCGCGCTCAGCAAAATTTTTACGGATAAAGAGGAAGCGCTGGCGGTGATCGAGAAGACGATCCTTCTGTTCAAAGAGCAGGGGAAGGCAGGCGAGCGTCTGGCACAGACCATCGACCGTCTGGGATTCGAGTATGTGGAGGCGCAGCTTCTGTCTGACGAGATCCTTTCAAGAAAGGATGAGATTCTGGCAGCAGACCTGAATGCTTAAGGCGGACTGCCTGTGGAAAGGGCCTTTCCGGAACGACCGGAAGGGCTTTTTTCGGAGAAATTTGGGAAATCTGCCGGATTCTTTTCGACTGGGAGACGAAAATATGTTCGAAATTTCTCGATATTCCTGCCGAATAAATGTGGCACAAGCAGAAAAAGAGTGCTATAATATGTGAGGTAAGGGAGTGAATAAGTATGCGAGAGGTTCGGCAAGGACAGTTTTACAGACATTTCAAAAACCGCCTGTATCAGGTTGTGGCGGTGGCAGAACATTCGGAGACAGAGGAACGTATGGTGGTCTATCAGGCGCTTTATGGGGACTATCGTATGTATGTAAGACCATATGAGATGTTCATCAGCGAGGTGGATCATGAGAAATATCCTCAGGTGACGCAGAAATACCGTTTTGAACTGGCGGAGCTGACAGAAGAGGCGAAGGCTGACGGACAGGTGCAGACATCCGTAGCGGAAAGTCCCAGGGACGCCGTGGAAACGGAAGCGGACAGTCTCCGGAGCCCCGCGGAAGCGAAGCCGGAAAGTCCTCGAAACGTTGTGGAAGCGGAAGCGGTGAAAAATGAACAGGAGGCGGATCAGAAAAGAACAAAGCGTCCATCTCCGGAGGAACCTGACGGGAACGGCAGTGTGAATCCGGTGCTGCTGGAATTTCTGGATGCGGAGACGCTGGAAGAGAAGCTTCATATCATGATCTTTGGCCGGAATCAGATGGACGACAACCTGTTGAACAGCATCGCCATATCCCTGGATCTGGTGGTGGATGAAAAAAGCACACAGGAAAAATACGATGAGATTCTGAACTGCCTGTCCATGATGGAGAAGTTCGAATGTAATCGTCTGAGATGATCCGATATCCTGTCGGGAGCCTGTCCGGCGGACCTGTCTGTCCGACTGTGCTGAAGGCGGGAATAAAAACAAAAAGAGAGGTTTATACAAATGGCAGAAAGAGAATGCAGCAGTACAGGCTGTACGAAAGAGAGCTGCGAAGGATGTCCCAGCAGACAACAGAAGCCGGAGAGCATGCTGGAAGCCCAGAATGCATATTCCAATATCAGGCATGTGGTGGGCGTAGTCAGCGGAAAGGGAGGCGTGGGTAAATCCCTGGTGACCGCGTCCCTGGCCAATCTGATGGCGTCCCAGGGATACCGCGTGGGTATTCTGGACGCGGATATTACGGGGCCGTCCATTCCCAAGATGTACGGGCTTCATGGCCCGGCGGAGATGGCGGGGGAATGTATCCAGCCGATCTTTACAAAAAACGGGATCGAAGTCATGTCCATCAATCTGCTTCTTCCGGAGGAAGAGGCGCCAGTCATTTGGAGAGGGCCGATTCTCGCCAATATGGTCAAACAGTTCTGGACCGATGTGGCGTGGGGAGAACTGGATTATCTGTTCGTGGATATGCCTCCGGGAACCGGTGATGTTCCGCTGACGGTCTTTCAGTCCATTCCGGTGGAGGGGATCATCGTTGTGACGTCTCCGCAGGATCTGGTCCGGCTGATCGTAAAGAAAGCGCTGAACATGGCGGAGGCCATGAAAATCCCGGTCCTTGGGCTGGTGGAAAATTACAGTTATGTGGTCTGCCCGGACTGCGGCAGGGAATACAGGATCTTCGGGGAGAGCGGTATCGACGCCCTGTCAGATGAACTGGATCTGCCCGTGCTGGGCAAGATGCCGATTGATCCGAAGCTGGCAGAGCTTGCCAACGGAGCGTTCCATGAGGCGGAAAATGAGTATCTGCTGCAGGCAGAAAACAGGTTGATGTTCCTGTAAAGATAACAGGGAAGGGGCTCCGCGGATGCGGGGCCCCTTCCCTGTTTGACCGAAACTTTTTAATCAGTTAGGTCAGGCTGTTCTTTCTTTGATTTTTGAAACTTCGTCTGCAAGCTTCCGGACTTCTTCAATCAGATAGTTCACCTTTACTTCGTAAGCCCGGTTGTTGTCGGCGGCAGGAACCGCCTGATTGAGTTTATTGGTAAGATCAATAAAGTTTTCAGCCAGCAGCCGGATATTCCGGTCTGTGGAATTCTCAAGATGCAGCTCGATATTGATCACTTTCTTCTTTAGTAGTTGGACGTCTTCTTTCAGATTCTGGACGTCGTCCTTCAGATTCTGGACATCCTCTTTCAGGCCCTGGATGTCCGCCTTCATGATCAGCATGTCGTCCTTCAGGCCCTGGACATCCCCTTTCAGGCCCTGGACATCCCCTTTCAGGCCCTGGACATCCCCTTTCAGGCCCTGAATGTCCGCCTTCATTCCGTGCATTTCATCCTTCATCCCCAGCATTTCAGCCAGAAGCAGATCAAGTTTTTCACTGTCTGTCATAAGACACTCCTTTCGTAATGATTGCTGACTTTATGTACAAGTAGCTGCAGGCAATATTATATCATGAAGAAGACGAAATGTCCATTGTTTTTGTACATACAGCAGAAGAAAAAACAACAAAAGAAATAAAAAAGCCGAACATAGAAGGATGCTACCGGACAAGCCAGAAATCCTTCACGACCGCGAAAAACTCCCGCAGCAGATTGGTGGGCTGGGTGGCCAGATCGCTTTTCGCGGGAATGCCGCTGGCATTCTCATAGCCCAGCGTCTCAGCCAGGTGCAGGGCGCGGCAGATATGAAATCCGTTGCTGATGATACCGACCGAAGTGCCTTCGGGGATCATTTCGCCGGAAAAGATCAGGTTCTCGCGGGTGTTTGTAGATTTTGGCTCTTCCAGGACCCGTTCATCCGCAATCCCTTTTTCCAGAAGGTACTGTTTCATGGCGGAACTTTCTGTACAGGGTTCGTTGCTGCCCTGGCCGCCTGAGACGATGATGATGGTGTCTGGATTTTCCAGGGCATACTCATATGCCCGGTCAAGCCTGAGGGCCAGCGCCCGGCTGGGTCCCGAAGCACGCACATGAGCGCCCAGGACAATGACATAATCCTGAGCTTCTCCGGGTATGGTAAGAGCGCCTTTCAGAATCATTCCCTCCACGCCCAGGAAAAAGAGAAAACAGACAGAGACAAAGAGCAGGATTCCCGTGCGGACCGGAAGCGGAAGATGCTGAAAAAACCGGATTCGGAACAGCCATCCCAACAGCAGGAATCCCGCGGACATCAGCAGCCATACAAGGTAAAAGGCGGAAGTGAAGCCGCTGTATAAAAGCAGCACAATAAAATAAATAAGGCAGAGAATACCGGCAGCAACGCAGATAACGGGCATAAAAACTCCTTTCCATGAGAAACCAAAACAGATTGTATGGTTTCAGTTTACCACAGATCAGAAGATTCTGCATCCTGTATTATGGCCGATTGACAAAACCGCCGCGGATATAGATCCTGCCGTCGGTGCTGTTGATGCAGTATGGATAATAGGTGCCGGTCTCCGGCGCGGTCAGCGTATAGTCAAAACCGATTTCCCGGAAAAGTTCTCCCTGATAAAACACATGGTCTCTGATGTATCCGATCTCCATCCGTTCCGCAGGATCGGCTGCTTCCGTTCCTGCCGTCCTGCCGATCTGGCAGTGAAGCGTCAGTGTTTCACCTTTTTGAAGATACCAGCCGTTCCCGTCCGCATCCGCAAATATTGTAGTAAATCCATTGGCTGTCAGCAGTTCCGGTATGGTCCACGAACCGTCGGTTTCGTCAGAAGAAAGCCGGATTACGGAGACAGTATCAGGAAGGAAGGCGCCGTCATCGATATGCTGAATGATGCCGCCTGTCATTTCCGATACCTTTTCCGGATCGTCCATTAAAGGCTTCGGCGTCTCCGGCTGCTCTGCTTCAGCCGGGCATTCTTCTGCAACGGCGATATCCTGTTCGTTCAGAAGCGCCCGGTTTTCGTCCGTAATGCGCGTGGTTTCCAGAAGCGTGCCGAACATGTGGGCGGAAACCGGAAATGCCAGCAGACAGACGCCCAGCGCCGCGCACAGGAGAATGCGGTATGCCGGAATCCTTCCGGGCGTTTTCCGTTCCAGAATCTCCGTCAGAATGCGTTCACTGGGGTACCACGTCTTCAGTTCCTGGTCGATCTGTTCTTTTAATCTCATCCAAATATTCCTCCTCCAATGCTGTCCGCAGCAGCGCCTTTGCCCGCTTCAGCCGTCCTGCGACGGTGGTTGCGGGAAGCCTTAACAGCCGTGCGGTCTCTTTTACGGTATATTCCTGATAATAATACAGCAGAATTACTTCCCGGTATTTCCGGGGAAGCGCCATGATCTCCTGACAGATCCAGAGCCGGTCTTCCAGCTGCGCCGATGTGCTGTCCGGCCGGTGCGGTTCCGGAATCTGCGCCTGTGCCTGCTCACGAAATGAGGGAGAACGGATCCGGCTTCTGCACACATTGACGGCGATTCGGACCAGCCAGGTCTTTGCCGACGATTCCCAGCGGAAGGAAGACAGGGACCGGTAAGCTTTCAGAAAGGTTTCGGATACGGCGTCTTCCGCCAGATGATGGTCCTTCAGATACAGAAAACACATGCGGTAAATCGAAGCTCCGTGCTGCCGGAACAGTTCTGCCAACAGTTCGTCCTGTTCTTTCATGGGAAAACCTCCTTTCTATTATATTAGACGCCTGGAATCCGCAGAATGAGACATTTTCCATATGAAAATACCAAATGCGGCTCGGAACTGCAAGGGATCGATTTTCCACTGGCAGCATGACAGGGACGAAACCTCAGCCAAAAACAGGAACGGATTGCAGGAAAACCTTCTATATTGAATGGTTTTGTGCTACAATAGAGGCAATCGAACGGAAACGGATCATCATCCGCAGTCCGGGACAGGAAGACATATGGCGGACATGCTTTGGGGAAGGCGGGAGGTCCGCTTGATATGGGGAGATGGATATGCAGAAGATACTTGTGGTGGACGATGCGGAACTGAATCGGGAGCTGCTGCATGAGATACTGAAGGATGAATATACGGTGGAGATGGCGGAGGACGGGGAGCAGGCTCTGGAAAAGCTGCAGGAATCCAAAGAGAAGGTAGGAGCGATGCTTCTGGACCTGCATATGCCGGGAATGGACGGGTTTGCGGTGATTGCGGCCATGAAAGAAAAAGGATGGCTGAAAAAAATCCCGGTACTGGTCATAAGCAGCGAGAATACGGCGGTTGTGGAGAACCGGTGCCTGGAGCTTGGGGTTTCTGATTTTATCCACAGGCCGTTTGAGAGCTCCATTGTCAGGAACCGGGTCCGCAATACGATGGAACTGTTTGCCAGCAGAAACCAGCTGGAGCAGAGAGTGGAAGTGCAGACGGAGACTCTGAAACGGCAGTATCGGATCATACAGATGCAGGCGGAAAAGCTGAGGGAGGCAAAGCCCTTTAACAGGCTGATGACGGAATACAGTTCCGCCATCATGGAGCTGGAGACCAGATTCAAGATCCTGAACGCGGAATTTTCACAGGAATATAACCGCAATCCGTTTGAATCCATCAAGAGCCGTCTGAAATCGGCGGACAGCATTTATGAGAAACTGGAGCGGAAAGGATATCCGGTTACCGTGGAGAGCATCCGGGAGAATCTGAATGATGTGGCGGGAGTCCGTGTGATCTGTTCGTTTCCGGATGACATTTACCGTCTGGCGAGCCTGCTTACCAGACAGGAGGATATGGTTCTGGTGAGTGAGAAGGATTATATCAAAAATCCCAAGCCAAACGGTTATCGGAGCCTTCACTTGATTCTGGATGTGCCGATCTTTCTGTCCAGCGAGAAAAAATACATTAAGGCAGAGGTCCAGTTCCGTACGATCGCCATGGATTTCTGGGCGAGCCTGGAGCATAAGCTGAAATACAAGAAACATGTAGACAATACGGACGAGATCGTGGGACAGCTGAGGGCCTGCGCGGATTCCATCGAGCTTCTGGACTATCAGATGCAGGAGATCCGCAATAAGATCGACCGGTCCAGAGCATGACCGGCGGTTTTTCCACCGGCAGCTTTTCTCCGGCAATCCCCTCGACAGGGAGTCCGCGGAGTGATAGAATGGTCGTACGGTTATGGACAGGAGGACATTTATGAAGGCTTTGATCTTGAATTCCGGTATGGGAAGCCGCATGGGCGTGCTGACCTCGGAACATCCAAAATGTATGACGGAGGTGTCGGGGCAGGATACCATATTGAGCCGCCAGCTCAGGCAGATCGCCGACGCCGGGATCGGAGAGGTAGTCATGACGACGGGGCTGTTTGACAGCGTGCTGGTAAACTACTGCCGTAGTCTGGAACTGCCGCTCCATTATACATTTATAAAAAATCCTTTGTATCAGGAGACAAACTATATTTATTCCATCTACTGCGCCAGAGAGGCGCTGAGGGACGACGACATTCTGCTCATGCACGGGGATCTGGTGTTTGAGAACCATGTGATGGACGCGGTGCTTGCCAGCGGGACAAGCTGTATGACGGTCAGTTCCACGCTGCCGCTGCCGGAGAAGGACTTCAAGGCGGTGATCCGGGACGGACGCATCGTCTGCGTGGGGATTGAGTATTTCAATGACGCCATGGCGGCGCAGCCCCTGTATCTGCTGAAACAGGCGGACTGGGCGGTGTGGCTTGCCCGGATCGAATCCTTCTGCGAATCCCGGAAGGTGAACTGTTATGCGGAGAACGCGTTCAATGAAGTGTCAGAGGAGTGCAGGATCCTCCCGCTGGATGTAAAGGATGGGCTGTGCGCGGAGATCGACAATCCGGAGGATCTGGCGGTCGTGCGTGAAAAACTGCGCCGGGTGGAGCAGCGCACGGTCTATATGTGTTTTTCCACGGACATGGTCCACAGCGGGCATATTGCGATCATTCGGAAGGCTGCCAGGCTGGGAAGGCTGATCATCGGTGTGCTGTCCGACGAGGCGGTCATCAGCTATAAGCGGTTTCCGCTTCTGCCTTTCGCGGAACGGAAGGCATTGTTTGAAAATATCAACGGCGTCAGCCGGGTGGTGGAGCAGAGGACGCTCAGCTACCGGGAAAACCTGGAGCGGTATCGCCCGGATTTCGTGGTACATGGAGACGACTGGGTGACCGGTTTCCAGCGTCCGGTCCGGGAAGAGGTACTGGCGGTTCTGTCCGCTTACGGCGGACGGCTGGTGGAGTTTCCCTATGCGGATGATGAAAAATACCGGACTCTGGAAGAGCGGGCCAGGACCAACCTGTCTTTGCCGGACGTGCGCCGGGCGAGGCTTCGGAAGGCCATGGAGATGAAGGGGCTGGTAACCGCCCTGGAGGCGCACAGCGGCATCACAGGGCTGATTGTGGAGAAAACCGTCACATATGAAAACGGAGAGGCAAGGCAGTTTGACGCCATGTGGGTCAGTTCCCTGTGCGATTCCACGGCGAAGGGAAAGCCGGACATCGAGCTGGTGGACATGACCTCCCGGTTTCGGACCATCGACGACATTATGGAGGTGACTACGAAGCCGATCATCTTCGACGGCGATACGGGCGGCCTGACGGAGCACTTTGTCTATACGGTGCGGTCGCTGGAGCGCATGGGCGTCTCCGCGGTGATCATAGAGGACAAGACCGGCCTTAAGAAAAATTCCCTGTTCGGCACGGAGGTGGCTCAGACACAGGATTCCATTGAGAATTTCTGCGCCAAGATCATGGCGGGCAAGCGGGCGCAGAAGACGAAAGAATTCATGATCATCGCCCGGATCGAAAGCCTGATTCTGGAGCGGGGAATGGAGGATGCCCTTGCCCGGGCGGCGGCCTATGTGAAAGCCGGGGCCGACGGAATCATGATCCACAGCAGGAAAAAGGAGCCGGACGAGATTTTTGAGTTTGTGAAGCGGTTTCGGGAGACAGACCCGGTGTCGCCGGTGGTGGTGGTGCCCACCTCCTTCAACACCGTGACGGAGGAGGAATTCCGGTCCCGGGGCGTCAATGCGGTGATCTACGCCAATCAGCTGACCCGCACCGGCTTCCCGGCCATGCAGAATGCGGCGAAGACGATTCTCATGCATCATCGGGCAAAGGAATGCGACGACCTGTGTATGCCGATCAAAGAGATTATAAATCTGATACCGGAGGAGGAGTAAGATGATACAGAGCGGAGAGAGCAGAGAACTGGAGAAGCTGTTTCGGGAAAAGGGGGCGCGGTCCATCCTGCTGGTGTGCGGCGGTTCGTTCCGGAAGCAGAAGCTGTACGGGCGGATTCTGGAAGCGGCGGAGGCGGCGGGAGCCATGCTGACGGAATTTTCGGATTTTGAACCGAATCCCCGGTACGAATCGGTGGTGAAAGGGGTGGACGTGTTCCTTCGGAAGTCCTGCGACTTCATCGTCGCTGCGGGAGGCGGGAGCGCCATGGATGTGGCAAAATGCATCAAGCTGTTCTGGAATCTGGACCGGAAGGAAAATTATCTGAAACAGGAGGCCGTGGAAAATACAACGCCGATTCTGGCGGTTCCCACCACGGCGGGGACCGGAAGCGAGGCCACGCGGTTCGCGGTCATCTACTATGAGGGAAACAAGCAGTCGGTGCATCATACGAGTATCCTTCCGGAATACGTCATCCTGGACCCGGAGCTTTTGCATTCTCTTCCGGAATACCAGAGGAAGGCCACCATGCTGGACGCCCTGTGCCATGCCCTGGAATCCTACTGGTCCGTGAACGCCACGGAAGAGAGCAAATCTTATGCGGCGGAGGCGATCCGGCAGGTGTTCCGGTATATAGACGCGTATCTGGACAATGAGCCGGCCGGCAACGAGGGGATGCTGCGCGCGTCCAACACGGCGGGAAAAGCCATCAATTTCACCCAGACGACGGCGGGCCATGCCATGTGCTATAAGCTGACCACACTCTACGGCCTGGCCCACGGCCATGCAGCGGCGCTCTGCGTAAAGGTTCTCTGGCCGTATATGGCGGAGCATACGGCGGACTGTATCGATCCGAGAGGCGAGGCGTATTTCCAAAAAACGCTGGAAGAGCTGGCGCAGGTGATGGAATGCGGCGATGTGGAAGCGTCGATCCACAGATACAACGACATGCTGGAGAAGCTGTCCCTGAAGGTTCCGGTCATGAACCATGAGGGAGAACTGGACATGCTGAAGCGGTCCGTCAATCCGGACCGGCTGAAAAATCATCCGGTGCTGCTGACGGAGGAGACGCTGGAGAACCTGTACCGGCAGATTTTCCGGAAGGACTGAGGAGGAGAGCGGATGAAGGTTCAGGAATTTACAGAGGTTCTGGGAGCGGATTATTATGCCGGCGTCCCGGACTCCCAGCTGAAGGCGCTCTGTGACTGGCTGATGCTGCACTATGGGATCGATCCGAAGCATCACATGATCGGAGCCAATGAGGGAAACTGCGCGGCGCTGGCGGCGGGCTATCATCTTGCCACGGGAAAGGCGCCGGTGGTCTATATGCAGAATTCCGGCGAGGGAAATATCATCAATCCGGCGGCGTCTCTGCTGAATGAGAAGGTGTACGGGATTCCGGTGATCTTTGTGATCGGCTGGCGGGGAGAACCGGGCGTGCACGATGAGCCCCAGCATATTTATCAGGGGGAGGTGACCGTCCGTCTTCTGGAAGATATGGATATCCGGACGTACATCGTGGGAACGGATACGACGAAAGAAGCGCTGCAGGAGGCCATGGACGGATTCCGGGCAGTGCTTGGAAAAGGAAAAAGCGTTGCTTTTGTCATCCGTAAGGGCGCTCTGGCTTTAGACGGAAAAGCAGAGTATCGGAACGGATACCGGATGCTTCGGGAGGAGATCATCGAACATATTGTCCGGGTGAGCGGAGAGGACCCGGTCGTGTCCACCACCGGAAAGGCCAGCCGGGAGCTCTTCGAGATCCGGGAGGCCGCCGGCCAGGGGCATCAGTACGATTTCCTGACTGTGGGCTCCATGGGGCACAGTTCCTCCATCGCCTTCGGGATCGCGGCTCAGAAGCCGGACCGGCGGATCTGGTGCGTGGACGGGGACGGGGCGGCGCTCATGCATATGGGCTCCATGGCGGTCCTGGGCGCCAGCCGTCCGGACAATCTGATCCATATCGTCATCAATAACGAGGCCCATGAGACGGTGGGAGGCATGCCCACGGCGGCCGGAACCATCGACCTTGCGGGGGTGGCGAAGGCGTGCGGTTATCCGAACAGCGTATGCGTGGACAGCTTTGAAGCGCTGGACGCGGAGCTCCAGGCGGCGAGGGACCGGAAGGCCTTAAGCTTTATCGAAGTTAAATGCGCCATCGGCGCCAGAGCGGATCTGGGCAGGCCCACGACGACCGCAGGAGAGAACAAAGAGCATTTTATGAAATATCTGGAAGGCTAGGCCGCCGAAAGGTTTACCGCTATACAGAGAAAGAGACGTGAAAAGCGTCTCTTTTTCTGTATGGCGTATATTCCCGCAAAGGGTAGGATTGCATGTGCTCCGTACAGTTTTGTGCAATATGAAAAGTAATACATATTATAATGCAATATATACTTGACATTTTAATGGTTATTTCGTATACTCATCTTATCAAAAGACGGAAAGGAGCTATTTTGAAAAATTTGAAATTAAAAGCGGCCCGGGCGGGCATGGATCTGTCCCAGAGCGATCTGGCGGAACTGGTGGGAGTGACCAGACAGACCATAGGAATGATTGAAGCGGGGAGATTCAACCCGTCGCTGCGGCTCTGCCTGGATATCTGCAGGGCGCTGCACAAGACACTGGACGACATATTCTGGGAGGAGGATTCAGATGAGACGATTAGGTAGATTGTTTTCAAAGAAGAAAGTAGTAGATGAGAGGGAACAGATGGAGATGTTCCGGATCGAGCATTATATGTACTGGTTTACCTTTTGGGCGCTTCTGATCAGCATACTTGTTCAGCTGATCTTTATGGACGCTCTGTTTCGTCAGGTGGCGGGCGAGTGGACGGTCTTTCTGCTCATGGCGGCAGGACTCCTGATCGGAGAGCTGGCAGGGGGACATTTCGATTACAATACCCGTCCGGGCTGGAAATACTATCTTGCCTGGTCTTTGCTGGCGGCTGCTGCAGCATCGGGAATCGCCCTGCTCAACGGGATTGTGCATGGCTGGTATGAGAGCGTTTCGGATGTGATACAGCCGCTGTTTATTAGCGGAGTCAATACGTTCCTGATCACATATGCCGCGCTTGCCGCTGCCGGTACCTTTGTCAAATACCGCCGCAGGAAGCTGGAAGAAGAGTACGACGAGGACGACAGGTAAAAATTCCTCTTTACAAAAGAACATGAGTTCGATATAATAAGCAAAGAACAAATGTTCTGCATGGAGGGAATCATGGAGTATCGTATCGAACAACAGATGGATCTGTCGCGGAAGCTGGAGATTCTGGCGGACGCGGCGAAGTACGACGTGGCGTGTACATCCAGCGGGGTGGAGCGGGAGAATAATGGCAGAGGAACCGGGAACTGCATCACTCCGGGGATCTGCCACAGCTTCAGCGCGGACGGCAGGTGCATTTCTCTTTTGAAGATCCTGTTTACCAATGAATGTATTTTTGACTGCAGGTACTGCATCAACCGCAGGAGCAACGACGTGCCACGGGCCTCCTTTACGCCCGGGGAGGTGTGCAGCCTGACCATGGGCTTTTACCGGCGGAATTATATCGAAGGACTGTTTTTGAGCTCCGGCATTGTGGAGAGCCCGAACCATACGATGGAGCTTCTGTACCAGACGCTGTATCAGCTGAGGCATGAATACCATTTTCAGGGATATATCCATGTGAAGGCCATTCCCGGGGCGGACCCGGAGCTGATCGCGGGGACCGGTTATCTGGCGGACCGTATGAGCGTGAACCTGGAGCTGCCCACGGCGGAAGGGCTCCGGGCGCTGGCGCCCCAGAAGCAGCGTCCAAAACTCATGGCCCCGATCCGTCAGGTGCGTCAGATGCGGATTCAGAATAAACAGGAGCTGGCCCTTTACCGGCATGCGCCGAAGTTTGTTCCGGCGGGACAGTCCACCCAGATGATCATCGGCGCCACCGGGGAGAGTGACTGGCAGATTATGAAGGTGGCGGAACACATGTATAAAACGTACGAGCTGAAGAGGGTGTTCTATTCGGCGTTTCTGCGGGTCAATGAGGACAGTCTTCTTCCCGTGCTTCCGGGAGGCCCTCCGCTTCTTCGGGAACACAGGCTCTATCAGGCGGACTGGCTTCTGCGGTATTATGGGTTCGAGACCGACGAGCTGCTGTCGGAGGAGAAGCCGGATTTCAATCTGCTTCTGGACCCCAAGTGCGACTGGGCGCTCCGGCATCTGGACCGGTTCCCGGTGGAAGTCATGCGGGCGGATTACCATACGCTGCTTCGGGTGCCGGGGATCGGTTACCGGTCCGCCGGACGGATCGTGAAGGCCAGAAAGCTGGGGACGCTTGATTACGGGAATCTGAAGAAGATGGGGGTGGTGCTCAAAAGAGCGGTGTATTTCATCACCTGCGGCGGAAAACAGATGTACCCGGTAAAACTCACGGAGGATTATATCCTCCGGAACATTCTGGACGGAAAGGAGAAGCTGCCGCCGGGAGTCAGGAAAGAGCCGGCGTATGAGCAGCTGTCATTATTCGATGATCCGCGTTTTTCAGTGTGAGGATACGCTGACCGGCATCCTGACGGGAGTTTACGATGCCTGGGCCAGCAGACTGGGACATGAGCATGTGAGGCTCCGGTCCGGAGAGTATGAGGATCTGGAACTGTTCTGCGAGTATACGGAGGTGGCGCCTGATCTTACAAAAGCCGGAAAGGTGCTTCGGACCATACAGACGCGCCTGGGGGAGGAGGCGTACGAGATGATCGCTTACGCCGCGGCATACCCCCATACCGGGAAAGCGGACGCCATCTACCGGATGATCGTGGTGGGACTCCATCTGCCGGACGGACGGAAGGTCAGCGGGATGCTGACGCATCCGGACGTGCGCCTGGTGTTTGAGCTTCGGCGCAAAACGTGGCATATGGCGCACCGGTATATGGGATTCGTGCGGTTTCGGGAGATGAGGAACGGCGTGCTGTTTTCCAGGATCGAAGCGGAGGCCGATATCCTGGCGCTGATCGCGCCCCACTTTGCGGACCGGCTTCCTCTGGAGGACTGGGCGATCTACGACGGGCGGTGCAGGAAGGCGGCGGTCCATCCGGCCGGGAAGGGCTGGGTCATTCTGGAGGAGGCGGAGGAGGCGTTTTCCGGGCTGCAGGAGTCGGAGGAGGAGCCGTATTTCGACCGGCTCTGGAAGATTTTTCACAGGGCCGTGGGGATCGAATCCCGGACCAACGACCGGCTTCAGATGTCGTTTCTTCCGAAAAAATTCCGTCTGTTTATGAATGAATTTGCCGACGGTTCCGAGGAAGAAAAAGTATGCCATAATTTTGAAATTATGTAAAAACTGTAAAAAAGAAAACGGGGAAAACCGGGCAGAATATAAAAAGGATGTGAACAAAAAACGGCTGTTTTTGAGGCTGAATCGGCTTATTCTATAAAAATAAAAGGGAACGATTTGCAGGAAATTATGCAGATTATACAGAAATAAAAGGGCATGTCCGGGGACAGAAAATTTGACAGAAAATAAAAGATGAGTATAATAAAAGTCACAACAGCATAATGAAGACAAGAATGACAAACACAATTTGTAACCGAAGTATTTTTGATTTTATGGAGGAGCATGACCACAATGCGGGAGATGAAGATCAAACTCAGTGTAAGTGATGTAAGTGACTTTGTAAAAGCGGCAGCAGAATGTGACTTTGACATTGATTTGAATTACAACAGAATTCTGATTGACGCGAAATCCATTCTCGGTGTTATGAGTATGGACCTGAACAACGTGCTGACTGTAAAGTGCTATGGGGAGAACCCGGAGTTTGAAAGCTTTTTGCAGAGATATGCCGTTGCCTGAATCAGCCAGTTTCTATGTTTTGTACCCTATAAATACCCCCTTTTAAAGACAGTTCCCAAAAGGAACTGTCTTTTTCCCTTTACGGGAAAACCGGGCACATTGCATTTCGGGAAGAGAATTGTTATTATGTAGGTTATGACAGGAAAGAAAAAGAGGAATCAGAATGAAACAGGCAGTGATCCGGATCTCCGTTCGGAATCTGGTGGAATTTCTGCTCAGGAGCGGAGACCTGGACAATCGGTTCAGCGGGCGCCGGGAGACGGATGCCATGCAGGCGGGAAGCAGGCTGCATCGGAAGATACAGGGCCGTATGGGCTCCGGCTATCATGCGGAAGTGAGCCTGAAGCATCAGGTGGAGTTAAAGGAGCTGTGCGTCAGCCTGGAGGGCCGCGCGGACGGTATCTGGGAAGAAGACGGCATGGTGACGGTGGACGAGATCAAGGGAACCTGGAGGGACATCTCCCTGATGACGGAAGCGGCGCCGGTCCATCTGGCGCAGGCCATGTGCTATGCGTGGATCTATGCAAAACAGAATGACAGAAAGGCCATACGCACCCGTATGATCTACGCGGATCTGGACACGGAGGAACTGCGGTATTTTACCAGGGATCATACATGGGAGGAGCTTTCCGAATGGTTTGACGGATTGATGGCGGAATATGAGAAATGGGTGTCCTTTGAATATCAATGGAAGGAACGGAGAAAAAAGTCCCTCCAGGGACTGGTATTCCCCTACGAGTACCGGGAAGGCCAGAGGGAGCTGATCGTCAGCGTATACCGGTCAATCCTTCGGAAAAAACGCCTCTTTATCCAGGCACCCACAGGGGTGGGAAAGACGCTGGCGGTGCTGTTTCCGGCTCTGAAGTCCATGGGAGAGGGATTAAGCGACAAGATCTTCTACCTGACCGCCAGGACGATTACCAGAACAGTGGCAAAGGACGCGCTGGAGCTTCTGAGGGAACAGCAGGCCTGTGTGAAATCCATCGTTCTGACCGCGAAGGAAAAGCTGTGTATCTGTGAAGAGACAGCGTGCGATCCGGACCACTGTCCCTACGCCAGAGGGCATTTCGACCGGATCAACGAGGCGGTTTATGATCTGTGGACCGGTGGGCCGGATTCCATGACCCGGGAGGTGATCCTCGCTCAGGCGCACAGGTACCGGGTCTGCCCTTTTGAACTGAATCTGGATCTGTCCCTGTGGGCGGATGTGCTGATCTGCGATTATAATTATGTGTTTGATCCGAACGTATGTTTGAAGCGGTTTTTCGGAGAAAATATAAAGGGAGACTATCTGTTCCTGGTGGATGAAGCGCACAATCTGGTGGAACGGGGGAGGGCCATGTACAGCGCGGCGCTGGTCAAGGAGGACTTTCTGGAGGCCAGGAGGCTGGTCCGGGGAAAACACGACGGCCTGAGCCAGGCGCTGGAGCGGTGCAACCGGCATCTGCTCACGCTGAAACGGGAGTGCGAAGGCGGTTTTCAAAGGCTGAAGCAGGTGGGCGGTTTTACCGTGCATCTGATGCACCTGATGTCGGAGATGGAGAAGCTGTTTGAACGGCCGCTGCAGGAGGATCTTCGGGAAAGCCTGACGGATTTTTATTTTCAGGTGCGGGATTTTCTGGCGGTCAGCGAACGGCTGGACGAAAACTATGAGATCTATACGGAACTGGACCGGGAGGGCAGGTTTGCGGTCCGTCTGTACTGTGTGCGCCCGGCGGATAATCTGCGGCTCTGCCTGGACAAGGGGATCAGTACGGTCTTTTTCTCCGCGACACTGCTGCCCGTGTACTATTATAAAGACCTGCTGACCGGAGAGAGCGAAGACTATGCGGTCTACGCCCGGTCGCCCTTTGACACGGACCGGCGCCTGCTTCTGGTGGGAACGGATGTGAGCAGCCGTTATACAAGGCGGGGAGAACGGGAATACGATCGGATGGCGGCTTACATCTGCCGGACGGTCCAGAGCCGCATCGGCAACTATCTGGTGTTTTTTCCTTCCTATCAGATGCTGGAGGCGGTGTACAGCCGATGTGCGGGGCAGACGGGCCTGCTGTGCGTCCGGCAGGATGCCGGTATGGATGAGGAAGAGCGGGAACGTTTTCTGGGACGGTTTGAAGAAGACCGGGAAGAAAGCATGGCTGCATTCTGTGTGATGGGCGGTATTTTTTCCGAGGGCATCGATCTGACCAATGACCGGCTGATCGGAGCACTGGTTATCGGGACCGGACTGCCTCAGGTATGCAGGGAGCGGGAGATCGTGAAGGAATATTTTGACCGGAAGGGGATGGACGGCTTTGCGTACGCCTATCAGTACCCGGGGATGAACAAGGTGCTGCAGGCGGCCGGCCGCGTCATCAGGACGGACGAGGACCGGGGCGTGATCCTGCTGCTGGACGAGCGTTTCCAAAGCCCTGCATACAGAAAGCTGTTCCCGCGGGAATGGGAACAGCACGGATACTGCAGGATCGATTCCGTCTCCGGCTGCCTTCAGGAATTCTGGGACCGGCAGGAGACGTAAGCGCACCCTCAGAAAATCTCGGGACCGGCAGGAGACGTAAGCAGCCGTCTGGAAGATTCCGGCACCGGCGGAAACACAGGGCGCGGCTATTCAAAATAGTGCATGAACTGCCTGGCGGCGCTGCTCATGGGGATCTGCTCGTTGTGAACGATGGCAAGCTGTCTGGAAGGAAGTTCGGAGGAAAGGCGGATCGGGAACAGTTCATGGAGTTTCTGGGTGACGCAGAAATCCGGGACAAAGGCGATGCCGAGCCCGATGCTGGCCAGATCCAGCAGAAGGTCGTTGGAGCTTAATTCGATCTCCGGTACCAGATCCAGCTGATGCTGCTGGAACATGGAGTGGACGAACTCGCTGGTGGTGCTGTTGCGGCCCAGCATGAGGATCGGATAGTCCAGAAGTTCCTTCAGAGACAGGGACCGTTCTTCCAGTTCTCTGTAATATCTGCGGCTGGCGATAAAGCAGTCGTGAAATTCCCGGATATACCGGATATGGAACCCATGGCCCAGCCGGGAGTTGGGATAATTGGTAAAGATCAGATCCACAGAACCGCTTTCCAGCAGGTCCACGCATTTGATGGAGGTCTGGTTGGTTACTTTGATGTGGATATTCGGATATTCCCTGTGGAAACGGTTCAGGTAGGGAACGAGAAAATACCGGCAGATGGTGTCGCTGGCGCCGATCCGGATCTGTCCGCCGCCCAGGCTGTGGGCTTCCAGAATCTGTGCCTCCCCGCGCTTGATCAGGTTCATGGCAGGCTCCACATGGCGCAGCAGGATCTCACCCTCGGGAGTGAGCTGCACCTTCTTGGTGCTGCGGATGAACAGCGTCTGATTCAGCTTTTTTTCCAGAACTTTAATGGACTGGCTGACCGCGGACTGAGAGATGTAGAGCTTCTTGGAAGCTTCGGAAAAGCTCAGGGAAACAGCTACATGATAGAAAACCTTATAAAGCTCATAGTTGATATCGATGTTGTTCACGCTCCTTTGCACAACGGGGCCTGCCGTGACGTGGTTTCATGTAAAAGCCCGGAGGACTTATCGGATTACGGACAGCCAGACGGCGGCGCCGGCCTGCAGGATCAGGATGGCGGGCATGCCCACGACGAAATACCAGTGCCTGGTTTTGTGATGAAAGAAATACATTCCTGCCAGGGTTCCCACAGAACCGCCCAGAAGGGAAGCCAGGAACAGCGTTTTCTCGGGAATCCGCCACTGGCGCCTGCGGGCCTTTCGCTTGTCCGCGCCCATGAGGGAAAAGCCGAGGATGTTCATAAAAAGCAGATAGATCAGAAAAAGATCAGGGATTGACAATCGAATATTCACCTCGCTTCACGCGTCGGCCAGAGCGCTCCGGCCGGCATATTTCTATGGATTTTTTAATCATAGCAGAAAACAGAATGGAAAGAAAGAATATTTTTTATTTTCATGTTGAAAAATAGAAGTAACCATGTTAAAGTGTTTGTTGTGAAAAAAACAAATGTCTTTGAGGGAAAAACAGATGACGATGACAGGAGGAACTTATGTATTCATTGGATGAAGTAAAAGCAGTAGACCCGGAGGTGGCGGCTGCCATAACAGATGAGATGGCAAGACAGAACAGCCATATCGAACTGATCGCTTCAGAAAACTGGGTAAGCAAGGCGGTAATGGCTGCCATGGGCAGTCCGTTGACGAATAAGTATGCGGAAGGATATTCCGGAAAGAGATATTACGGAGGCTGCGAGTGTGTCGATGTGGTGGAGGACCTGGCCATCGCAAGAGCCAAAGAAGTGTTTGGCTGCGAATATGTGAACGTACAGCCTCATTCCGGCGCACAGGCCAATATGGCGGTCTTTTTTGCCATGCTGGAGCCGGGAGACCGGGTGCTGGGCATGAATCTGGCCCACGGAGGGCATCTGTCCCATGGAAGTCCTGCCAATATGTCCGGAAAATATTTTGAGGTACACCAGTACGGCGTCAACGACGACGGCTTCATTGATTATGACGAGGTGCGCCGTATCGCGCTGGAGTGCCGTCCGAAGCTGATCGTGGCAGGCGCCAGCGCCTATGCAAGGACGATTGATTTCAAACGGTTCCGCGAGATCGCGGATGAGGCGGGGGCGTATCTCATGGTGGATATCGCGCATATCGCCGGCCTTGTGGCGGCGGGCGTACATCCAAGCCCGATCCCCTATGCGCATGTGACGACGACCACGACCCACAAAACCCTGCGCGGTCCCAGAGGCGGCATGATTATGTCCGACGCGGAGACCGCGAAAAAATTCAACTTTAACAAAGCGGTATTCCCGGGCATCCAGGGCGGCCCTCTGATGCATGTGATCGCGGCCAAGGCGGTCTGCCTGAAGGAGTGCCAGACGGAGGCGTATAAGGAATATCAGCGGGGCATCGTGAAAAATGCCAAAGCGCTCTGCAAAGGGCTGATGGACAGAGGGATCCGGATCGTGTCCGGCGGTACGGACAACCATCTGATGCTTATGGATCTGACAAACCTGGATATCTCGGGCAAGGATGCGGAGAACCTGCTGGATCTGGCGAATATTACGGCGAATAAGAATACGATTCCCAACGATCCCCGTTCTGCCTTTGTGACCAGCGGCGTTCGTCTTGGAACGGCGGCGGTGACCAGCCGGGGCCTGAAGGAAGAGGATATGGAGACGATCGCGGAGGCCATCGCCATGATGCTAAAGGAAGGCGAGTCTGCGGCTCCCAGAGCGAAGGCGCTGATCCAGGGATTGACGGAGAAATATCCGCTCTGCATGTAGGCGCAGAAAGGAAAAGGCAGCTATGGGTGAGATCGAGGAAGCGTTTATCAGCGGCTTCTGCAGGAGCAGCAACGAGACGAGAACCGTAGCCTGTGAATATGAGCTGCAGCCGGACGGGACGCGGAAGCTGACGGAGTTTGACTGCAGTTATGAGAAATGTCCTAACAGCGGAGCCTGTCTGATTTACAAAGAAGCCAGAGACCGGGAGGGGTGATTCTTCCGGTCTGCATGTACGAAAGGAAACGTACAAAAGAGAGAGGTACTGAATGAAAAACTTTTTTAATGAATTCAAGAAGTTCATTTCCAGAGGAAATGTGATGGATATGGCAGTCGGTGTGATCATCGGCGGTGCATTTACGGCAATCGTGAATTCGCTGGTCAACGATATCTTCATGCCTATGCTGTCGTTGATTACCGGCGGACTTGACATTGCGGGAATGTCCGTATCCTTCGGGATCGGAGAGAACGCGGCAGAACTGAAATACGGTTCCTTTTTGTCAGCGGTCATCAATTTCCTGCTGATTGCGCTGGTCGTTTTCTGTATTGTGAAGCTTCTGAACGCGGCAAAGGACAAGGTGATCAAAAAGCCGGAGGAGGAGCCGAAGGCGCCCACCACCAGAACCTGCCCTTATTGTATGTCTGTGATCGACATCAAGGCGACCCGCTGCCCGCACTGTACTTCCGAGCTGGAGCCGGAAGGAGCCCGGGGGTAACCCTTACAGCCTGCGGATGAGCACCGGGATCGGGGGATGTGCCGGCCGGTTGTAATAAGCGGAAAGGATGACCAGATAACTCCGGGGATCCAGGCTTTTCAAAAAGGGGAGGAGCGCATCCCGCTCTTCAAAGCCGGTATCTTTGCCGCTGTAGATACACAGGCTGATCAGGCCGTCTTTCTTCAGGAGGGTCAGGGACTGTTCCAGCGCGTCGAGGCTGGTGTCCGCTTTTGTGGCAAGGGCGTGATCGCCGCCAGGCAGATATCCCAGATTGAACGTGATACAGCTGACGCTGCCGGCGGAGGCATAATGATGCATATGGCTGTGGGAATCCAGGATGAGCCGGTAATTATCCGGCACGCCGGATTCCCGCAGCCTTTTTTTCGTATTCTGAAGCGCCGCCTCCTGAATGTCAAAGGCGAGAACCTTTCCGTGAGGGCCTGCCAGCCGGCATAAAAGCTCCGTGTCGCGGCCGTTTCCCATGGTGGCGTCGATGCACAGGTCGCCGGGGCGTACCTGCAGGCTGATAAAATGACGGCACCAGTCTGTGATCTGATACATGTAAATGCCTCCTTTCTTCTGTGGCTGATTGTACCATAAAATACAATGCAAAGAAAGTCCCCAGCGGGCCGGGAAAACTGTCGGGAAATTGCCGGAAAGCGGGAAAAGAGAAGGTTCGGCGGTGCCTTCGAACAGCATTGACCGAAGGGACGAGATAGGATATAATGAGAAAACGAAGCATGAGGTCACGGGTTTATCCGCGCTGTGTTGCGGCGGTCCGCCCGTGCAGGCCCTGGAAGGAGTTTGTATGAGTTACGCAGATCAGCTGTTTATCGATATGTGCCGGGATATTCTGGACAACGGGACCAGTACGGAAGGGGAGAAGGTCCGCCCCAGGTGGGAGGACGGAACTGCAGCCTACACGATCAAGCGTTTTGGCATTGTGAACCGGTATGACCTCCGCAGGGAGTTTCCGGCGCTGACGCTGAGAAAAACCGCGCTGAAAAGCTGTATGGATGAGATTCTGTGGATCTATCAGAAAAAATCAGCGGATATCCATGACCTGAACAGCCATATATGGGATGAGTGGGCGGATGAGAACGGGTCCATCGGGAAAGCCTACGGCTATCAGATCGGCGTGAAACATGCCTACAAGGAAGGCAGGATGGATCAGATGGACCGGGTGCTCTATGACCTGAAAAACAATCCGTTCAGCCGCCGGATCATGACCAATACGTATGTTCATGCGGATCTGAGCGAGATGCGGCTCTATCCCTGCGCCTATGGGGTCACCTACAATGTGACGCAGGGCCGGGGGGAGGACAGTCTGACTCTGAACATGGTGCTGAACCAGCGTTCTCAGGATGTTCTGATGGCGAACAACTGGAATGTATGCCAGTATGCCATTCTGCTCATGATGGTGGCGCAGGTAAGCGGCATGATTCCGGGGGAGCTTCTGCATGTGATCGCGGATGCCCATATCTATGACCGGCATGTGGAACTTGTAAGGGAACTGATACAAAGGGAGAGTTATCCGGCCCCGAAGGTCACGCTGAATCCGGAGGTGACGGATTTCTATGCGTTTACGACGGCGGACCTTCAGGTGGAGGGATATCGGACGGGACCCCAGATAAAAAATATTCCGGTGGCAGTCTAGGCCGGAAACAGGAATGTTAAATATTTAACAGGAAAAAAGGTGGAGAATATGAACGTAATTGTGGCAGTGGATAAAAACTGGGGGATCGGTTACAGGAATAAACTTCTGGTGAGCATTCCCGAGGATATGAAATTTTTCAGAAATGAGACGGAAGGCCGGGTGGTGGTCATGGGCCGGAAGACGCTGGAGAGCTTCCCGGGCGGGCTTCCGCTGAAAAACCGTACGAACATCGTGCTGACGAAAAACCGGAATTACCGGGTAAAGGGAGCGGTGGTGCTGCATTCTCCCGAGGAGGTTCTGGAAGAGATCCGGAATTATTCTTCGGAGGATGTGTATATCATCGGCGGGGACAGCATTTACCGGCAGTTTCTCCCTTATTGTGATGTGGCGCATGTGACGCGGATCGATCACGCCTATGAGGCGGACGCCTGGTTTCCGGATATCAGCCGGATGCCGGAATGGGTTCTGACGGGAGAAAGCGAGGAGAAGACCTGTTTTGACCTGGAATACCGTTTCTGCAGGTATGAGAGACAGGGGGCCTGAGCATGGCGAAAAGAAGGAGAGAGAAACTCTTCCAGTTCAGCCTGCGGGGGCTGGACACCAATCTGATGGTGGTGCTCTTTTTTGTCATGGTGTTCGGGTTTATCATGATTTACAGCGCCAGCTACTATACGGCGGGCCTGAGCAAGGCGTATAACTACGATTCCATGTATCTTCTGAAAAACCAGATCATTTACAGTATTCTGGGAGTGGCGGCGATGATCGTGGTGTCCTGCATCAACTACCATTTCTGGAGTTATCTGGTCGTTCCAGGTTACGCGGTCTGTGTGATTCTGGTGCTGCTTCTGAAGGTGAAATCCATCGCCGTTACGGTGAAGGGCGCCACCAGATGGCTGAGGTTCGGACCGGTGCAGTTTCAGGTGGCGGAGCCGGTGAAGCTCATCATGATCGTGTTCATGGCGGCGTTTATCGTGGCGAGAAGGCATCATCTGAGAAGCTGGAAGTCCATGCTCCAGCTGATCCTGCCCTCGGCGGTCATATCGGCCATGATCCTGAAGATCAGCAACAACATGAGTACGGCGGCGATCCTGCTGGGAATCTCGGTCTTCATGATCTATGTGGTACATCCGGAGCAGTGGAAGTTCATCCTGTGCGCGGCCGGGGTGGCGGCCATGGTGGCGGGCGTATTGTATTATGTGAGCCATCTGGACCCGATCCAGATGCAGGAAAATTTCCGGCTGGTCCGTGTCCGCGCATGGCTGTATCCCTATGAATACGAGCAGGACAAGGCGTTCCAGTCCCTTCAGGGGCTCTACGCCATCGGTTCCGGCGGCCTGTGGGGAAAGGGACTGGGGAACAGCATTCAGAAGCTGGGCAAGATCCCGGAGCCCTATAACGACTACATATTTGCCATCATCTGCGAGGAACTGGGAATCTTCGGAGCAGGCCTGATTATCCTGCTGTTCATCTACCTGCTGTACCGGATCTATTCCATCTCCCAGACAGCGGAAGACCTGTTCGGGCGCATGCTTTCCATCGGGGTCATGTCCCATATTGCGCTTCAGGTGATCCTGAACCTGATGGTGGTGACGAACCTGTTTCCGACCACGGGCGTGACGCTGCCGTTTTTCAGCTATGGAGGAACGGCGACCGTATTCCTGCTGATGGAGATCGGGCTGGTGCTGAGCGTGAATAAATACAGTGTGAAAAAACGCCTGGACAATCTCCGGGCAGGCTTTGATTAAAGGAGAGACGTGCCTATGTATCGCGATCATACAAAAACCGTGCAGATCGGCGACCGGGTCATCGGAGGGGGCAACCCGATCCTGATCCAGTCCATGACCAACACAAGAACGGAGGATGTGGAGGCCACCGTTGCCCAGATTGAACGGCTGGCCAGGGCGGGCTGCGAGATCGTCCGCTGCACCGTGCCGACCATGGAGGCGGCGCTGGCGCTGAAAGAGATCCGGGAGCGGATCACGATTCCGCTGGTGGCGGACATTCATTTTGATTACCGGATGGCCATTGCCGCCATGGAGAACGGGGCGGACAAGATTCGCATCAATCCGGGGAACATCGGAAGCCGGGAGCGGATCAAGGCGGTGACCGATACGGCAAGGGAACGGAACATCCCCATCCGCGTGGGGGTGAACAGCGGTTCTCTGGAGAAGGAACTGATTGAAAAATACCACGGAGTCACGGCGGAGGGGATCGTGGAGAGCGCCCTTGACAAGGTGAAGGTCATCGAAGACCTGGGATACGACAATCTGGTCGTCAGCATCAAATCCTCGGACGTGATGATGTGCGCCAGGGCCCATGAGCTGATCGCGGACCAGACGGACCATCCGCTCCATGTGGGCATCACGGAAGCGGGCACGCTGTTTTCCGGAAACATCAAGTCGGCAGTGGGGCTTGGCCTGATCCTGAGCAAAGGGATCGGAGATACGGTCCGCGTGTCCCTCACCGGCGATCCGGTGGAGGAGATCAAGTCGGCGAAGCTGATCCTCCGGACGCTGGGCCTTAGAAAGGGCGGGATCGAGGTGGTGTCATGCCCCACCTGCGGGCGGACGAAGATCGACCTGATCAGCCTTGCCAACCAGGTGGAGACCATGGCGGCGGAATTTCCGCTGGATATCAAAGTAGCGGTCATGGGCTGCGTGGTCAACGGTCCCGGAGAGGCAAGGGAAGCGGATATCGGCATTGCCGGAGGAGTCGGCGAGGGACTTCTGATCCGGCATGGAGAAGTGGTGAAGAAGCTGCCGGAGGGCGAGCTTCTGGACGCGCTCCGAAAGGAGCTGGAGAACTGGAACCATGAATGAAAAACCGTTTTTTGACGTATTCCGGACACTGAAGGTGGATGAGAGCCTGCGTACGCTCTTTGGACAGACCGTCGTAACCAGAGTGTCCATGACTCCGAACCAGGATGTGTTCCGGGTGTATCTTACCAGTAAAAAGCTGATTGCCAAAAATCAGCTTTTTCAGTTGGAGGAACAGATCCGCCGGCAGATTTTCGGCTGCCGGAAGGTGCGGGTGCATATTTTTGAAAAATTCCTGCTGTCCGGGCAGTATACGCCGGAGAAGCTGTGGGCGGTCTATGAGGACAGCGTCCTCATGGAGCTGGAACGGTACAGCCCCTACAAACGCAGTATCATGAAACACGCCAGGATGAACTTCCAGGAGGAGGATACCGTCCGGTTCGGCGTTTCCAGCAGGATCTGCGACAAAGAGGCCGTGGACGACCTGGCGAGGATTCTGGACCGGGTGTTCAACGAGCGCTGCGGTTTCCGGGTAAAGGTGGACGTGGAATATCTGGACCTGGACGATCCGGAGAGCCGGGAGAGGAACGAAGCGGAATTCCAGCAGAAGATCACCTTCCTGAGCGAGAACCTGCGGAAGGAGAGGGCCCGGAAGGCAGAGGTCCCGGACGGGGAGCAGACGGAGAACCGGGAAGAGAAGGACCCCGTCTTAAAAGGCGGCGGGAATAGCGGGCAGGAAAAGGCCAGAGGCAGAAGAAGAGCCGGTTTTCCGGAGCGCCGGGGCGCGGAAGGCGGACGAAGCTTCACATTCCGGAAAAGCGACAATCCGGATGTGCTCTACGGGCGGGATTTTGAAGACGAACCCATTACGCTGGATCAGGTCGTCGAGGAGATGGGCGAGGTTACCGTCCGGGGCCAGATCCGGAACATGGAGGAGCGGGAGATCCGCGGAGAGCGGACGATCATCACCCTGACCGTCACGGATTTTACCGATACGATTCATGTTAAAATGTTCACAAAGAATGAAGCGCTGCCGGAGATACGGGAACCGCTTCAGAAAGGGGCCTTTGTGAAGATCAAAGGAATGACGACACTGGACCGTTTTGACCACGAGCTGACGATCAGTTCGGTCACCGGCATCAAGAAGATCGCGGATTTCACCACTTCCCGCATGGATTACGCCTACAAAAAGAGGGTAGAGCTGCACTGCCATACAAAGATGAGCGACATGGACGGGGTGACGGACGCTTCCGCGCTTTTAAAGCGGGCGAAGTCCTGGGGGATGCCGGCCCTTGCCATTACCGACCATGGATGCGTGCAGGCGTTTACGGAGGCCAGCCACACCATCGGCAAGGAGGAAGAGTTCAAGGTTATCTACGGAGTGGAGGGCTATCTGGTGGACGACCTGAAGGAGGTCGTGGAGAACGAAAAGGGCCAGAGCCTGGACGACTCCTACGTGGTCTTCGATCTGGAGACCACCGGGCTCAGCGCGGTCAATCACCGGATCATTGAGATCGGCGCGGTGAAGGTGGAGGAAGGCAGGATCACGGAGCGGTTCAGTACGTTTGTCAACCCCCGGGAGCCGATCCCCTTTGAGATCGAACAGCTGACCGGCATCAGCGACGAGATGGTGATCGACGCTCCGGCGATCGAGGAGGTGCTGCCGGAATTCCTGAAGTTCTGCGGGGGATGTGTGCTGATCGCTCACAACGCGTCCTTTGACGCGGGATTTATCGAGGAAAACTGCAGGAGGCTGGGAATCGAGACGGACTTTACTGTGGGGGACACGGTGGCCATGGCGCGGATCCTGCTCCCCAGCCTGAGCAAATTCAAGCTCGACCATGTGGCAAAGGCGCTGGGGATTCCTCTGGACCACCATCACCGGGCGGTGGACGACGCGGCGTGCACGGCGGACATTTTTGTCAGATTCATCGAGATGTTCAAAGCCAGGGACGTCATGACGCTGGATGCGGTCAATGAGATGGGAAAGACCAACGTGGCGGCCATCAAAAAGATGCCGACCTACCATATTATCATTCTGGCCAAAAATGACATCGGAAGGGTCAATCTGTATCGGCTGGTATCCATGTCCCATCTGGAGTATTTTGCAAGGCGCCCTCGGATTCCCAAAAGCGAACTGCAGAAATACCGGGAGGGGCTGATCGTCGGTTCCGCCTGCGAGGCGGGAGAGCTGTATCAGGCGATCCTCCGGGGGGCGCCCAGACAGGATATTGCCCGGATCGTGGGATTTTATGACTATCTGGAAATCCAGCCGCTGGGAAACAATGCGTTTATGCTGCGGGATGAGAAGAATCCGGTCACATCCGAGGAGGATCTCCGGGAAAATGTCCGTAAGATTGTGCGACTTGGTGAAGAATTTAACAAGCCGGTGGCGGCAACCTGTGACGTGCACTTTATGGACCCGGAGGATGAGGTGTACCGGAGGATCATCATGGCGGGCAAGGGCTTTGCGGACGCGGACCAGCAGGCGCCGCTGTACCTTCGGACCACGGAGGAGATGCTGAAGGAATTCGAGTTTCTCGGCAGTGAAAAGGCGGAAGAGGTGGTCATCACCAATACCAACCGGATCTCGGACATGTGCGAGCATCTGTCGCCGGTGCGGCCGGACAAATGCCCGCCGGTGATTCCGGATTCGGACAAGATCCTCCGGGAAATCTGTTATCAGAAGGCGTGGGAGATCTACGGAAAGGAGCTTCCCGAGGTGGTGACGGAGCGGCTGGAGAGGGAGCTGAAATCCATCATCGGCAATGGATTCGCGGTCATGTACATCATCGCCCAGAAGCTGGTGTGGAAGTCCAACGACGACGGCTATCTGGTGGGATCCCGGGGTTCCGTGGGGTCTTCGTTCGTGGCGACCATGGCGGGAATTACGGAGGTCAATCCCTTAAGCCCCCACTACATCTGTCCGGAATGCCATTACAGCGATTTTGACTCGGAGGAAGTGAAAACATACGCGGGTATGGCGGGCTGCGACATGCCGGACCGGTCCTGCCCCAAATGCGGCGCCAGGCTGAAGAAAGAGGGATTTGACATTCCCTTTGAGACGTTCCTGGGGTTCAAGGGCAATAAAGAGCCGGATATCGACCTGAACTTTTCCGGCGACTATCAGTCCAAGGCGCATAAATATACGGAAGTAATCTTCGGCGCCGGACAGACCTACCGGGCGGGAACCATCGGAACGCTGGCGGACAAGACAGCGTTCGGCTATGTAAAAAGATACTATGAGGAACGGGGCAGCAGTAAGAGGAACTGCGAGATCGACCGGATCGTCGCGGGATGCACGGGCATCCGGAGGACCACCGGCCAGCATCCGGGCGGAATCATCGTGCTGCCCATCGGGGAGACGATCTACTCCTTTACGCCGGTGCAGCATCCGGCAAACGATACGACGACGGATATTGTGACGACTCATTTTGATTATCACTCCATCGACCATAATCTGCTGAAGCTGGACATTCTGGGGCATGATGATCCTACCATGATCCGTATGCTGGAGGACCTGACCGGCATCAAGGCCACGGAGATCCCGCTGGACGACCCCCAGGTCATGACGCTGTTTCAGAGCACCGAAGCGCTGGGAATCAAACCGGAGGACATCGGGGGCACGAAGCTGGGGTCCCTTGGCATTCCGGAGTTCGGCACAGAATTTGCCATGCAGATGCTGATCGACACCCATCCGACGCATTTCTCGGACCTGGTGCGGATCGCGGGGCTGGCGCACGGTACGGACGTGTGGCTGGGCAATGCCCAGACGCTGATCCAGGAGGGAAAGGCGACCATTTCCACAGCCATCTGTACCAGGGACGACATTATGGTCTATCTGATCGGCATGGGGCTGGACAGCGAGCTGGCCTTTACGATCATGGAAAGCGTCCGCAAGGGAAAAGGGCTGAAGCAGGAATGGAAACAGGCCATGACGGAGCACGGAGTGCCCGACTGGTATATCTGGTCATGCGAAAAAATCAAATATATGTTTCCGAAGGCCCACGCGGCCGCCTATGTGATGATGGCGTGGCGGATCGCCTACTGCAAGATCAATTATCCCCTGGCCTACTACGCCGCGTACTTCAGCATCCGGGCTTCCGCATTCAGCTATGAGATCATGTGCCAGGGCAGGGAGCGTCTGGAATACTATATGGCGGACTACAAAAGGAGGAGCGATACGCTGTCCAAAAAGGAACAGGATACGCTGAAGGATATGAAGAGCGTGCAGGAGATGTACGCCCGCGGGTATGAGTTTATGAAGGTGGACATCTACCGGGCGGAGGCGCACAAGTTCCAGATCCTGGACGGAAAGCTGATGCCGGCGCTGTCCACCATCGAGGGCCTCGGGGACAAGGCGGCGGACCAGCTGGTGGAAGCGGCGGCTCAGGGGACGTTTCTCTCCAGGGACGATCTGCGCCAGCGGAGTAAGCTGAGCAAGACGGTCATCGACCTGATGGGGGACCTGGGGCTCCTGGAGGGGCTTCCGGAATCCAACCAGCTGTCGCTGTTTGATTTCGGATAGGCGGCGATGAGACATTCTGAACAAAATTTCAGATCGAAAATGATCGAAATTTTTGCATGCGGCGCTTTACTTGACTGCCTTTTTAAGCTATACTATACCGTGTGTGCGGTCGGAAGATCCTGATGGGGCCGCGCAGGAACACGCAGGACAGACAGGCGCTTTGCCTGTGAAATGGAGGAATTAAGATATGGTAAGAGCAGTTGTAGGAGCAAACTGGGGCGACGAAGGAAAGGGCAAGATCACGGATATGCTCGGCAAAGAGTCTGACATTATCGTCAGGTTCCAGGGAGGTGCCAACGCAGGCCATACGATCGTAAACAACTATGGAAAATTTGCGCTGCACACCCTTCCGTCCGGGGTATTTTATGATCACACGACCAGCGTGATCGGAAACGGCGTTGCTCTGAACATTCCGGTACTGTTTGAGGAGATCCGGGGAATCGTGGACCGGGGCGTACCGACGCCGAAGATCCTGGTGTCGGACCGTGCGCAGATGGTCATGTCTTATCATATTCTGTTTGATAAACTGGAGGAAGAGCGGCTGGCGGGCAAGTCCTTTGGATCCACCAAATCCGGAATCGCGCCGTTCTACTCGGATAAATATGCGAAGATCGGGTTCCAGGTCAGCGAGCTGTTTCTGGAGGAATCACTGCTTCGGGAGAAGATCGAGCGGGTGATCCTTCAGAAAAATGTGATTCTGGAGCATCTTTATCATGCGCCGGCTCTGTCGGTGGATGAGATCTACGGGGAACTTATGAGCTATAAGAAGATGGTGGAGCCGTATGTGTGCGACGTGTCTTCTTATCTGTGGGATGCCATTAAGGAAGGAAAGAACGTTCTGCTGGAGGGACAGCTCGGCACGCTGAAGGACCCGGATCACGGGATCTATCCCATGGTGACTTCGTCGTCCACACTGGCGGCGTACGGCGCCATCGGCGCGGGGATTCCGCCCTATGAGATCCGGCAGGTCATCACCGTATGCAAGGCCTACTCCAGTTCCGTGGGCGCCGGCGCCTTTGTCAGCGAGATTTTCGGCAAAGAGGCGGAGGAGCTCCGCAATCGGGGCGGAGACGGCGGAGAGTACGGCGCGACGACCGGACGGCCCAGGCGTATGGGATGGTTCGACTGCGTGGCTTCCCGATACGGATGCCGCCTGCAGGGAACGACCGACGTGGCATTTACCGTGCTGGATGTGCTGGGATATCTGGATGAGATTCCGGTCTGCATCGGCTATGAGATTGACGGAAAAATAACGAAGGAATTTCCGGTTACCGGCCTTCTGGAGAAGGCGAAGCCGGTCTATGAGGTGCTTCCGGGCTGGAAATGCGACATCCGCGGCATCCGGACCTACGGGGAACTTCCGGAAAACTGCCGCAGATATGTGGAATTTATTGAAGAACAGATCGGATTCCCGATCACCATGGTATCCAACGGGCCGGGAAGAGACGACATTATCTTTCGGAAGAGACAGGCATGATCAGAACGATTGTATTTGATATCGGAAATGTCCTGGTCGATTACTGCTGGCGGGATCACATCAGAGGGATGGGCTACGAAGGAGAGACTGCCGAAAGGATCGGAAGGGCCATGATGCAGAGCCCGGTGTGGAATGAGCTGGACCGGGGCGTCTGGACGGATGAAGAACTGCTGGCCGGTTTTATCGCCAACGATCCCGGAATGGAGGAGCAGATCCGCAGGGTGTTCTCGGACCTGAGCACGCTGGTGCGGGAAAGAAGCGGCTCCTCCTCCTGGGTCCGTTCTCTGAAGGCGGAAGGGTATCGGGTGTATTACCTGTCGAACTTTTCCGGCCGTGTGAAGCGGGAAGCGGCGGACCAGCTGTCTTTTCTGAACGAGATGGACGGCGGGATCATGTCCTATGCCGTGCGGATGATCAAGCCAGACCCCGGGATCTACCGGAAGCTGTTTGACCGGTACGGGATAGCAGCGGAAGAATCGGTCTTTCTGGACGATTCCCCTGCCAACGTGGAGACGGCCGAAAAGCTTCGGATGCACGGGATCCTGGTGGAAAGCCAGGAGCAGGCGAAAAAAGAACTGGAAGAGCTGCTGCGAAGAGAGGCGGGAACATGAGAGATATACTGGATGTGCATACGCACACCATTGCCAGCGGGCATGCGTACAACACGATGACGGAGATGATCCATGCCGCGCAGGAGAAGGGGCTGGAGGTCTACGGGATTACGGAGCATGCGCCGCGGATGCCTGGAAGCTGCCACGACTTTTATTTTCATAATCTGAAGGTGGTGGAACGGCAGTACGGGGATCTGGAGCTGCTTCTGGGCGTGGAACTGAATATTCTGGATGAAGACGGTTCGGTGGATCTGGCGGAGCCGTATCTGGGGCATATGGACGTGGCCATCGCGAGCCTGCACGGCCCCTGCATCTGTCCCGGCAGCAGGCGGCGGAATACGGCCTGCGTGATCAACGCCATGAAAAATCCCCACATCAATATCATCGGGCATCCGGATGACGGGCGGTTTCCTTTGGACTATGAGGCGGTGGTCCAGGCGGCGGGAGAGTACCATACGCTCCTGGAGATCAACAATAATTCACTGAATCCCAGAGGCTTCCGCCAGAATGCCAGAGAGAATGACCTTCAGATCCTGAGGCTCTGTAAAAAATACCGGGTGCCGGTGATTATAGGAAGCGACGCTCACTGCGCGCAGGAGATCCTGCGGCATGATTTTGTTCTGCCGCTCCTTGAAGAGACGGATTTTCCGGAAGAACTGGTGGTCAATACAGATAAAACGAAGCTGTATGCTTTTATCAACAAATACAGGGGGCAGTAAAGGATGCAGACAGGGGGGCAGATATGAGTAAAAAGATTCGGAACGAAGCAACAGACGGGCTGTTCCATGCGATTTTAAGCCTTGAGACGATGGAAGAGTGCTATACGTTTTTTGAGGATGTGTGTACGATCAACGAGATACAGTCGCTGTCCCAGCGTTTTGAGGTGGCGAAGCTTCTGAGGGAGAAGAAAACCTATCTGGAGATTGCCGAGAAGACAGGCGCCTCCACGGCGACCATCAGCCGGGTGAACCGTTCTCTGAATTACGGGAACGACGGCTATGACATGGTGTTCAGAAGGATGGATCAGGAAAAAGCATAAAATGAAAGCCGTATGGGAACGATCAATATGCCTGATATGCTCTCGGTACGGCTTTTTTCTTATTCCTTCTTTTTTATTCTTTCTTTTTTTTGCCGGCTTCCTTTCTGGGAAGTCCGTCGATCAGCTTTTCGATCACCTGTTTTTTCACATAGACGTCGAAGCTCAGCAGGCAGATAAAGGAGAAAATGTGCAGAAACTGCTGTTCTTCCTCCGGCGCGTCCTGAAACGTATCGGATGCGATCTGATAGCTCTTGATGACGTCTTCCTTCATCTTTTCCACTTGGCTTTTCTCCAGGCTGAAGACGGTCTCGTAGATGGACTGCATGTTCAGGGGTTCTTTCGTATGGAAATACCGATCCGTCAGAGGCTCCAGCAGGCTCTGGATATCGCTGATGGACAGAATCCCCTTATAATAATAAATATAAATCAGGAGCAGCATGTGCTCCTTGGAATACTTCTTCTTCTCCGGAGCCGGAATCAGCCGGTTTTTCGCGTAATTGTTGATCATGGTCTTGGTCAGGATCTTGTCCTCCGGATAGCGCTTGGAAGAATGCAGATGCTCTTCCATAAAGGTCGTCACCTGATCCATATAAAGGTCAATGTCCGGAATTTCTCTGGGACGTATATAATCGATTCTTTCCAGACTGGAAAGAATGCTGTTTAGAATATCCTGGGGGTCGATTGTCATTCTTATCACCTCTGTATTCATTATATAGTATTCAAAACTACATAACAAGTCTTTTTTGTCCGGAAATGAAAAAAATATGAAAAGTTGAATGATGCGTGTATACTTCCGCGGAAAACGGTCATACTATCACTGTACCAAAGATAAATTGAATACTTATCCTCCCCTTGAGAACGCCCCGTTCGCCGCAGCAGTGCGGCGGGCGGGGTATTTTGTTGGTAATACAGGGATTTTTGGGCTTTCAGGTGTTTCTTTGTCAGAATATAAAAGTGTGGAATAGCGGTTCTGACACAAAATTGACACAAACACCTATGGAAACAGTTCAGCCAGCTTTTTCATTTCGCTGGTTTTGGTGCCTGATAGCACATGTGCATAGGTATCCATGGTAGTAGCCAGATCGCTGTGGCCCAAAATGGTCTGCAGTACTTTGGGTGGTATTCCGCGTTCGATACTCCGGGTAGCAAAAGTATGCCGGAATGTATGCGGTGTAATATGCGGGAATAAAGGATAAGCGCTCTGTATACTTTTGAGTATCCGGTCTATACTTTTCTTTAATCTGTCACGAGCTATAGGATTTCCCTTTGGATTAGTAAAAACAAGATTTTCAAATTCTTTTGGAGGATTCCATTCTTTTCCCAGTTCAAGTCGTTCTTTCCACTGTATTTTCTGATGTTCTTTAAGCAGACGATACACGTTATCCAGCATGGGTATATCCCGCTCACTGGAAGCTGTTTTAGGTGAATCAAAAACATATGTATGCTCTCGATACAGAAGAGTATGTGTAACATGTATGACTTTTGCCTGAAAATCAATATCTGTCCATTGCAATCCTCGTAATTCACCGCTTCTCATGCCTGTTGATAAGGCTAATTCATAGGTGGGATAATATCGGGCATTTTTTGCATAGGTAAGGAATATTTTCTGCTCTGCTTCTGACATAACACTGGCACTTTGTCGTTTATTGTTTCTGGGAAGGACGGCATTGGAAACGGGATTTTTTTGAATCATTTCGTTTCTGAATGCCTGAGTGTACATTCCATTTAATATCGCTCTGCATATTTCCAGAGTATTGTGAGAATACAGTCTTGCCATTTGATTATAAAACGATTGTATCTGGTCTGTACGAATATCTCTTAGCTGTTTGATTCCAAAGCAGTTTTTGATATATGCTTTATAACTGTTTTTGTAAACTTCGACTGTACCAGCTTTTACACTTGGCTTTTTATATTCGTTGATCCAGATCTCAAACCATGCGTTAAAGGTGACAGAAGATTCTTTAAAATAAAGATGATTTTCTACTTTGTATTTTAGATCATTTAAATTTTTCTGAGTTTCTCTTAATGTTTTTCCATAAACTGTAAATGCTTCGCTATGATACATAAAGCGTCCCATATATCGGTTTTCTTTTGAGCGATAGGTGATGCCTTTTGGCAATGGTTTTCCATTCTTATCAACTGCCATTTTATAATGCCTCCTGTTTTTTATTCTGCATTTCTTGCGCACCATTCATCAAATTTTATTCTGTCAATCAGTAATCTTCTTCCCTGAAAAATTCTGCATTGTGCTTCTGCCGCTAATTTCAAAGAAGAATTACGTCCCAGGCCACAGTAGGTTCGGAACTCGTCTACACTCAGCAGACGCTTGTCTGATAATGGTACGGAAATGGGGGATATACGTTTCATATTGTTTTACTCCTTTCTTTCAAACAGATAATATATGAGTTCGTGCTCATATGATGCGTATAGGTTTCTGAATGACATTCCATTTTCATGGCGTCTGTTCCTCCTTTTATTTTTAGTGAAGTGTACAGACTGGAATGAAAAAATATAAACGTTGGAGAGCAGGTATAAATTGGAAATAATACGGTACGGTACATAGAGGTAATAGAAGAAGAAAAATGTGAAATGCGTCGGATTGCTTCTGTATACAGATCCATATAAGTAAAGGAATACAGGGGATAATTAAATATATTGTAATAAAAATACAGAATACAGAATATAGAAATAAAATTTCAATGAAGGATGGAGAGTCATGGGGATTTTGGAGAAAGAGTAGTATTGGATTTTGTGCTGGCTTACATCATTGTCCGCATGAGATTTTTGGATGACCCATTTGGATACAATTATTTGGCAGGTATAACCTGGGAGCGGATTAATTGATAGGAATTATTTTATACTAAGCACCGATTGGATTTGCAGTAAATAGATATGCCCATTTAGGCC